>CACHEI010000019.1 GCA_902578815.1 uncultured SAR116 cluster alpha proteobacterium | reverse complement strand
AGGTTGTAACGGGAAAACTGGCTGACCTTGTCCTCTACCGGATCTTAGACGGTCATCCGCAAATAGCGGCCGTTTTTTGCAAGGGTTATTGCCGTCATCTGCTCGACCCAGCGCGGATTTAACCGCCATCTGCCGCTTACGGTAAAGTGAAGGCAGCAACATAGGTCACACTTTCGAGGATGAAGGACGGGCCTAGCTGATATTTGCCTCCATGATTGGGTATTGGTATTTGCGTTGATTTGAGTTTTCGGTGAATATGCGCGCCAATGATAAACTTAAGGGTTTTATTGGCAATTGGTGATCATTGGATTTTCCCGAGCGGGACATCGCCTGGACGCTGCCGGCCCTTGCCGACGGCAAGGGCATCGCCTTTGAGACACCCCGGAAATTTATTGGCACAGCTTTCACACACTTGGATAGCCTACGACGGTGAGCTATATCCACTTTGTCAACACTCGATCTATTCATCGTGTCAGCCATTTTGGCTCGGTACGCGACACCAATGTGGCTGGCCCGAGGGGCTGCGATCTAGTGCACCGACATATGCTACTGGGCATGCCACCCTGCTAACGGCAGAGGTCGATTCCGTTGCGTTCTTGGCACATCGGTCCTCTAACCGCAAGCCTCCCTTGTCCACGGCAGATGATTCGTTACCGGAAGCTGCGGATCCCCACAGACGCTTTTTTACCGTTAGAAAGTTCCCAATCTAGCAGATAATTTTCTGCTGGCAGGTCCATCGAGCGTAATCCATGATTTCCTTGCCTAAGATCCTTTTCATCAAGGTCTGCTTGCAGCAGCTGATTTTCATCATCATGCCGATTTGCTAGTAGATGTAATCATGAATAGCGCAGAAGAGAATTTGTTTGAACATGCACTCAATATAAAGGCAGCGAGTGAGAGTTTTCGCTGGTGCGCTCATTAGCGCTTAAGCGCGGGGATCTGCAGATTTTCACGGGCGCTATTCCCTTCACGGGGTCACTCTGCTTTGAGGGCCAACTCTGCGCTATGTGGCAATTTTTTTGGTATATTGAGCGCCCCGACATGGTTGGCAAGCCAGAGCGAAAAACGCAGCTTGATGGCCGGGTGCTGCCAATGCATCTGGAGCTTGCTTGGCTTCGTGGTGACATTTTTATCGATGCATCACTTATCCTGATCAGTTTCCTCGAGCATTTTTGACAATGCTATAGTGAAGCGGGCTTGATCGGCGCGGGCTAGCGTTTTAAAAACGGCGAGCTTGTCCTCAAGATTACTGTTGTTGCCTTCAATAAGATTACGCAACTGTGTCTCCCGTGCTGTTCGGGCGCGTTGCTCGGCCTTCAAGCGGGCAAGTTTTCTATGACTGTAATCCAAATCGCCGCCTCCCGGCTTAGAGATCCTTCATCAAATCCAGCAGGCGGTTGCGAAGCAAAGCGAGCTTCGCCTGCAGCTGCCTGTTCTCGGCTTCAAGCAGGATCAGTTTCTGGCTGACCTGGTCAGTGGCGCCGGCTGAGCCATGTCCATCCATTCCCATGACAAGATCATTCTTGCACGCATTGTAGATGGCAATTTCCGATGCGCCCGTGCCAGAAAGAACACATTTATGGCCATGAACCGAGCCCGCCGACAGGCTGAGCAATATGGCAAAAAAGATAATTCGCATTTTACCTCTCCATAACACACGCACCGCTAAGGATAGGGTGTTCGCCCGCTATCTGTCAAAATCTGCTGATCAGATCAATTTTAGCGTGATCACCGCGACAAGAATGTAGCGCGTCGTTTTCGCAAAACTGACAATCAGCAGAAAGGACAGCAGTGGTTCGCGCAGCACACCGGCGGCAATGGTAATCGGGTCACCAATGAAGGGTACCCAGCTTAACAGCAGGCTCCAGCGGCCATATCTGTGGTACCAGAGCGTTGCCCGGGTCAATTGCACGGGTTTGATAGGAAACCATCTCCGGTCACCGAATCTGTTAATCCAACGCCCCAGATACCAGTTCACTACAGCCCCCAGAACATTGCCGATGGCAGCGACAGCAACGAGCAGAATGACATTGTTTCGAGATGTTAGAATCAGGGTAGACAATCCTGCCTCGGACTGTGCCGGGATGATTGTAGCTGCCAGAAACGCAGCGAGAAACAGGCTGAGATAGGCGGCGGAACTGGACACAGATTGCCCCCTTTATTGGGTGCGATGCCAGCCTTCCGGAGAAGACTGTCCTAACCTAATTGAACAAAACCTCACGACAATAGACTGCGTTATGTCTATAAAACCAGCATAGTTTTGGGTGTCGCATACTTGCGGAACACACAAGGCGGCGTCCATAATCACGACATCGGGCCGGAAATGGGCTACACCTGATGATGTGTGTTGCGGAAGGATGATGGGTGACCCGATCAAGCTGGTACAAGATCAAAAATCTTGATGACGGTGTGTCACACATTCTGGAGGCACATGTTGCTGCTGACTGGCGATGCAATATCTGGCATGTACGTGGCAGGGATCGTGATTTGATTATTGATACGGGCCTTGGCCTGCGACCGATTGCCAAAGATATCGCGATGCTGGCTGAACGGCCGGTGATTGCGCTTTGCACTCATAGCCACCATGACCATGCCGGAGGCCTGTGCCAGTTTGAAACGCGGTTGGGCCATGTCGCTGAAGCTGATATTTTTGCCAACCCAACGCGTGAGGCAACCGTGGCCAATTTGCTGGAACCTCAGTCAATCAGGCAGCTGCCCTATGAGGGTTTCGATGTGGCGGATTGGTGTTATCGAGCCGCTCCCCTGACTGGCACGGTTGGTGATGGCGATGTTATCGATCTTGGCGATCGGGTTTTTCAGGTGCTTCATTTTCCGGGACATTCCCCGGGTTCCATTGCCCTGTGGGAGGCGGCGAGTGGCGTCATATTCACAGGCGATACGCTTTATGACGGCACATTGTATGACCATCTCTATCATTCCGTCCCAGATCAACTCTGCGAGAGTCTGCGGCGGCTCAGACAGATGCCTGTCAGCAGGGTTCATGCTGGCCATTTTACCAGTTTTGGCAGGCAACGGATGCAAACGATTATTGATGAATATCTCGCTGGTCAGCGCAGCATGCTCTGTCCCGGCCAGACGGGCGGTGACTAAACAGCGTCTAGGCGCTGCGGCCGCCTCGATCCTGTGCCATGGCCAACGCCAGACCGATGGCAAACCACAGGAACAGATTGTTCCACTGACCGAAGAAATCAGCTGATGGCTGGGGGAAAAACAGCAAAGCTGGCGGAATCCAGGCAATACTTGAATATAACGTCCGGTGTTTTCGGCCAGCGGCGGCTGTGATGATGATTGACACAATCATGATTATGCCTGTCAGCAGCCCAAATAGTCCCGTCTCCTCTGCCAGCTGTACATAAAACTGATGAGGGTGTGGGTGGCAGTCATTCTGCCCAACAAGCCAGTGCGGGCCTTGCGGAATCGCCGGGCAGTGAAGCCGGTGCATCCCAACACCGATCCCGGTCACCGGCGAATCAAGCGCCGCTACAATTCCCGGCCGCACGGAAAACCAATAGGGGCTGTTAAAATAATCGGTAACCTCAGCCTTGTTTCCAGGTGAAAAGCGGTCACCAATGCCCGGGAACGCGGCAAACAGGATCAAAAAACTGGTTGCGGCAAGAGTGCCGAAAAGAATGATTCGTCGGGGACGCACCACCCAGGCAAAGGAGGCAAGCAAGACCGCCAGTCCCGCAAGGGCAGAATTCACACGTTCGCCGGTGATCATTGTGAAAATCACGATCAATCCACTGACCATTGCCAGACCAAGGCCATGTTTGAACGATTTGTCCATGGCCATCGCCGCAAGTATCGTTGCCAGTGGCATCATTGCCTTGCCTAGAAAATTACCTGGGACGAGGTCGCCATAAGGACCAGATAGCCGCGCCAGGTGAGTCGAGGACAATAAAATTGCACTGCCCAATTCGACAGCAAGAACCACCGCCATGAGGGCTGTGGCCACCCCCATTGTCACAAACATCATATTCAGCCGGATCCGGTTGGTTCCCAGCCAGAACATACAGGCGGCGGCGTAAAGCGGAAATCTGATCCAGGCAACCGCTTCGCCAAGCGAATATAGAGGATTTTCGGAAAGGGCCGAGGCCAGTAAAGCAACGAGCCAGAAAAGAATAACAGACCGGACCCAGAACGCCGACAGCCAGCGCCATTGACTGACCTGAAAGGACCGCAGAATGAAGGCGATGCCAAACACCGACAGCCAGATATCCGCAGGTGTGCGTTCGATCAGATAGAGAAAGGGGCCAGCAAGCCACAGCCAGACAAACCAAATGTCCCATTTTGATGCGCCGTGCAGACTAGATCTAAGCTCTTGGAGTGTGGCGCGAATAACTGACATTTTAACCAAAGAGCCTGTGCGAGAATACTGTTGTGGCAACCCAATTCACATCCGCACCGAAAACCAGTATGAACGCTATGCAACCTAAGTTGATAGCCGTCATTGTCAATCCCCACGCTGGAATGGATATAATTTTGCAACCCTTGGCATTCTTCAGACCACCCTGCAGACCTGTCGTCAAATTACGGCAAAAACGGGAATCAGCAGGACTGAAAGACAGAAACTCCACAGGATTGACTGGGCGATTGCATCTGTTTTGCCGCCATAGCGGCTGGCAAAGGTCAGCGCCATTACCCCAACCGGGGCAACGGTCACCATTAAGGTCGTGCGTGCCACCTCGATGGCATAGCCGCCTGCGAAAATGATGATCAGGACTCCCAATATGGGATGCAGTAGCATCTTCAGACCAGTGATGACCATGGCCAGTTTCAGATTGTTTTTGGAAATTGGTCTGGCAAGCAGAATGCCGGACGCAAACAGGCCGCATGGTGCGGCGGCATCGGCGATAAAGCTGGCGCACCTAATTAGCGTGAGCGGTGTGCCAAAAGGGTTCAGAACAATCAGCACACCCAGCAGAAGCGCCAGCAGGAGTGGATTGCGTAGCTGGCCCGCCATCGCTCTCAACGGACCGGCAGACGGAGCTTGATGGATATCAAGGATGATGATGGTAAGGGTGAAAATGATGATATCGATCGTGATGATGCTGCGAACGGGGATCGACATCACCGGATCAAAGGCGAATTGTGTGATCGGATAGACGAACAGCACATGGTTGGCAAAGGATGCTGCAAGGCCGCATAGCAGTGCGTCCTTGAAACCAAGCTGAAACCAGAACCAGGTGATGAAGAAACCGATGGCATAAACCATCAACTCGCTGATGAGATAGAGACCGGCAAGCGCCGGGTCCAGACTCGCAACATCGGTGGTGATAATGATATTGACGATGATTGCCGGTGCACTGATCTGGGCGATGAACTTGAAGATTGAAGCGGCATCAGGCTGACTGAATCCACCACGCCAGCCAGCAAGATACCCCATGAAAAAAATCAATGCGACGGGAAGAACCGAACTCAACAGCGTGTCAAGGATGGCTGCCACGATTAATTTCCCCACCATAATACTGTGGGTTCATCATGCCAAAAGTGACCAGTGGCATCAATCATCTGGCTGATAGATGGTCCAACCCCTCAGGGGAAATTGAAATTTGGATAATTTCATTCTGTGTGCTGAGTCTCATTCTTGGCCCCCATGTGCCGCTGCCAGATGAGACATACAGACTGGAGTTCATTCGCCGGTAAATGCCATAGACTGTTCTGAACTGCATTCGCACCAGCAGATTGAATGGAAAAATCTGACCATTATGCGTGTGTCCTGAAAGCATCAGATCCGTTTTTTCTGGTGCGTCATTCCACATAGACGGCTGATGGACCATCAATAGATTGAACATGTCATGACTGGTCAGCTGTTCCGCAATGGTGGATTGTTTTTTTGGAGCCTGATTATCGCTAATGCCGATGATGTTGAGTCCATCAAGCTGGGCTGACTGATTGTCCAGAATGGTGATGTTGTATTTTGCCAGATCGGCGATTTTTTTCGCATGATCTTTGACGTAATACTCATGATTTCCTGTGACAAAGAAGATAGGTTTCCTCATGGATTTGAAAATACCTAAATCTTCAGTGTCGAAGGTGCTTGAGTCAAAAAGATCACCACCAATTAACAGATGCTCATAATTCAGCCCACGGATTTTATCACAGATTTTCTCCAGGTGTCGCTTCGAGTTGGAGCCCAAATGGATGTCGCTGATGAAAATAAATTTGTGGTGCCGCTCAATTTTTGGAGACGTGAGGTGAATTGTTTTCAACTCAACGTTTTTTCCATTCAAAATAGCTTTGAAACACGCGATCACAGAAATTACGAGGCAAATAAGGCCAATCTCCACGGTAAAAGCAGGCAACAGCAGTGATAAAAGCAGTCCGACCTTGAACACCCAGAATGCGATAAAGCCGATACCCATTCCGTAATAAATGGCCCCGCTTAAAAGGCGCGACGTCACATGTGTTCTGAAATATACAAAAACTGCAAGACCGATAATTGTCGTTGGAACAATCGCAAGAGGCTCAATGATTTGAGCGTCAAAAAGTAGATGAGCGAGCAAATTCAGCGGATATACGTAAATCAGGAAACTAAGCGCTGTGGTAATAGCAGCTAAAACAAGTTCACGCAAAAAAACCATCCCGGCCTGAAAGTAAAACGGCACACACGCTGGATGATACCAAACCACAATATTATAACTAGGAACATGGCGCGCTTAAGAAGGTTTGAGCTCCTGAAACCTAGTTTCGTAGTTTAGTGCTCTATCCAGTAGCAATCATGGGCACCCTTGATTGTATGTTTGAAATAAAAATAACTTCTAATCAAAGATTGCATTCATGTTCTTCAATGTAATCTGCTATCGGTGTCCACCTCATTTGAATTAAAGAGTTAAGCTTTTTTACGTTAGCACAGGTGTAGGCTTGGTACTGTCCAACAAGCTGATCTGGCATTTTTCTGTACAAAATCTTAGCGCCATACTTTTTCGCGATTTTTTCACCTACTTCTTGGAAACTTGTCGGTTGACCTGTGCCGATGTTAAAGATGCCTGATTGTTGGTTTTCGATCAACTTGATGTGGGTTTCCACCACGTCTTCAACAGAAACAAAGTCTCTCAAATATCTTTCGCTGTTCTCAAATAAAGTGACGGTTCCACTCATCTTTGCTTCTTTTGAGAACTTATAGAAAGGGCTTGCCATTTTACCCTTGTGGGCCTCGCCTGTAGCTCCAAAAACGTTAAAATATCTAAAACCAGTTACAGCAATTTCTTCCGTAAATGTTTTGACTACGTGTCTATCAAAGAGATATTTTGTCCAAGCATAATATGATTGTGGATTTAAGGGGCCATCTTCATCAAATGAATTGCAGGATCCGTAGACGCTTGCACTTGACGCGTAGTGCAAATTGACCTTGTGCGTGACGCACGCACTGTGAAGTTTAACACTGAAATCTAAGTTGTTTTTCATAATTTCATCAAGTACGGAAAAGGTGGTGTCGCTAATCGCGCCCAAATGTATTACCAAGTCTTTACCGGCAACCGGTGGATCACCAATGTTGCTGAGGTCCCATCCTTCAACTTCATAGCCGATCTGAGTCAACCGATTTGATAGGTTTTGTCCAATAAATCCTCTATGTCCGGTGACAAGTATTTTTTTCATTTGTTTTCAACTTAATGGTGAACGGGTTGATTAGCTTCGGTCGAATATTTTGTTTTTCTAATCGGCAGATTTAATTCGATCCGCTAGCTGTTACGAACTTTTGATAAAATCAAGGTCAATATATTCAAGTGCGGTGTTTCCTGTCGAAAATTTTGCGCTAGAGAAAATTTGAACTTCTTACCATAGCTTATTATTTTTTGTTTTAAAGCAAGAGGATTGATAAGATTTTTGGTCTGTAATTTGAGACGAATGAATAAAGTGAACAGGTGAATAATTTTGAAAAAGGTATTATTTCAGGTAGCCTGTTTCAAATATGCGGAAAATATGAAGTAATTGTTATTAATGGCGATTTAAATGGCTACTGAAGCAAGTAAAACTAACGCGTTGCGCTCAAGAAGTTTTTTTTCCAAGTTTTTAGGTGGAAGTGTAATTGATATTGGGGCCGGTTCAGATCCTGTCGTTGCACATGCTGAGATTTTTGACCGTAATCAAGGTGATGCGAACGATATTTTGAGGTATCGCAATCCGGAGCAATATGATTGTGTTCATTCGAGCCATTGTTTGGAACACATGAATGAGCCAAAGGTTGCGCTTCAACATTGGTGGCAGTTAGTTAAGCCTGGAGGTTTTATGGTTACTGTCGTTCCGCATGAGGACTTATATGAGCAGTTTAACTGGCCGTCCATTTTTAATCGAGATCACAAATGCACTTTTAGAATTGGGAAAAATGATACTTGGTCACCAGTTTCAATTGATATTTTACGTGAATGCGAGGCTCTACCAAACGCAAAAGTTGTTGAATACCGAATTTATGATGAAAACTACAATTATGATTTGATGTTTCCGAAGAACGAAAAACCTAAAAATCATAGGACGTTTTTCAACAGACAGTTATCTAGTGTGGCGCGAAGAATTCGTAACCGTTCAGTACGAGAAAAGTTATTGAAATTTCAGCTATCCCTAGGTTATCCGATCGACCAAACCGCAAAGAGTGACGCGTTGGCCCAAATAGAAGTCGTTATTCAAAAAGTAAGATGAAATCAATTGAAAGAACCGGGAAGAGACTGTTTGGCACCCCAATGAAAAAAAATGACAGAGTGTTGATTATCCTCCCAGTAATCGGAATTGGAGATGTTGTTTGGGTAAAGCCATGGATTGATGAAGCTATTAAGTCAAAAGAAGTCTTTCTGATGACAAAGCCGACATCGTTTGCGGGGGTAATTTTCCATGAACACCCAGATTTGAACCATGTAATGCTTGATCGTTCAAAACGTGGGGAGAGAGGTAAGCATGATGGGCTGAGCGGATTTTTTAAATTGATAGGAGAAATCAAGCAAATATGTCCTCAAGAGGTTTGGATTTTACATCGAAGTTGGCGTTATGCTGCTGCGGCGCGATTTGCTGGTATCTCACGTTGTTTTGGTTATGGCATGGGCGTTCAAAACTTATTCCTATCTGAACGAGGTTTATTGTTAAAATCTGATAATGGAATTCATCCAAGGCAGGCAACCAACCAACTAATGGCTGCTAGGGGTATACTACCTACAGATGATCATCCAAAAATAATGCCGCTGAAAAAAAAAGTGACTTTTCCATCAGAATTTTTTCGTTCAGGAAAGCCGATTATCTTTATGGGGGTCGGCGCCACAACTTCAGACAGACGCTGGGCTCCAAAACATTTTGCAACGTTGATAGAGCAGTTAATTATTGCTCTGCCAAAATGTCAAATTATCTTATGTGGTAGTAAGAATGAACGTCACATTGGTGATCAGATTGTTGACAAAATTAGTGGACAAAAAGATCGTGTAAGTCTGATATTTGATAGCCCTTTGGATGATGTAATTTGTTTACTGCAACTATCAAATTTGTATGTGGGAAACGACTCTGGTCTCATTAATCTTGCTGCTGGCGTGGGCTTAAAATGTATAAGGATTTACTCAAGCAGTTTGCCCGTACTTGACTCTAAACTAATTAAGTCCGCTAGGAGCAGCAATTTAGCTGGAAATAGTGATATCAACTCGATCGAGCCAAAAAATGTTCTGAATTTGACATTAGACGCACTTCGCTCATAGTTTGAAACGCTGGTTGTTAGGTAACAAAAATCACAAACTATGGTGCGTTAGAGAAGTTGCGATATCCATGTTTTAAGTCAATTAACTGTGATCTGCAGATTTTGGTTTTTTTTGCTTGGGTTGTTAAGAAAGAAATGTCTGGAATAGATCGGCTAGAGGTCTGCCGCTTTCTCATCAACACAATCGTTTTTAGCTTACCGCTTGGATCATCATTATACTTGCTAAGCAAACGATGTGTATCCGATCGTTAACTTCGAACCTTTCTTCGCTCCATTATATGTTTTGGAAAATGAAGCGCTAGGGAAGAGGTCTCGTAACAGCTTTGACCTGAATTTACCAAAGATCCTACAAACTCGCGCTCAGCTTTCCAAGGCGATTGCACCACCTTTAGTGGGTTGGCGGTGGTACGCGGTCGGACGATACCCCTCCTGCAAAATAACTGGGCGGTGTGGCGAGATATATTCATGGGCAGCCACACGGACATGGTCTGTTCGTCGACAGGGTTTATAAATAGTTGCAGAAACATTATAGGAGAAAAAAATGATGAAATATCCCTGCTGCAAGACTTTTAGATTTTCCCGACAGACCGAGAGTGACTTGGACAAACTCTGTCGTAATCACCGTATAAGCGAGAGTGAGTAAGTCCGCACACCACTGTAGAAGTGTCTTCATGCATATATGCGGAGCAATCAAAAAACCTAGCCAAAAAGGTGGTTCTCTTGTGATTTGAATTTGCGGATCAAAGACTGTCAGTCATTGACCCTGACATCGTTTTTGTATGTCCCAGTAAAAATGTGATTAATAGTTTTATCTTGGTTATAATAACTCCAAACACCCTCTCTCTTGCCTTTCTCAAAGTTACCTTTCATCTCTAATTGTCCATTATCCCAGTAACTCTCCCATAAACCTTGCCTTAGACCTTCGATGTAGTGACCTTTGTAACGCAATTGTCCATTTGGGTGGAATTGTTGCCAGTAACCCTCTTTCAGTCCATTCTTAATGAAACCATCGAGTTTTCCATATATCCAGCCCTCAGATGTCTGACTTATTTTTCCAGTAAAGGGAGTGTCACTATTTTTTGGGTAAAAAAGATTATTGCGTTCAACGAGTTCAGAAGGACTGAGATTTTTGCAATTCAGTTTAATTATTTCGCAGAACAAATTTTGTGCGTAACAAGAATTAGGCAGAGACAGCAGAGAAGATAAAACTAGAAATGTGATGTAAAGAGTTCTCATACCTAAACTCTAATCTGACTTCGGTATCTCTGTAAATGAGTACAAAAAAACATCCAAAGATAAATGCTCATATCATGTTACACTCTTTAGGGTATGAGTCTTATTACAAATTTTGAACCTATTGAGACATGAAAACTGTCTCATTAAGTTGTGACGCTGGATCATACCCTTATGAGACAGTGAACTAGTTCACAGTTTCACTTAGCATTAAAATCCAAAAAAAGAGTGAATATTCAATTATAAATTCTTTCTAATTTCTTGAAAAAGTATTTTGAGAGCGGTCGTCATGCTTCATCTTTTAAAAAACTGTCTTGCAGAAGCAAATAAAGACTTTCGTATCATGACGCAGGACAGGAAATCCTTAGTCCATGGTTCAAATTATTCACTTACAAGAACCATCAGTCGCTTTGAAATAATCCTAGAGATTGGTGGTTTTATAAAAGAATTGAATGATGACGCTAGTGTTTAGGATAGCACTCTGGGTGAAGTCATGAAACGTGAAGTTGCACTCAAGTCATACAAAAAAGGGAAGATTTACCTTGATCGTGCAAATATAATTCTCACCTCAAAACCTAAAGATATAAAAATCAGAGGCAAGACCTATTCCGACATTGCACCAGATGACGTTCATATTATTTAAGTTCAGTTGTTTCATAGAGAGATTCAATTAAATAAATTCGAGTTTAAGAATTTCAGAAAAGATGATCGGGAATTTTGGGACTCTTGGGTCGAGGAGTTCATTAAAGAGGATCTTTTCCCTTTTGATAACCCAAGAGTGTCTTTTCCGTGGAATCCAAAATTTGTGGGCATAGGCTATGAATTCTAGTGGGTTTTCGAAAAAGTGAGGTTCTATATTGGATATTCTCTCACCGTTTCTTACTCTTCTACGCTCCACCGTACTGGTAGGTTTCTTCAAATCTCGATTTAACGTCTGTCAGACACTTCCCACTCAAAAATCCCTAATCCTTCAAGTCTTAGTATCTACACCGATACAGGATTTCTTTTGCGTCATTGCCGACATAACAGTCTCTGGTTCTAACTCTCATCGCACCATCGTCTGACCCCATCTCTGTAGTCAGAGAAGTACTTCGAAATTACGTTGATATAGAATGACGACAGAATAGATGTGTTTGGTTCTCTATCGAGCAGGAAGTTGAAGGAGCACTCTAACAGTTGAATCTTTGTTATGCTGTCGCCAGTGAGGTTATAAAGATCTTTGTCGGTGACAGTAACCGTATGACTCGTCGTTATACTGTCTGCAACTTTGACCTCAAAAACATTATCATTTCGTTTTTCGATAGAAATAAAACTTCGAGTCATGTGTTTCTCTCGTCTTCTAATTTGACAAGGGTCTTATGACCGCAATTTGGGCAGTGAAAATTCCTCCTCTTAATATCAAAGTTTTTTCCATCGAGGCGTACGTCCAATAAAATTTACATTTTGACCAAGTGATGTGAAATAGGTACCTGAGATGTGGAGTGAAACTCATGTTTTTACCCCTAGAAACAAAATTTAATAGATAGACGCCTTGGGTTGAATAAAATTATGCATTGAAATACAAGGTTACCGTGGAGAGGTGGCAGAGTGGTTGAATGTGGCGGTCTCGAAAACCGTTGTACGTGTAAGCGTACCGAGGGTTCGAATCCCTCTCTCTCCGCCGTCCCCGAAAACGAGGGCAAAATAGTAAACGCCCTCACACATGAAATGTTAATGATCAGATAAACATCACGTCATTGGTAAGGTCATTGCACAATCTATTAATGCAATAGAGAGACCTTTATGAATACCGAAAACCAGATTGCAAAAAATGACAATCATAATCCATTTAAGGATATGGGGTTCATCAAGTTCTGGATTGTCTCAACTGTCTTCTGGTTTTCTTTTCCAGTGTCATTAGTTCTTTGTTATCTTGCTCTTGGTTCAGTGAGAACCAGACACTTTGTCAAAGCACTAGTGCATGACTTCCTACAAACACTCTTAATAATTTTGATGGTGGTTTGTGTCATTGTCTATGGCATTTATCACTATATCTCTGGACTGTTCTAGATCGCCTCATGTTTCTTAAACACATTCTCTGGATTGAGGTGGGTATATCAAAAAACTGTCGCACATCCTCATGTCCAGATATGAATGCAACTTCTGGAACTGACATTCCCATCTCGAAGAACCGTGACATTGCTTCATGTCTCAGATCATGAAATCTTAAATCAGTAATTTCTGCTTTCTTGCGTGCTCTGTTCCATGCAAGGCGCAAACAGTTTGCAGAGATTGGAAATACCTGTTCATTAGTCTGTGGAACTGTCTGAAGGACGTCTGTGCGACTTCTGGTGAGAGGCACTCGTCTATCTTCACCGTTCTTGGTGTCATAGAGAGATGCAAACCCATTTTCTAGATCCACATCACACCAGACTGACCTTGCGCTTTATCAGACTGTCACGGAACTAGATTGCATCATTACGTGTGTAGGCTGATAGCAATTGATTGCCTGACTGCTTAATGATTGCGCTTACTATTAGCTCTATTGGCCTGGTGAACCTGACGCGATCAGCTTTACCTTTCATCTCCAGATAGGTTGCTGTTGCCTCACGCGATGTAGGCTCGGGTATACTTGGCTTTGTCAGGAAATCCATCACGCCAATACCATCAGGAATGGTGAACATTGCTTCATGCCATTCCCTGTCCAATGTCTTCAGGATTAGGCCAGCAGTTGTGATGGCAGTAGTCCGGCATCTGCTGCGCAATGACTTGTGGATGATTATGCGGCCCAGCTTCGCTACGAGTTGTTGCGGTATTCTTTTCTGCAGGTAGTAGACGCCACGTTTTTGAAACAGATAGGGGGCTGATTTTCCCATCGTATCCCCAAATGTGTATCCGCCGTAAAAACGACAGGAAAAACGTAAGCATTCTGCGGTTTCTAGAATGGGAAATGGCGCGCTCGGGAAGATTCGAACTCCCGACCCCTAGATTCGAAGTCTAGTGCTCTATCCAGCTGAGCTACGAGCGCATTTTAATCTGTATTTTCGGCCTTTTTAAAAAAGTGGCCGACTCTAAAAACGAAGAAGACAACGAATTTGAGGAAATGGCGCGCTCGGGAAGATTCGAACTCCCGACCCCTAGATTCGTAGTCTAGTGCTCTATCCAGCTGAGCTACGAGCGCATCATGCAGACACCACGTCTCGACGCGGCACCTTGGAGATGGCGCACGATAGGCCAACACATCGGTGCATGCAACCCCTTTATCCAGCTCTTTCATATGGGACATCGCTATGCAGTGATGCGGCCATGGTCGCTGAAAAGCTTCTTGAAGAACGGTCTGTTTCCCGCTCCAGAGGCAGTTTATTTTTACGAATCGGCTTGTCATTGATCGCAACAACATTAAAGTCTGGCGCCTAGCTTATTCAGTTTGTTGGGCCATTGACATGTCAGATTCCTATCAAAAGTCGTTTCCTGTTTCCTGGGAAGAACTTCATCGGACGTCAAAAGCGCTGGCATGGCGCTTGCTCGAACTGGGTCCTTTCACCGGGGTGGTGGCTGTGACACGGGGCGGCCTTGTACCAGCAGCAATCGTCGCGCGCGAACTGGAAATCAGAGTGATCGAAACAGCCTGTATCTCCTCTTATCACGGGCAGGACAGGGGTGGACTTGAAGTTCTAAAGTCTGCTGACATGGCTAAACAGGGCAAGGGCTGGTTGATTGTCGATGATCTGGTTGACACTGGTGAGACCGCAAAGGCTTTGCGGCAGATGATGCCAGAAGCACATTTTGCGACAGTCTACGCAAAGCCTGCTGGCCGGCCTCTTGTCGATACCTTCGTTACCGAGGTGTCACAAGATACCTGGATTTTCTTCCCCTGGGACATGGAACCTCAACCATCGACACCAATAATTGGGCTCCGAGGCTAGGCTAGGAAAATTTGTTCAAGCAGATAAAGCTAGAATACATTGTTGTCATGGTTCGAACGCGTTCACTCTAAATTGCCGCCAATCTTTGTCCCTTAAAACGCCTGAACAAAAGTTCGGCATGCCCATTGCTGATGCCGGTGCAATTATCGAGAATGTCGATGACGCCCGGGTGACTGGCCCTCCCGTTATCAATCTGCAGTCCGTTTGCGCCAACAACGCCTTCATTGCGCGCCAGATTAAGTAGGATACGAAAAAGGATAATTCTATCTGCGAAAAACTTGGATCTTCCTTTATAGATAAACGCCACTCCGGTGGCAATTTCCAACTCATCCGCAAACTCTTTCATTAGTATGACTTCAAGCTTGGGTGGAGGCGCATCAACAAGATAGTCAAGCATTGACTGCCAGAGATAGGCCAACTCTTACAGTGATCGGGCGACATGTGGTGCTGACCATTGTACCGTGGGCTTGTCCGACCCTATCGGGGCATTAGTCACCAATGTTGCCGAGCCGAGGACATCGGGGATGTCATGGTTGATTTTTGTAAGGGGCCAATGATGCCAGCAAGTCGTTTGTGCTGACGAAGAGCGACGAATTTATCGCGGTGTATCTGCTAGACGGCTTTTGCCACTTTATCGAATTTGTTGTTCAGGAAGGCAGAGGATTGGAAATCGTCGTGTACCTTAAGTGCAAGCCAGAAAAGGCAAGTTCAATATGCCGTCCTGTGATGACCTTCGTCTCCCCAGTTTAATTTGTTACGCAATTTTGCCATGCCTGTCAGATTAAAATACGGTCCCAGCTGGAAATAATGCGGGTGGAAAGAGTGTCTCTTTCCTGAGGGTTCGCGCCAAATATTTTTTGTGTGTCAAATGTTAGCAGAGTGATAACATTATCACCTTGGCAAAAGACGTTGACAGCAAGCCGGTCGCGGCATACAACGCGGGTTAGAATTCGAATATAAAGTTATTTGAAAGGAGCGTCGTTATGAAACGCACCTATCAGCCTAGCGTATTGGTTCGCAAGCGTCGTCATGGATTTCGGTCTCGAATGGCCTCCGTTGGCGGGCGACGTGTCCTTCGGGCACGTCGTGCGAAGGGCCGCGCGCGCCTTTCAGCCTAATAAGCGGAACCACTAGTTTGCCCAGGGTAAACAGCATTCCGTCGCGAGCCGGTTTTCTGCTTGCCCGTAATTACGGGCTCAAGACGGTTTCGCGTGGCGTTGTTATGCAAGCGGCCCCCAATGAGCTTGCCGAATGGCGGGTTGGTTTCACAGCATCCAGAAAAATTGGTAATGCAGTTATCCGCAACCGGGCGCGCCGGCGGTTGCGCGCTGCCATGCGTGAATGCCTCCAACCTGTGGCGCGTTCCGGCCTCGATTACGTGATGATAGCCCGCTACGACACCGCAAAGCGCGAGTGGCAGGATCTCGTTAGGGATGTTGAAAAGGCGGTCTGCTACCTGCATCGCCAGATGGATAGTCAGGATGTAGCGTATTGGATGCTGGGCTCATCTTGCAAGAGTGGACAGGTCTGATGCCGAAACAAGGTTGTTATTTGCCTGCCATATTGTTGCACTACTTTGCCGGTGGAGTCTTGCGTGGGCTTTTATGGCTATACCAGGCTTGTGTTTCGCCTTTCATGGGCGCCCAATGCCGACATCTGCCAACCTGTTCACAATATGCAAAAGACACATTGAGATTGCATGGCCCCTTGCGCGGATTGTGGTATGCTTTAAAACGTATCTTGCGCTGTCATCCATGGGCAACGCCCACTTTTGACCCCGTCCCGCCAGTTTGTTCTGGCGAAGACCAATCCAACGCCGATGGGCGCACTCCTGTTGATGAACACATCAGCGACCGTCATCGCGCCCCATGAAAAGGTCTCTGTAATGAATTCCGATAACCGCAACTTGCTTCTTGCCGTCGCTCTCTCGATGGCTGTTCTTTTTGGCTGGCAAATTTTTGTTGTGGGTCCCGAGCTGGAAAAGGAAGCGGCGCAACAACAGCTTTTGGCAGAGCAACAGGGAGAACAGCCAGCCTTAGACAGTGCAATGCACCAGGCGACGACTGCGATAGATCAACCGGGTATTAGCGCTATTAAAACGACGACAGGCGATATGGCAACAGCCATCGCCGATACGGCAAAACGGATTGTCATCGACGCGCCTCTGGTTAGTGGTTCCTTCTCACTGCAGGGTGCCCGCATTGATGACGTGGTTTTGACCGATTATCGCGAAACCCAGGAAGTGGCATCTCAAAACATCCAATTTCTGAAGAAGATTAGCGAAAACAATTCGTTTTTTGCTGAATTTGGATGGGCGGTGTCCGACAAGCAGCAACCGATGCCGGGAGCGGACACGCTTTGGACTGCCAGCGGTGATGTGCTTTCACCGGCAAAACCTGTCACTTTGACGTGGAACAACAACAATGGCCTTGTTTTCACCCGAACCATCGCCATCAATGATGATTACATCATTACCTTTGATGATGTGGTCACAAGCAGCCTGGACACTGCACTCACAGTCTTTCCCTATGGATTGGTTCGCCGTCACGGAACCCCCCCAACTAGTGGCATCTACATTCTTCATGAGGGCGCGCTTGGCGTCTTTGATGAAACGCTGAGTGAGGAGGATTATGACGACATCAAGGATGCCGATGGCGGTGTGTCTAAAATTGATCCAGATCAGCCTGGCGGCTGGATCGGTTTCACCGACAAATACTGGCTGGCGGCGGTTCTTCCCGATCAGGATCGCCAC
Source organism: uncultured SAR116 cluster alpha proteobacterium (assembly GCA_902578815.1). Lineage (GTDB taxonomy): Bacteria > Pseudomonadota > Alphaproteobacteria > Puniceispirillales > Puniceispirillaceae > MED-G116. The sequence goes on along the minus strand of CACHEI010000019.1, from coordinate 24,348 downwards.
TATTCTTTTGCATTTAAATCGCTGAGTGGCCCAACAGATCGGTACCAGGTTGACTTTATCGACACTGCCGGCATGGTGGTTGCCCCGGGGGGCAGCGTGAAATCGAAAAGCCGCCTTTTCGCTGGAGCGAAAAAGGTTACGCTTCTTGATCATTATGCTGATAAGTTTGATATTCCAAACTTCGATCTCGCTATTGATTTTGGCTGGTTCTATTTCCTGACTAAGCCTTTCTTTTATGCGATCAACTGGCTAAACGGCATCCTTGGCAATTTTGGCCTGGCGACGATGGCATTTACTGTTCTCGTTAAGCTTGTGTTTTTTCCACTTGCCAACAAATCCTACCGCTCAATGGGCAAGATGCGTCTGCTGGCGCCAAAGATTCAAAACCTGCGGGAGCGCTATGGCGATGACCGCATGGCGCTGAACAAGGAGATGATGGCGCTTTATAAGGCGGAGCAGGTCAATCCAGCAGCAGGCTGTTTACCAGTGCTCCTGCAAATTCCCGTTTTCTTCGCCCTTTACAAAGTACTATTTGTCACCATTGAAATGCGGCATGCACCATTCTTTGGCTGGATTACCGACCTGTCAGCACCTGACCCAACCTCTATTTTCAACCTATTTGGCATTCTGCCCTATTCAACGGATTTTCTGCCTTCTTTCCTGCAGCTCGGTGTGTGGCCGATTCTTATGGGAATCTCGATGTTCCTGCAGATGCGCCTCAACCCGGCACCGCCTGACCCCATCCAGGCCAAGGTGTTCCAATTCATGCCGCTTTTCTTCACCTTTCTCCTGGCTACTTTCCCGGCAGGCCTGGTAATTTATTGGACATGGAACAACCTGCTTTCCATGGCACAACAATGGTTCATTATGAAGCGCGTAGCGCAGAGCTGACATCGAGCCAGCTGGAAGCAGGTCGTCTGCTTTTTGCTGGTCAGTGTGACTTCATCGCCGCTGTAAACAGCATGCATGCGCTGCCGCCAATTACCCTGCCGGAGGTATGTTTTGCTGGGCGGTCGAATGTTGGCAAATCGTCGCTGGTTAACGCATTGACAGGACGTAAGACCTTGGCGAGAACCTCGCAGACGCCAGGGCGCACCCGGCAGTTAATCTTCTTTGACCTTGCGCACCGGCTGCAGCTGGTTGATCTGCCGGGCTATGGCTACGCTTCTGCACCAAAATCTGATATCAAAGCCTGGACAAATCTAACCCGCAAATATTTGTCTGGGCGTATATCTTTGCAGCGCGTTTTTCTGCTAATCGACTCGCGACGTGGAGTCGGCAAGGCTGACTGGGAGATCATGGAACTGCTTAATGATACGGCTGTGTCGTGGGCTGCTGTCCTTACCAAAGCTGACAAACTGAAACCGGCTGCGCTTGAGACGGTGTGCAAGGTAACCGAGGCCGCCATCACCAAGCATGTCGCGGCCTTTCCCGAGCTGTTTGTTACCTCTTCAAAACGGGGTGATGGCGTTGCACATTTGCGGGGGCATCTTGCGTTGTTTGCCGAAAACTGAGCATTTTTCGCAGTCTGTTGGGTTATGTAGGGCTTGCGTATCTGGCTACAATACCGATATTTTGGCTGTCGCAGTTGGTGTAGATAATGGGCGGCCTGACATCACCTTGTCCCGTCTGAGGCACATGGCTGGTTCAAGGGCGGCACTATGGATAACTCGCTAGACACATCGGCAGACCAATTTCTGGAAAAGGCAGGCATGCTGATCGAGGCTCTGCCTTTCATGCGCTGCTATTCTGACAAGACCCTAGTGGTAAAATTTGGCGGGCATGCCATGGGTGAACCTGAATATGTGAGCGCCTTTGCATCCGATATTGCACTTCTCGACCAGGTGGGCGCGCGGCCTGTTGTGGTGCATGGTGGTGGTCCGCAGATTGGTGAGATGCTGAAAAAGCTGCAGATCGAATCCAATTTTATCGATGGTTTACGGGTGACGGATGAGGCAACCATATCTGTCGTTGAAATGGTTCTGGCTGGAGGGATCAACAAGGCGCTTGTTGCCGCCATCACTATGGCTGGTGCTCGTGCCGTCGGCATTTCTGGCAAGGATGGTGGCCTGATCATGGCGCGCAAGCTGCTTGCACAGGCAAAATCAGCGAGCAGCGCGATAGAGAAGGTTGTTGATCTTGGCTTTGTTGGCGAGCCCTCGAAGATCAATACCGAAGTTCTGGATGCACTAGGTGAGAAAAATCTGATCCCCGTCGTGGCCCCGGTTGGTGGTGGTGAGGATGGGATGACATACAACATCAACGCTGATACTGCAGCAGGTGCCATCTCTGCTGCGCTCGGTGCCACGCGGATGTTGATGCTGACCGACGTTCCCGGTGTTCTCGACAGCGCTGGCAATCTGGTATCCGAACTCACGGTCAGCGAGGCAGAGAGCCTAATCTACGATGGTACGGTGTCTGGCGGTATGATCCCAAAGGTTGAGACCTGTATTCAGGCTGTCCTCGGTGGTGCCGAGGCCGCGGTGATCATGGATGGACGCGCCCCGCACGCATTGCTTGTCGAATTGTTCACCGAACATGGGATGGGTACCTTTATAAAACCTGACTAGATGGGTGGTCGGCCACAGAGTTAAAAGATGGAGTTGAAAATCATGACGCAGATTTTTCCTGTGGAGGAAATCAAGGATTGGATCTTTGACCTCGACAACACGATCTACCCGGCACGGTCCAACCTGTTTGTCCGGGTTGCCGTGCGAATCACCGAATTTGTAGCCACTCATTTTGACGTCCCACAGGATGAGGCACGCGTGATTCAAAAAGATTTGTTCCAGCGTTACGGCACAACGATGCGCGGTCTCATGGTTGAAGAGGGGCTTGAGCCGGCTGACTATCTGCATTTCGTGCATGACATTGACGTCAGTGACTTGCAGCGTGAGACTGAACTGGAGGCGATGCTTGCCAAGTTGCCTGGCCGAAAACATATCTTTACCAATGGCACGGTGCCGCATGCGGAAAACATCCTGAATGCCTATGGCATACGCCATCATTTTGAGCATATTTTTGATATTGTAGAGGCAGACTATGTACCCAAGCCCGAAGCCCATGCCTTTGCAAAATTCATGGAAAAGACTGGCATTGATCCACACGGCGCGGTGATGATTGAGGATATGGCCCGCAATCTTGAACCGGCCGCAGCCATGGGCATGCGCACTGTCTGGCTAACGAGTGATTATGAATGGGCCGCAAAAGGCGCTGAAGAGCCCTATGTGCATTATATTGGTGAGGATCTTAAGAGCTTTCTTGCGCCGCTGACCGGCCAGACCCTTGCCAATCAGGCGTAAAACGCCGATATCAGACTCGAAAGCAGAAGGTGGTCAAACGGCCTACCTGCCCAGTGACCAGGAGACCAGAATGGAAAAGGCGCAACTCGAAACTGAAATCAATGCTGCCTGGGATGACCGCGACAACATCAGCATCCAGGCCGGCGGCTCTGTGCGAGAGGCTGTGATGGCGGCGCTGAACATGCTTGACAGCGGTGCCGCCCGGGTTGCTGAACCTCTCGGTGATCACTTGTGGCAGGTCAATCAGTGGCTGAAAAAAGCTGTGTTGTTGTCGTTCCGCATGAATGATATGGCCTGTATACCCTCTGGCACCACCTATCCAGATAGTGGCGAGGCTCTGTGGTGGGACAAAGTACCCTCGAAATTTGCTGGCTGGGATGAGACCAGGTTCCGCGCTGCAGGCTTTCGCGCTGTTCCCGGCTGTATTGTCCGGCACTCTGCCCATATTGCGTCTGGTGCCGTGCTGATGCCGAGCTTTGTAAATCTCGGTGCCTTTGTTGACAGCGGCACGATGGTTGATACATGGGCGACTGTTGGCTCATGTGCGCAGATTGGCAAGAATGTCCATCTGTCCGGAGGTGCTGGCATTGGCGGTGTCCTTGAACCTCTGCAGGCTGGTCCGGTAATCATCGAAGATGACTGTTTCATTGGCGCCCGCTCCGAGGTTGTCGAAGGCGTGGTTGTTGAGCGCGGCGCTGTCCTGTCCATGGGTGTATTTATTGGTGCTTCAACAAAGATCATTGACCGTGTGACTGGTGAGATTCACATGGGTCGTGTGCCAGCCTATTCGGTTGTTGTGCCAGGTTCATTGCCAGGAAAACCGCTTGCCGATGGCAGTCTGGGGCCTTCACTGTCCTGTGCCGTGATCATCAAACAGGTGGATGAGAAGACCCGTTCCAAGACTTCGGTAAATGACCTTTTGAGAGATTGATGGACAGAACCTCACAGGCTGTTCTGCTCGCACAGAGGCTCGTTCAATGTCCCTCTGTGACGCCGAGGGAGGGTGGCGCACTCGATTTGCTCGAGGCCGAATTGACAGCCATGGGCTGCGCCTGCACGCGCCTGCCATTTGGCGAGGCAGATCAGCGTGTCGACAATCTATTCGCCCGTTGGGGTACAAAGGGTCCGCATTTTGCCTTTGCTGGCCATATCGATGTAGTGCCGCCGGGCGATACAGCTGCCTGGACCCATGATCCTTTCTCAGGAGATATTGTTGATGGCAGGATTCATGGTCGTGGGGCAGTTGACATGAAGGGTGGTGTCGCTGCGTTTGTTGCTGCTACCGCGCGCTTTTTGGAAACGTCACCGCAGCAGGGCTCGATCAGCTTCCTGATCACGAGTGACGAAGAAGGCGATGCCATCAATGGCACTAACAGAATGATCGACTGGATTCGCGACAATGACCATGTGCCTGATATGTGTCTTGTTGGCGAACCAACCAATGTAAGCGAGATAGGTGATGTCATCAAGAACGGACGGCGTGGCAGCTTGTCCTGCAAACTGACGGTGACCGGCATTCAGGGGCATGTTGCCTATCCGCAACTTGCCGACAACCCGCTGACACATCTGCTGGTGATGCTGGCGCCAGTGAATGGCTGTGAGCTTGATGGTGGGACAGAGTTCTTTGACCCATCGACAGCGAATGTAACGTCAATCGATGTCGGCAACAAAGCAGGTAATGTCATTCCGGCAAGTGCAACAGCAAACTTCAACATTCGTTTCAATACCGAACATAGCGCAGACAGCCTGATCGGCTGGCTTGAGGAACATTTTGACCGTGTTGGCGGTACCTGGGAGGCGCAATGGAAATCGACGGCGCATCCCTTCCTGACGCCGCCTGGTCAATTGACCCATATGATCGCCGACGCCGCGGAGAAAATTGTCGGCCGCCGGCCAAAATTATCGACGAATGGCGGCACATCAGATGCCCGGTTCATTACCAATATCTGCCCGGTTGCCGAATTTGGACTGGTCGGCAAGACCATGCACAAGATTGATGAGCAGGTGACAGTGGAAGATATTGACTCGCTTACCGATATCTACACGCATATTCTAAACTCATTCTTTGAACAGGTGAGATGATGCAGCATTACGGCTTGACATTGGCGCCGGGTGCGCTGTTCACCTATATCAAGCGCACAGTGCTGGTGATGCTTGGCAAGCTGTCCATAGATGATTCTTTTCAAGCCAACATCCCCGGCCTGTGGCAGGCGATCTGGGCGTCGATGATCTTTACCTTCCTGGTGTCAGTATATCCGGGTATCCAGAATGGCCTGACCCTGCTGTTCGCCAACATGATGATGCAGATGGTGGCTGTTCTGATCATGGTGTTTCTATTCATGGCGGCGCTGCGTGCGCTGCAGCTTGAAGCGCGCATGTTTGCCTATATCGTGCCCTTTCTGTGGATTGAGAATGTCCAGCATTTGTTCGCAGGGGTTATCCAGAATTTCGTGATCGTATCTGAAAACCCGAAATTGCTGATGCTGATCACGCCAATCATCGTGTGGACAATCTATTGGCTGTGGCGGCTTGGCAAGGTACAGTTGCAGCGTGGTGGATGGGTTGCAACCGGCTTTCTCGCACTCTCATTCGTCATTGATCTGCTGCTGTTCATCATTGTTCAGATCAGGATGCATATGCCGGTCGGCTAGGACCAATTGATATCTGCATAGCTCACATGAGAGAGATACAGGCCCTCGGCGGGGGCTGTCGGCCCGCCCGCCGATCTGTCACGCGCAGCAAGTGCGGTGCTGACGTCATCGGCACTCCATTTGCCAGCGCCGACAAGAGCGAGTGTGCCAGTGATGTTGCGCACCTGATGATGCAGAAATGACCGCGCCGCAACATGCAGATGTATTTCCGCACCAACAGAGTCGATGCGCAACTCGTCAAGCGTGCGAATGGCACTGTCGGCCTGGCACTGGCTTGCCCGGAAGCTGGTAAAATCATGCTTGCCGAGCATCCGATCGGCTGCCAGTTGCATGGCTGCTGGATCAAGCGGTTGTCTGTGATGCCAGACGCGTCCGAGAGCCAGCGCAGGCGGCGTTCGCTGGGCCAGTATCCGATAGAGATACCGACGGCCAGTCGCGGAAAACCGGGCATGAATGTTTTCTTCGACAGTCCGTGCCTTTAAGACCGTCACCGGCCAGTTGCCGATCAGCGCATTTAGCGCTTCGGTGACCCTGTTTTCATCGAATTTCTTGGGCAGATCCAGATGCGCTACTTGTCCTGTTGCATGCACCCCCGAATCGGTTCGTCCGGCCCCCTGAACCTTTATGGCATGTCCGCATAACTGAGTTGCGGCTTCCTCGATTACCTGTTGGACAGAGATGCCGTTGGCCTGTCGTTGCCAGCCAACGAAAGGCGCACCATCATATTCAATCTTGATCAGAAAGCGCTGCGTCATGATTCTGTGAAGTCAGGCTGCAGGGCAAAGACATGGCCGGGCGCTATCTCGTGCCCATTCAGAAAGCTGCGCGCATCCATTACCCTCTTTCCTGCTGGTTGCAATCGGGAAATCTCAAGTACTCCATCAATTGTCGCTATGCGCATCTGCCCTGCCTCACCAAGACCAAGAAAGCTGCCAGCTGGGACATTTTCCGCCTTGCCGGTTATGGGCCTTGCTGCAGCAATCTTGATGCGGCCCCTCGGGCCATCGAACCAGGTTCCAGGATAAGGCGAGAATGCGCGTATTTGTCGACCCGTCACGGCAATTGGCGCATCCCAGTCGATGGCACATTCAGCGTTGGTAATCTTTGGTGCATAAATCGCGTTTTCCTCATCCTGAGCCTGTGCCTGCGCTAGAATGTCAGGCAGTCTAGCAATGACTGTTTCCAGCAGATCGGCATTCAGCTTGGCAAGCTTGTCATGGAGAGTGCCAGCGGTTTCGTCCGCAGATATTTCACAGTCTAGTGTGGTAATCACGGGGCCCGTATCCAGCCCCGCCTCTATGCACATTGCTGACATACCAGTGCGTGTGTCGCCAGCGGCGATTGCCCGCTGGATGGGTGCCGCGCCGCGCCATCGTGGCAACAGCGAGGCATGTCCGTTGATACAGCCATAGCGTGGCATGTCCAGCACCGATTGTGGCAACAACAATCCATAGGCGACAACGACCAGAACATCGGCATTCAAAGCGGCCAGTTCGTCCTGCACATCGGTAGATTGGAGTGATTGTGGCCAACGGAGGGGTAAGGCCAGCTGCTGCGCATATTTTGCAAGGGGGACCAGCTGCTCTTTCATGCCGCGCCCCGCTGGCCTAGGAGGCTGGGTGTAGACAGCAGCAACGTCATGCTCGCGACTGAGCCGCGCCAGTGCCGGGATTGCGAATTCCGGACTTCCCATAAACACTATACGTTTTTTTCCGTCCAGCGGGCCGGTCATCAGATCACTAGCCTCTCCGGGTGCCACTACCGGACTGACGCATTTCCTTCATAAAGCGGCGTACGATCATATCGCGTTTCAACCTTGAGATGTGATCAATGAACAGCATCCCATCAAGGTGATCTACCTCATGCTGGACGCAGGCGGCAAGCAGTCCCTCGCAGGTGAGGCGCTGTTCTCCGCCAGCGATGTCAGTATATTTAACTTCGACGGAGGCTGGGCGCTCCACATCGGCTGTCTGGTCGGGTATTGACAGGCAGCCCTCCTCGAGAACGGCCAATTCGTCCGAGCGGCTGATGATTTCAGGATTGATCATTTTGAGCAATTCCGGTGTCTCATCCTTGCCGCAATCCATGACAATCAATCGCTGGCTGATGTTGATTTGTGGGGCAGCAAGACCAATTCCGGGCGCGTTGTACATGGTTTCGGCCATGTCCATTAGCAGCTGCCGGACCCCGTCCGTAATTTCGGGTACAGGCGCGGCCACTTGTCGCAGCACAGGATCTGGGATGGTGATAATCGGAATGAGCGCCATAGCTCGCCTCTACTTTTTTGGATGTGCTGAAATAACTGGGCTCAACAATCTCAATCAGTTAGGCGATGGAGACGTTGCAGTCAAGCCATCGGCATGCGACACTTGCCTTAAGTTGCATAGGAAATGCAAGAGTCCGATCGCCATGCTAGGATATTACACTGCCATCATAATTGCACTTTTAGGTATAATTCTGCTGTTGACACTGACGCTGCGCCGCCAGTCAGTAAGTGATGACACAGGCCTTGCTGAGCTGCGGGGTCAGCTGGCGCAGATGGCGAGCCAGTCAGGTGAATTGCAAAGGGTGATTGCTGGCCAGATGGCCGAGTCCGAGGGCAGGCTTGGTACGCGTCTTGAACATTCCCTGCGCGACCAGAACGAGCGCACAACCAAATCTCTTACCGGGATGGCTGAAAAACTTGCTGTCATAACAGAGGCAAACAGCCACATCTCACGATTGTCTAGCCAGGTTACGCAGCTGCAAAATATTCTGTCGAACAAACAGGCGCGCGGCAGCTTTGGCGAGGTTCAGCTGGAAAATCTGGTTAGTGACGCGTTGCCCGATAGCGCCTTTTCCTTTCAGCACACCTTGACCAATGGCCGCCGTGTTGATTGTTTCATCTCCATGCCCAATCCTCCGGGCTCGATATGTATTGACTCCAAATTTCCTTTGGAGTCTTTTCGAGCTCTGACCGACGCGGCAGATGAGGTGGCGCGAGATGTGGCGCGGCGATCATTGGAAGGTGACGTCAAAAAACATATTAATGATATTGCGCAGAAATATATCGTTCCAGGCGAAACGGCCCAGAGCGCCATTCTGTTTCTGCCGTCAGAGTCTGTCTATGCTGAGATCAATTTGCAGTTGCCAAAAATTGTCGAGGCCAGCCGCCGAGCGCATGTGTATATGGCTGGCCCAGACAATTTGATGCTTATACTACATACTGTCCGGGCCATACTGCGGGATGCCCAGATGCATGAGGCGGCCGGCCAAATCCAGAAAGAGGTCGATATGATGATGCAGGATGTGAGCCGGCTTGATGATCGCGTTAGCAAATTGGCCACGCATTTTCAGCAGGCGGAAAAGGACATCAGTGAAATACAGACCTCTACACGCAAAATCACGTCGAGGGGTCAGAAAATCACCCAGATTGAGGTGGCGGAAGAACGGCCTGTCTCGCCCGTGGTGGACGCGGCTGATCGCAAGCCTGATCTGCTGGGCTAACCCAATTTGCCACGTGCTTTCAACGCCTGCGCCAGCGTACCGTCGTCAAGATAGTCAAGTTCCCCGCCAACAGGTACACCATGTGCCAGCCGGGTGATCTCAACCGGTAATCCAGCGAGGCGCTCCTGAATGTAATGTGCGGTTGTCTGGCCATCCACCGTTGCCGAGAGCGCTAAGATTACCTCGCCCATATTCGAGTGACCTGCGCGCTTGACCAGTCGGTCAATATGAAGCTCTTCCGGGCCACGACCATCAATCGCGCTTAATGTGCCGCCGAGGACATGATACAAGCCGCGAAAGACTCCTGCCCGCTCAATCGCCCAAAGGCTGCCAACATCCTCAACGATGCAGATGGTGGAACGATCCCTCCGAGCATCGTTGCAGATCTTGCAGACATCACCAGTATCAAGATTTCCACAGTCTGCACAGGCACGTATGCGAGTTGCCACATCATCCATTTCACGGGCGAGCGGCACCATTAATCGTTCCCTGTTCCGCAGCAAAAACAGTACGGCGCGGCGTGCGGAGCGTGGGCCAAGCCCCGGAATTCGAGCCATTTTTCTTATTAGGTTTTCAACTGCATTGTCCATCGTGAGACAAGCTGATCTAAAATGGCAAGTTTATGCCGGGAGGCAATGGCAGCCCGCCGGTGATGTCTTTTATCCGCGCGGCCATCTCGGTCTCGGCCTTCTGTTTGGCGTTGTTCGTCGCCAGACAGATCATGTCCTCTAGAACATCAATTTCAGCCGGATCGACTGCTTCTGGATTGATCGATATGGATTGGACAAAACCCTTGCCTGTGACTCTCACGGTGACAGCATCGCCGCCCACTGATGCGGCAAAGCTGGCCTCCTCCATCTCGCTTTGCAACGCCTCCATGCGTTTTTTCATTTCTTCAACCTTCTTGATCATACCGGCCATATTGCGCATCATTCTGTTTTCTCCACGGCATTCATTTCCGGTTCATTATTTGCATTGCCGTGCAGATTTTCGCTGCAGCCCTTAGAATTAATGGGCTTGATTGCCTCAATCTTTGAGCCGGGGAACATCGTCAGGATAGCCTTGACCAGCGGCGTTTCGGCGATATCATTTCTTAGCAAAACGGCGTGTTCGGCACGTTCCTCAGCAAGGGTTTTTCCGCCAGGGCCATCCGATACCGAGACCAGCCAACGCTGACCTGTCCATTTGGTAAGATATTTTGCTAGATCGCCGATTAATGGTTTGGGCGCCTTTTCAGTTAACGCAACCTCTAGGAAGCCCGGATTAAGTCCGACGAGACGCAGATGCGTTCGTATCCTTGCGGCTAGCAGCATTTCATCCTTGGCCTCGGCAAGGTCGGCGATATCAGCGAGGCTGGCGATGGGCTTCGTGGTTGGCTCCAGGTGCGGTGGGGCTGCTGGTGCCGTTTCGGCAGGGTGGGGTTCGGTTTCTGGTAGCGTCTCCTCGACTACGGCCTGCTGTTGTCCGCCGTTGCCAGACATCTGCCCGGAGTTGGTGGAGTGGGCAGCAGGATCATCCTTTTGCGGAGTATAGGATAGAGTCGCTGATGTGGCCGGCGATGCTACGCTGGCCTTTGTTGCATGAGATGGATCTTTTACATTGGCATGAGGGGCGTTTGGCAGCTTTTGCAGAATGTCACTAGGGGTTGGCATGTTTGCCGTATGAGCAAGGCGGATAACCAGCATTTCAAAGGCGGTTGTCGGATTTGGCGCTTTGCTGACCTCCTCATGACCTTTAAGCAGCATTTGCCATGCGCGACCCAGCTTGGCAATGCCCAGATTACCAAGCGCGGTAATGCCGGGGCGTTCATTCTCGATCAGATCGGCAAGATCTGCGCCAGCTGCGACTAGGCTTGCCTGATGGATGATATTCAGCAGGTCGGTGACAACCATCTCGGCTTCTGCACCATTCTTGTGCAAACGTGCGAACTGTGCCAGCGCGGTGGCAGCGTCACCGTCTAATGTTGCCTGCAGAATGACGAGTGACTCCCCCCGACCGGGCCGGCCAAGCATGTCGTTGACGGCATCCCCAACCAGTTTATCCGCTGTCATGGCTGCTGCCTGGTCGAGTATCGACAATGCATCCCGCACGGAACCCTCAGCAGCTGAGGCGATTGTACGCAGGGCAACCGCATCATGGGTGATGCCCTCTTTTTCACAAATTTTTTGAAGGTGCGCCTCCAGCATGTCGGCTGACACGCGACGCAGATCATAGCGTTGGCACCGGGATAGTATGGTTACTGGTACCTTGCGGATTTCGGTTGTCGCAAAGATGAATTTTACCGCTTCTGGCGGCTCCTCAAGTGTTTTGAGCAACGCATTGAATGCGCTTTTTGACATCATATGCACTTCGTCTATTATGTATATCTTGTAACGCGCAGATACTGGACAATAGCCGACACCTTCGATGATCTCGCGCGCATCATCCACACCAGTGTGGCTTGCCGCGTCAATTTCTAGTACGTCAACATGTCGCCCGGCAGCTATGGCTGTGCAGGGTTCGCAGTCGCCGCAGGGTTCTAGCGTTTCCGCGCCACTGCCATCCATGCCAATGCAGTTCAACCCCTTAGCAAGCAGACGCGCTGTCGAGGTTTTGCCGATTCCACGAATTCCCGTCAGTACAAAGGCATGCGCGAGACGTTTCATCTCCAGCGCATTGCTCAGAGTGCGGACAAGCGCTTCTTGACCAATCAGGGCAGCAAAACTTTCTGGTCGGTATTTGCGTGCAAGCACGCGATAGGCTTTTGGTGCCTCTGGGCTCATTGTTGACGACCTGTCCCCGCAATCAGCTGGCGGAAGACTGGACAACCCATAAACAGTCCACTGCGGCTGCTTCCTTTCGGACCTGACCGGATTGGTGGGTGATATGTCCACCCAGCCTTCCTGACATCTATATGAAACAAAGCTGGGTTACGGACAAGCAAATTATCACTCGCTTCGATAATCATCGTCTTGTTTCTAGCCAGACCTGTTTTGATGGGGGTGTCAGCTCTTGCCTATTTGCGTGCGGTTTGCTGGATAGCATCCAAGAATCCTAACCTCGCCCTCCTCGCAATAGAAGCGGAGTTCTTCCATCGCATGTCTCATCGCCGGCGATTCGGTATGGCCTTCAACATCCAAATAGAATTGTGCGTGGTCGGAAAAGCCAGGCCGCATGTAGCTTTCCAGTTTGGTGATATTGACGCCGTTGGTAGCGAAGCCGCCAAGAGCTTTGTATAGCGCTGCTGGAACACTGCGTAGACGGAACACCATCGTCGTCAGCGTGGCCTCATCATTCGGTTGTGGCGTCTGTGGATCGCATGCCATGATCAAAAAGCGCGTGGTGTTCTGCTCTGCATCCTCGGCTGAGGCAATAAGCACATCGAGGTCATAGATTTTACCGGCAAGTTCCGAGGCAATGGCCCCCACTTTTTTGTCACCGCGCGCAGCGACATCCTTGGCGGCACCAGCGGTGTCTGGATGAATGACTGGTTGAAGGCCAAGCGAGCGAAGCCTTTCCCGACACTGGGCCAAACCCTGTGCGTGGCTGTGCACCTCAACCAGATCGTCAATAGTGGCACCGCGCAGCGCAAGCAGCTGGTGGTTGACCGGTTGGAAATGTTCGCCGATGACATAAAGACCGGACTCGGGAAGGAGATGATGGATATCGGCAACTCGCCCAGCGATAGAATTTTCAACTGGCACCATCGCGAGTTGCGCGTCGCCATCCTGAACACCGAGCAGCATATCCTCAAATGACCGGCAGGGCATTGGTGTCATCTCCGGCTTGACCGCCAGACATGCCATGTGGGAATAGGCACCTAAGGTGCCCTGAAATGCTATCTTTTTGGCCGCATCACTCACGATTCCGTCTCCATTTCGCATGGCAATCCCGCCGTCATCCGGCCACTCCACGATGTGCGGCAGTATCAATATGCTAGCAGCAGCTGTCAACGCTTTGCGATTGGTCTCTATAATGCCGGTCTGTGGATTAATGACCGAGTCTGCGGCGCGCTGCCGTCAGATCATCATTTGTGTCGACACCGCCGGGGGCAGCTCTGATTTGCGCGACTGCGATGGTCATTCCTGCCTCAAGAGCACGCAGTTGTTCCAGTTTTTCTGTTAGTTCTAGCGGTGACGGGGGTAGTGTGACAAACGCCGCAAGAGCGCTGCGCCGCCAACCATAGACACCAACATGATGATTATATTCAGTCGCGTTGGCCGGAATTGGCTCACGGCTGAAATACAGTGCGCGGCCAAACCGGCTGGCCGTTGCTGTCGCCCGGTCGGTGCTTGTGTCCCAGGCGATTGCCGCTTTTACGATCTGGGGACGGGCCGCTTCCTTGGCAGTAGCAGGCGTTACCAGTGTTGCCAGGTCCGCGTGACTTCTGTCCAGCGCTGCGGCAAGTGCTACCGGAATGGCTGGGTCCATCTCAGGCAGGTCGCCTTGTAGATTGAGAACGGTCTGAAAAGATTCGTCAGGGTCAATGATCTGCAGCGCCTCAAAAACCCGGTCCGAGCCGGAGGGATGATCATCTCTGGTGATTACCGCCTCACCCCCTGCGGCACGTATCACATCGGCAATTTTCTCATGGTCAGTGGCGACATACACTGGCGCGATATTGGCCGCTCTAGCGCGCTCCCAGACATGTTGAATCATCGGTTTGCCGGCGATATCTGCCAGTGGTTTGCCGGGCAGTCGGCTGGCCGCCATTCGGGCAGGGATAATAATAATTGTGCTGTCTGAGATGCTCATGATGCGGCAATTCATCACATATTTGGGTTTTTGCATAGAGAAAACATATCGCTAGGCTAGTAAAAGGTTGAGAGAATTATCTGTTTTGGGTAATTAGAAGCCAGACTGATCGACCGTTGCCATCGGTGGTCACGTGATCACGCCTGGCCGTGGTCCAATGTTAAGGGGAGCTCTTGTTGATCAAGGGAAGACAGCATGGATGAGTTGGGTTTCAACAAATTGTTTGCCGGCGTTCTGCTCGCCGGATTGGTGCTCATGGCTGGCGTCAAATTTGCTGACGTCCTGGTGCCGCATACTGAGTTGGTAGAAAACGCCTATGCGATCAAAGTCCCTGAGACAACGGCTGTGGCTGGCGCCGCCCCTGTTGAGATGGGTCCAGAACCAATTCTGGCTCTACTTGCCGATGCTAACCCGTCGGCTGGTGAAAAGCTGGCGAAAAAATGCACGGCCTGTCATGTGTTTGCCGCCGATGGCGCGAATAAGGTTGGCCCAGTTTTGTGGGGAGTGGTCAATGCTGCGAAAGGCGCGGTTGACGGATTTTCATATTCATCAGCCCTCGCTGGTTTTGGTGGTGTGTGGGATTACCAGTCGCTGAACGCCTTTCTAGCGAAGCCAAAAGCCTATATGTCTGGAACGAAGATGAATTTTGCTGGGCTGAAAAAGCCGCAGGACCGGGCGAATATGATTGCGTATCTTCGTCAGCAGGCTGATACCGCGGCAGCTCTGCCCACGGCCGAAGAAATTGCAGCCGAAAGTGAGAGTTAAGCCAACGAATTCACGGATCCACAGCCATCTCGACGATGCCGAGTTGGCTGTTTTTCTTTCTGGCCTTGCTGCGGTTAGTCGGCCCATCGTTTCACAGTGGTTTCGCGCACGTCCCGATATCGAAATTAAGGCCGACACATCTCCGGTAACCATCGCTGATAGGACTGTGGAGCTTGCGCTGCGTGACGCCATTGCCAGCCGCTTTCCGGGTGATGATATACTTGGAGAGGAGCATGACGTCACCCGGGGTGATGGCAGCACGGGCTATCAATGGGTGATCGACCCAATTGATGGGACAAAGGCCTTTGTCTCTGGCAAGCCAACCTTTGGTTCGCTTGTTGGTCTGCTTAATTCTGGTCGGCCGGTTGCCGGGTTTTGTGACATGCCAATTCTGGACGAGTTCTATCTTGGCGTAGGTGAGGCCGCGTGGCTCAATGGCGTTTCCATTTCGGCCAGCGGGTCAAATGACCTTGCCACATCGAGACTGGCGACGACCTCACCAGATGCGTTTTCCCCTGACGGCCTTGCTGCCTTTAACCTTATCAGTAAGCTGGCGGGAGTCACGAGTTATGGGGGCGATTGTCACAATTATGCACTTCTTGCGGCAGGGCATATTGATTTAGTGATCGAAGATAGCCTTGCACCACATGATATCATGGGCATTGTCCCCATCATGCAGGCTGCTGGTGTCTGTGTGACAGACCTGCGGGGGAATCCGGTGCGCTACCCACAAACAACAAGCCTGCTTTGTGCTGCGACGCCGAAATTGCACGCGGCAGTTCTTGCCATAATTGGAGATAGTTTCTAGACTTTTTATAGCTTGAGTTTGAGTGTGAGCTTGAGCAGACAGGCGTTGATCTGGGGACAAGAGAGCATGATTACGGTCGGCTTTTATGGCGACGCAGAAGAAGCAGCTATGTGGCAGAAGTCACTAGCTGAATTATTGCCTGATTGCCAGGTCGTTGATTTGCTCTCCGACGTTGGCCGCATGTGCGACCTTGCCCTTGTTTGGGCACCGCCGCCAAATGCCTTTATCAACCTGCCAAATCTCAAAGGCATCATACTTCAAGGCCAGGGTGTCGACCATATGATGGCTGATGAGACAGTGCCGCGGGACATTCCGCTGGTACGGCTGGTTGACCCTGATATGTCTGATGCATTGAGCCACTGGGCGATTTTGAATGCATTGGATTTCTGGCGAAACGGATCGCACTATCGTAATCACCAGCTCCAGCGTAAATGGGCACCACTCACACAGCGGCGCAGCAGCGGTGGCATTGTCGGGGTGATGGGTGTTGGTGCCATTGGTTCGGTCATTGCCAGCCGGTTTGCGGCGCTGGGTTTTCAGGTGCGTGGCTGGGCACGTACGCCACGCTCTCTAAATGGGGTTGAGATATTTGCCGGTATAGAGGGGCTGGGTGCTTTTGCTGATGGGGCTGAAATCATCGTTTCAGTTTTGCCTCTAACTCCACAGACTACGGGCATCATGAATGAAGATTTCTTCGGTCGGTTGGCCAAGGGTGCTTTTATAATTAATGGTGGGCGAGGGCCGCAAATCGATGATGATGATCTCCTGGCTGCGTTGGGGTCGGGCCAACTTGCCGGTGCAGCGCTTGATGTGTTCAGAACCGAACCGCTGCCAGCGGATCACATTTTCTGGTCACATCCAAAAATCGCTGTGTGGCCACATGTCGCTGCGCAGACCAATCCTGCGACTGCCGCGCGGCAAGTTGCCGCCGCTATTGCCGCACTGATGGCAGGCGAGGAGCCGCAAAATCGGGTAGACTGGAGTCGTGGTTACTGACGCTGTTTTCCGGTTGCAAGCTGTTCGATATAACGAAAAATTGCCCGCAGCCCCATTGCTTCACCACCCCGTGGTCGCCCTGGCCTGTCACTAAGATTCCAGGCCATTACGTCGATATGAGCCCAGTTGCTATCACTGCCAGCAAATCGCCGCAGGAACAGCGCTGCGGTAATAGCACCCCCAAAACTAGTGCTGCCGGTGCTGGACAGCGTAACATGACCATTTTCGAGATGTCGGTCATAATCATCGAAAAGCGGCAGTCGCCAAAGAGGGTCACCAACTTCGCCGCTGGCGGCAAGGATCTGGGCGGCGGTGTCATCTCGGTTGCAGAATAACGCTGGCAATTCGGTGCCGAGCGCAACCCGCGCTGCGCCCGTCAGAGTGGCAAAATCAATGACGAAATCGGGGTCTTCTTCACGGGCAAGCGTGAGCGCATCAGCGAGTACCAGCCGCCCCTCGGCATCGGTATTGCCAATCTCGACCGTTATGCCGGCGCGCGTGTCGATCACATCAAGTGGCCGCATTGACCGATCGGAGACTGAGTTTTCCGCAGCGGCGACAAGCACCCGCAGGCGGACAGGTAACTCGGCCGCCATGATTGCCTTAGCAAGCCCCAGTACTGTTGCTGAACCACCCATGTCCTTTTT
Organism: uncultured SAR116 cluster alpha proteobacterium; assembly: GCA_902578815.1. Taxonomy (GTDB): domain Bacteria; phylum Pseudomonadota; class Alphaproteobacteria; order Puniceispirillales; family Puniceispirillaceae; genus MED-G116. Next base: position 6,959 of record CACHEI010000019.1, on the reverse strand, counting down.
CATTATTTCCATTGCCTTTGATGGTTTAAGGTCAAGGCCGCCCGAGTCAAACGTTATGCCCTTGCCGACAAGGGTGATTCTTGGCCCTGCCTCGCCCCATGTGAAATCAATTAGACGCGGTGCAATTTCCGCAGCGCGGCCTACGGTATTGATTGCTGGAAAGGTGGATCGTAATTCATCGCCGCTGAATACGGTGATCGCAGCGCCAAATTTTTTGGCGAGGTCGGTTGCGCTGTCCTCAAGACCCTGAGGTGTCATATGGTTTGCCGGCGTGTTAATCAGATCGCGGCAGAACCAAATACCTTCAACCAATCCAAGCAAGCGGTCAGCGCTGACTCCTTCAGGAATGGCTAAACGTTTTGAAGTGGTCTCGCCTTTTTGGTTCTCACTATTCTTGAATCTGTTGAAGCTGTATTGCGACAGGGCCCAGCCAAGCAATAGCATTTCATAGGCCATTGCATTGAGCCTCGTTCCCCGGTTGGGATTGATGTGCCATCCCCCCGGCGGCAAGGCCTCTGCAAGACGGGCGCCATCCCAGATATCATGCTCGCCAAAGACACCAATGGCGGCATTAATGGTGCCATCATTACTTGGCATGATCATCGCTGTTCCAGCCTGACCTGAAAAGGCCTGTGCGGTAATCCAGTTCCTGGCAAATGGTTCAGCAGTCTCGCACCAGGCTGCCCATTCATTAGCATGAACCAGAATCAGCGCACGAGTTCCCTTGGCTGACTTCTGCAGCCCGTAATCTGTAATCATCCTTTTCATTCCGGTATCATCTCCAATGATGAAATTCAGCAAACCTTAAAAGCAATCGTTTCTAGATGGCCAAGCGTATCACCTGCGGCAATAGCAGCCATAGTGTAAGACCACGTATGCCAAGCCAGAGTGTAAAGGCTGCCAGCAATCCGGCAAGCCCATATGGTGCCGCAAACCAGACAAGGGCAACAAAGACAGCCATTGAGATAAGCATGGCATTGCGCATGTCGCGGCTGCGAGTTGCACCAACAAAAATACCATCCATCTGAAAGGCGAGACACGCAGCGAACGGCATCAGCACAACCCAATGCCAATGCTGCGCTGTCAGCTCGATTAGTGGTTGCTGATTGGTAAACGCCCCGATGATCGGCATCTCAACTGCAAGAATGATCAGGCCCATCAAAAAGGACGAGGCAAAGGCCAATGCATTTGTCCGCTTAATCACCAGAGTCAGCATGGCTGGATCCTTACGACCAATGGCGTCACCAACAAGTGCCTCGGCGGCATGGGCATAGCCATCAAGCCCAAACGCAATGATCCCAAACATTACAATCACCAGCTGTGCTGCGGCGAGTTCCATGTCACCCAGGGCAGCTGCGCTGTTCAGGAAAATAGCCTTGCAGGCGAGCAGCATCAAGGTGCGAAGGATCAAATCAGCTCCGAGTGAAAAAAACTGTCCAAAAGCTGGCAAATCAAACCAGGAAGGGTTGCGCGTAAATAGGCGTGCCATCAAGCCGCACAGCACATTCTTCCATTGCCAGCTAATGATGCTGAGGGTGATGACAAATCCCAACCATTGGGCCGCGACAGAGGCTAATGCAATGCCGTTTATCTTCATTCCAAAGCCAGCGACAAACAGGATGTTGAGTAACAGATTACAGATATTGACGACCATGATCTGCATCATGCATAGGCGCATCTGCTGTCGTCCAAACAGGCATCCCAAAAGAACCATATTCCCAAGAGCAGCAGGTGCGGCAAACAATCTGATTTCAACATAGGTCCGCATTTGGACTTCGACGCTGCTGCTTGCTGCCAACAGCTGGCCAGTAACCAATAGGATGATTGGCGAGGCCAGAATCGCTACTAAACCAAGATTAAGGGCAATGATTAGCCCCCGTATCAGCAGATTCTCGATTTCAACCTCATCATTGCGTCCATGTGCCTGCGCCACCAATCCAGTGGTGCACATTCTAAGGGAACTAAGCCCAAAATAAAGAAAGTTGATCACCATCGTACCGAGAGCGACACCACCAATGAAGGCCGGATCAGGAAAGCGTCCCATCATTGCCGTGTCGACAGCACCAACAAGTGGCACCGTAACATTAGCCACAAAGATCGGCCAGGAAATCGACCAGATATGACGCCACGACGTTTTCTGGAGTCGTGGTGTTCTGTTTGCATCTGATTCTACGCTCTTTTCCATTGGTTTAACCTAAATTCATAATGCGGGTCAGCTGATTCCCATAGCTGAACTTTTGGTCATTTTGCACTCTGTTTTTTGCTTGTGGTGGCGGACTCAGATGTGCCTGTCAGTAACAAATCTAGGTGAACTCACCTTCAATTGATATGGCGTACCGGGTTAAAAAATGGTTTAAACAGGACACGTGTGGACAGTAATGCTGGCTGCTAGGGGAGCTGTAGGAAAAGGCGTGTCTTTGCTGAACAAACAATCTGCCCTGATACTGGTGCTTGCCATGCTGGCGGCGGCTGTTTTGATTGGCCATCAAAATGTTCCACCGATGGATCGCGATGAGGCCCGGTTTGCCCAGGCCAGCAAACAGATGCTTGCCAGCGGCGACTATGTGACCGTGCGGTTTCAGGATGAGTTGCGCGCCAAGAAACCAGCTGGCATTTACTGGTTGCAATCGGCGGCAGCAGGCTTGTTCGGGGCAGATGATATTGCCACCTACAGATTGCCGAGCTTATTGGCATTTCTGGCGGCAATCTGGGGCACCTATAATCTGGCTTCTCACCTTTACCGAAAACCGCGGGCTTTACTTGCCGCCGCTGTTCTGGGGGCCAGTCTACTTGCTTTTGCCGAGGCCCACCTGGCCAAAACCGATACAGTTCTGATGGCGCTTTGCCTTGCCCAGCAAATGGCACTGATGCGCATCTATCTCGCGGTGCAACTTGGCCGGGTTCCGCCGGAGCGAAGCTGGCTCTGGTTCTGGGTCTTTATGGGCGCGGCCATCATGATAAAGGGGCCGATTGGCCCGCTCCTTGGTCTTGCTACGATTGCCGCGTTGTGTCTGTGGGATCGCTCCTACCGCTGGCTTGAACAAATCCGTCTTGTGAAAGGTCTGTTGATTCTGGCCGCGCTCACTCTGCCATGGGCAATTCTTGTGACATTGGCAACTGATGGTGCATTTCTGGATATTGCCGTGCGTGGTGATTTGCTAGCCAAGGTAAAGGCGGGACAGGAATCACATGGTGCGCCGATCGGTACTTATATAGCGCTGGTAGGACTGCTGATATGGCCTGGCTGCATTCTGCTGCCGCGTGCGGTGGCGCAGGTGCCAACATTGTTGGAGCATGCGCAGAGCCGATTCCTTATCGCGTGGATCGTTCCATTTTGGCTGCTAATCGAGCTCATCCCCACAAAACTGCCCCATTATCCGCTGCCTGTCTTTCCAGCATTGGCAGTGGTGCTTGTTTGCGCTGTCGAAGTGCCTTTGCCGGGTGATCCGAAAAGTGGCAAGCTCCGCTATAAATTCCAGCGCTATCTGGCATTAGCTGGTGAATATGCGATGCTGGCAGTCGCGGGTGTACTGGCGGCTGTTGTTTTATGGGCTGCCATTACGCAAGGGGGCCAGACGGGCAGCAGGGCGTTTGCTTTTGCGATGATTTCCCTCGCTTTACTCGCCGTTGTTTTATGGCAAGGTATTTTATGGCACCTCGGCGGTGGCATCAAACCAGTTGTCACTATTCTTCTTGTTGGGGTGCTATTCAATTTTTCCTTGATTTCTGGGTTGCTGCCAGCACTCTCTCGTATTCATGTCTCGACAGCGATTGACCGGGCAATTACAAGCCTGAAACTCAATCCACCAGCCATTGCCGCAGCCGGGTTTCACGAGCCGTCACTGGTTTTTCTGCGTGGCAGTGATGTGTTGCTTCTTAGTGGTCCGGAGGCGGCGTTGTTCCTGGCAGAAGCACCCGGAGGGTTGGCAATTGTTGAAAATCGGCAACGCCAGGCATTTCTGGCGATGGCAAGCCAACTTGGCGAAGAGTTGCTTCCGCCTTATCAGATCAGCGGTTTCAATGTTTCAAAGGGTAAAGAAGTGCTGATTTTCTTGTATCGCTCGGCGTTCGACTAAGCGGTGTTTGACGCCAACAGCCACACCCGTTAAACAGTGTCAAAGTTCGAAGTTTTCAATCATACATGTCAGCTGGCAATTATTTCTCATGCCTACACGCTCTGCAAAAAATGGCTTAAAACTAACCGAAATATCGGTCTTAGTTCCAGTTATGAACGAAGCTGGCAATATTCGCCCGCTAATCGATGAAATTTGTGAGGCTTTGTCTGGTCGAAATTTTGAAATCATTTATATCGACGATGCCAGCAACGATGACAGCCCCTTTGAACTTGCTGAGGCGCAAGTTGCGGTTTCGCAGTTGCGGGTCTTGCGGCATCATCATCGGGTTGGGCAAAGTGCAGCAATTCGATCCGGTCTGCTACGCGCGCGCGGTCATCTTATTGCGGTGTTGGACGGTGATGGGCAGAATGTCCCCGCCGATCTGCCCAATCTTGAGAAGGCGTTGCTTGCTGGTGGTCCGACGCATGGTATGGCGGCTGGAATTCGGGTAAAGCGCCAGGACAACGCTTTGCGGCTTGCGGCTTCTCGTGGGGCGAGATGGATCCGTACTGTGCTGCTGGGCGACACCCATCCAGACAGTGGCTGTGGTATCAAGGTCCTGCAGCGTGACTTGTTTCTGCAGTTGCCGTTCTTTAACCATATGCATCGCTTCATGCCGAGTCTCGTGCGCCGCCATGGCGGTTTTGTAACAGGTGTGTCGGTGGCACACAGACCGCGCGTCCAGGGTGCATCGAAATACCGGGTTCTTGATCGCCTGTTGGTGGGGATATCTGATATTCTAGGGGTGATCTGGCTGTTACGCCGGGCGCCGCGCCAGAGTGACGTTATTGAGGTTGCGACTAGCACTGGATCGCGGGGCTCAAGGGAACCAGGTTGATGAGTGGTGCGTTTGGTCAATTGGTCATGTACCTGGCCCAGCAGATTGAAGCGGGAGCAACGCTGGTGGCCATTTTTCTGACGACAATTCTGCCTTTTCTTCCAGAAAGCCTTGTCGAGCAGCCTGAGCAAATCATGATTGTTGTTGGATTTGCCGGGCAGGGGCTGTTCGCTATGCGCTTCATTATCCAATGGCTTTCGTCTGAAAAACAGGCCAAATCAGTTATCCCGATCGCTTTCTGGTATTTCTCCATCGGTGGTGGGTCAGTATTGTTTCTTTACGCCATCTGGCGACAGGATCTGGTGTTCATGAGCGGCCAGGGACTCGGCCTACTAATCTATCTGCGTAATCTTTATTTTGTTCGCAGGTCACGAGGCGTCAGGGCTAGTTAACGCGATAAAAGGCTGGTTGCGCCCTTTTCGAGGATAATCTCCCACTGTGACTGCGAAACTGGCGTCACTGAGAGCCGTGCCTGCCGCACCAGTGCCATGTCCTGCAACCTCCAATCGGCCTTGATATCAGACAGAGTCACAGGCTGCAACATACTTTTGACCGCCTTTACCGTTACCATGCCAAAACGTCCGTTACTGTCGGTTGGGTCAGAGTGATAGAGCTCGATAATCTCGACAATGCCGACAATCTGCTTTTCGTTGACCGAGTGATAGAAAAAGGCAAGGTCACCAATTTCCATGGCTTTCATATTATTGGAGGCCTGATGGTTACGTACTCCATCCCATCCTTCGCCAGCGTCGCCGCGGGCCTGCTGGTCTTGCCATGACCAACTTGACGGCTCTGATTTCAACAGCCAATAGTTTATAACACCCTCCTATTGTTAAAGTGATAGTTTGTTGTCGCTCTCTCAACTCTCTCTGCCAGTCGGACGCGCCAGCAGAGTCGTTACAATATCACGCAAATTATCACCGTGATTAATAACTCTGTCCACTGCACTGGTGATTGGCAACTCCAACCCCAAGGTCGACGCCCGCTGCGCTAATGCGGCAACGGTGTGGCGTCCCTCAGCCAGACGCGTGTCAGGTGCTAGCCCTGCACCAATTGCCATGCCATAGGCCATGTTGCGGGAATGAGGGCCAGCGCATGTTAGTGCCAGATCACCAACGCCAGAGAGGCCGTAAACGCTCTCCAGACGTCCACCAACAGCAACAGCAAACCGCGCCATCTCGGCGATGCCCCTGGTTAGAATGGCGGCTTTTGCATTGTCACCTAACCCTAGTCCGACCGCACAACCAGCGGCAATCGCAATGACATTTTTCATGGTGCCGCCAACAGCAACTCCAATTGGGTCATCATTGCCATAAAGGCGCAGATTACTGTCGGCAAAGCGTTGTTGCACCGTATCAATTAGAGCAGGTGTCTTCGCCGCAATAGTTAGAGCGGCTGGCAGGCCGGCCAACACCTCATCGGCAAAACTTGGGCCAGACAGAATCCCAGTTTGGTGATCAGGTAGGTAGGTCGTGGCAACTTCAGGCAGCAGACTACCACAAGACGAAGCGTCGGCCACAAGGCCTTTTGCGGCGAAGACTATGCCGGCATGTGGCTTGGCCATCTCCTTGATGAGGCAGAGTGTGTCGCGTGTGGCACCCGCTGGCACGACAACATAGATCAAGTCTGCCATGCGCAGACAGGCTGGATCGATGGTCGCGGCAAGTGCCGCAACAGGGGGCTGGTCTGGCAGCTGTCGGCATTTGCCTTCGGCTAGCAACTGCACGGTTTGTGGGTTTCGCACAAGCAGTCCAACATCCTGATTTGCGGCTGCTAGTGCAGCGGCAATACCCGTGCCCCAACTGCCGCCGCCAATAACAATCTGTGAATTCATCTGCATCCTATCCTATCTTTTCTGGCCTGATTAGTTGCGCACACCCTGACCTGGTGGCGGCTCGGCGTCTGGGTCAAGTGGCCAACGCGGCAATGGCTCAAAATCAAGTGCATGTGGCGCCTCACGTCTCTCCAAGGCGGCCCAGGCTATCATTGCGGCATTGTCAGTGCAT
>CACHEI010000018.1:12500-42311 GCA_902578815.1 uncultured SAR116 cluster alpha proteobacterium | reverse complement strand
CGTCTTTTTGATCATCACCAACGCCTTCCTGCTCTCTGTCCTGATCACCTTGGTCGCCACTGCTGTCATCCTCATCATCATCGTTGTCCGATACATCATCCTGATCGGAGTTGGAGTCACCCAGATCACTCTCAAGTGCGCCAATCAGTTGACGAGACAATTTTGCAAATTTTTTTTGATCCTCCAAATTGGCGGCGAGTTTTTGCATCAGACCGCCAGCCCGGCTCGTGACCCATGGACGCCAAAGATCAAGGACCATAGATAGATTTTTTGGTGGCGCTGCGCCAGTTAGATTTTCACGTAGGAGAAGGCAAACCACCTCGGCAATACCAGCGTCGTCGGCACTGCCGGGAGCTTCGATCTGTCGGCCTTCATAGCGCTGGTTTAGAGCAGCCTCTAGATTGGCACCAACGCCAACCAACTGTTGCGCGCCAATGGCCTCCACTCTGGCTCTCTCTGCAGACTCAAAAATCGCTCGGGCACCATCGAGTGAGGGGCATAATTTCTGGTGGATCCCGGGGTTGTGGTGGGCAAGCCATAGAGCAGCCCCATCTGCAGCACCCCGCATGCTTGCCCGTTGTGCCGGTGTTGCTGTTGGTGAAAATGCCGGCAATCGTACATCACTTTCGCCAATATGCGTGTCGGTTCCGGCATAGGTCACCTGATGCTGACAGCCACCCGCTAACGCCCGCATTGTGGCGGCGGTGGATTTCAGAAACTGATTTTCAGGATCATCGGTGGCCATAAGCGTCTGGTTCTAGCTTGCGTTGGCCTGACGAACTGGTGCCTCAGGCAGATCAATGCCGAAGCATCGTTGGTAATATTCAGCAACAGTAGGTCGCTCAATCTCGTCGCATTTATTGAGGAAGCTGAGCCTGAAGGCAACCGTGATATCACCGAGGATCGTGGCGTTTTCCGCCCAGGTAATCACGGTGCGTGGTGACATCACAGTAGAGAGGTCTCCCGCCATAAAGCCTTTGCGCGTCATGTCAGCCATTCGCACCATGGCATCAATAGTCTGAACGCCCTCGGTGGCTGCATATTCGGGCAGTTTAGCGCGTACAATACCGACCTCGTCATCATGCTCAAGATAGTTTAGCGTCGCAACGATTGACCATCTGTCCATCTGGCCCTGATTGATTTGCTGGGTGCCATGATACAAGCCCGTTGTGTCGCCTAGACCAACGGTGTTGGCAGTGGCAAACAACCGAAAGAAGGGATTTGGATGAATTACCTTATTGCTGTCGAGCAGGGTGAGCTTGCCATCAACTTCAAGAACGCGCTGAATTACAAACATCACATCCGCGCGCCCTGCATCATATTCGTCAAAGACCAGTGCTACAGAATTCTGCAAAGCCCATGGCAGAATGCCCTCGCGAAATTCTGTCACTTGCTTGCCATCACGCAACACAATCGCATCCTTGCCAATCAGATCAATACGGCTTATGTGACTATCGAGGTTAACCCGGACACAGGGCCAGTTCAACCGTGCGGCAACCTGTTCGATATGTGTTGATTTGCCGGTGCCGTGATAGCCTTGGATCATGACGCGGCGGTTAAAGCCAAAGCCAGCAAGGATAGCCAGCGTCGTATCATGGTCAAATTGGTAGGAGCTGTCGATTGACGGAACGTAATCCGAGGCTTCCGAAAAAGCGGTAATTTCCATATCAATGTCCAGCCCAAACGCATCGCGGGCATTAACGCTGATATCCGGCGCCTCCAATGGATGGGCAACGGATTGTGAGGTTTTATTTGCGCTGGACATGATGGGACCTACTCTGAACTGAGCTTTGGTGGTTGGTTACATCTAAGAGGTGGCGTTGCTGCTATTTGCATTCAATGATTTGCGGATCAGGTCAAAGGCTAAATTGATCTCTTTTAACCGTTCTTCCGCCTTTTCGTCACCCCCATTTCTGTCTGGGTGATTTTCTTTCGCAAGCTGCTTGTACTGCTTTTTCAGCTGTTCCAGATCCGTTACAGGCTTCATCCGCATGATCTGCCAGGCACGTTTTTCTTCTGGGGTTAGCTTACGCCGCTGTTGGTCATCCTCGTGGTTTTCAAATTCAAACAGGCTGAAGGAGTCATCAAACATCTCTTCGCCCGGTTTGCCAGTGGCAAATTTCCAAGTTGGACGCTCCCAAGTGGTTGCACGGCGGATTTCAGCCTCGAGCGCAGCTCCTTGTAACCCCTCGTAATAGTTCCATGACTTGTTGTAAGCGCGTACATGGTCCAGACAGAACCACAAATAATTGCGCAGCTCATGCCGTGACTTTGGCGCCGGATAGATGCCTTCGGCGATACAGCCGTCGGCGGCACAGCGTTTTGTACCGCTTTCAGTGTTATCGCTATCTAGCGGAATCTCTAGCATTTTTGGGCGTCTCATAATAGACTCCTTAATAGTGCACTGCACAGCGCAGACAACCAACTCACCTCCCCACTCGGAGATAGCATATGCCAATGACGGATACCATAGCGGCAAAGTTAAAATCTGGCCTCAATCCCAGTTTTATTGAGGTTAAAGATGTCAGTCACCATCATGTTGGTCATGCAGGATGGCGCGAGGGTGGTGAGACCCATTTTCATGTCACTCTGACAGCCGACGCATTTGAGGGTAAGTCACGCTTGCAGCGACACCGAATGGTGAATGACCTGCTCGCAGAAGAATTAGCCAGCAGCATTCACGCACTTGAGCTGCATCTCTCACCCTGACCTTTGGTCATTTGCAGGTGGTTTGCGTTTTTAGTTGCCATCGACGGCATAAGCAACACAGCTATTGGCTAACTCATTGGACCGCTGGTTGTGCGAATTCGTATGTTTTTTAATGTCATTTCCTGACTGGCGCGCTTGGCGTGAGTCCTCACCATATAGGGTCTGGTAGGCGATAGTTGCGACCGGCCCCATCAACTCCGTAATATGGGTGCAGCCATGGTTACCACCAATCGCCGCGCTAACCTTTCGTCGCCAGCCGGGGCCAATCTGAATTCCAACCAGATTAGCAAAAACATTGTTGGCTATGGGGCAGACGGCATAGGGTCCAGCAATGGTAACGGCCTCGGCTGCCGTGATCATCAAGTCACGGGTAATGGTCAGGCGTACTTTCATATGGTGAAACGGCATATCAGGCATCACCTCGCCACGGAAATCGGAAGGAAAACTATATGTCTTGTGATCGGTTAGCTCTGCCTCGATGTCAAATAGCCCATCCCGGCGGACAAACCCATTGCAATAGATGCGCCTTTTATGAACCTCCTCGCGCTCCGCGGGTTGGCTCAGGTCAGTTGGATGTTCGTACCCATAAATAGGTTCCATTTCAATGTTCCTTCGTTGCCCATAGGCGTAGGCTAGTCAGCCTGTTACCGCTGCGTTTGAGAATGCGGTACCGAATGTCATGAAACCGAAATTCCTGACCTGGCCGTGGAATTGTTCTGCTCTCAAATAGAACAAGTCCTGCTATGGTAGAGGCATCCTCGTCTGGCAGTTGCCAGCCGAGTGTGCGATTCAGATCACGAATTGTGACGCCACCATCAACAATCCATGAGCCGTCAGCCTGTGGCGAAAGGCCGGCAAGCTCCACGTCATGCTCATCGTCAATGTCGCCAACAATTTCCTCAAGAATGTCCTCAAGTGTAACGATGCCCTGCAAGTCACCATATTCATCAACAACTACTGCGAAATGTTCACGCCTCGCACGAAATGCCTGCAGTTGATCAAAGAGCAAGGTTGTTTCGGGAACAAAATAGGGCCCCGCAGCAATATTCTGCACTGTCAGGCTGGGATCGATGCTATCGCTGCCTGATTTTGCATCATCACCAATGGCCCGCAGCAGATCCTTGACATGCAAAACGCCAGTAATATTATCCTGACTACCGGAATAAACGGGATGGCGCGTGTGTGGAGAGGAAAGTACCTGCCGCAGGATTTCATCAAGATTATCATCGGAATCGATCATATTGACCTCGGCCCGATGGGTCATGATTTCGTCAACACTGATCTCATTGAGATCAAGAACTGAAGACAGCATCGCCTGCGTTTCCCGATTGTCGGCGTCACCCTCAGCGCCATGCAGCTCAATTAGACCACGCAGCTCTTCCTCGCGGTTTGCCCGCTGTTCGGCATTTTCCCGGATCAACTGACTCGCCAGAAAGCGCAGACCAACAGCAAGCGGATTAAGAACAATCACGACCACTCGGATGGCTGGGGAAATGGCAAGCGCATATTTGTCCGAATAGTTAAACGCATACGTTTTCGGCATGACCTCTGCAAAAATCACCAGAATGACTGTCATCGTCAGCGTTGCCCAAAGTACTCCAGCATCTTGAAAAAGTGCAATGGCAACAGAGGTGGCGAGAGCGGAAGCAACCACATTGACGGTATTGTTGCCGATCAAGATTGTTCCAATGAGACCTTCGCGGTCGGCGCGAAGCTTTTCTACGAGAAGCGCTCGCCGATTGCCCTTGCTTGCAAGCTGGCGCATCCGCGCATCCGAGGCTGCTGTCAATGCGGTTTCCGCACTCGAGAAAAAAGCTGATGCCACAATCAAGAGAATGACGACGGCAAGCAGCCACCAAATCTCAGCATTCATCAGTCCAAACCCTCCAACGTTGCACGGACAATATCAAGCGGCACATCGGATGCAATGAACGCCTCACCAATGCCCTTAACCAGAATGAAACGCATTTTCCCATTAAGCGCTTTCTTGTCATGCTGCATATGCGCGATCAATCTTTCCGCTGCCGCATTACCAGCTGCCAGCTCTTTGTTGTCACCCGGCAGTTGTTGTCCTTTCAGATGCATCTTTACTCGGTCCAAATCCCCTTTACCGCAAAGCCCCATTCGCACTGACAGCGCAAAGGCAACACCAATTCCCGCGGCCACAGCCTCGCCGTGCAGCAAGCGGCCATCATAGTTGGCCTCTACCTCAAAGGCATGTGCAAATGTGTGGCCAAGATTGAGCAGCGCTCTCTGTCCAGCCTCGCGCTCATCCGCCTCTACAATCCGCGCCTTGGCAGCGCAGGAGGTCATAATGGCATAGTTTAGAGCCTGTGGTTCAAGCTCGAGCACAGCCTTGCCATTGTCTTCCAGCCAAGCGAAGAAGTTAGCATTGCCAAGAAGCCCATATTTAGCTACTTCCGCATAGCCGGCGCGTAGTTCACGCTGCGGTAGCGTTGCTAGCGCAGCGGTGTCTGCTAGAACCGCTCGCGGTTGATAGAAGGCCCCGATCAAATTCTTGCCACGTGGTGCGTTGACTCCGGTCTTGCCACCTACCGAGCTGTCGACCTGGGCAAGTAATGATGTGGGGACTTGAATGAAATCAACGCCGCGCATTAGGCTTGCTGCGGCAAAGCCAGCAAGATCACCGATAACTCCCCCGCCTAGAGCAACAATCACAAGACCGCGATCCACACCAAAATCAAGGATGTCGTTCAGCAGACTCGCGAATACTTTCATATTCTTGCTTGCCTCGCCGGCTGGTACGATGACTCTGTCGCAGCGTCGTGTTACTTGGGCAAGACTGCTGGCAAGCGCGTCAAGGTGAAGGGATGCTAAATTGCTGTCGCAGACAATGACTGCTTGTCGCCCGGCAATGATATCGCCCAGCAAGTCGCCTGCATTGGAGATCAGGTTGTTCCCGATTTTGATATCATAGGCGCGCGCATCCAGGCCAACGCGAAGAGATATAATGTCATCCATGATGCTTATGGCCTATGTGACTGGCAGAAAGCTGTCAAGAGCTTCGATCAAAGTCACCAGTGCTTTCTCACCACTCAATCCATCCGTATTAAGATAAATATGGGCTTTTTCATAGTGCTTCTGGCGATTAAGCCTCAATTGGTGGAGCTTTTGGAGGGGATTACCTCCGGCCAGCAGCGGCCGTGTTGCCGTCGTTCCTATCCGGGCCATGAGTGTCTCGGGTGCTGCCTGCAGCCAGACGACCACGGATTGTTTCAGTAGCAATTCAGCAGTTTTGGTCCTGCAAATCGCACCGCCGCCTGTAGCCAGGATCAGCGGACCCGTTGTAACAAGCTTTGCGATGATGCGTTCTTCCATCTCCCGGAATTTTGCATCGCCAGCAATATCGAAAATGTCGCTGATGGTTAAACCTGCGGCGTCTTCAATCGCTTTGTCACTATCGGCAAAAGGCATATCAAGCTGCTTCGCAAGACGTTTGCCAAGCATTGATTTGCCGCTTCCCATCAGACCAACGAGGGTGATCGGTTTGACAATGCGTGATTTGATGTCTTTGTATCTGGTTTGCATACGCAACTTTATGCCAGTTCCGGCTAATTTTTGGAATGTGTCTCCTCGATTCAAGGTTGGAGACAGCTGATTTGGAGGCAGCATTCTGATGGTAAAATTTTGTGAGTCCTATAACGGGGCTGGTATCTTTGCCCAATTGAAGACATATTCTTGCCATACAAAATGTGCCATAACAACGAACAAATTTAGAATGGCGTTATGGTAGTTTGGTGTTTGCAGGCCGGTTGATAGAATTGACAGCTCAAGTGGAGAGAACATGACCCGGGTTGGAATTATCGTGATTGTGATTGTCGGTCTCTTTGCCGCCGGTCTTGCTGCGTTGTCGAGCTGGAATATTCCAGCGCCAACCACAGCTATTAACAAGGTTGTTTCCGATGAAAACCTGCCAAAATAGATTGCGCTACCTTGTCTTTTTTGTAGGTCTGATGGCATCCTTTGCCAGTTTCGGCCCAACCTGTGCGCTCGCGCAGAAAATGGCCACCAGTGCCAATGAGGGGCCGGTCAATCTTCTCGGTCTTTCGCCACCTGAAAACACAAGCAACGGAAACGCTCAAGGCGCATCAGAACCGACCATCGAAAACGCATTTAACGTCGTGACTGATGACGAGGCAGCAGGTTCCACCATCAATCAGAGCACACAGCAGGCGGTGCCATCAACGACGCTGCCACTTCAAAATGTGGAAGCTAAGACCGAAGCGATAGTAAGAGAGAATGCCACTGCGGTTGAGGCAGAACAGAGCTCGGTACTTGGAAAGCCTACCGTCACAATCGGATTAAGAGACGTTGAAGATGTTGGTCTGGCCGCGATTGGCATACGGCAACCAATAGATGGCGCCGAAAATCTAAACGAATTGATCTGGCGCGGGACAGCTGCGTCACGCGCGACATTTCTTTATGAGAATGGTAGCCTTGCACCGCAATCACGGGCGATCTCCTCGCTAACCCTCGAAGTTGTTGCCCAGGAAGCGGTCCCACCGGTTGGCGCAAACGAGATGGCGCGTGCGCTTGTAAAGGCGAGGCTTGACTGGCTGGCAGCAGCTGGCCGGTCCGATGACCTAGCCGTTCTGGTGGGGCGTCTGCCTAATGATGATGAGTGGCTTGACTGGAAAAAATGGCTAGTCGAATACCAGTTGATGCAGCGTCTCGACAGGGATGCCTGCACTGTCGTTGAGAGCTATATTACAACCACATTTGATCCCTATTGGCATAAATTGAAGGTGATTTGCAGTTCTGTACAGGATGATGCAAGCAGTGCCAGATTCGGTGCTGACATTCTGGCCGCAAGTGGAGTCGAGGATCCGGTGTTCTTTGCGCTTGTCGATGAAATGCTAAGAGGCACCGAGGCGCAGGTTTTTGATCCGGCACTTGTTGAGGCACTGCATGTCGTGCTTATGGATGCGGCTCATCATGAAATTAGCCTTGATAGTCTTGATGTGCTGCCACCGCAGATGGCGCAGGGAGCGGTAGCTCTACGCTACCTGGGAACGGATGCGCGGCTTGTTTCGACGTTTAATGGGTTGACCAAAGGTCTGATCACCCCATCTGAAGCAGGCAATCTATGGCGTAGTGTGACAATCGAGCCGGAGGTTGCGCAGAGTGCGCTTGCGCGTCATCAAAGTGCTTCGTCCCCTTTGACAACAGCGATGACATGGCGGGCCATAGCCGATGATACCAGCGCTTCAAGAGTGCCGCTGATTGCACAGGCTATGAAAACCGATATTGCGGCCGGCAATGGTCAGATAATGCTGCCTCTATATGCTGAGTTGGCGAGTGAAGCGCTGACTTTTTCCAGTCTAGATTCGGCGATTAACGCCGATGATGGCCAATCAGTTGCAGCTGTTGCGATGCTTGTTGCCATGCAGCAGCCCGAGAGTGCCATTCTGGCCGATATTGGTTTTTCCACTACCAAGGTGACCACAACGCGCACCCTGATGCAGATGCTCGCTAGTGGTGAATGGAGCCATCGCGCCCTTGCAGATTTGGATCTCTGGACGCTGCTGCCGGTGATCGAGGCACTTGGCATTTTGCCAGGCGAGCAGGAATGGCTTGATTTTCTCGATTTACCAGACAATCAGAATGCACACTATCAGCCACTTTCACCGCTGTTGTTGCGGGCGTTGAACGCCGCCGCTGAAAAACGCCGGGTTGCCGAAACAGTGTTGCTTGCAAGCTGGGCGCTTGCTGATATTCCACTGCAGGACATCAACCCGCAGGATGTTGCGGTAATTATCAATGCGATGAATGATATCGGACAAACCAGAACTGGTCGGATGTTTGCCACCGAAGTCGTCAAGACCCATTTGCTGTCGCGCTTTTCTGAGATTGTTCCCCCCATGTCGGAGTTTTCGTCGCTTGTTATGGATGACCAGACAGTGGCAGTTGTGGATAATGACCTGGCCGCCATTAATGAACCCATGCGAGTACAGGATGGTCCCATTGAGATGACAGAGTCCATTGAGAAAAATTCGGTTGGCGGGACCGATGTTGATAATGCAAGTCAAGAGGAATGACTGCTCTGCCAGAAAAATCCGCAAACATTTATATAGGTATCATCGACTCCTTTCTGGACGCAATGTCGGCTGACCGTGGGCTTGCCCCAAACAGCATTGCCGCCTACCGTCGCGATCTGGAGGCGGCATCCCGCGCCTTGTTGGCTCAAGGCGCGTCCTTTACCTCCTGTGAAGCAGATCACCTTCGTGCAGTGATTGCCAAATGGCACGTCGATGGCCTGTCTCCTCGCTCGCTTGCGCGTCGATTGAGTGCGGTGCGGCAGATGATGGTCTGGCTTGTTGAGGAACGGATCCGCAGTGACAATGCTTGTCGCTGGATCGAAAATCCAAAACTGCCAAACACCCTTCCAAAAAGCCTCTCCGAGAAGGAGGTTGAGGCTCTCATTGCGGCGGCAGGACAACTGCAACCCCTCTGGCAAGCGCAGCGTGCGGTTGCGCTACTGGAAATTCTCTACGCCACGGGTCTTCGTGTTTCTGAACTCGTGGCCCTGACGGTCGATCAGTTTAGTCGAGGTCAGGAGAGCCTTGTCGTAATAGGCAAGGGCGGCAAGGAGAGGCTGGTGCCGTTGGGAGTTTCAGCGAGGCAGGCAGCCCTTAAGTGGCTTGAGGCGCGCAATAGCTTTGCGGAATATGTACAGTCCATTTATATGTTTCCCCATGCGGTGACCGTCTTCAAAAGTAAAGGCCGAAGTGCCAGCGACAAATCTAGGGGAAGATCAGATGATGCATCGATGTCGCGTCACCAATTAGCGACTTTATTAAAGAGTCTTGCGGTTGCGGCGAAGATTGATCCCATGCGGGTTAGCCCGCATGTTTTGCGGCATTCTTTTGCGACGCATATGCTGAATCGTGGCGCCGACCTTCGCAGCTTGCAGACGCTGCTCGGCCATGCCGATATTTCAACGACCCAGATCTATACCTCAACCCGTCCTGAACGACTTGCCGGTTTAGTGGCAACAGCCCACCCGCTTGCCAGTATGGGTCAGGATGAGTAAACTGCGCGTTCATTAGAATCACCTTCGACAAATACAGGATAACTCCCTGAAATGAGACACTTTCTTGATTTTGAGAGGCCAATTGCCAACCTGGAGGGCAAGGTAGAGGAACTCCGACATATGAGTTCGGATGGCAGCATAAACATTGCCGATGAGATTGGAAAGCTGCAGACGCGCATTGAGCGTGAGTTGAAGCAGACCTACGAAAAACTCGGTCCATGGGACAAGGTGCAGGTCGCCCGCCACCCTGAAAGGCCGCGGGTCAGCGCGATAATCAGCCAACTCTTTGACGATTTCACGCCACTTGCTGGTGACCGAAATTATGCCGAGGATTACGCAGTGATTGGTGGCATGGCCCGCTTCTGTGGCCAGGGTGTGATGGTGATGGGAACGGAAAAAGGTAGCACCACCGATGAGCGCATCAAACGGAATTTTGGCATGGCGCGACCTGAAGGTTACCGCAAGGCGACCCGCTTGATGGAATTGGCTGGACGCTTTGGCCTGCCGGTTCTGAGCTTTGTTGATACGGCTGGTGCCTATCCCGGTCGTGGTGCCGAGGAGCGGGGCCAGGCTGAGGCAATAGCGTCTTCCATTCGCGCCTGCCTGCGTTTGCCAACACCCATGGTATCCGCCATTATTGGCGAAGGCGGTTCCGGTGGTGCGATAGCCCTCGCAGCGGGCAACCGCGTCGTAATGTATGAGCACGCCATCTATTCGGTGATTTCGCCTGAGGGATGCGCATCGATCCTGTGGCGTAGTGGCGAGTATGCGCAGGAAGCGGCCGAGGCGTTGCGCATTACATCGGATCATATGAAGGCGCTTGGTGTGATTGATGCGATTGTTCCCGAGCCGCTTGGCGGCGCACACCGTGATCAAGCAACCGCTATTTCCAGCCTGGGAGCGGTCTGTTCTGAACAGCTGCAATCCATGAATTCACTTGACGCTGCCGCGCTGATTGCCGACAGGTCAGACAAATATCTCGCCATGGGTGAGAAGGCACTCGCCTGATCAGACCTCATAGGGTCTGGTGTTGCTGAGCGAGGGTATGGCGCGGCGCGCCCGCTGCACGGCGGCAAAATCAATGTCGGCGAAAATCACATCATCATTCGCCCCTGGATCGGCAACATCATCATCGGTTTCTGCTTCGGCCATGATTTCGCCCCAAGGGTTGATGATCAGCGCATGCCCATAGGTGCGCCGACCATCGGCATGCGTTCCACATTGCGCTGGAGCTATCACAAAACATCCGTTCTCAATGGCGCGGGCGCGCAACAATACATGCCAATGCGCCCGTCCGCTGTCATAGGTAAAAGCAGATGGGACCGACAGGATGGCCGCGCCGGCGCTCGCCAGATCACGGTAGAGCGCTGGAAAACGCACATCATAACAAATGCTCAGGCCAATTGATGCCGCGCCACAATTGGCAACAACCATTTTTCCGCCAGCCAGAAAATTCTTTGACTCTGCATAGTGTCTGCCATCTCCGACATTGGCGTCAAACATGTGAATCTTGTCATAATGGGGGCCAATCTTGCCGTCGGGCGCCACAAGATAGCTGCGGTTGACGAGCTGTCCATCCTCGGACCGGCGGATCAATAAAGATCCGATCAGCAGCCATGCCCCGCTGTGACGGGCTATCTGGCTGAAATGGTGAAGGCTGGGACTGTCCGCCTCATTTTCGGCAAGGTCAGCCAGACTTGCCCGGCTTGGGGCCAGAAAACTGGCTGCCTCGGGAAGTGCGATAAGATCGGCTCCCACCTTGGCAGCGCGGGCGATCATTGGCTCGATTTGGGTAAGAGTGGTGGTTGCATCTGCGCCGGCACAATACTGCAGGGCGGCAATGCGGAGCGCTTTGCTCAAGACACTCTCAAAAGCCTATCGAGATGCCCGGCATTTTCCAGCCTGAACAACTCCTCGCAGTCACCAACATGCTCATTGTCGATGAAAATCTGTGGCACGGTATGACGCCCACCTGAACGGCTCCGCATATCTGCGCGACGTGCTGAATTCATCGAAGTATCGATTTGTTCATACATAATGTTTTTCGAGTCGAGCAGAAGCAACGCCCGAATGCAATAGCCGCAGGCCGCACCGGTATAGATTTCAACTTTTGGTGTATCACTCATGCCCTGTCATTTAGGTGAAACTGCACCAAGTCGCAAGACCTGATTGCCAAGTTGATGATTTGATCCGATGCTTATCTGACCCTGGCGATTACCAGGGTGTTGACGGATTTGCATCCCGCTCTGGTAAGCGTTTGCGGAGCATCATTGAGCGTTGCGCCGGTTGTAAGCACATGATCGCTCAACAGAATATGATGGTCCCTGACTGCTGCTTTGCCGCTCTCATTAAGGTGGATTGCACGGGCCAGATTCTGTTTTCGCTGGGCGTGGTTGAGGCCGGCCTGACTGGTTGTTGCCTTGTGGCCCTGCAGGAGGTTTGCGGCAAATAAACCGCAACTATGCGTCGATATCAGGCGGCGTGCCAACTCCGCCGATTGGTTTTAGCGTCGGTGAGGATATCGCCACCAATACATGGGAACCGGAATGACCAGACTGCAGGGGGCCGCAAGTTCGTCGTAAAGCCTGCCAAACATCGCCGCAAGGACGGGTGTAAGCGCCAGATCGTTGCCATGCTTGATTTTAAGAATGATCGCCCATGAGGGATCATTGAACAAGCACCAAGCACGCGTCCTTTCAATGACTTGCGGCATCCACCAGCATTTTCCACCTTTTCCCTGTGGCAGATCATGTTGCAGGGGTCTGCCGTATTGCACGCATGTCGGGTCTGATATTGGTTCAAGCCCTGACCAGCAGCTTGCGCACAGGCCTGTCGAGTCCGCAAAAGCCCGGCAAAGCACGTATTGGTGCGGCAGAATTAACGTACTCAGATGGTCGAGTAAGCGCAGCATTCCCTTGGCCTATCACAATCAGGTAGAGAGTTCGTCGAGGCGAACCTTTGGTTTTTCACTTGCATTTTTCAGGCGGTTGGTGATTGTGCGGACGAAGAGCAAGAGAGGTGCACCGGCTATGAATCCGGAAATTCCATGTTTATTTGATTATGCGCAGCATCGCAGAAACCGCGCGCGTGCAGCGGCTTCCTTCACCGAATTTGATTTTCTGAAATCAGAGGGCGCGCTGCGTCTGGCAGACCGGCTTGAGCTTGTGCGCCGGGATTTTCCCCTCTGTCTGGATTTTGGCTGTCATGACGGAGTGCTGACACGTCACCTCAAACAGACAGGCAAGGTGGAAACGGTGATCCAGGCCGATCCCGCTTTTGAATTTGCAAGATCGGCCGGGATAAATGGCCCGGCATTAGTCAGCGAGGCAGAGCAGCTGCCTTTCGCCCCGGCAATGTTCGATGCCATATTTTCTTGTCTGTCGCTGCATTGGATTGATGATCTTCCCGGCCTGCTGACGCAGATGCGCGCCCTGTTGAAGCCGGATGGTCTGCTTCTTGTCAGCTTTCTTGGTGGGTCAACCTTGATCGAGTTGCGTAGCGCATTAGCAGAGGCGGAGAACGAAATAGCTGGTAGGATCAGCCCTCGTGCGGCGTTGATGGCGGATATTCGTGATGTTGGTGGTTTGCTTGGCCGGGTCGGCCTTGCCTTGCCAGTTGCGGATGCTGACCGGCTCACGATCAGTTACCCGGATCTCTTTCGGCTGATGGCTGATCTGCGTGGTATGGGTGAGCAGAACGCCCTGCAACAGCGCATCCGTAAACCAACTTCGCGCCAGCTTTTTCTGCGCGCAGCACAGATCTATCAGGAACGTTACGGGCGGCCGGATGGATCAATTCCGGCGAGTTTCGAGATCATAACCCTGACTGCCTGGGCCCCGCATGAAAGCCAGCAGAAGCCGATGCGTCCGGGAAGCGCCACACACCGCCTCGCCGATAGCCTGGATACGACCGAGTATGATCCGCAGTCCAAATCCTGATTGCATTGTTAGTCCTAGAGAAGATCCTGCAATATGGGAATAAGTGGCAGATCAGCTGCCGGCATGGGATGGTTGCGAAGCTGATTGGGCCGCACCCATTGCAAGGCAACGCTCTCAACTGCACGGGGGCTTCCTGTCCATTTGCGGCAAGCAAACAACAGCATCACCAAATGAAATGAGTCATAGCTGTGGCTGGCAAAGCCAATCGGTGCGAGACAGCTCTCAGCGGTATCTATCGCCAGTTCCTCATGCAGCTCGCGGATCAGCGCCTGTTCCGGTGTCTCACCAGTTTTGATCTTGCCGCCGGGAAATTCCCACAGGCCAGCCATGGGTTTTCCCTCCGGCCGTTGCGCCAGCAAGACGCGTCCATCCGTGTCGACCAGTGCCACCGCACTTACGTGAACGAGGGGCAGCGGCATCTCAGCTCCGGTAGTCGGCATTGATACTGATATATCCATGTGTGAGATCACACGTCCAGACGCGGGCGGTACCCGGCCCGTCACCAACGCACACCTGAATGGAGATGTTGTCGCCCGCCATATGTTCGGTAACCGGGGTTTCGTCAAACCCCTCAACGCGCGCGCCGTCCCTGGCGATTGTGATTCCTCCCATGGCGATCGCAAGGCAAGATTGGTCGATGGACTGACCGGCCTTGCCGACGGCCATGACAACCCGGCCCCAATTTGCGTCTCCGCCGGCGACCGCTGTTTTCACCAGCGGCGAATTGGCGACGGACATAGCGATTTTATGGGCGCTGATCTCATCACGCGCACCGGTGATGTCGATGGTGATGAATTTGCTCGCACCCTCTCCATCACGCACGATCTGGGTCGCCAGATCCTGCATGACATGGTCCAGTGCGTGGCGGAACTCGGCCAGCCGGGGATCATCTGGATCCTCGATCTCTGTATTCGCGGCAGCTCCCGTGGCAATCAGAAAGACTGAGTCGGATGTCGATGTGTCGCTGTCGACAGTGATCGCGTTGAAACTTCTGTTGGTCGCAGAGACCAGCAATGCCCGCAGGGCGTTTGGTACAATTGCGGCATCGGTGGCGATATAGCCAAGCATGGTCGCCATGTTCGGCGCAATCATGCCTGATCCCTTGGCGATGCCGCAGAGCTGCACAGCCGCCCCGTCGATCCTGCAGGCCATGCTGGCTCCCTTGGCGAAGGTGTCGGTAGTGCGTATGGCGTTTGCCGCCGCCTGCCAGCCCGCGTCATCTGCCGTGGCCAGCTTCTGAAATTCTGCCGTGATAAGGGCGCAGTCCAAGGACTCGCCAATCACCCCGGTTGAGGCGATCAGCACATCCTCGCTTTGGGCGCCGATATGCGCGGCAAACCCGGCGCAAAGGGCAATGACATCCTGCATTCCCTGTTTGCCGGTAAACGCGTTGGCGTTGCCGGCATTGGTGATGATCGCTCGAGCCTTTGCGTTGCGACAATGCCGGCGGCTCCAGCGCGGCGCGGCGGCGGCGGTATCCGATTCTGTGAAGACGGCGGCCACATGGCTGCCCGGATCAAGAAGCATCGCCATCAGGTCATCACGACCCCGATATTTCATGCCGCACCGCGCGGTTGTCAGCCTCACACCACGAATCGATGGAAGCTCGGGAAAGCAGGCGGGTGCCAGCGGTGACACGACCATCACTGCGCCTGTTTGGCCGCCTGCGCATCCTTGCGGATATCCTCGAAGCTGCGCAGATCGATGACAGCATCGACACGCAGAGTCTCAAGCAACCGGCCCAGATGCTGCCGGGACAGATTGTTGCTCAGCTGCGCGCGCATTGCCTCCATCTCGGGTGGTGGCTGTACGGAGCGTTCAGAGACTAAGATCACATGCCAGCCAAACTGTGTCTGGACAGGTTCGGCGGAAAAACTGCCAACCGGCATGGCAAAAGCGGCTGTTTCAAAGGCCGGTACCATCTGACCCCTGCCGAAAGTGCCAAGGTCACCGCCATTGGGACCGCTTGGTCCTGTCGAATTCTCCTTTGCCAACGTGGCAAAATCGCCACCATCGTTAAGTTTGGCGATGATCTCATGCGCCGCTTCCTCTGTTTCAACCAGAATATGGGATGCAGTCACCTGTTCGCGTGAGGCCGTGTCTGCAACAAATGCGTCATAGGCGGACATAATAGCCTCGTCGGTGATCTGGCTGTTGATGGTTGCGCTCAGAAACGCTTCGGCCAGAATGCGGTCAGCAGCCATCTTCATGGCCTGTGCAACAGCCTTGTCCTTGTCCAGATTGGACCCATAGCCAGCAGCCGCAGCGAGTCTCGTATCGATCACTTCGGCAACCAGTTGGTCGAAATAGGTGTCCATGGGTGCCTGCCGATATTCTGGCGGTAGCCCCTCAGCGGCGCGCATGACTTCCTCCAGCCAGATTGTCTCACCGTTCAGTGTGGCGACGGCAATGCGGTCCTGGGCAAAAACACTTCCGGAAAACAGGAAAAGAGATAAAAAACAGGTGGCGCGGATCAGGCGTTTCATGGGGTTTAACCTTTACTTGGAGGCGCGGATGATACCTTTCGACATCAAGTCATCAAAACGACGGCTTTATTTTACTGATGCAAAGAGTCAAGGCAAGCCTTAGTCGGTTTTTTTCAGGTGGTGGAACATATCCGCCAGGCAGATGCGTTCAATACATTTCAGCAAAGTCGCTGCCACATTGACAAAAAAGGGTTTCATAACTATTTCAAAATTTGGTGTTAAAGTCCGCTGCGCCCCAGTCTCCACGGGGAAAATCAGGGTGTCTCAGCTGCCAGACTGCTGGAGTAATCATGTTAGGTTCATTGGCGAAAAGCTTGTTTGGCGACTCAAACGACCGGGTCGTTAAAAAGTTCGTTCCAATGGTCTCGGCGGTAAACGAGCTCGAGGACACAATGGCACAACTGGGTGGAGAGGATTTTCCAGCCAAAACAGCAGCATTCAAAGAACGTATCGCAAAGGGTGAAAGCCTTGATTCTCTTCTGCCCGAAGCATTTGCTATGGTGCGTGAGGCGGCAAAAAGAACGCTTGGTCAGCGCCATTTCGATGTCCAACTCATGGGAGGAATGGCGCTTCACAAGGGCCAGATCGCAGAAATGAAGACTGGCGAGGGCAAGACGCTCGTGGCGACCCTTGCCGTGTTCTTGAACGCGCTGTCGGGCAAAGGTGTTCACGTTGTGACGGTAAATGACTATCTCGCCTCACGCGACGCAGGCTGGATGGGGCAGGTCTACAAGTTTCTGGGGTTGAGTGTTGGCTGCATTACTGGAGGGATCGATGATGATGCTCGCCGGCTTGCCTATCGCTGTGATGTGACCTACGGAACTAACAATGAGTTTGGCTTTGACTATCTGCGTGACAATTTGAAGTTTCGGTTGGAAGACATGGTCCAACGCGATCACCATTTTGCCATTGTTGACGAAGTCGATTCCATCCTTATTGACGAGGCAAGAACCCCGCTTATCATTTCTGGACCTGCAGAGACCAAAGCTGACAATTACATTGCGGCCAACAAAATCGTGCCTAAACTTGGTGAATCTGATTATGACCTCGATGAAAAAGGAAACAGTGTCTCACTCAGCGAGGACGGTATAGAACATGCCGAAACGCTGCTGCGTGAGGTGGGGGTGATGGGTGAGGGTACGCTATACGACATAGAAAATGTCGGAATGCTGCATCACGTCAATCAATCGCTGCGCGCGCACAAATTATTCCATCGTGACACTCACTACATGCTGAAAAATGGCGGTGTTGTGATCATTGATGAATTCACTGGCCGAGCGATGGATGGCAGGCGCTTTTCCGAAGGGCTGCACCAGGCGCTTGAGGCCAAAGAAAATGTCGAGATTCAGGCAGAAAATCAAACCCTGGCATCGGTTACATTTCAGAATTATTTCCGCATGTATAAAAAGCTGAGTGGGATGACTGGTACGGCGATGACTGAGGCCGGAGAGTTTTCTGAAATCTACAATCTTGACGTGACAGCGATCCCAACTAATCGTGAGGTGCAGCGTCTCGATCATGATGACGAGGTCTATCGGACCGGCGCCGAGCGTGATGACGCTGTGATTGATCTGATCTCTGACTGCCAGAGCCGCGGCCAACCCGTCCTTGTTGGCACAATTAGCATCGAAAAATCCGAAGCCCTCTCAAACGAGTTGAAAAAACGCACGATTGAACATCAGGTTCTCAATGCCCGTTTCCACGAGGAAGAAGCCAAAATTATTGCTCAGGCCGGTGTGCCGGGTGCGGTGACTATCGCCACCAATATGGCGGGCCGCGGCACTGATATCCAGCTTGGTGGCAATTTGGAGATACAACTTGCCGACAGCGAGGCGAGCAAGACCGAAAAAACGCGTATCATCGCCGAGGTTGAAGCCTCAAAAGCCACAGCGCTTGAGGCAGGTGGTCTTTATGTGATCTGTACCGAGCGGCATGAGTCGCGCCGCATCGACAACCAGCTGCGCGGACGTACGGGACGGCAGGGTGACCCTGGTGCCTCCAAATTCTTCCTGTCTCTGCAGGATGATCTTATGCGCATCTTCGGTTCGGAAAAGCTCGATGGAATGCTGCAAAAGCTGGGTCTTGAGGAAGGTGAGGCCATTATTCACCCCTGGATTAATAAGGCGGTTGAAAAGGCGCAGTCGAAGGTTGAGGCGCGAAATTTTGAGATCCGCAAGCAGCTGCTCAAATACGATGATGTGATGAATGACCAGCGCAGCGTTATTTTCTCGCAACGTAAGGAAATCATGCATGCTGAAGATGTTCAGGAAATTGTCACCGAAATGCGTCATGAGGTAGCGGCGCAGATCGTTCAAAGAGCTATTCCTAACGGCACCTACCACGATCAGTGGCTTCCCGATCAACTTGCCAGCGACTCCAAGCGTGTGCTTGGCATTGAGGTTCCGGCAACAGACTGGTTTGCTGAAGACGGTGTTGCCGAAACGGAAATCGAGGAACGGCTTGTCGACTCTGCGGACAGATATATGGCGGAAAAGGCCGTTCGTCTTCGCCCGGACGTAATGCGGATGGCGGAAAAATCATTGCTGCTGCAGGTTCTTGACCAGCAATGGAAAGAGCATTTGTTGCGGCTTGACCAGTTACGCCAGGGTATATCTCTTAGGGCCTATGGCCAGAAGGACCCTCTCAACGAATATAAGCGTGAGGCTTTCATAATGTTTGAACAGCTTCTCGCGGGGCTGCGAGAAACGACTACGATGGTCCTAGCGCATGTCGAGCTGCGCCCACCAGAAAGTGCCGAGGCCGCGCCAGCGACCAATGCGTCAAAAACAAAAATAACAACAAACCGAAAGATTTCGCGCAATGCACCCTGTCCCTGTGGTTCGGGCCGCAAATACAAGCACTGCTGTGGAAAGCTTGCCTAGGGGCATGTGTGCGCCCATTTACTTCATTGAGGGGCGCCTCTTAAAAGGAAGCGGTTACTCGACCATGAAGCGAACTGCGTCAGGGTGGAAAGATGATTAAATATCAATTAGTTTGTGAAAAAGGACATAAGTTTGAAGGTTGGTTCCAGAATTCGGACGCCTTTTCCGAACAATGCGCTGCCGGTATTCTGTCCTGCCCTATCTGCGAGACGGTAAACGTTCGCCGCGCCCTCATGGCTCCCAACCTCGCCAGTCCGAAAACACGCAAGACGAAGGCGCCTGGTGAACAGCCAGCAGAAGCCGCGGCTGTCTCGCCACCCCTGCCTGTTTCGGTTTCCGGTGCAGGCATGCCTCCCGAGGCGATGATTAAATTGCGTGAGCTTGTGGTGGAAATGCGCGAACTGCAGAGTAAAATAACGAGAGAATGCCGCGATGTTGGTAGTGATTTTGCCGAGGAAGCACGTAAAATTCATTATGGCGAGGTTGAGCCGGAAGGCATTTATGGTGAGGTATCTGAAACCGAACGCGAGCAGTTGGATGAAGAGGGCATCGAAATCATGCAAATGCCCTGGTTGCCAAGGGATAACTAGATTAAGACGATCAGGCTTTTTTCGAATTGTCGCAATGCCCTGATGCGTAGGCCGTCATCCAGAGATTACCCCCACCCCCCGCTGGCACCGTAGTTCACGCTGAGATTTCCCGACTGTCTGAAACCACCCCCAAGGGTTGGCCGGAATCCTGTAAAGTCATCAAGCACGATGCCAACAGCTCCAAATTCGGCGCGCAATTCAGCAGGTTTGACAAATTTCTTCGGGTCATGTGTTCCGACGGGTACTAGTCGTATTACATATTCCAGTGCGAATTTTGCAAAGGCAAGTGCTGGCAGGGTGCGATTGATTGTGGTGATTACGACGGTGCCATTTGGTGCCAGCATCGAGGCGATAGCCTCGGCAAACAGCTGTCGATCAGTGACATGCTCAATCACCTCAGAAGCATATATCAAATCAAATTTTTTTGGTTTTCCAGCAATCTCCTGAGCCAGTTCTTCGGCTGTGCAGCATTGATAGTTGATGACAAGCTGGCTCATAGCAAGATGTACCTTTGCCGCCTCGATGGCTTTGGCGGTGGCGTCAATTGCTGTAATGTCGGCACCCAGACGCGCCATTGGCTCAGCCAGAATGCCGCCGCCACAACCGATATCAAGAATCCGCAAACCAGTCAGGGGTGCTTGCCTTAATGTCATATCATCCACGGATTTCCTCTGGTTTCGCTGGCGCAGACTTTGCAGGATGTAATCAATCCGGACAGGTGCAAATCTGTGCAGTGGAGCCATTGGGCCGCGCTCGTCCCACCATTTTTCCGACATGGCTGCAAAATTGGCGATTTCTTTTTGATCAGCTGTTGTTTTCATGGACTTGCCCCGCGTCATCGTTATCGCTATGACTCCTGCACTTTCGGATCTAAACCAAAACTATATCATATGACAAAATGGCACTAATTGTTCAAAAATATGGAGGCACATCTGTTGCCAACCTCGATCGCATTCGCAATGTTGCGAATCGTGTAAAGACCGAGGTCGATCAGGGCCATCAAGTTGCGGTTGTTGTCTCGGCGATGGCTGGCACGACCAACCAGCTGGTGGAATGGGCGCGTGAAATTGGGCCAATGCACGATGCACGTGAATATGACACGATTGTTGCCACCGGTGAACAGGTCACGGTCGGGCTGCTGGCGATTTCGCTGCAGAATATTGGCATTGATGCCAGGTCCTGGCTCGGCTGGCAGATGCCGTTGAAGACTGATGAAATTCACGGTTCCGCGCGGATTTTGGATATTGATACAGTCTTGATGCGCGAGAGGCTTTCCTCTGGCCAGGTGGCTGTCGTTGCCGGCTTTCAGGGCATTTCTCCCAATGGTAGGATTACGACGCTTGGCCGGGGTGGCTCCGATACCTCGGCGGTGGCACTTGCTGCGGCGCTGGCGGCTGACCGTTGTGACATCTACACCGATGTTGATGGGGTTTACACCACTGATCCGCGTATTGCCCCAAAGGCTCACAAGCTAGACAACGTAACCTTTGAGGAAATGCTGGAGATGGCGTCATTGGGTGCGAAGGTGCTACAAACACGTTCGGTTGCAATGGCCATGCGCCACAATGTAAATTTACAGGTACGCTCGAGCTTTAGTGACGCGCCGGGAACTTTTGTTGTCGATGAGGATTCGATTGTGGAACAGGAAAAAATTAGCGGAATCGCCTACAGCCCAGATGAGGCCAAAATCACCATTCAGGGCCTACCCGACCAGCCCGGAATTGCGGCTGGTGTTTTCGGCCAGCTTGCGGACCAGCACGTCAATGTCGATATGATCGTGCAAAGCGCGTCAACGGACACTAAAAAGACTGACATCACGTTTTCCCTTAGCCGCGTGGATATGGAAAAGGCGGTTGGGATTATCGAGACCAACAAAGAATCGCTTGAATTTTCTGCAATCGACTCGACAGAGAATGTGACCAAGATTTCTGTCGTCGGTATGGCGATGCGCTCGCAACCAGGCGTGGCAAGGACCATGTTTGAGACGCTTGCAAATAAAGGTATCAACTTGCAGGTCATCTCAACATCTGAGATCAAGATATCAGTTTTAATTTCCTCAGAATATACTGAGTTGGCGGTCCGGAGCCTGCACACAGCGTTTGGTCTAGATGAAGACTAGCCTTCAAAGCAATACGTAAATGGAAGGGTGTTTTGATGCAAAAGGGACTTGGTTGCAGGTGGAACTAACCTTGACGCTTTAAGAAATCCATCTAACTATCAAATTTTGATAGGTTATTGTTGCATTTCACGCACTTTTTGCTAATGTTCGGGTAACGTAAGATTTGACTTCTGTTAGAGAGTTGCGATGGCTAAATCGGCGCCGCAAGGTAACGACAACATGGAAATGCGCGATAGCAGCATGGCTATCGGCGCAACCCTGCGTACAGCACGGCTTGACTCAGGCATGAGTGTTGCCGACATAACGCAGTCGCTCCGCATTTCTAGAGATTTTATCAAAATGCTTGAGGCTGGTGAGTTTGACACGCTACCATCACCAACCTATGTCGCTGGTTACATCCGAAGCTATGGGGCTGTTGTCGGTATTGAACCCAAGGCTGTTTCAGCGCTTGTTAAGGCATATTTTGCACAGCTTGAGGATGGAGCCGCGACTCCCTCCTACAGGTTTCCCATCGGCGACCAACGCCCGCGAAGTTCAGGTGCACTTGCTGCATCGATTGCGGTTCTGGTTGCGGTGGGTGGTTATACCGGATGGTATCTGATGGACCGCCCAGAGACGATTGATGATGGCCTGTCCGAAAGTTCAAAAACCACTCAGGTGACCGCTGAAATTGAGAGTACTATGACCGAAGCCGGGGCTCTTGGTGGTGGTGCCGATGCGCGCCTTGATCAGATTTTGAGTATCGTTGATAAAGATCGTGGTGATGCAATGCCATTACTTGAAACTACCCAAAATAATGTTCGGTCTGATGCTGCCACTGATTTTTCGCTTATCGATGTGACGCAGGCCGATGGCGTCAATGTTGCCGATGCGAACTCAGACGGCGGCGTGGAATTGTCTCTTGTACCCACCAGTGTTGATGCGGGGGCCGAGGATGTGATGGTCGAAGCCGATCTGGCCCAAATTAATAATGCAGGCGCTGAGGCACTGACAGTAATCCAAACCGGTGTGCAAACGACCCTGCCGCGTGACAGCGAGGTTCAGACAGCCAGTGCGGGTCAAGAAGCCACCAGTGAAATGCCGCTTGTTGGTGGTGGGGGTGCGCAGGAACTGCTGCCAGATCAGGGATCGGCCATCGCCAATCAACGTGATCCAACGAATGAGGTAATGTTGCGGGCGCGGGCCTCCAGCTGGGTAGAAATCGTGAGAAATGACGGCGAAGAGGTGATGACAAGACTGATGCTTGCGGGCGACACCTATCTGATTGATGCCAGTGACAGCCTGTATCTCAGTACCGGAAATGCTGGTGGACTTGAGTTTGTATTTAATGATGGCACAGTCAAGGAAGTCGGTGAGATCGGTGAGATCGTCAGAGACCTGCCTCTGGTCATCAGCGGATTGAGAGCCAAGCTCTAGCTTTAGTGCACGGTGATGCCGATAATTAACACACGAAAGTTCATTGTTGCCCTGTTGCTGTGGCGTTTTCAGCTACGAGCATTTATAGATTTATGGTGTCGACATTGATTTATATCTATCGCGTCGTCCCGATCTAAAACCGTCTGCTCTGGAGTGAGATTTGCCAAACGCATACCGAGCCTATCGCACAATTGAGCGCCGGCAATGTCGGCAGATCATGGTGGGTAATGTGCCAGTCGGTGGTGATGCGCCGATTTCAGTCCAGACTATGACTAACACACTCACCACCGATGTTGAGGCAACGGTTGCGCAGATTAATGCCGCCGCCGAGGCAGGAGCTGACATCGTGCGGGTGTCCTGCCCTGACGAGGATAGTACGGCGGCGCTCCGGATAATACGTAAAAACAGCCCTGTACCCATTGTCGCCGACATTCATTTTCATTATCGACGTGCCATTGAGGCGGCCGAGGCGGGGGCTGACTGCCTGCGGATCAACCCTGGCAACATTGGCAAGGCGGAACGTGTTCGCGAGGTTATCAAAGCCGCGCGCGATCATGGATGCTCGATGCGCATTGGCGTTAATGCCGGGTCGCTGGAACGCCATCTGCTCGAAAAATATGCCGAACCCTGTCCAGAGGCCTTGGTTGAATCGGCACTCGACAATGCCCGAATTCTGCAGGACAACGATTTTCACGAGTTCAAGATCTCGGTAAAGGCTTCTGATGTTTTTCTCGCGGTTGGCGCGTATCAACAGCTCGCCGAGGTCATCGATTGCCCCCTTCACATTGGCATTACAGAAGCTGGCGGACTGCGGGCTGGCACGGTGAAATCAGCCATTGGTCTCGGCAATCTGCTGTGGGCGGGAATTGGCGACACTGTGCGCGTGTCGCTCTCTGCAGAGCCAACCCAGGAAGTAAAGGTAGCCTATGAAATGCTGAAATCACTTGGGTTGCGGCGACGTGGTGTGACGGTCATTTCCTGTCCGTCATGCGCGCGCCAGCAGTTCAATGTGATTGAGACAGTGCAGATGATCGAGGACCGACTGCAACATATCAACGAGCCGATTTCCGTTTCGATCATTGGCTGCGTTGTGAATGGCCCCGGCGAGGCGCGCGAGACCGATATTGGTCTCACCGGTGGTGGCAAAGGCACCCATCAGATATATGTGTCTGGGCTTGCTGATCACCGTCTGTCGAACCAGAATCTGGTCGAGCATATTGTCGGCATGGTTGAGGAGCTCGCGGCCAAAATCAAGGCGCAGAGGAACGTCGAACCTCAACAGGAAAAACTACGTGCCGAAGGCGCGATGGAGACTTTGTGATCATGTCACGTTTGCAGCCTGCCAGGGGTACCAGCGACCTTATGCCTGAAGCTATGGCAGTTCATCGCAAGGTCATTGAAGCGGCGCGACATGCCTCGGGGCTTTACGGGTTTCAGGAAATGGCAACGCCTATATTTGAATTCTCCGAGGTTTTTTCACGGCCGCTTGGGGACGCCAGCGATGTTGTCACCAAAGAGACTTATAATTTTACAGACCGCGGTGGTGAGAGCCTGACATTGCGCCCAGAAAATACGGCTGGTGTCGTGCGGGCAATGATTTCGAATGGTTTGACCCAGTCCGTGCCACTTAAATATTTCTATGCTGGTCCGATGTTTCGCTACGAGCGTCCGCAGAAGGGCAGAATGCGTCAATTCCATCAGATTGGAGTCGAATATCTTGGCCCCGTAGAACCGCTGGCAGATGCTGAAATCATCGCTTGTGGAGCACGCTTGCTGGGTGACCTAAACGTCCTTGATCGCTGCGTTCTTCATCTGAACTCGCTTGGTGATTCCGAAAGCCGCCTTGCATATCGTCGTGCCCTTGTTGCGTTTCTGACTGAACACCAGGCTGATCTTTCGGAGAACAGTAAGGAGCGCTTACGTGTCAATCCGCTGCGAGTCCTGGACTCAAAGGATGCTAGGGATCGTGGCATATTGCAAAGCGCGCCTCGGTTACAAGACCATCTGAATGACTCCTCAAAGGTCCATTTTGCCGCCGTCACTGCGGCGTTGGATGCCAGCGGCATCAGCTGGAAATTTGATCCATTGCTTGTGCGTGGGCTTGATTACTACTGTCACACCGCCTTTGAATTCATCACTGATGCTCTTGGCGCGCAGGGCACTGTGCTTGGAGGTGGTCGCTACGATGGCCTTTCCGAGATGCTCGGTGGACCAGCTATTGCTGGTGTCGGTTGGGCGGCTGGCATTGAACGGCTTGCCATGCTTGTTGATGATGATGATCTGGAGGCACCTGACATCGCTCTGATCGTGGCAGAGCCGGTGGCGCAGGTGACCGCGTTTCGCATTGCCGAGGATTTGCGTTCTGCTGGCTTCTCGGTTGATATCCCGGTGGGTGGAAATATGGGCAAGAAGATGAAAAAGATTGACCGTGCCGGGGTTGGCCTTGCCGCCATTATCGGCGGTGCCGAAATTGACAGTGGCACTGTGCAATTGCGTGATCTGCACGAGGGCAGTCAGGAAGAGCTGGCACAAAACGAGCTTTCTGCGGCCGTCGCCAGCCACCTTGAGAAGCGCTAGCCCGCATTTATGTATACGAGAGGAATGTGGACATGAGCCTCGACTCAACGATGGACAAGGTTCTGCAGCGACGCGCAGAGGTTGAGGCACGCCTCTCGCAGGCCGCCGACATGACGCCCACAGAAATGGCCACTCTGTCACGTGAACTGACTGAGTTGCGGCCGGTATGTGAACAGATCGAGCTGGTCAATCGTCTGGCCAAGGAAATCGCTGATGCCCAGATCATGGTTGGCGAAGCTGGTAATGACGCCGAAATGGTGGAGATGGTACGCAATGAACTTGAGGAGCTTTCGGATCAGCTTCCCACTGAGCAGGACAAGCTGCAGTTTCTGTTGCTGCCTAAGGACAAGGATGATTCGCGAAATGCCATTCTTGAGGTACGCGCCGGCACGGGCGGCGATGAGGCCGCCCTGTTTGCTGCTGATCTATTTGCCATGTACCAGCGATTTGCGGTCAAGCATGGGTGGAAGTTTGAAGTGATGGAAGTGTCCGAGACCGGCATTGGTGGCTACAAGGAGGCCACCGCCATAATCGCCGGCTCGGATGTTTTTGCAAGGCTGAAATTTGAATCTGGGGTGCATCGTGTTCAGCGTGTTCCCGAAACGGAGACCGGGGGGCGTATTCACACCTCGGCGGCCACAGTGGCGGTGTTGCCCGAGGCCGAGGATGTCGATATCGACGTTGTCGAGACGGATCTGCGTATTGATGTTTTCCGCGCATCTGGACCGGGTGGGCAATCGGTGAACACCACCGACTCGGCAGTGCGCGTTACCCATTTGCCAACAGGCATCGTTGTTAGTCAGCAGGACGAAAAATCTCAGCATAAGAACCGAGCCAAGGCGATGAAAATCCTCAGAGCTCGCATCTATGATGCAGAGCGGGTGAGGATGGAGGCTGAGCGCGCGGCATCCCGGAGGGGACAGGTCGGTTCCGGTGATCGTTCAGAGCGTATCAGAACCTATAATTTTCCGCAGGGTCGGTTAACTGACCATCGGATCAATTTGACGCTCTACAAGCTCGACCGAGTCATGGCGGGTGAGGCGCTTGACGAGGTGATTGAAGCACTTATTGCGGAAGATCAGGCGCGCCGCCTTGCTGAGGGTATGGAATAGAAAGCGGGTTACCGTGCTTGTCGTTTAGTATGGACACTTATTGTGAATTGGGTTGTGTATGACCATCGAAGCGCGGACAATCTTGGGGCCGGCTGTCGCCGCTCTGGTGCAGGCTGGCATTGCCAGTGCGCGCCAAGATGCACGATTGCTTCTTGGATTCGCCCTGGGACGTGAAGGCGCTGTTCTGCCTCATGAAGATTTGGGGGCCTGGACCGATGATCTGGACAGGCTATTTCAGACATATGTTGCACGGCGCGTTGCGGGAGAGCCGGTCAGTCGTGTCCGTGGATGGCGGGAATTCTGGTCGCTCAAATTTGAGCTGTGCGCTGCCACTCTCGACCCTCGCCCAGATTCTGAAATTCTCGTCGAGTGTGCGGTTGCTTTTGGGCTGGGGCGCCTTGACGATGGAAGGAGCCAAGGACTACGAGTCCTTGATATGGGGACTGGGAGTGGCTGTTTGCTTTTGGCTTGCTTGTCGGAATTGCCCTCAGCGACCGGTCTTGGCTTAGACATCAATTCTGATGCCATCGACATGGCTAGACATAATGCTCGGGCTCTCGGTTTAGAAAAACGCGCTACCTTTTCAGTGGCTGATTTCACGGCCAGTATGGGATGGCTTGGATACTTTGACATCATCTTGAGCAACCCGCCTTACATTCCTTCGGCGCAGATTGCCACTCTCAGCTCCGAGGTTGCGGTGTATGATCCTCTGCTGGCCCTTGATGGTGGACATGATGGCCTGGATTGCTGGCGCTGTCTGATACCAGAGATGGCGAAACTGTTGTCGGCGCGTGGTCAGATCTTTGTTGAAATCGGTGATGGCCAGGGAGCTGATGTTATGGCATTTGCCACTGCCGCTGGATTGTCTAGTGGCGGTATCTTTGCCGATTTGTCTGGAAAAGAGCGATGTCTTGTGTTCTCAGGCAGCTCCGATCACAAGATTACGGCTAAAATGCGTAATACCTGACAGTTTTTGCTTGATATCCTACGAGACGAGCGTTTAATATCAAAAAACGCTAATAGAAACGTCGCGTGTAATCGGCGCTAGCGCAGTATCCCAAAAAAGCGGGACAAACAATCGTGTCCAAGGAATTTGCCTTTTGCAGGCTCTTGCATGCGATCCAATTATGATAACTGGTAGCAAAATTTATGAGACAACCTCAGAATGCTAAACGTGGCCGTGGTCGCGGCCGTCGTGGGAATAACGGTGGACAGCCACACATACCCAACAGGAACACTTCTTACGAGTCCAATGGTCCAGATGTAAAGCTACGCGGCAATGCGCAGCAGCTTTATGAAAAATATATGGCGCTAGCGCATGACGCCTCATCCTCGGGTGAGCGGATTTCGGCCGAGGCTTTTAGTCAGTTTGCTGACCATTATTTCAGGTTGCATCAGGCTGCGGTCGGGGCTGCTGAAGCGCGGCGACAGAATGAGGGAACCGGCGACCAGTCTGGCCAGCTGCGAAACAAGGCTCAATCAGTGTCTGCTGATACCGTTGACAGGCAGCCCGGAAGTGTAACCAAGATGGAAGACACAGGCGCTGACAAGAATAGCGCCGTTCAAGAAAGTGATGCACAGCGCGCCTCCACTGGGGACGGCGCTGCTGACGGTGCCGCCAAGGAAGGTGCTGAATTTGTCAAGCTGAGTCCGGCTGAGCTGGCCGAAGCTGTCCAGGAAGAACAAGACTCAGCCTCAGCCTGATTGTTTGTTGCATGATGGGGTAAGGCTGTTCCGCTTTGGTGATCAGAGTAGCACAGAAAGTTTGTCGCCCAAGCTTACAGAACCACCTTGTGTCACTCTGGCAAAAATGCCAACACCAGTATGTCCAAACGCCTACTCCATGGTTGTCAGGTAATCTGGTCCGCGTTCGGCGGTCTCAGGGTCAACATTTATCGCCGCGCAGCGCACCACCGAATCAGTTACATCAAGCCGCACATCACCAACAGCTATTCTTTTTCCAATTAGCTCTTCCTCCTCAAATGGTTTGCTGGTTTCAAAAATGATATTAAGGCGAAATCGCCGGGGGTCGGGTTTGACCAAGGTGAGATTACCAAAGCTGGCGAGCGAGGCAGATCCTCCTAGCGAAATCAGGGCTTCCTGCGAATCGGTAAAGGCGCCGTCATTGAGATGGACCATTTTTGCCGACCCGTGCAATTGCGCATCGAGAAGGTCATCAAAAAATATGGCAATAGCCTTGCGTCCGGCATCACTCTGCATATTGGCCTTCAAAAACTTCTTGCCATTACGGCTGAGGATAATCATTTCCCGGTTCTGATCCATGTCGAATTCACAATCAATGCCGGCAAGTAACTCATAACTCATTAGCTGGAGGAAAAAGGCCTTTTTGAGCCATATTCCATCATCAACGTTTGCGTTGCCGGCGCCAATGGCATATTTTCTATCACCGGGAGAATGTGTCCTAATTGAAAGATCTGCGGTCACCAATGGCTGCCCGGAAAGGCCCTTTACTGGATACCGCTAAAGTTGGGAGATCGGAAACATAGAGATATTGCTCTAAGGGGTTGCATGGCCACGACGTCTATTCGTTCAGAAGGGTCAGATCATTGGCTACATAACGTAGTGCACCATTAGCCATGACCTCGTTGTCAACAAGCGCCACTTTCCTCCTGAAAACAGCAAGTAGTGACGGGTCAATTTTCTCGCCCGTGGGCAGGCTGACTGTGAGTGGGTTGACCCTACGATTGTTCACCAAAATTTCATAATGCAGATGTGGTCCTGTCGAGCGGCCGGAAGATCCAACATAGCCGATAATTTGTCCTTGCTGGACGCGGGTGCCCGGTTTGATCCCCTTGGCAATGCGTGACATATGGGCATAGGCGGTGGAATAGGTGCTGTTATGTTTGATCTGGACATAGCGACCATAACTGCCGAGCCAGCCAGCTCTCTTTATCGTGCCGCTTCCCG
>CACHEI010000018.1:0-5000 GCA_902578815.1 uncultured SAR116 cluster alpha proteobacterium | reverse complement strand
ACAACTGCATAGATTGCTGTAATGCGAGGATCCATATCAGCAGCGTCAATTTTAGGTTCAATCACTTCTTTTATCTCTTCATATCGGTCCAGTTTCCAAAGGTTGGACACCAAGTCCACAGTAAGGAACCACCCGATATCATTAGGGGTAGCAGCAAGCGCCTTCCGATTGTAAATAATAGCGTCTCCGACCCGATCACATGCTGCGTAAATAGCGCCGGTAATCTGGTGAACTCGGACGTTTTGGCCTCGCTTTAAAGAGGCTTCTACATCTGCAAGAGCAGCCTCACAGGTTTTTGAGAAAAAGAAGTATTCGAACATTGCGCGTTGCGCATAATCTTCCCCGCGCCCCATTGTTTGAATAGCAAGTGCATTGCGATTTTTCATTATCTTTACGTCACTTTCAAAGCTTGTCGAGAGCCCAAAGACAATTCTTTGGAAGCTTTGCCATCCGGTGGCGCTATGAAGAAGTAGGTTATCCGAGTCAAGTTCGTTCATTTCACTCAGGAGTGTCTCAGCTCTTGAATGGCTTTCAGGATTCCACTTCTGAATTTCTGCGCTCCAGTTTAGATACAGTGTCAGAAATTCAAAATTTTGTGCATATTCGCGCAAGTCATTCACAATGTCGCCAGCAACAGCCTCGACTTGTAGCTGGGACAGGATGGAGTCATTCACTCGGTCTTGCAGTTCAAAAATTTCTTCCAAATTGAAATCAATTTGATCCGACCAAATCACTTTGTTCTGCTCAAGATCAGCAAGGCTAATGTTCATCCTAGATTTGTCGCCATACGTCTGAATCATGCCGCGCACAATGAAGTCAACATTGAACTTTTCGGCGATCTGCGTATCGCTGAGGTCTGAGTTAGAGATAAAAAAACTGTTGTTTCCGGAAAGCACATTGATGCCACGAAAAACCGAAAGACCAGAAATGACACTTTCAGTGAACGGTTTCTGCAATTCCCTTTGGCTTTCCGGAACTCCTATTGGTTCCACAAGAATCACTGGTATGGAGGTTAATACGGTCTCCTCCCGAGTTTCAGTAGACTTCTCATAAGACGAAATAAAAAATATAGCGCCGGCAATGCTTATTGCAGCGACCGTCATTGCGGCCAACAGGGTCCGAACATTTATGCCTTTGGCGTATTTTCGGCTCCTCCTTTGTGAGTGTTTCATCATCAGGTCAAAGGCGTGAAACTCGTTCTCCTTGATTTTCTGGATACCGAGATCATTAAAAGTGAGATTGGTTTTAGGGGCTACCAAGTCATGAATTGATTTGGAAACTGAGACGCCGTTTGGCTGTGAAAGTGCCTCGAGACGTGCCGCAATGTTTACGCCATCACCGAGTAAGTTGCCGTCTTTCTGAACAACATCACCCATGTTGATGCCGATGCGGAATTCCAATTTACACTCGGTATCTGGCTGGCTGTTAATCTCAACCATTTGGACTTGAAAAGCTGCTGCGCACTCAACTGCATCAACAGCACTGGCAAACTCTGCAAGGACCGAGTCACCTGCTGTATTGAATACACGCCCTCGAAAGTCCTCGATTAGTTTCAATAGGACCGCTTCACGCTCGGAGTATGTTTTGATTGTAAGGCTTTCGTCTTGCTCTACATGTTTGCTGTAGGCAGCGACGTCAGTAGCAAGGATGACAGTAACTTTTCGATCCAGTCGTTCTGCCGGCATGTATAGCGTTCCCTTGTTGAAGAAAATTGAGCGATAAAAGAAGCTCAAAACAATTGCTGCACTGACGATAACATGGATTTCTGGGCGATCTTGAAACAAAATGCCCGCGCACCGAAAGGCGTGACATTTAGACTAAACCGAAAATCAGGTGTGACTTTTGTGTGCCCCAGTGGCGATCCACTTTTACGCCTACCCAAGCGTGGCGATACAATGGCGACACGCCGAGTTGGGTTAGGCTGGAAGCCAAAAAAGTCAGGCTCATAACCTGAAGGTCGTAGGTTCAAATCCTACTCCCGCAACCAAAAATCAAAACATAACAGTGGTTTAATAACCCTCCAAGTCCTCGGACTTGCGAGGGTTTTCTGCGTTTGGCACCCTCCTTTTTGTTACCCGTTTTGTTACCGCTCGTGAGGTTTTTAACGCGGTGTTTTTTCAAATCATGGGGTAAAAATCCATTCCATCGCGGGCTTGTGATTGTTAAAAATCAATTCAAAGAGAACCTGCTAACTCGAGCCGAGGTCGTCAATAAGACGTGATGGAAAGCTTATCTCAGCAATGGAATTTCTTTACTACCTACAAGTGGTTCCGACATGGCTTTTAGCTAAAGCTTGCTATGCCGCTCCATAGACAGGCAAAAATATCCGCACACCCTTGCAGCCTTTTTGAGCTGGACCTCATCTATTGTCTCTAGCCCTTCGAGTTCGGCGGATAGTGAGCTGGCTGCTTTAAGGTCGCCATTAAGAAGGTGAATATAAGCAACTAGGTTCCGCGTCGCTTGATCCTGCAGGCCGCTTTTCATGAAACCATTCGCTACTTCAAGCGCCATCGAGACGTCTCCAGCAAACATGTGCGCGGCGATAATCATCTGCTTGATCTCTGCGTTCTTCGCATTGGGCTCAAGCTTGAGCGCAATGTTGAGAAACTCGATCGCACTCTGCGCTTCACCGCAAGGTATAAGCACATACCCCATCTGTCTTATGCGGTTAGCGTTCTTCCCTGCCTCGACAAAAGCCTTGATGTGATAGCTCGCCTTCACGCAGTCCTTTTCAAAGAACATTGCCGTCAGGCCCGCCAAGTTATGCGCATAGCCCGGGTCGACGCGAAGCGAGGTTTCTATGGCGTCGTAGAGGATTTTTTCATCAGCTAGCTGGTCAGGGCTCGATCCGTTGTTAAGCCTTGCGAAGGCATTCCAGCCTGCAACCAGATATTTGTATACGTTGTCAACTGGCAGGCGTGGCAAAAGTTCATCGGCGATTTTTTCAGCTCTAATGAGCGATTCTGGGGTTCTTGTTAGGAAATTTGATCGCCAATTCATAAAGGTCAGGAAATGTTCGGCGTCGGTAAAAACCAAACGATCCAAGGCGGCGTCCTCACCCATAGTTACCTTTGTCATTGTTGAAGCTAGCACTTCGTTGGACACAGCGTCTTGTATTGCAAAGCCATTAACTCCCGCAAAATCGATTGTTTCTGACCAGATGACTTTGGAGCGCACGTTGTCCGCAAGTTCAATGATTATCCGCCACACCTCGTCGCTTCGCTGGACAGTTCCTGAAATAAGATAGGCAATGTTGAGCTTGAGTAACGCGTCTGCATCTGGCCCATCGCCACTTATCAGCCTGTCACGCAAATCTTCTGGTGGCAGGTTGACCTCGTTGTAGTCATTCAGCTTGCTGCGAATAGCCTGGGTCAATCCAATTGCAAGATTTGATGTAGCCTGGTCTTTGGTCAAAGGTCGTATATCACCCACAAGAATTTTGACCGCTTTGGAGTCCAGGAATAGTTCGGACGTTAAGTCATGTTGCTCCTGGGTGTCCCAAAATATAAAGCTGAGGCCAATGACAGAAACAATGGCGATAGCTATGGCTATTA
The DNA here is from genome assembly GCA_902578815.1 of uncultured SAR116 cluster alpha proteobacterium. Classification (GTDB taxonomy): domain Bacteria; phylum Pseudomonadota; class Alphaproteobacteria; order Puniceispirillales; family Puniceispirillaceae; genus MED-G116. The sequence continues at coordinate 1,446 of CACHEI010000018.1, read as the reverse complement.
CAGGTGGTCTTTTTATCAGAGGCTTTCCTAAACTGCGTTTGCTCGAATGAGCCAAAAGCAAGTCGTATGCATAGAAATGGTTTTTCTTTACCTGTTGGGTTCCAAGATCATTAAAAGTGAGATTGGTTTTAGGGGCTACCAAGTCATGAATTGATTTGGAAACTGAGACGCCGTTTGGCTGTGAAAGTGCCTCGAGACGTGCCGCAATGTTTACGCCATCACCGAGTAAGTTGCCGTCTTTCTGAACAACATCACCCATGTTGATGCCGATGCGGAATTCCAATTTACACTCGGTATCTGGCTGGCTGTTAATCTCAACCATTTGGACTTGAAAAGCTGCTGCGCACTCAACTGCATCAACAGCACTGGCAAACTCTGCAAGGACCGAGTCACCTGCTGTATTGAATACACGCCCTCGAAAGTCCTCGATTAGTTTCAATAGGACCGCTTCACGCTCGGAGTATGTTTTGATTGTAAGGCTTTCGTCTTGCTCTACATGTTTGCTGTAGGCAGCGACGTCAGTAGCAAGGATGACAGTAACTTTTCGATCCAGTCGTTCTGCCGGCATGTATAGCGTTCCCTTGTTGAAGAAAATTGAGCGATAAAAGAAGCTCAAAACAATTGCTGCACTGACGATAACATGGATTTCTGGGCGATCTTGAAACAAAATGCCCGCGCACCGAAAGGCGTGACATTTAGACTAAACCGAAAATCAGGTGTGACTTTTGTGTGCCCCAGTGGCGATCCACTTTTACGCCTACCCAAGCGTGGCGATACAATGGCGACACGCCGAGTTGGGTTAGGCTGGAAGCCAAAAAAGTCAGGCTCATAACCTGAAGGTCGTAGGTTCAAATCCTACTCCCGCAACCAAAAATCAAAACATAACAGTGGTTTAATAACCCTCCAAGTCCTCGGACTTGCGAGGGTTTTCTGCGTTTGGCACCCTCCTTTTTGTTACCCGTTTTGTTACCTGCCGTCAGGTTTTTTTGGGTTTTTGCGCGATTATGCGTTACTATTGCGCAAATTAGCTCACATCAGCTCTGATTAAATTTGGGGGTAAATCGTACTGCCGCCATAACCTTTATTACTTTTCGATTCCGGGTAGGTTTTTTGGGGAGGTGTCAGGCTCATTTCCTGAGTGTCATGGGTTTAAACACTGCATCTGCAACCAATAAATACTATTTTATATAAGTTAACAGGCCGCCTCGAATTTAAGGTGGTTTTTTGTGCTAAATTATTACCGCGTTTATTGCTGCTTTGCGGAAGGGTATAATGTTCGGCTCTGGACGTCGGTGCACTTTGCTTAGCTCAAATTGACTCTTCAAAACCTTACCTGCAACATTGCCTGAACCAAGGTCTGGAGTTTGAGGTCGCTGGGATTAGTATTAGTTCCACGGACTGGGGTTACTGGTACAGATTGATTTTAGTGCTGGCTGGGAGGGACGA
>CACHEI010000017.1 GCA_902578815.1 uncultured SAR116 cluster alpha proteobacterium | reverse complement strand
ATCTGTAACAGCGTGTTCTGACAACGAAGGTAGCATTCCAGAACTTATCCCCATTTCTGATAAATTGGATGGCATCCCAAGTTCCGCGTTAAGGTCAAGAAAATAACCGACTAGATCTTTATCTTTTGGCACGCCTATAGCAGTCTTGATCAACAATAATTTGTCACCAAGAAATTCACTATTGTACTTTAATACTGTTGGTAACAGTACCGCGTTTAGAGTTCCGTGATGTAGTCTCAAATCTTCATCTTTACCACAGGCATGACTCATAGCATGAACTGCACCCAAGCCTTTTGAAAATGCCATCCCCCCTCGTGTCGATACACTTAACATGGTGGAACGCGCATCAAGATCTTCGCCATTTTTTACTGCTTTGAGCAGCGCACCTTCACCCAAGGCATCTTTTAGGGCACTTGCTCCTATTGCGTCTGCCGAGGCATTAATTCTAGGCGATGAAATCGCTTCAACGCAGTGTGTGATGGCGTCCATACCAGTTGCTGCGGTGAGAAATGGCGGCAATCCAATAGTTAGTTTGGGATCTAGAATGGCAATGTCAGGAATTAGATTGGGGCTGAAAATTATTCGCTTCTCTCCAGAGTCGAGAATAATAACAGCCGCACGAGATACTTCGCTGCCGGTTCCTGCCGTAGTTGGGATAGCTATGACTGAGGGCGTCTTTCCAATATGTTTAACGCCATTGTGATGAGTCGTGTATTTCCATAACGGCCCTTCATGACTAACCGACAGAGATACAGCTTTGGCGAGATCTAGAGGGGAACCGCCACCAAACCCGATTATGCCATCTGCGCCGCTGTCCCGATATGCCTCAGAGGCGGCTTTAACAGACGCCTCGTTTGGATTGGCAGGGGTCTCTAAGAAAACTCTATTATTGCCAAGATTTGGCACATGTTTTTTAAATTTTTCCAATAAGCCAGACTCGGCTATGCCTTGATCCGTGACTACAAACGGTTTTGTTACACCAAGCCCATCAAGCTGAGCCGAAACCTCAGATACCGAACCATTACCAAAAATTGTGTTTCCATTATTAGCAATTGAAAGCGTGCCGATACTCATTTTCCTCTCCTAGGTTTAGTGTATTTGCTATCGTTTCGGTAGCTCTGAACCAGATTGATAGAGGAATCCAGCGTCCGCTATCTTTTCATTTGTTTTTACACCAGCCAAAAAAGTTATTTCGTGAGCTTAAAGTTGACACTAAATTTTTAACTTGCCGATACCAAAGAATCTTTAAGCCCGACTAATCTCTTTTGCTTTTGCATGGAATCTTTTATAAATTAATTTAAGATCAACTGACGTATCCACTATTTCACTGCTTGTTGGGGACAGTTCGTCAGATAAAAATCTCTTTCCAATTGCGAAAGATGAAGGATCTGAAAAAGCCTCTACTGACCTGAGTTTTTCATCAACAAAACCCCAGACGGAAAATCCATCACCTCTTTTTCCAGGTCTAAAAACCATTTTCACATTAGCATCACTTGTTGGGACTAATCCCGCAGTTTGTAGTGTTTTATCGTATTGATCAGACCAGAACCATGGCACTCCTCTGGGCTGTCTAACTTCTTTCATAATATATGCAGCAGCCTGCTTTCCATCTTCTTGCGCATTATCAACAGATTCGATTCTTTTTTCTGCCCCCACCCTCTTAGCAACGTCACCTATAGCTAAAATATGGTGATCAGATGTTACAAAATTTTCATTTACACAAATAGAATTTTTATCATTGTCATTCCTAGCTAAAGAGGATGCGGACGCCAAAATACTATCTGGACTGACCCCAACACCAGTTATGATCATCTCTGCAATTTCATGTCCGCCAGTTCGAAGAAGCGCTCGAAATCCATTATTGAGATGATCAACGTTGACTACCGAATTGCTAAACCTAAATCTAACGCCCTTCCTCTCATGAATTTGAACCAATTTTTCAGCGATAGCAGAGCTTGAAATTTTTGCCAAAGGCCGATGCTCAGTTTCTACCACTGTCACTTTGAGGCCCCTTTCAGTTAACGATGCTGCAACTTCCAGTCCAATGTAACCACATCCAATGATTAATGCGCTTTTGAAGGTTGAAGCGGCTCGACTAATTTCTTTTGCATCTTTTGAATTTCGGAGGGTAAAAGATTGGGGATGTTTTCGTGTTATTCCCAATTCTATTGGAATAGCACCGGTCGCAATGACAAGTGTCGTGTAAGAGATTGTATTTTTGTTTGAAAGATTTATTTTCCGGTTAATTCTATCAATCGACGTGGCTGTGATGCCAGTTTTAAGGTCTATGTTATTATCAACGTACCAATTTTCTGGTTTTAACAAGGGCACAGAATAATTCTGATTGGTTCCATTAACGATAGCACCTTTGGATAAGGGAGGCTTTTCTGTTGGAAAGCCTATCTGCCGTTCCACAACTGTCAGAGTGCCTTTGAAACCCTTTATTCGCAAAGCCTCTGCACAACTTATACCCGCATGACCCGCTCCAACGATAACAATATCTTTTTCCAAGAACACCCCCTTTGCTCCACTTTATCTCAAGCACCAACAAATATGGGTCCCCCCGCATACACGCTGGCTTGAGTGGAAACAGATCATTTTCAAATTAACCAAAACTGCCGTTGGAATTTTTGAGAGAGATGTTAGGCATTCAATCCAACTTCGGGTTGAGAAAGATTAAGTGCTGCGTTCACGTGATCGAGCTTCGTTTGAGTGCTAAAACTATTTTTGTGTCTGGCACTCCTTTCCATTAACAAAGCGCGCGCCATCCTATAATCTTCCATGCAAACCGCCGACTCAATAAGGAGTAAGTTGAAAACATCGCGTTGGGCATGGCTACCACCAATAGGCTGATAGTCATATCTTAGCGGCCAAAGCAGATCTCTAGCCGCCTTATAATCCTGACGGAAAAAAGCATCAACGGCCATGCAAATTGGAACGGCTAACTCACTCGCAACCTTACCTTCTCGTTTTTTCAAATTTTCACTTGCAAAGGTGTTTAAAGACGAAATTTGCTTTTCAATTTGAGCTGAGTCGCCGACACTGCCAAAAGCCATGGTGTAGTGAGGCTCTGTAAAAAGTAGCACATGGTCACCGACTCTTTCCTGAGCTGCTTCAGATAAAGATAACCAGCGTTTTCCAACATCAACTCCAGCAAATTCAAGTCTGATCAAAATTGAAGCGGCATTTTGAATGTCTAAATAGAAGTTGGATGTATCTGGCCAAATCGAAGAATCGTACAAATCAAGCACCTTATCATAATGCCCCTTCTCATATGCAAAAAGCGCTGTGTGCCACCAAAGGTGCTCTCTAAAGGGGTTCCGATCCTGCCACTTATCAACCGGTTGATTTAGCCATTCCATTCCTGCGTCAAGGTTACTTTGCATCTCATAAACGTGAGCGACAGCATGAATAGCCCATAAATCATTTGGGTCCATTTCCACCGCAAGTCGGCCTATCTTCTCAGCTTCTTGATATTGCCCCATTTCTTCCAAGGCAAAAGATTCCATGCCCATCAAAGTTGGATACCCTTCCATAGTCTTATCCCACTTGGGCTTTACGCGCGCTATCACGTCCCTCATATGATCTGGTCGGCCAAGCCAAAAAAGACTGAAATGCTGCAGCTTGATTGCTAGTAAATCCTGCGGGTCATCGATGATTATATCATCCCAATGGTTGCAAGCATCCGTGCTGTTACCTTCTATCCAAGCCCTTAAAGCCTTCAAATGACCCTTTTCGTTTTCTGTTAACCCCTCCGGGCAATCTGCCGCTCGGTCAGCAGCCTTGGTAGCTGCAGGTATAGTTCCTTGGGTTCCCATGGAGGTCAGGAGATATCCTTTCAATATGTGTGCCATTGCAAAGTCAGGTGAGTCCTCGCAAAGCTTCTTCAACTTTGCAAAAGTACTCAGTCTGTATGCAAAATAGTCAGCAATGATATTTTTTAGAACCTTGTGGTCTTGTGGAGTGGCGCCACTCCAATGAACTTCACGTTGCCCAAATTTTGTCACACTAATCTCCTTTGGCTAGGCAGCGGTTAGATGAATGGAACACTTCATCCATAAGTCTCGCTTGAGTATCGAGTGGCAAGAAAAACTTCGAGGCCCTCAATTCCACCCTCATAGCCGTACCCACTAAATTTCAATCCACCAAAAGGCGTCTCTACCGAATGCACATGGATGGAATTAATCGCTAACATACCAGTCTCGATTTCCTGCTTCAGCACACCGGCCGTCTTTGCACTTCCAGTAAAGGCATATGCGGCCAATCCAAATGGCAAGCTGTTTGCTCGTTCAACAACCTCGTCAAGCGAGGTGAATCGCGCAGTCGGCGCAATTGGACCGAAAGGCTCATCAATCATAACTTTTGCTGTGTCGGGGACCTCTTGCAACAAAGTTGGAGCAAAGAATGACCCTTCACTCTGAATCGGTTCACCACCAACCAACAGTTCAGCACCCTTGGAAATGGCGTCTGAGATAAATCCATCCATGACATTGATCCGCCGCTCAGCCACCAGCGGACCCATACTCATCTGTTCGTCCAGTCCATTGCCCACTTTCATACCCTCAACATGTTCCTTAAAAAGCTTCAGGAATTTGTCATGGATGTTTTCCTGAACGAAAAACCGCGTTGGAGAGATACATACTTGGCCCGCGTTACGGAACTTGCCCGCCACACAGAGTTTTGCTGCCTTTTCGATGTCACAATCTTCGAAGATCATCACTGGGGAGTGACCACCAAGCTCCATGGTACAGCGGATCATGTTCTTCGCTGCCAACTGCTGGAGATGAATGCCAACTGGCACACTACCGGTAAAGCTCAACTTGCGAGGTATAGTTGATGACAGAAGATGTTCTGAGACTTGTGGTGGAACACCAAAAACAATGTTAAGCACACCTGCTGGGAGGCCAGCGTCTGTGAGAGCTCTGCCAATTGCAATGGCTGTCGCCGGTGTTTCCTCACTTGGCTTAATGGTTATGGAGCATCCAGCGGCCAACGCGCCTGCAACTTTGCGCATAACATTTACTGCAGGAAAATTCCAAGCAACGAATGCCACCACGGGTCCCACCGGCTGTTTGCGAGCCTCATGCTGCATATTCGGAACACGCGAAGGAATTATCCTGCCGTAAACCCTCTTACCTTCCTCGCCGTACCAGCGCAGTAAGTCGATGGCAACGCGTAGCTCTATACGTGCCTCAGCTATGGGTTTGCCCATTTCACGTGTTAAGTTGGCGCTGACAGTTTCAAAACTATCTTCAAGCTGGCAAGCGGCTTTTTCCAGCACCGACTGTCGTTCGTGCGGCGTTTTCTTGCGCCAGATATTAAATCCCTCGAGACTACTTTGGAGCGCCATATCCAGATCAGCAGGGCTGGCATGGGGTAGCGTGCCGATAATGGTACCATCGGCGGGGCAAAAAACTGGCTCGGTATTGCCTGAACTTCCATCGGTCCAATTGCCATCGATAAGCATCTTCAGCTCTGGATATGACATTAACTCTCCTAATAGACTTTTTTCGCTATTCTCACCAATGAAAAGTTTAACAGGAACATCACATCTAGCGAACTAAAAATCATCGGCACGTTGATTTTTCAAACGTCATTGAGGTTAGCCAACTTTCACAAAAACTTTGCCGTTTTCAACTTTCACCTCAAAAGTCTCAATGGAGATCGACGCAGGCGCGCTCAATGCCTTGCCTGTCTTAATGCAAAAGCGGCCCTGGTGAAGTGGACATTCAATCACGTCTCCAACAACGATGCCGTCTGAAAGGAAGGCATTCCCATGCGTACATTTATCCACAGAAGCATAAAAACGACCGTTATTTCGGTAAATCGCTACCTCTTTACCTTCGATCTCAATTGGCGCAACATCTTCTTCGTCAATTTCGTCGGCGTCGATCGCAAACAACCAATCATTTGCCATCAAAATTTGACCTAATCTTGCACGACTGACTCATGGGGTTTCTTCCGCCATAGTCCGCTCATATGCTTTGTTAAAACCTCCCATTGCACCCCAATATATCCTTTATCCACAGTGTTAAGTTCGTGGCCCACCTCTTCGTGGAGTCCTTTTAGATTGTGGAATGGTACAGATGGGGCCAGGTGATGCTCACAGTGATATGACATATTCCAGCAAAAGAACCTTGTAATCCGATCAGTTGTTACAGTTCTGGCATATTTTCGCAAATCAGATTTCTCTACACATCCAGTATGATCCGCGACTCTCAGCATCCTCGCTACGGGAACCCCGATGATGGTCGGTATGAGCCAGTATGTTAAGACAACTAGCGAACCAGTGTAGATAGTGAAAGCTGCTAACCCGAAATAAATTGCAAGCATAATTCTTGCCTCAAGGAATATTTTTGGCAATTGATCCTCTGGCACAAATTGACGATTGAATGGCGTCATATAACCAAGTGCATGCCTGAAAAGCCAACCTCCATTCTTCACCCAAAGATGCATTGCGGAGACGTAATAAAAGTAGCCGAGTATGGTGCGCGGTGTAGGCAAAACGAACTCTGGGTCTTTCCCCGGCACTTGAGCATACGTATGGTGACCAGCATGGTCATATCTGAAATACAGAGGTGTCCAAATGGTCACAATGCCACAAAACCAAAGCACACATTCATTTATCCAACGTGTTTTGAATGCGGTGCCGTGACTTGTTTCATGCAATGGCGCAAAAAGATGCGATAACATAATACCATGCAACAGCATTGCTGGCCAAATCCACCAGCCATGAGGCTCTGCCAAAAAGACGACAAACCCTGTCAAACCTATGCAACTCAGTAACCCAAAAAAGTAAATAAGGCCTGGCAAATCTTTGCGTTTAGTGTAGGGCTTTAGAGTTTTACGAGAAATGATTTCTCTTTGCCTTTTTAACAGATCTGCATTCGCGTCGATGGTGGTCAATCTACCCTCCTAGGCAACTAAACATGTTGAGTTATAACTTAGGCCTTTATTTGTTTTTTGAACTCGCAGAGTATAAAAACATCTAAATTCAGTCAAAACAAAGTCATTGATAAATTTCTTAACTAATGATGAAGTAAAGTCATGTTGATACGTCATCTTGAGACATTTGTAGCGATAGTCGAAACTGGCAGTTTCCACGCGGCAGCCGCAAAAATGAACATTACCCAATCAGCAGTGAGCATGCAAATAAAGAACCTCGAAGCACATCTAAAAATCGAATTATTTGAACGGTCTGTTCGGCCACCGCGGTTAAGCAACTCAGGAAGGCTAGCGCTGGATAATGCCCGGCAAATCGTAGCGCTTTACGGCGAATTAAAGCGAGCTTCTCCAGTCTCGAGTCAAATGACCGGATCAATAAATATCGGGACTGTACCTGGCGCTTCATTTCTTCTGCCAGAAGCCATTAAAACCCTGGTAAAAACATACCGACAACTGAAATTAAGGGTTACCTCTAACCTCAAATATGAACTCACCGACAAAATTATTAACGGAAAACTAGATACTGCGTTGCTTACACTTGATGGTGAACTCGACCCAGGCCTGGTCGCACGTCATATTTTAACAGAACCACTTGTCGTTTTGGCGCCACTTGAACAAAGTGGCAAAAGTGATACCGAATTGTTGACCCACAATAGTTATATAAGTTTCAATCGGAAAGCATCTGTGAGCGGAATGATTGAGGCTGAACTCCAAAGACTTAGGCTCGAAGTCGATGTTCTGATGGAGCTAGATACAATAGAAACCCTCCACACAATGATTCTTGAAGGTTTGGGTGTTTGCATTCTGCCTTTGTCGTCAGTACGGCCTTATTTCAAAGACAAATTGTATATGGTCCCATTTAGTCCAAACAAAATTCGTAGGACAATAGGCCTTATCCAGAAAAAAAACCATCACAGACAAGTGCTAATTGATAAAGTGTACGACGTGTTGGCCAAATCTGCTAAAAAACATGGGTCAATGATGCCGTGAAGATCTTTAGAGCAAACAAGAGGAAAACATGGTCAAAAATCTCACCTTCTTATATTCAATACGAGAGAGGATATGTTTTGCTCCAATTTGCCAGATGTTAGAATACGGGTTCTTAAAACAGACTAGAATCAGAGAAAAAATATTGGAAAAGATTACAACTTCTACACAGCAAAGACTGATCACAAATCCTTCTTATTCCTAAGCTACGGTGATTTTATTCAATCTATCGAACTTGGTTCTAAGGTGAAACTGATGGATCTAACAACATTATCTGCACATGAAATTGCCACAGCTGTTTGCGAACAAAAGGTCTCTGCCGTTGAGGTTACAACGGCTCACTTAAAGCGTCTGGACGAGGTAAATCCAAAAATAAACGCAGTGGTGGAAACATGTCACCAGCAAGCAATCTCTGAAGCAACAACCATAGATAATCGCATCTCAAAAGGCGAAAAGCTGGGACCCATGGCCGGTGTTCCTTTGACGATAAAGATCGTTACGGACCAGCGCGATTTTATCACTTCTTTTGGGCTTTGCAGACAACGAAATAACATAGCAAAAGAGGATAGCCCTTTAATTAAAAATTTTAGAAACGCCGACGCTGTGATTATTGGACGAACTAACAGCCCAGCATTTGCTACTCGATGGTTTACAGACAATAATCTTTATGGACAAACGCTAAACCCTGCTGACAAAAACATCACCCCTGGTGGGTCGTCAGGGGGTGCTTCAGCAGCTGTAGCTGTCGGCATCTGCCCTGTTGCGCACGCTACTGATATAGCTGGCTCCATAAGGTATCCTGCCTATGCTTGCGGCGTGCATGGGTTGAGACCAACAATGGGTAGAATTCCATTCAATAACCCCAGCGGAACCGACAGATACATCGGCGCTCAACTAATGGCAGTTTCGGGTCCAATTGCCAGAAATATAAAAGATTTGCAAATATCATTACAGGTTATGTCAAAATGGACAGATAAAGACCCGTGGCAAATTTTTAGGGGAGCGGAAGAGTCAAATTTTGCAAAAAAAGCTGCCTTGTCAGTTGCGCCGGATAATCTCAATGTCTGTGAAGAAGTAGTCAAAGAATTATATAACGCAGCAGACAAGTTGAGGGAAGAAGGGTGGGTAGTTGATGAAGTAGAATGCCCACCAATGCGGGAAGCCGCTGAGGTTAACGCTGTACTTTGGATGGCAGACATGCAACACGGTCAAGCTAGCCTTATAAAAGAAGAGGATGAGCCCAATTCAAAATTTGTTTTCGAACAGATGAGCGAAATTACAGGCCAGATTGATTTTCAAACATTGATGGATGCCCTTCAAAGAAGATTAAAACTAATGCGCACCTGGGATCAATTTTTTCAAAATTATGCTGCACTTATTTGTCCTGTTTCGGCGCAACTACCATTCAACCAACAAAGAGACGTCGAATCCCCGGACACATTCAGAGAAGTTTACGAAGCCCAACTTACACAACGAGCGTTACCGGTGATCAACATTCCATCGTTATCTGTTGCAACGGGATTTGCTAACGGTAGACCAATCGGTATTCAATTTGCAGGACCGCGCTTTCGGGAGGATATAATTTTGCAAGCGGCGCTTGATCTCGAAAAGAACATACCAACAGTGAAAATTCAAACGCCCACTTGGTAACAAAAAGCCTTGTGAAACCCCAAAAATTGTCAGCAAATTGCATTTAATGCACGGATAGCGTGTCTATTTATCTAGACATTCAAGATACGCATTGAACAATGTGGCTTACTTTTTAATTAACCAACTATCAAGCCATCATAATCTTGCGACTTAGCCTCATTGCACGCGGCTTTATACCTTGGAAATCCACCTGCGTATGGGTAAAAAAGCCTCGGCTTTCCCGGAATATTTGCGCCCAGGTACCACGAATGCTCCGCGTCCACAAAAAGCGTCTCGTTAGCAAGTTTTTGGTTGTCTTTACTCCATTTATTAGACGCTGAAAGGTCCGCCTCAATGTAGCTAAAGCCATTATTTTCCAAATATTCGATGCAATCACCGACCCACTCAACATTGAATTCAATGGATCGTGGCATATTCGTAAGGACGGAAGGACTGCCTGGCCCTGCTAACACAAAAAAGTTGGGGAAATGTGGCACATGTACTCCTAGGTATGTCTTGGGGCCATCTTGCCAAAAGTCATTGATTGAAGTTCCAGATCGACCAGTTACGCCAAGCTTTTCAATAGCTCCGGTCATAGCGTCAAAGCCTGTAGCCAAAACTAAAACATCCAAGTTGAAAGTTTCGCTTTTAGTTTCCAACCCATTTGGTGTGGCGTTTTTTATGGGTTGCTCATTCAGGTTTACTAGCGACACATTCTTCTTATTAAAAGTCTCAAAATAATTTGTGTCTAATGGAGGTCTTTTGCTAGCAAATGGATGATCAAAATCAGTCAAGAGTTTGGCCACTTCTGGATTATCAATTTTTTCGGCTATTTTATCTTTTACAAATTTTGACATTATACTATTTGACTTTCGATTCCTAAGAGTACCTTTGAAGGCTTCTCTAAAGCCCAAGCCACCTTTTTTCCACGCGTCCTCTAAAAGCTTTGTCCTTGTTGGCTCGTCTATCTCGTCTAGGGATTGATCTCCTTCCAACCAGGGAAGTCCGTTCCTTGAGGTTTGCATAATCTCCAGGGTAGAGCGCCAATCTTTCTTGTATTTTTTTGAAGTTTCCGCCGAAAGCTTATGATTACATGCGGGCACAGAGTAATTTGGAGTTCTTTGAAAAACTGTAAGTTTTTCTGCTTGCTCAGCTATTAGAGGGACGGCCTGTATAGCGCTGGCACCAGTGCCAATAACCGCAACCGATTTTCCAAAAAAATTAATTTTTTCCTTCGGCCAGTTGCCTGTATGAAAAATAGAACCAGTAAAGGTTTCAATTCCTTTTATAACAGGCTTGTTTGACATTGATAAACATCCAACTGCAGCGATCAAATACTTCGTTTGAAACTCAATTCCGTCTGCCGTTGTTACGTGCCAATAATTTTGATCTTGTATGTATCTGCATTGATTAACTGTTTGGCCGAAGAAAATATCGGTTCTCAGATCTAACTCATCGGCTACAAAATTCAAATAGGACTCTATCTCCGGTTGTCCTGGGTATCGCTCAGTCCAGGTCCATTTTTTAATGAGATCTTCGGAAAAGTAATACGAGTAAGAGTGGCTGGGGCTATCACATCTTGCCCCTGGGTACCTATTCCAATACCAAGTTCCTCCGACGCCATCGCCAGCCTCTATCAAGAGGCACCTTAGATTTAACTTGTCTCGTAAAAGATGCAGTTGGTAAAGTCCAGAAAATCCAGCCCCTACAATAATTGCGTCGTACCTCGATACAGGGTCCTTCATGAAAAGCTCCGATATTTAGAATATATATATACTGGTCCGTACTACTCCCACTCGATAGTCACTTACTATAAATCATGGTAATATACACTGACTCAAGTAGTACAAAAATTTGTGTGCAAGTTTTGTGTAACTTTCAATGCTTTGAAACACTAAGATTAGGAAAAATTAAACATTTAGATTTAAAGTCGTTCGCATTAATGTTCTTACTCATTGTGATACCTCGACAAACTGATGCAATGGGGTTACCAAAATATAATTTGTTTGCAATCAGATAAACACTCATTATTTGTCATAAGTTCTAATCCAAATCTGGCTGAGTTCATATTCGTCCATTTTCAAATTCTCTGAGCTCCTACACTTAATGTATGGGTGAGATGAACCAGTGAATATGATTCCGATTTTCACAGGCCGTTCATTGAAGTCAGATATCAGGTCAATATTCGTCAGAATATCAGCTCGGGTGTGCGCGCAAAGCCCACAGTTTTCACTCAGCCGCCTTAAAAGAGTTATCTATGCCACGGTAAATAAACACTTCGTCGTCCAAATCGATCAGAGGAAATTCCGTCTGTTCACGCCAGTGATCTTGTGTGTGCTTCCACTCATCACTATCGCCTCTGCGCGGCAATATTGGGCAGGCCCTTTTAAGAAAATTTGGATTAAAGTCTTCGCTATCCATCCAATCAAACAAGGCCATATCTTGTTCTGTCTTTCGCAATGCAGGCTCTACACTTTTTGCGCCATTCTTTTTCATATGATTGAGAAGCCGGCAAACGAACCCTGCGATTATTTCACTCCTTATCGTCCAACTTCCTCTAAAGTAACCAAAAACCCAAGCCAAGTTAGGCACACCCGTGAACATCATTCCCCGGTATGTTACGGTATCATGAAAATTTAATGGCGCACTATCAATGGCAAAGTCTATGTCCCCCATTATATTCATATTAAAGCCTGTGGCAGTGACAATCACATCAGCTTCCAAAATTTCACCTGATTCCAGCTTGATCCCCTCGCGTACAAACTTATCTATTTGCGAAGTTACTACTGATGCTTTGCCGTCTGATATAGACTTAAACAAGTCCGCGTCTGGAACAAAGGCGATACGTTGACGCCATGGTCTGTATGGAGGTGTAAAATGCTTTTCAACATCGTAATCGGGACCTAACAAATCCCTAATATTTTGTATTAATTCATCCGTTACTTTCTTAGGTTCTGAACGACACCGCGCAGTGAATTTTGTTTGGTCATGCATAATCTTGCGTCGGGTGATTTCATGTATCCATGCCTCATCAATATTTAATTCTCGGAGAGTTTCAGCAATTTCAATAGCATTACGTCCGGTACGAAAAAACGTTGGCGTGCGCTGAAGCATCGTAACGTGCTTTGCACTACTGGCCATAGCAGGGACTACTGTCGCAGCAGTCGCACCTGACCCAATGACAACAACTTTCTTATCTCTATAATCTAAATCTTCTGGCCAATTTTCTGGATGCGCTATCCTACCTTTAAAATCTGAGACACCGTCCCAATTAGGCGTATAGCCCTCATTATGCCGATAATATCCTTGGCACATCCATAAAAAGTTTACCCGAAAATGCTTCCGCTCTTTGTTCTCGAGACATTCCGCTTCGATAAACCACTGCTTTTCAGCATTACACCAATTTGCTTTCAATATCCGATGTTTATATCTGATACTTTTCTCTAAATGATTTTCTTTTATAACTTCTCCCATGTAAGAGAGAATTTCACCCGCTGTGGCAATCGGTGGCCCAACCCAGGGTTTAAAACTATATCCGAAGGTGTGAAGGTCACTATCTGAACGAATACCTGGGGAACGATGTGTCCACCATGTTCCGCCATAGCTTTCCTCAGCTTCGAGTATCAAAAAACTTTCGCCAGAGCAGTATTTGTTGAGGTAAACACCAGCTGCCACGCCGGAAAGGCCCGCACCAGCTATTAAAACATCGAAATTTTCGCTGTCTTTATCGTTATTAAATTCCACGTCCTCTTTTGACATCAGCATCACCCTGAATGACATAATAACGTATAATCTTATGTAATATTTGGACTGATTAAGTGTCAGCTTCGCTTACACTACTTGTGCCGTTTGTTCCTTCGCATTCGTTCACTCAAACATAATGATCCCATTCACAACCTTTGTTTTCAAGTCAACTAATTCATAAGAATTTCATCAGCAAAGCTGAATTTACATTTTTTACCCGATAATTAGAATATTAGAAGGTTAGAATGGTATTTTCCAATTACACAGACAAGGAAGCTCTTCATGAAAGCTATAATGTGTAGCAAGCACGGGGATCCAAGCGAGGTTTGTGAGTGCGTTGATATCTCTAACCTAGGCAACCCAAAACCTAATGAGATTAATGTTCAAATGCTGGCGTCAGCAATAAACCCAGCTGACCTTCTTGCTATTCAAGGCCTTTATCCAAGCCCTCCGCTACCGGCGATCGTAGGGGTGGAAGGAGTTGGCAAAATAAGGAGCATTGGCTCAAAGGTAGATAAACTGTCATGTGGTGATATGATTTTAGTGCTGAGCCGGCATAATTGGGTAGAGTATCAAAATATTCCCGTTGATCAGGTTATAAGATTACCTGATGAAATCGATCCTCATCAAGCTGCCCAAATGAAAGCAAACCCCCCAACTGCAATGACGATGCTCAAAAAGTATGAAAACCTTGAAGCAGGTGATTGGGTCATCCAAAATGCTGCAAATTCAGCGGTTGGAACGCACTTAATAAGCTTAGCTCGCACCCGGGGGATAAAAACAATTAATGTTGTTCGCCGGACAGAGCTGTTTGAAGACATAAAAAGAGCGGGTGGCGACCACGTTTTTCTGGACACTGATGAATTAGCCCAAGAGGTCAGGGACAGATTAGGACATGTTGATGTAAAGTTAGCAATCGACGCGATAGGAGGAAAGTCCACAATGCGGGTTGCATCCTGTTTATCCACAGGAGGCACAGTAGTGAATTATGGATACCTGGGAGGAGAGCCTTGTATGATAACTCCAGAACAGGCAATCATTAAGCAAATCAAATTGGTTGGTTTTTGGGCTAGATATGGAATTTTTGATCAGTCTCACGAATTTCTTCAGAGAACGTTTGATGATATTTCCAAATTATTTCTCGATGGAACATTGGTTTCTAATGTTGAAAAAGTTTATCGTTTAGAGGATTTCAAGCAGGCACTAAAACATGCTGGATCAGGCGGAAGAAATGGTAAAATATTATTGTCAATGACGGAAAACTGAATAAAAGATAACAATTTTTGCACAGGAATACTGCCAAAAATATTGGTCCATATTACCAGGAAGAGCGGATGGAAAAAACTGTAATCATAACAGGTGGGGCAAACGGTATTGGGTTCAACTCCGCAAAACAACTTGCTTCACTTGGCTTCAGAATTGCTCTTGTTGACCGTGACAACCAAAAACTATTAGAAGCTGTTGAGGTCGTTAAGCGCACTCACAACATCCAGTGTAAATCTTATGTCGCAGACGTCACAAATGAAAATGAAAGTGAGTCGGCATATGATCAAATACTTGCTGAATTTAAACAACCAGTGCTTCTCTTTAATAATGCTGGGATTATGCCACGGCAAAAAGGACCAGTTGAACAACTTTCCATTAAAAATTTCAAAGAAATGATCGATATTCATATTAACGGAGCGTTTATTTGGAGTAAAATGGTTATACCCAAAATGAAAGAGTGTGGATATGGAAGAATTGTCAACATGAGCTCTCTTATGGGCATTACTGGCAGCCCATTCCGGCTTGAATATGTCACAGCCAAAGCTGGACTGGTTGGAATGACCCGCGGACTCGCGACAGAGTTAGCCAAGTTTGGCATCACAGTTAACGCGGTAGCTCCCGGATTTGTTCTCACCGAAACCCTAAGGGATAGGGTTAATAAAGGGATTATTGACGCGGTAAAAATCTCTGAAAGAACGCCTATTGGCCGTTGGGCAACACCTGATGAAATAAGTAGTGCCGTTGCTTTTTTGATGAGTGACAAATCTAGTTACATAACAGGTCATGTTTTACCAGTTGATGGGGGTACCGCAATGTCCTGGATGGTCGGCGAAGATACTGATAAAATAGGCTAAGTAGTTGCATTAATATGGTTTAATTAGTGCTTCTTTTTAAATACTACGTCCTATTATCACCAAGCTTTCTCCCTCGAAACAGTATGACGGTCAAAAAAATAAGGGCTTTTGCTAATCAACTTTTTCAATTTTACAAACCTTATCACCGACCGCGACGTTTTCTCCCTCCGCAACAAAATGCTGGATCATTTTTCCACTGCACGGGGCTTCAAACTCACTCGTAACCTTCTCCGTTTCAACTTCATAGAGGATCTCACCTTCAGAAAAAAGCTCATCCGTTGCAACCAACCATTTTACAATTGTTCCCTCTTCCATATTCATGGAGATTCTGGGCAATTTAAGATCAATTTTCATATCCCTACCGATCGCAACTAGACAAACTCCAAAACCTCTGACACTGCGTTATTGATGCGTTCTTCATTTGGTAACACATTTTTTTCAAGAGGTGGGGAGTATGGAATGGCTATATCATTAACAGTAACCCGTTTTATAGGGGCCTTTAAGGCTGAAAAGCATTCCTCAGCACACAATGAGGCGATATGTGACGCCGCAGAGCAGGTGTCGCGAGCCTCATCAACAATTATCAAACGTCCAGTTTTTCTAACAGATTTAAAAATCATCTCCTTATCAAGGGGCACCAGTGTTCGTGGGTCAATTAATTCAATGCCCACACCCTTTGTTGCGTGAAAATCCACTGACCGCAACGCAGGTCGGACCATCGCACCAATAGCCACGATCGTTAAATCTTCACCATTCCTCAGCCTAGCTGCTTTACCGAGTTCGATAACAAACTCTTCATCTGGTACCTCCCCTAATTCTCCGCCTCGTCCAGCTGCCTGTAAATAAACAACGGGATTAGGATCACGGATTGATGCACGAAGTAACCCCGCAGCATCCATTGGTGAGGAAGGGGTTACAACCTTTATCCCACCCAAATTCATGAACATGGGGTGCATAGCATCTGAATGTTGTGCAGCGGCCGAGCGACCACCACCAAAAACACTCATGTAAACTATTGGAAGTGAAATTTGACCAGCAGTCATATATCGAAGCTTTGACGCCTGATTAGCTATACTGTCAAACCCGGTGTACATGAAATTTCCAAACATCATGTGGCATATAACGTTAAAGCCTGCTGCTGCTGCACCTACAGCCATGCCACTCATCACAGTTTCTGAAATAGGGGTGTTACGTATTCTGTCGGTGCCATATTTATCCACTAGTCCTTTTGTGTCACCAAACAGACTTATTTCTACGTCTTCGCCAAACAAAATAAGTTTGTGGTCCCGCTGCATTTCTCCATCGAGTGCCTCATTTATAGCTTGTATCATACGTTTCTTTGCCATACTCACCTCAAGTAAACATGTACTGTTGCTCATTTCCCCCCGAATCAGGGTAGGGCGATTTCTCTGCAAACTCTATTGCTTCATTTACCTCCACCTCTATGGCTTTGGTAATAATTTGCAAGTCTTCTATTTTTGCCTGACCTGCATCAACAATTCTCTTTTCAAACAACGTGATCGGATCCTTAGAAACCCAATTCTCTATCTCTTGGCTATCGCGATATTTTTTGCTGAGGAAAGTGGCCTCGGCTTCGACATGGCCTCTTTGCCTGTACGTGTGAGCTTCAATTAAAGTTGGACCATCACCTCTCAAAGCTCTTAACTTTGCTCTTTCCGCGCATTGCCAAACCGCAATGACATCATTGCCGTCAACTGTTTCACAAGCTGTGCCGTAAGGTTTTGCGCGGTCGACAATGTTGCCGGCAGTAACTGTATTAGTAGGTGAAAATTCAGAAAACCCATTGTTTTCACATATAAAAATTACTGGAAGCTGCCACAAGGTCGAAATATTTAAAGCCTCGGCAAGAACACCCTGATTTGCTGCACCATCACCAAAAAATACAACTGCTACAGATCCATCATTGGCTAATTTCGAAGCTAACCCTGCTCCCGTTGTGATTGAGATGCCCCCTCCCACTATGCCGTTTGCTCCAATGATACCTTTTGAGAAATCAGCTACATGCATTGAGCCGCCTCGCCCCCTACATATCCCCGTATCTCTCCCATAAACCTCAGCCATGAGTAGCCGCGTCTCACCACCTTTTGCCAAAAAATGTCCATGACCTCGATGAGTGGATGCTATCCAATCTTTGTCACTCAATTGCGAGCAGACGCCCACAGCAACAGCCTCTTGGCCTATGTAAAGATGAACTGCGCCAGGTATATTTCCTTCTTTGCTATCCTTGGCAAGTTGCTCCTCTACTTTTCTTATACGCAACATACTTTCATAAAGTTTCAACATTTGCTCATTAGAAAAGTTAGTGTCTGCCATCTCATACTCTCTTGTAATAAAATAAAAATCTGATTGTTAAAGACTAATGAGGAGGAAAAGTTGCGAAGTGATGAGCGTCTGAGTTGCGTATTTGTTTAATCATTGCCAGTCAAACTTTAAATTTAATTATTGGACAAGCCTCCATCAGCATTGATGAGTTGACCGGTAACATAACTTGCATTTGGCCCCAATAAAAACTCAATGACTCCACTAATTTCACTAACCCGACCCAAGCGGCCAAGAGGTATTTGAGCCAAAACATTTTCGATACCTCGCTTTGCTATCATATCTGCTGGCATTGGAGAGTCTATAACTCCCGGTGCGACCGCGTTTACAAGGATTTTTGGAGCTTCTCTTCTAGCGAGTGATCGCATGAAACCTACCACACCCCCTTTTGCAGCACTGTAGGCAGTGTGTAAATATGCGCCACGGTTAAAGGCTATGGAGCTTGTTAATATAACGCGCGAGCAATCACTTCGAAGCAGAAGTGGCTTGCAGGCAATGAAGAGTGAATAAATGTTCCTGAGATTAGCCTGGATGGTTGGATCAAACACCGCTTCTGTATCTCCAACGATCATTTCGTCTGGCTCAAAAATACCGGCCAAATGCACCAATCCATGTAACTTGGGGATATCCACCACAACATTTTCACAAACAGCGTCACCTTGTAGGTCTGATAAAATTGTCTGCAATTTCCCATTACCACCAATCTCTGCCTCCAAATTTTTTAAACTTTTATCACTGCTATCAACTGCATAAACTGTGGCACCATTTTTCATCAGAGAGTTCACCAATACCCTCCCAATACTCCCGCCTGCTCCAGTTACAAGCACGGATTTTTCTGAAAAATTTACTTCCATTTTGAGGCTCCTAGTTGAGTAGTGAACGCCGGGTTTTTGACGAGAGGGATTATTGTGACATCTTGCGTTTATGGACTTCGGAGATTCTGACTCACTTATTTTTTACAATTTTGCGCAAACTTCAATCAAAAGCAGCAAATGACCTTTTTGTTCCAAAAATGAAAATCCCAGGATAGTAAACTGATTTGCGTCTTGCATCATATGAAACTGATATCTGAAAAACTTCTAAAATCTTTCTGTATTTGAATGTTTTAGAAAAAATAATATCAAAATCTCCTCCAGCAATTTTTGGAGGGAAAAACTCGATGTTTTAAAATAAAAGTAGTCTGATTACCGAATATATTCACTTTTTGTTAAGATCTTATGCACGATTTATTGAATAAGAAACCCTACCTTCGTAAAATTATTGCGTTACCATTTGCACTTTATAAAGATAAGCTAATTGGCAAACGGTGAAAATAAAATCAATGAATGTCGCCGATGATCTAATTCAAAAAGGAGAGGAAACAATGCTGAAATCTTTGATAAAAACTACGTTATCAGCCGCTGCCTTGGGTGGTGTTTTGGTATCATCTGTATCACACGCTTCTGATAAAATCGTTATCGCAGAATTTAAATGGCCTTCTGCTCAGGCCTATATCGAGGTGATGAAGCAAATCCTCGAGCAAAGATTGGGACTTGAAGTTCAAAAGCTACCTGGGAATAACGCTATCTTCTACCCTGGTATGAGCAAGGGTGAAATAGACTTTCACATAGAATCTTGGCTTCCAAATCAAATCGCGTTGCATAAAAAATATGTCGCCGAAGAAGGTGGTGACGGCACTGTAGTAAGAAGTGAAGGTTTTTATAAAGGCGAGGCAGGTGTATGCGTTCCAAGGTACTTTTCTGACGAATACAATGTTACCAAATTGACAGACCTTGCCCGCCCTGAGATTGCTAAATTACTAGACACTGACGGAGATGGCAGGGGTGAAATTTGGGCAGGCAATCCAGCCTGGATAGTGTCAAAAGAGTATACTATTGCCTACCGAGACCACGGGTTGAATGCGTTTAATGACACCTATTCAGCTGACGCCGCTGTTTGGTTTGGCAATCTTAAAAAAGCAATATCAAAAAAAGCTGGTATTGCAGGGTATTGCTGGACACCTGACGGTCAGTTCGACATTTATGATTTGGTTCAATTAGAACAGGACCCCCACAACGATAACTGCCATAAATTTGTTAATCCGCAAACGGATGAAAATTGGATGGAGCTTTCAAAGATAACTTGCGCGGGGAGATCGAAACATATCCACATCGTGTGGTCAAAGAAGCTGGAAGAAAAGAACCCTTTAGTGGTATCTTTGCTTCAAGGCGTAAGCCTTGAAACAGAGACCCTTTCAGGTTGGGCTTATGAGATACAAGCAAATAAACGAAAGCCTGAGGAGGTAGCTGCTGAGTGGATTGCAGCCAATAAAGGCACAGTTGATAGCTGGCTCGGTATGTAACAATTTCAAATTTTACAGGCCGTAATTTCTGAAAAAATAGGAAGGCGCGATTTTAGTCGCCCCTTCCCCGCTTGGACGTTAGTTGCGGCGGTTTGGCAGAATAGTCAGAATATATGAAAAATATTTTTGATTTTATCGTTGTGGGTGCAGGGTCGGCTGGTTGTGCTGTCGCCGCTAATTTAAGTAAAAGTGGAAAATTTTCTGTTTTATTAATAGAGGCTGGTGGAGAGGCTACTAATAAATGGATTAGGGTTCCTATCGGAATTGGTAGATTATTGCAAAACAAAGAGGTGCTTTGGGATTACAAAACCGAGCCTGACACGAGCATGAAAGGCCAAAAGCATTATTGGCCGCGCGGTAAATTACTAGGCGGCTCTAGTTCTGTTAACGGCCAAGTATTTGTCCGCGGAGACCCATCAGAATATAACTCTTGGTCAGAAAACAATTGCCCCGGATGGGGATATAACGATGTTCTGCCCTTCTTCAAAAAGATGGAAAATAGTGATATTGGCCGTGAAGCGTCTAGAGGAAAATCTGGACCAATAAAGATAGAATTCGTTAGACATGACGATGAATTAACCGATGCATTTATCCAATCCTGTGGTGAGATCGGTATCAATCCTGTCGATGATTACAACGATGGTGATTGTATTGGGGTTTCAAAAATGCAGATGTCCCAGAAACGTGGGGAACGATGCAGTGCCGAAATTGGCTATTTGAAACCTGCGCGTGATCGAAATAACTTGAACGTGTTAACCAACACTTACGCGTCGTCGCTTATTTTTGATGGCATAAAGGTTGTTGGCGTAAACACACATAACAAAAATAAAGGCGGTTCAGAGAAAAGCTATTCAGCAAGACTAGAAGTAGTACTTTGCGCCGGAGCGCTTAACACGCCAGGACTGCTTGAACGCTCCGGCGTGGGCAACGCAAAATTACTTAAAAACTTGGGTATTTCAATAGTTAAAAACTGTCCTTCTGTTGGTGAAAACTTACAAGACCACGTCAATCTTCGGATCTCTTACGAGTGTAGCAAAAAAATAACTGTCAATGATTTGTTCAACAGTAAGATTTTTGCCACTCGAGAGTCTTTAAAATACATTTTTATGCGAAAGGGTCTATTGGCGACGCCAACCGTGAGTGTACACGCCTACCTAAAAACTGATCAAAAATTAAATGCACCAAATTTTAAGTTGCAACTTTGCCACGTCACTGGTGCCGATAGGTTTTCGATGGCGAGAGGCATGGGGGTAGACAACTTTTCTGGGTTTTCATTACAAGTTTTCTATTTGAAACCAAAATCCCTAGGCTCAGTTCACATTGGGTCAAGAGATCCATTTTCATCTCCAAAAATTATCGCAAATTATTTAAGCGACGAGGAGGACAAGGTTGCCGCCATTAATGGTCTGAAAATCATCAGAAAACTTGCATCTAGGAAACCACTCAAAAGTTTCATTGCAAAGGAGATTTCACCTAGTTCAAATGTGAGGTCAGATGCTGATTTGTTGAACTTCGCAAGAGAAACTGGCCAAACTTGTTGGCATTCAGTCGCTACTTGTAAGATGGGTGAGGAAAATAAATCAGTAGTGGATTCAAAATTACGAATCTATGGTTTACAAAATATTCGTATCGCGGACGCCTCAATTTTACCTAGTTTGGTTTCATCAAACACTAACGCGCCAAGTATCATGATCGGTGAAAGATGTGCTGAATTCCTCAATTGGAAATATAAATGACAATGATTAAAGGTTGGTAAGCAATGCCAAGTTCAGAAACAGCAATTAAAATTAGAAACGTGTGGAAAATTTTTGGTGATAATCCAGAGACAGCGTTGGCTGATATCAAAGAAAATGGGATCTCAAAAAGTGAAGTTCTTTCCAAGTATGATTGTGTTGTTGGAGTTGCGGATGTGAGCTTGGAAATTCAACGGGGTGAGATTTTTTGCATAATGGGTCTATCTGGAAGTGGTAAGTCTACGCTGGTACGTCATATTAACCGCCTTCTCGATCCAACTGCTGGAGAAATTATTGTTAATGACAGAAATATAATGAATCTTTCTGACGCTGATTTACGGCAATATCGTAATGAACATATTTCAATGGTTTTTCAAAATTTCGCTTTGATGCCTCATCGGTCTGTAATTGATAACGTGGCATTACCTCTTGAAATTCGTAAAGTGCCAAAAAATAAAAGGATGGAGATCGCAGGAAAAGCTCTAGAGATGGTTGATCTTGTTGGATGGGACAATAAATTTGCGGACGAACTTTCTGGGGGTATGCAACAAAGGGTTGGCCTTGCTAGAGCCATCGCGATTGATAGTGAAATCCTGCTTATGGATGAGCCTTTTAGTGCTCTAGATCCACTGATCCGGCGTCAACTTCAAGGCGAGTTTATGGAGTTGGCAAATGTGATGAATAAAACGACAGTATTTATCACTCACGATCTCGATGAAGCCGTGAGGATAGGAAACCGGATCGCCATTATGCGTGATGGCCGCATTGTTCAGATGGGTACAGCTGAAGAAATAGTGCTCAATCCAGCCGACGATTATGTCGCAGCTTTCGTCTCAGGCATATCAAGATTGAAGGTTGTGCGAGCCAAATCGATTATGATTAAAATTCCAACATATAAGAAAGAGATGGGCGAAATTCCAAAAGACGCTTCGACCTGCTTAGAAAACTCATTTTTAAATGAGATAATCGCGGAAAACCCAAACAGTGACAAGCCAATATTGGTCACAAGCGAGTCTGGAAGCCTCAAAGGCATCATCACGAGAGATGCACTCTTTAAAGCAATTGTAGAAGGGGTCGAAAACTGATGAAAAGCAAAACGAACCACATGAACGACCCTCAACAGTTGCAAAGCTCTGATTTATTGCCTGAATTTATCGGTAACAACACCGAATATTACTCTTCAATGTTTAATAAAATTGGGTCTACGGCAAAAGTAACATTCACCCTAAATACCGCAGCTGCCGTTTTTGGATCAATTTTCTTTGCTGCCCGTGGCATTTGGAATTGGGCGTTGATTTTTGTGCTTGTTGAAACTTTTGCGTTTGTTCAAATTGCCCGTGGAGCGTTTGGTGATTTAACCACTGACATGACTAACCGTTTAAAGACAATTTCAAGTCAATTAGACATTCGTCGAGCACAACTTCAAGCAGCCATAGACAAAGGCTCGGAAAAAGTAGAACAAGCGAAAACAAATGTTGCCAACCTTGAGGCAATTTATTTTGACATTGAAAACGCAATCATAGCCGCCGAAGCCTCTCGTATTTGGGTGGTCTTATTTGGTGTTTTGTTATTAATTAGCGCAAGGATTTTTCAATGTATTTTTGCCAATATTGTCCTCGAGCGTAGATTTTCTGAATGGTTGTCCAAGGGGGTTGGTGTAGCCGTTATACGACCTCTTAATATCGTATTCGGTTTACTTTTTTCTTGCATCATTATTGTTGTGACAGTGATTGAATTTGCACAACCTGGCCAAGTGAATTTGCTGTCAAATTTTCCAACTACGTCATCTTTTCGAGACGAAGCTATTGTCCATATCGAGAGTTTCTTTGAATGGGTAACGCTCAGCGGTGAGGGTTTTTGGTATAGCGTTAGTTGGTTTATTCGGTCGGTTCTTGATTTGATGGAATTGATTTTTACTGGCATACCATGGATGGTTATGATTGCTCTTGTCGTCGCCGTGACAACCATAACATCTGGTTTGCGAGCGGCTCTTTGGGCTGGCGCGTTCCTAATCTATATGGGGCTAGTTGGTCTTTGGCTTCTCTCGATGCAAACTCTTGCTTTGCTTGGAACTGCCGCTTTTATTGCCATTGGTTTGGGTGTTCCGCTTGGCGTCTATGCAGCGAGACGACCTAGGTTCTATAACTTTATTAGACCAATCCTAGATTTCCAGCAATCCATGCCTGCATTTGTTTACATGATACCAATTATCACAATATTTGGAACAGGCAAGCCCTCTGCTGTTGTTACTTGTCTGATTTTTGGTATGCCACCTTCAGTACGCCTTACTGTGCTTGGTCTACAAGGTGTCCCTGCCTCCATCAGGGAAGCCGCGATAGCCTATGGCGCTAATAATTGGTACTTGTTAACAAAAGTCGACTTGCCATTGGCCGCAAAATCAATACGGACAGGCATGAACCAAACCATTCTGCTTAGTCTTTTAACGGTCGTAATTGCATCATTGATTGGTGCAGCAGGACTTGGAGAAGATGTTTTAGAAGCGTTGCAATACGCTTCAGTCGGGCAAGGCATTTTAGCCGGCTTAGCGATTTTATTTATCGCTATGATGATTGATGGCATTGTTCAGGGCAAACACAAGAACGCGTAGACTGGATAAAATTCATGAACGATATCAGCAAAACTAAACCTGGGAAGATCACGGGGGGGCATCTCCTCGCTCGTTCTTTGCGCGACAAAGGCATCACGAGAATATTCTCACTTTGTGGAGGGTTCATTAATCCGGTTACCGTTGCCTGTTTGGATTATGACATAGAAATAATTTCTGCCCGAAACGAAATGGAGGCTGGGTTTTTAGCGGTTGCAACAAGCCGCCTGAACAGAGAGGTATCAATTTGCCTTGCTGAGCCAAGCGGTTTTACAAATTATATCTCAGCTGTGGCTGAAGCTTATTACGCGGGTGACCCGGTTGTCTTTATTGGAATTTCTTCTAACTCAAACAACTTTGACAACAAGGGTTTCAAAGAATTACCCCAACAAGAAGTAGTTCGCCCGATTACAAAATATTCTATAGAAGTCAACAATGCTTCCAAAATTGATTGGTTTTTTGACAAAGCTTTTGATATCGCCAATCAATATCCAACTGGCCCGGTGCAACTCACAATTCCCACAAATTTTCTGTTTACAGGACAAATAGATGATAAGCCAAAGGCCACTAGTCGTTTTTTCGACCCTAAAAGGAAAAAAATACACCAAACCTATCCAAATCCAAAAGACATTGATTTAGTCAAAACAGCGCTGAATGAAGCTTCAAAACCTGTTATGATTGCAGGTGCTGGTGTCTGGCATTCCGGATCAGAAAAGATTTGTGAAATGTTAACACGGAAGTTAAATCTGCCATTATTTACCCCATTTACTCATATAAAACCAATGGACATGGGCAACGATCTGCACCTTGGATTATTTGATTATCATCAGAACCCATGTTCAAGATTAATAAGTGAAGAGACGGACGTGATCCTCATGCTCGGTGGTCAATTAGACTTTCCAATAAATTTTGGAGAGGCTCCTTTGATTTCTCATAATACGAAATTGATAACAGTTAACCCAACCGCGCGTGAATTGAGTGACAATATGCTGGCTGAGGAGAGAATATGCTCGGGTATATTTTCATTTATAGAATCACTTCTAAACGAAGAGGGTATGAAAACTCATGACGGATCTTGGGCTAGCAGGCTAAGGCAAAAAAGAGCTGAACATAACGAAAAAATGGGACCTCAATTGCTAGATAATAGCAATCCTATGCACCCTCTCAGGGTTTGTTATGACGTCATATCGGCATTGAATGAAGAAGATTTTCTGATTATTGATGGCGGTGATATTGCATGTTGGTGTGAAGCGGCGCTCAATATCTGGGCGCAAGAGGGTAAAAAAATCGGTGGCATCATTGCGCCCGGTCCATGGGAACAGATGGGCACAGGGCCTGCTTTCGCAACTGCAGTAAAATTAGCCAGACCGGAATCGAGGGTTGTGTTGGTTACAGGGGATGGTTCTATTGGCCTCGCCCCCGGCTTCACTCCTTTAGAAACATCAATAGATTATAATGCCCCAGTGACCGTTATAATCGCGAATAATAGCCAATGGGGTATGATAAAGAATCAACAGAAATCAATGTGGGGTCGGGAGTGTGGCACTTCATTAAGGGATATTGATTATTACAAAATTTTTGAGGCAGCCGGAGCTTACGCTGAATTAATCGAAAATCCTGATGACATTAAACAAGCCTTAAAGCGCGCTTGGGCAAGTGGCAAAACAGCATGTTTGGAAATAAAAACGAAAGCGGATCCCTCACCAATGACAGCTGGCTTGATTGAAATGCGAGTAAAAACGTCAATCGAATAGGTTTTTACTATGGCATTTGTGCAAGTCACATTGATGAAATTTAAGAGAGGAATAGGTTCTCCAAACATAAAATTGATGTGTCAGGGGCTCAAATCCATTTCCAAAATTGTACCCGGCATAATAAAATTCGAATTTGGCCCAGATTTAAAGATTGAGAATACATCAATGGACTTTGGCCTTATTATTGTATTTGAAAGCCAAAATGCGTGGGAAGAATATCGGTCGCACCCAAAGCATGTGGAATTTGCAAATGATGCTATGAAAATTATAGATCGCGTAGAGCGTGTTCAGATGGATATTTGATAATTTGAAAATTTAACAATGCGCTCCTCCACCCAGTTAGTTCAATCCGCTGAGGTTTTTCCTGCCAGCTCTGTTTTTTGATCACTGTCTCGGAATGTCTGGTTTTTTAGGACTAACAAAAGGATACCTAGCTAAACCCTTGACGGCTGTGGGGCTATTACCGGTGCGAAGATATTGTTTTGAAGCGTCAAATGTGGGTTGAAAATCCCAAGGCTTGCAATTCCCTTTTACTAAGACACGTTGCACAAAGTGTCTGCGTTGTTGGCTTGCAATAATATCTTTTTTCAATTGGACTGGATCCCAACGTTTCAATATTTCGTTTTCCATCTCGTGTGCCTTATCAGAGTTGCTTTTATCAAGGCACAGATTTTTTAGTTCTCCCTTGTCTTTATCCAGATCAAACATCATCGGCGGGTCGGTCTCACAGTAGACGTATTTGATATTATCTTGGCGAAGGATTAGAGCTGGCGCAAAGGTTCCCTCTGCCGTGAACTCAATTGAGACTTCATTTGGTGACTCCAGGGGCTTTCCATAAAGAATGGGCAATAAGGATTTTCCATCTAATGGATCAATAGGTTTAAAATTCGTTTCTCCTGAGGCAATTTCAGCGAAAGTAGGCAACATATCTACAAGGGACACAAGTTCGTCGGCTTTATGCCCTGCGAGACCATCAGGGGAAGAAATTATTAAGGGTATCCGAACTGACCATTCATATGGGTTGAACTTATACCACATTCCCCTCTCACCCAGCATCTCCCCGTGATCAGCAGTAAAAACAACTAAGGTATTTTTGATTAGACCGCTTTCCTCCAATACATTCATGAGGCGTCCAACCATATCATCCATGTAGGTGACCATGCCGTAATAGGCATGTCGCGCATTCCGAATGTCATCATCGGTGACTATGTGTTCATCATTTCGAATAAGATAATAATATCTTTGTGACCATGGATCTCGTTGTTCAACTGGAATTGAAGCAACACTAGGCATATTGATTTTACTATGGTCATACATATCCCAATAACGAGATTGCGTGGTAAATGGATTATGCGGATGCGTGAAGGAAACAGCCAGAAGGAAAGGAGATTTATCTGCAGACCTTGCATATTCCCAAAGTTTTACCTCTGCCTGATAGCAGGCCTCTTCGTCGTAATCAATTTGCATGCTACGCTCGGAAACTCCAGCTTCAACTACACTTCTCATTGACATGCCTGATGGTGGAAGTTGGTGGCCCTCAACCAGCCAATCCGGCGTCCATCCAAAATCAGACGGATAAATGTCGGTAGTTACCCTTTCCTGAAAGCCATGTAGTTGGTCCGGGCCGACAAAGTGCATCTTACCTGAAAGACAAGTTTTATATCCTAAATCGACTAAATAATGGGCGAAGGTTGGGACTTGTGCTGGAAATTCAGCAGCATTATCGTAAGCTCCAACTCTAGAAGACAGCTGGCCTGACATCATTGAAAACCGTGAGGACGCGCATATTGGATTATTACAATAAGCGTTTTTGAAAACCACGCCTCGAGAAGCTAATTTGTCAAGATTAGGGGTCTTTACGATTGGATTACCGTATTGGTTTAGAGCAAACGCCGTCATCTGGTCGGTTTGAATAAATAAAATATTATGTCGTTTTGCCTGACTCATCAGTTTAATTCCCTAGGTAGCTCTGTCTTCAAATCGTAACTTTGTAAATACACGTGACGCAACCCTCATACCAAAAATTGAGTAAGCAAAGGTTGCAATGACATGTAAGACTATCGACTATTGGAATTTTTTATACAATTGACATGCAATACCACCGGTACAAAATCAGAAAATAATGATTTGCGGAAATAAGTTATGCAAAAATTGAAATTATTTTACTCGGATAGGTCGCCATATGTTCGAAAGGTTATGGTTACTTTGCACGAAGTTAACTTATTTGAAAATGTAGAGATTGTGAGTGTTCGGACAAATCCACTAGGTGTCGTTGAGGACTTAGTTGATGTCTCGCCACTAGGCAAAATTCCGACATTAGTTCTCCCAGATGGCACCACTATATTTGATAGTAGAGTAATATGCTCGTATTTGAATTATATTGGCAAATCCGATCTTTATTTGGCAAAAGAAAATTTGAAGTGGAGTATTAAAACAGCAGAAGCAAATTTTGATGGTATCCTAGACGCGGCACTTTTGATGGTGTACGAGCATAGGTACCGACAGGACATATATCAAAATGCTGAATGGCTAGAAAATTTGTGGAAGAAAATAGAGCGCACTCTTGATTTCTATAATAACAGTTCAAGTAAAATACTCAGTGGCAGCCTAAATATGGGCCAGATTTCACTTGGATGTGCATTAGGATATCTAGACTATCGCCACAACAACAGAAACTGGCGGGCAAAGAACCAATACCTGCGAGATTGGTTTGCTGAATTTTCAGAGCGCCTCAGCATGAGAAACACCATTCCTAGATCTGAATGATCAGATTAAAAGTATAAAACAAGATACAGCACAAGTGTGGTTTAAGACCCCCAAATTAACATTTCAGAGCTAAAGAGTTCAGTTTTAGATAAGTGTAATATGTTTGCTAAGTATACATAGCTGGATAACAAAGCTAATATCTCTATAGCTTGTCTGGCTTCTAGATTATGGTTCCTGTTAACAAGCTGGATAGTATTCCGCAGAGGCGTCGCACCTTGAGATCAATGCAGATTATTGAATGGGGGCAACCCCTCCAGTTAAGAGAGTATGAAACGCCTCGTCCGAGTGGCGACCAAATACTATTGGCTATAGAAGCATGCGGCGTCTGCCATAGCGACCTGCACATACATCAAGGTTTTTTTGATTTAGGTGGAGGAAAAACTTTCCCTGTTAGTTCCAGGGGGGTTATCCCTCCTTTCACCCTTGGACATGAGCCAGTTGGCAAGGTCATTTCGGTTGGGTCAAAGGAACAAGAAAATCTGATTGGAAAATCATTTTTAATATATCCTTGGATCAACTGCGGAGTTTGCCAATCTTGCAAAGTCGGGATGACCCAAGTGTGTGATGCACCAAAGATTATTGGAACTAGAGTGAACGGAGGCTACTCGGATCACGTTGTAGTTCCTCACAAAAAATTCTTGATTGATTACACAGGCATCGACCCTTACTTGGCGTGCACGCTTTCTTGCTCTGGTCTCACAGTTTACAGTGCGTTAAGGAAATTAGATCTTGGAAGTTTTACTGAAGCAGACCGATTGGTAATTATCGGGGCTGGCGGCCTTGGCCTGGCAGCAATTAATATCGCAAAATTTATGACAAAAGCTAAGTTGATTGTTCTCGACCTAGACGATGCAAAGTTGAAAATTGCTAGGGATATAGGTGCGGATTTTACCGTTCTCAGCTCAATTGATGACCCTCAAAGTAAAATTCTGGAATGTGTGTCGGATGATAGTGGAGTTGCGGCATGCCTGGATTTTGTTGGTATGAATCAAACCATGGCGCTTAGTTTATCAGTTTTGAGGAAAGGCGGCACGCATGTCCACGTCGGATTACACGGAGGCGCTCACGAGCTATCTTTACCACCCCTATCGTTCAAGATGTTAAAAATAATGGGATCTTACGTCGGAACACTGGAGGAATGTAAAGAATTGGTGGAAATGGTAAAAGGTGGCCTAGATATTAAATTCCCTATCCGCACTCTTCCCTTGGAAAAGGCAAATCAGGCGATTGAAGACTTACGAAATGGAGTTGTGGCTGGAAGAACGGTTTTAACTCCCTGAAATCTCCATGTTAATCCAAAATAAAGCGAGCGCCTGAGATTTCTTAGAAGTAAGCTAAAATGCGATTGAAGTATTTCCGCCGCCAACAATTGAAATTTTTACAAAATCTGTTGTCAGTTGACTTGCAGAAGGTATCCAATCAAATTCATATTCCAAATGTCGTGTCCTCAAACCCCATTTTCCTCTCACAACACCAGGGTTTTGCTCCCCCCTTATCTGACACATTTTCTAATTTTCTTAAAAATTAATATTTAATATTCTCCAGAAATGTTGAAATCATTTTGAAAGACGACACCGGCGTTTCGATGTGCACATAATGTCCCGCATTGTTTGCTAACCTTATTTCAATATCCCTAAAATGCTGCGACAGAGTATGCCGCCATTCAGATTTCAAAATTGGATCATGTTGACCCCAATAAGAAAAACAAGGTGCCTCAATCAATTTTGTGTTCGTTTGTTTTATTCCCTGCGGCGACAAATTCTCTTCTATGCTTGCTAGACGCATTTTGTTGATGCTTTTGTACCAAGAAAAACTACCCGCCAACGCGTTTGGTGCCATAAAATTTTTGACCCAGCTATCAAAAACTGCGTCAAAGGCATGTTTTTGATAGCAAATTTCTTTGGTCATCGCTTCCAGAAAAATACTACACGTATCTTCATTATAACCGATTAGGTTTACCGACCAATCTAATTGGATGAGGGACTGATACCAAATTTTATTGATATGGCCATCTGTCAGCCACCGTGTCCCTATAGAGGAGTTAGGGCAGTTAAAAAAAATTCCTGCAAAAACCTTTGACGGGTTGCTTAACATTAAATCTTGGATCACCCAAGCTCCTACATCGTGAGTAATTGTAACAACACACTCAAACCCAAAATACGTTATTAAATCACCTAAATCATTCGCGTGAAACTTCGGCCCAAGTCCCTCAGAAATTGCCTTGGGCTTGTCACTTCTGCCAAACCCATAGAGATCAGGCATTAGAACTGTATATTTTTGCTTCAATTGATTGGCAAGGGGAAGCCAAGCCATCCAAAATTCCGGCCAGCCATGAACCAAAATTATTGGTTTTCCAGAACCACACACGGCTACATGAATATTTCTTCCATCCAGCTTAATGAAGTGATGTTGAAGGTCTTCAGGTGTTGTGAAATCAATTTTTTCCAAACAAATGACCTCAACGGATTAAGAGAGCTTTTGGTGTTAAATTTCAGGATAAATTCAAAACAGTACGTCGAAAAGCAGAAAAAGCTAAACCTGTATTGTGTTTTGGCAGTGATGTCCGATGCTGTGATAGGGCAATATATATCAAAATTTATCGTTCAAAAATCTCAATTAATGTTCCCGACCTCATCAACAGAACTGAAACAAAGATAAGGTCGAAACAATTCGTTAAGCATGACCTAAACGCTAAACGAAGCAAGGCTCAAAAAATCTGGATCCTTGTCGTATTTTTCTGACAGTACTAATTGCTCGGTGGTGGTGGTCTCTTTTCAAAACTTGGAACGCTATCTGGAAGAGTTTGGTAAGGTTGCTTGTCACAGGTGAATAACGCAAATTGCGGGGTCCAATTTTCAGGATCGTCCGTTGTGCCAACCTTCAGTATAAACGAAGAGGGCCTTTTTGGAGAAATCGCCACAAGTTGAGTTCCACAATCAGCGCAAAACAAACGTTCGATAGGTTCTTGTAGGTCCGATCGACAAAACCTCGCTGGGCTGCCTTTAGTAAAAGTAAACTTATCTTGCGGTAAGACGTAAGCAGCACTGGCATGGCCTCCAGTAAAATACTGGCATTCACGGCAATGGCACTGGAATGTCGCTGTCACATCTCCCTCAAATTCATAGCGAATAGCGCCACAATAACATCCACCTTTGATATTCATTTTTTGCTCCTAGACAACTAATCATCTCCAAAAAATCTTCAGCCTAACTCACCGTTTAAATTCTCAAAAATAATAACATAAATTGAACCACTTTAACATCGCACTCCATGATGATGTTCTATGATAAACTTCTTCAGTAATAATCATTGGACTTCCATTTCGATGGCCGTTTTATTACCATATCCTAAAATTTCAAAAATCACCTCTAATCAATCTTTCAGGTCATAACATGAGCACCCTAACCTCAGATCAAATTGCATTAAAAGCCAGAGCACGCGACCTAGCTGAGAAAGTATTTTTGCCCACTGCTGCTGAAACCGATCAAACAGAGGCATATCCTTGGGACAATATCGCAGCTTTAAGAGATGAGGGCTTCATGGGCATGACTATACCCACCTCATACGGAGGCAAAGGCCTAAGTTACCTAGACGCTGTCATAGTCATTGAGGAGATGGCACGTTGTTGTTCAACTATGGGCCGAATTACGGTTGAAGCAAATATGGGCGCGATCGGCGCCGTAATGAAATATGGCACTGAATCACAAAAAAAACTTGCAGCCGATTACGTGCTTTCTGGAGATAAGCCTGCAATTTTGATATCTGAACCTAACGCTGGTAGCGCAGCCACAGAAATGACAACTACAGCGGTTAAAAAGGGTAATAAGTATATCGTCAACGGCAAAAAGTACTGGATAACGGGAGGAGGTGTATCAAAGTTCCATCTTGTATTCGCAAGGGTCTTGGAAAACGGCATCGAGCAGGGGATAGCCGGCTTTATTGCTATTCTTGACGAAACTCCCGGTTTGAAAATCGGGAAAAGAACACCTGCAATGGGTGTTAGGGGTATACCCGAGACAGACGTGACCTTTGAGAATATGGAGATCGACCAAAGCATGGTTGTAGTTCCAACCTCCGGAATGAAAAAAGGTTTTGGAAGTTTAATGAGTGCTTACAATGCCCAACGATTGGGTGCAGGCACTGTTGCTTTGGGGATTGCTCAACGGGCTTATGAAGAAGCAAAAAATTATGCGCTACAGAGACATCAGTTCGGTCGCCCAATAGCAGAATTTCAAGGGTTACAATGGATGTTGGCCGACATGTCTATTGGCCTAAAGGCTTCTCGCGCATTGTTGCACGACGCTGCTGCTGGAGCGGGCGACGGTTTTCCCGACATGGAATCAGCAGCTCAAGCAAAAGTTTTAGCCTCAGAAACAGCAATTAGAGTAACAGAAAACGCTTTGCAAATTCATGGATCGATGGGCTACTCACGTGAACTCCCACTAGAACGGCTTACAAGAGATGTCCGAATGTTTACAATCGCTGGTGGTACTGCACAAATACTTCGGACACAAATCGCTGGCAGCATCCTTGGGATCAGAATACCGCAAACTCGAGACGGTTATGCGCGGCAATACGAAAAAGCCGCCGAATAAAATTATGACGTTAATAACAGGAGATCTGTGTTCAAAGATATTTTGTTATAAAAATTTTCAAAAATGAGTCGGTCAGTTCAGGTCTTGTTGTGACTTTGAAATCTTAAACTCAGTACCGGTTTTTCGTTTATTCGGATATGACACAGAACTGTATTTAATGTTCACTTTTTTCTCAATAATCCTTTCTTAGCATTCGGAAAAAGTTACTTAATGGCATAAGAAACGCAAATAATGTTTACTTGACTGGCTTAGTCAAAAATTGGTGCCTGCAGCACCGTTTTTTCCGTGATAATGCCTCCGCGCCTGCCAATGGTTAAATCACCATATCGTTGCGCATAAACGGGCGGCAAAGGTCGGTCTTCAGGCAATGAGAGCCATAGTCTTAACAGATGCCTTTTCTTTTTCGTATCCTCCCAATCTTCGAACTCCGTTCGATCGTGGAGCATACAATGGTTGTAAACAAATTGCATGTCACCAGGCTTTAATCTCATTTTTAGGTGGATTAACGGATCATTTAATATACGGTCTAACTCATTTAAAGCTTCGGATTGCCTTTCTGTTAGCTTTGGCGCGGCCTCATACCTTTGCGCTGAGTTAATGTAAGTACGGTGATAAATACATGAGAGAAAACCTTGGTACCAATTATAAACGGGTATCGTCAAAAAAGGTTTCTGACCCTCTGCCACTTCACCGCGTCGGTCATATGCCACTGGTTCAAACAATGCTTCCACAAGTTCAGGTCGATGATTTACGATTTCCTTTAGCGCCGTCATGCTCGAGGCTAGCATGGAGTCGCCTCCAACTTTTGCTTCTCTCAAGCATAAAAGGCCAACTACATCTGTGCTGTCAGTGTGAAAGCTTTGACGCGCATTTGTCTGGTAAACGCGCACATTAGTAGACTTCACATCCGCTCCAGTATCACGCACATGCCCCAAAAGATGACCGGCAGCATTTTGTGATCTTGCACGCCCTATATAACTGCCAATTCCACAAAAGATAGTTGCAGCAAACTCTGCTGAATAGTTGGATGTGGGGAGACCAGATATAAGCCTAAACCCTATACCGTCTCTAAGCTGTTTCTGTATGTCCTCCAGGGTTTTAGTGAGCCTATTTAAAACAAAATCTTTTGAGGATATTTGGCCTAGAGGTTTACCTGAAAGCAAGAATTCTGACGCTGCGTTCTCCAATTCTTGAACATCTGCCCTAGTCAAATGGTAGGTCCAAAGGTCCTCTGACTTTTGCAAATCTTCGCCACGCCACGCACTGGGTTCGCATAATTTTGGGAAAAAATCAAAGTCGTGTTGATCCATCGTTATCTCTTTCTCAACCGATAAATTCCTGTACCATCATTAAAATATCGAACCTGGCACCTTGGTGTTAGAGTAGAAATCGTGATCTTTCTATAAGCAAATCTAAAGAAAAATAACCGGCAGGCTATTTTACCTGATTTCGGGCATAAACCTGTAATGCAAATTACCAAACAAAAACCATAAAACGCAGGTAATTTTCGTATATACCGGTAAAAATTAATGATGTGTGGATTTGTGTATGGGCAATAAATTAGAGTGGCTGATACCATTTTTCAGATTAAGTAACCAAACAACCTCAAGAACATCGTAACGACATTGGCTCGGGATGCGAACTACACAACGACACGGGTCTTCTATACCTAATCAACTATTTTTGAGAGTTTTTTTACAGTTCGATATATTCCTGTAGTCCAATCTTGACGACCCCGGCCTGCTGCGCTTGCCGTGCTATATACCTCATGCGCAACTGTCCCAGTCGCAAGCGACACCTCTGAGGTGGAGCCAGCTGCTAATGCTAACCCAATATCTTTACGCGCTAAATCAAGCATAAATGCAGGTGTGTCGTCGTCTACTAATGCTTTTTTTGGCCATGTCGTCGTGATATGGCCCAACCCGGCTGGTGTTTTAGAAATCACTTCGACCATTATTTCTTCGCTGACACCCGCACTTAACCCAAGTGCTAGACCTTCAGCGTTGACAAGATTTGATACTGCAGCAATGTAGTTATTCACTAATTTTACAGTGGCTCCAGACCCTAACTCACCACAATATGTAACTGCTTCTCCCATACATTCTAGAAAAGGTAAAACACGATTAAAGTCATCCTTTGTACCACCCACCATAAAGGTTGATTTTCGGTTAACTGCGTGGGCAGAAGTTCTGCCCACAGGTGCGTCAACCATCGACAAACCTCGCTCAGCTAGCCGCTTGCCAATAGACCGTGTCTCGTCGGGAAGAATAGTACTCATTTCAACAAATATAGCGCTATCCGCCATACCCTCAGAAATTCCGTCAGGACCAAAGACCACATCTTCAACAATAGACCCAACAGGCAAAATCGTAAAAATTACTTCGCAATTATGGGCTGCTTCTTTGGGCGTGCTAGAGACTTCAGCACCCAAATTTCCAATGGAGTCTGCTGCACTTTTAGAAATGTCAAACACCTGTAAACTGTGACCACTATCAATTAGGTTCGGGCACATTGCGCTGCCCATTTGCCCTAGCCCTATAAATCCGATTTTTGCCATTTTGATATTGCCTCTAGTCCTCTAAGATTATCTGGATATTATATGAAAGAATAACTTAAACCCCATCAATAATTCGGAGATAAAACAAAAATTTATCCAAAACGGCAGAAAAGGTTTTACAGGTGGTAACATCGAAGTTTCGCATTAGCATGCAAATGGAGGAAAAATGAAAAATGAACGGCCAAGCTTATTAAGGAAAACTCAAGAAGGAATTAGGAATGGATCAATAACTAACCCCATAACAGTTGCTATTGAAAGTGAGAATCAGGGAGGTTTCCACACAAAAATATCTATGCGACAACATTCTTTATCATCCGATCAACCCTTCGGCTTTAACGGTCAAAACAAGGGACCTAAGCCTAGTGAACTCGTTTTAGCCGCGGTCGCAGCTTGTCAAGAAACAACTTGGCGAATTTTTGCAGAAGACATGGGAGTGAAAATTAACAAGATCGCCGTTCGCTTGTGGGGTGAGCAAGATTTACAAGGATTTATGGCAATGGACGAGATGGTGCCAGCTGGGTTCACAAAAATTTGGGGTGAGGTTTTAATTGAGTCTCCCGCTTCCATGGAAACTTTACTTTCCCTACAATCTGTAGTTGAAAAACACTGTCCAGCTCTCGACGATATCACACGCCCGGTTCCAGTTAATCTAAATGTAAAAAAGAGCTAATGTATTGTTGATAATTTTGTGGATTACCGCTTGGCTTCAAAAATTCTTTAGGCACACGTCATGGAAACTATTTAGTCTGCAAAAATAAAAACGTCTAAACTAAGCTTAATGCTTGGATATTTATTTTCTTTAGCGGTTATGTTTTGATGCTAACTGGCCATTGCAAAATTCAAAAGAGGCGCAAATCTCTTTACAGAATTACAATGGCCACAGTCATTTTTTTGATATTCCAGGACTCTAATTTCTATTATGCAAGAACAGTTTAAAACTCCAGTGGAAAAAACTTTGTATAGCTACTTTCCAAAAGAGTATCACCACGCAGTCGCAGAATGGATTTCTGAGGTTTCAGATTACGACGCCCTTTACATGCACTTGGATGAGATGGTGGATGGGGTGAAAAAAAAAATAAAATCAGATAATAAATTAACTAGTTAAGCAAAGAAAATCACCTGATTTTTTTAGAGAAAATTCACGCTAGTTTTATCCACTATCTTTTTCTAAGCCTTCGTATCCTCAATAGAATCTAGCTCAAATCCGGAAAGCGAAGCGTCGTCGCATGGAAAATTTCCATGCTAAGGCTGTTCCACTAGCGCTCAATACTTTCAGAAAGGCTAAAAGCATATCTGGAGAACTTAAAATCTTATTTTTTACAAAGATAAACTTCCATCCTCCGCTTTGAGAAGCGTTAGCCAAGATCTGGAGGAATAGCGCTAGAGAAGTAGTGTGTGCTGTTGTGTTTGCAGAGATATACTAAAGACCTAAAAACACAATAGAAATAAAAGCTTCTGCTAAAGAACATTAAAACGATGGACAAAGTCAGTTGAAACACGGTCCACGGACCTTGAAACTTTGAAAATGCCACGCTCTGGGAGAGGTTTGATATCTAATCCGTGCGCGAGTTTGTGAATGAATATTGCTATTTCAATAGCTTATGATTCCCCCACTCGTGACTAACTATCAAAACGTTACCCGCAACCCTCCCCGAAGCCAGTTCCGAGGTTTGAGGGCCATGGTCCGAGCACCACACTCCACGAACCGAATCTAACGATGCTGGTTGCTAGCCCAGATCATCTTTCGATTGGAAAGGTCAGGATAATTAAGTAATGTTGCGTGCATCAAAGGCCTTTGTGGGTTGTTAATCTAAAATTTTGCAATAGTTTTTTTTCAACGACTCGAACCCAACTTGTTAAGACCTCGTCATTCTGATTAATAAGCTTGAAAAGTGCAGGTTGGCCATTAAGCGCGTCACCGCTTTTTCAGCGGCACCGGCGATCTCTAGAGGAAATTCTAGCAATCAAGGGGTATCGGATAAACCGAGAGCCGCGCAAATTTCGTTCATCCGGTTTTCTCCCTCCCGGGTTTGTCCACCAATTTCCAGAAAGCGTTGCATATTGTGCCGCGCAGCCTCAGTGCGCAGCAGGCCCTCAAATAAATAAGCCTCTTCCAACAACCCCTCAAGCCAAGGTTTCTCCGAATTGTTGACACTTTCCTTAGCAACCCGCACCGCGGTAGGTGGAAAAGAAGCAATTCGGCGCGCCAAATTAGTGACATAAGGCGTGATCGCTTCGGGTGCGAAAATCCTATTTAGATAGCCCCACCTTTCAGCAGTTTCAGCATCCAAATCATCACCGCTTAAGATTAACTCCATAGCGCGGCCATGACCGATCAAACGGGGCAAACGCTGGGTGCCTGTTCCACCCGGCATGATACCAAGGGGCACCTCCATTTGGTTGATGCAGGTCTTGCCGCGAACCCCGAAGCGCATATCAAAATTAGCCGCCAATTCACTACCACCGCCACCGATCCGCCCCTCAATTTGACCGATAACAATTTTATTCATGGTACGAAACCGCTCACACAAACTATGCATTGGCTTGATTTGGGCGTCACGCTGGGCAACTCCGGCTGTCGACCGTTCCAAAATTGCGCTAACATCGAAATGGGACAGAAAGAAATCTGGATCGGCGCTGCGCATCACTACCACAGTCAAATCGGAGTCCTGCTTGAGCATCACTGACAAGTCATCCAATTCCGCCAGCAAGGCCGTCGTTATGACATTAACTGGCGGATTATCGATAGTCACCGTTGCCACACGGCCGTCGCGCGCAACCGTTAAAAATTTAAAATCAGTGGTCATTCAGCATTCCCTCAAAAATTTCCGGCGCCTAAAGAGTAATAACTTTTATTTTGAAGAATTATTTTTCAGCCGACAATTGCAACATCTCGATTGTGAAGATCATTGAATTAATGAACTGAAGATTTCGAAGGCTCTGAAGGCGGAAACCTTGAGAGCCAACCATAATCCTCAGACAGTTATTACTAGGCTTAAATAGTACTCAAGGTGTCATAAAAAACCAAAAACTAGTATATTCAAAAAATGTATTTCAGTGTTCTAACTTCCAAAGTTTCAGCCTTGCCTGCTACATTCTAGCGAAGGGCTTACACCTACCAGTCACTGGCCGAAGCTATCTGTATGCTGGATGCTTGTTGCATCCATCAGCAACGATGGTGAGGAGTTCAATATTGAGATGCTTGGTATCCATAGGGTCAATCCCAACCCAAAAACTTGTCAAAAAGGACTGGCCAAAGCCAGCCCGAGTTTAAGAGGAAAAATATGGAAAATATTTTCAATCTCTGCTAGCCCTAGCCTTTTGGGCTTGCATCCACGCATTTGGAGTGGATAAACCTATACTAATATCGAATCTCCCATGTGTTCGACTCGTTCTTTGTCTGTCAAATATCGGTCCGTTACTCAGGCCTTTTTTTTTGAAGAAGCTTGACGTTGGGCGGCTACATGGCGCAGATGTGACAGGATATTTGTTTTTAGCGAACCCTCAGATCCAGAACGCACCAGCGCCGCAAGATCAGAGTCGCGCAGATCGCGGCGCTGTTGTGACAGGATGCCAGCATAAGTCCCAGCATCAATGGAACTAACGTCGGTCAATATGCGGCTTTCAATATCCATCCATGCAGATGTTTCTGCGATCCTGGTCAGATATCCTTCGGCAAACCCATCCTGCGCGCTAAATGGACTGTCTTGCAGCACAAGTCTGCGAAAAGCATCCTCGCCAACTAAATCTGTCAGCCTACGTGATCCCAGAACCACTCCAAAGCGCGGGCCCGGCATACGAAAAATAGCGTCTGCTGTCGCAATACGCCACTGACAAGATGCCACCAACTCGGCCGCAGCCCCGTAACAGGATCCATGAACAAATGCCAGCGTAGCAATCGGGGCGTGGTAAACAGCCTGCAATAGAAGCTCAACACGCACCAAACGCAGCAGCAACTCACCATCGCTCGACTGGTCAATATCACTAAGGTCAAGGCCACCGGAAAAGCCTTTGCCTTCAGCCTGGAACACCACCAAGCGTGCCCCTGAAGCGACAGCCTCTGACACGGCTACCATCAATTCTTCAACTAATTCAACGTTAAACGCGTTCAGCTTTTCCGGCCGGTTCAGCGTAACCCTGGCCAATGACCCCTCGATTGAACAAATGACCAGGCTCATCTATCAGACCCCTTGTCAGGTTCCGCCAACCATTCATCTTTAACATCTTGTTGATGCGCACCCAGCTGCGGTGGCGGTCGATAAATATCAAACTCAAAACCAGTCATGGCAATCGGAAAAGCGGTGGTTCTGGTTTCAACGCCATTTGGCAATTGTAACGGGTGGACCAAACCCATGTGGCTGATCTGCTCGTCTTCCAGCATATCCGGATAAGAGTTGATCGGTGCACAGGGGACACCGCGCCGTTCCATCTCTTCCAACCAATAGGCACTTGTCTTCATCTCAAATTCTGGTTGCAACAACTGAGCCAGCACCTGCTGATTCTCGGCTCTCAACAGCTGCGTGGCAAACCGTGGATCATCAATAAGATGTGGCAAACCTACTGCCATCGCAACATCTGCCCACAGACCATCATTACCGGCCGCAATTACGAAATAATCATCACTGCCCCGAAATGCTTGATAGGGCGCATTTCTGGGATGCGCCGAACCAAGTGCCTGCTGCTTTCGACCAGTTCCAAAATATTCAGAGGTCTGCAAGGCAGATACCCCAATCAACCCACCAATCATTGTACAGTCGATATATGCCCCCTGTCCTGTCTGCCGCGCTTCCATCAGACGAGCAAGGATAGTATAGCCAGCATAAAGACCAGCGCAGAAATCACCAACGGGTACACCGCATTTCACCGGCATACGACCAGTCTCGCCAGTAACACTCATAAGACCAGCAAATGCCTGCACCGTTACGTCAAAGGCACCCATCTGCGCCTTTGGGCCACTTTGGCCAAATCCAGAAATTGAGCAATAGACAATACCCAAATTCTGCTGCTTCATATCATCATAGCCTAGCCCCAGCCGCGGAAGTACACCTGGCCGAAAATTTTCTATTACGACATCACAGGCGCCTGCCAATTTTTTCAGATCAGCCACATCAGTTGCATTTTTTAGATCAGCGACAATCGATCGCTTGTTGCGATTCAGTGATGCAAAATTCTCACTGAAAACGTCTCCATCAGGTCCAGTTGTTAGCGGAGGCCATGATCGGAAGGCGTCACCGCCATCTGGGCGCTCAACCTTTACAACATCAGCACCCAAATCCGCAAGAAGCGATCCTGCAAACGGGCCCGCTGCTATCTGGCCGAATTCTAAAACCCTGACACCCTCAAGCGGCTTAGTCGTAGTCTCAGCGTCCCGAGAGATCGGCATAATCAATTCTCTACCTTCACAATGCACGGTTGCTCAGTCTTGTTTTCGAGATTAAAAATTGAACGCCCAGTATGATTAAGATGTCGCCCATAGGTATGAAGCGACATCGCTATGCCAGTACCATTGTTCCAGACACTGTGAATATCCTCGGGCATGCAGCAAACCACTGTTCCCGGATACAGCGTTTCTTCGTATGAAATTTTAAGATCAGCAAACCCAGGTTTGCTTTTATCATCAATCCGTCGGTAGCCAGTTTCTCGTTCCTGCCCTTCGATTGTGGCAACCACCGCCCAAGTCTTGTGGTTGTGTGGGCCTAACCCCCGCTCAGGCGCCCAAGAAATCACAAAGACAGCAAGTTCGTGATTTTCTTCTTCATGTATAAGGTGTAAGCCAAACCCCTGCTCAGCATCTACCTCGCGATAACTGCTTTTGATCCAAGATTTATTTGCCGCTAATCGGCCGGCAAATGGCTTGATCCGTGCCGTGATGGCCGCATCTGAGTTTTCCTCCCTAACAGCAGTCCGAATATCGGAAACATATTGTTCAACTGAATACGAGTTCATCATTTACTCCCCATTATATGGAACAGTCAAAACCTAGACCGCAATTATTAGTTTGGTTGTATTAAAAACTGATTGCAACTGTCATGCGTTAACAAAAATTACGGTTGAGTGAGCAAAAATTGACATCAAAATAACAACCTCCAATATCTAGCGTAGGTAACAAAAACTAGAGAAACGCCCAACATCAAATAAGCCTAGAATTACTTTGTGACCCCAAGCCAAATGTAAATTATTCTCTCTAGGTTTCCAAAATCCACTTGCAAAGGTTATTCACGCCACCCTTTACCTTGAGTATTTCATCCGAAATTGGAGTTTTTCAGACAGTCATTTTGTGCCCATCATCTGTATGTTAACGACAATTGGACGCA
>CACHEI010000016.1 GCA_902578815.1 uncultured SAR116 cluster alpha proteobacterium | reverse complement strand
GATATCTGAGTGGGCAGTTAAGTGATGATAGTTACGTGTCTGATGGAGATTGATAAGGCATTTAGGTGTCATACTTATGTGGATTTATAGGGGTCCGTATCGGTCGCCTATATGCACACTTTCCCTATACTAGAAACGATAAGGATTAGTGTGACTTTGTTTGGG
The DNA here is from genome assembly GCA_902578815.1 of uncultured SAR116 cluster alpha proteobacterium. Lineage (GTDB taxonomy): Bacteria > Pseudomonadota > Alphaproteobacteria > Puniceispirillales > Puniceispirillaceae > MED-G116. Next base: position 43,313 of record CACHEI010000016.1, on the reverse strand, counting down.
CAGACCGCTGGGTAAACCATTTATTTGTGTTGACGAGTATTCACGCAAGTGAGATTTTACTTTGACCTTCAATCACAGCGATGAGATGTTGCTTAGACAGAGAAACATACTTCTCCATCAGCGCTACTTTCCCCATCACATCATGTTTAACACATTGTAATTGAAGCGTTGTGGAATACTTAAGAGGATTTTAGATGTCTACAGGTGTTATTACCAGTTTTACGCTGATTGATTTCCTAAACGAAAGCGAGATGACAGCATTCTTCGTCTTTATGGAAAAGCATACCGATGCTCTAGCAAGCGAATTGCGTGCCAATGGAATGACGAAATTTATGTTACTAGGGTCTTTGACAAAAATGACAAATTTACTGTCGGCAACTGGCTGGAATACAAAGACGCAGAGTCTTATAAGGCTTGTAATGATATTTGGGCAAAATTCATGACTGAAAAGGGCAACAAGTCAGGATTGATTGGAAAAGTAGCGCCGCATAGATGCGTCGTTCAATATGATTACAGCTAGATTCAACAAAGGGTTCTATTCATTTCAAGCATCCAGCTACGCAGTTGTGAGATTGTGTACCCCTCTCCAAAGCCTTTACTAACCTTTCCTAACGAGCACCCACCTCTCTGGTCAATCATCTCTGATGGGTAGCTGGCGGCTCTTAACCTGTCACGCATTGCGTGTCTGAAGCAATGCATCGCAATGTCATCTCTGAAATTAGCTTGTATCCATTTGTTCAATGCATTGGACGCTGAGTTGGCATTACAGCGGTTATGGTCAGCGTATCTTGGAAAGGCAAAGCAGGATGACGCATTTGCCTTGATATGCTGTGCCGCCCATAGCGACGCACCTACCAAAGGCACTTGCCTCTGACTGCCTTTGGTCTTCAGGAACCGCTAAGGATGTGGCTTGATATACACATATGGGATATCGTCATCTAGTTCGAGGTCATCCAGATGAAGCCCTGCTGCTTCAGCCAGTCTTATGCCTATGTCTGATTTCAATGCAACCAGCCACCGCATGTCATCATCATGCTCCATACATAACCGTTTTATCTGTCTGATTTTGTCTACAGGTATCGAGACACGCTCCTTACCATCTGCCTCTGGCATTTAGATGGTAGAGTGGGGGTTACGTACATAAAGACCATGTTCAGCAATAGCGAGATTGATGATGGCTTTAATGGTGGTAAATGACCGCTTTACGTATACGACTGCTAATCCTTTGCCGATTAGTGCATCAAGGACCTTGCCAGTATCAACAGCGGTATATTAAGAGATTGGGCTATCACCCAGTATGTTCATAACAACCTGTGCGCTGCGCATAGCGGCTCTGTGGGATGTCTTTGGCCTACCAAGACCCTTCAACTGCCAGTACTTCTGTCCAGCTTCTGACAGGGTAGGGGAAGCTAGTGTACTCACATCATTTGTAAGCACATTGCTCAACCCCATCGCATCAAGGCGCGTCAGCAGCCACTTCTCATCTAATCGCTGACATATGACCTGTGAGTAACGAAGTGCTTTAGCACGGCTACAGGTATTCAGAGCAAGCACGATGAGCCGTTTAGCATAGCAATGTTGTACTTCTTTAGGCACACGGCGAGAGAAGTAATAGAAGCCACGCTTCTGGTAAATTTTAATGCTAAGATGATCTATCATATGGTCTACCCACATCTAATCAAAACGAACAACAACGCCTTAATTACAATGTGAAAACACATGATGTGATGGGAAAAGTGGTGCTGATGGGTTTGCCAAGACCCACATTTCTAAAAGGGACGACAGCCAAGACAGACAGCCCATAACTCAAGAACAATTGATCAACCGGCAGCAAGCCTGTGAGCTTGTGGATGATGAGATTCGCTGGCCACATGCTCTTATTACGCATCCTGGAATGTGTTTAGCACAGGCTACACGGCTTCATATGAACGACACTATGCTCTTATTTTTTTACAACATTCATAGGCCCCAAACCTCACCCATGAAGACGATTGAAAACCTAGTGCAGTCTGAGACATAAATCATTTGTGGTGCGTCTGTTTGGGTAGTAAAAAGGCTACAAGATCATGATAGACACTATTTCTCTTCATGCTACTGTAATGGCCAGACATGCAATGCTTACTCTATCAGCACTACACCAAACAAATAGATGAAAGCCGCGATTGGCAATCATGTATGTGGATTGAGGCATAGTCTCAGTGACAGGCTTCAGGATGTTGAGTCTCCACCAGACATAATTGACATTATAGACAAATGGACAACATTTGGTATTGGCCAACGATATGGCACTGGGTATTTGCTTGAGGTACGAGCAAAATAGATGGGAGGATTTAAGTCTCTAACGAGAAAAATTTTTAGGCGTGCCTAGATAGGTTGAAGGTGCGCTCTCCCTCTAAAAAGCGAATTCTGTTATTACCTCGCAACTCTTCCATCTCAGATCTCATTATTTGCATGATCTTGTCAGCTTCCTCTTTAGATGAAAAGCGAGACACTACAAAGCAAGAATTATTGGATGTTTTGAATATCTCACCACTTAGTTGGCCAGCCTTAATGTTACGGGGAAGAAGAACGTTTTCTATAAAGGCCATCAACATTTTAAATTGCATGTCCGATGTTGATGTGACTTCAGCAATTCGAACATACATATTGTCAACCCATATTGACCGTTGCAATTGATATGCTTTTTAAACAATTGAGTAGTTCAATTGTGACAGAAGACGCGGTGCTGGTGGAGAATTGTCGCGTGCCGATCATATGCGCCAACTGTACTGTCGTACAAGCAATTCGAAACATTTATGCACGTAACTTTGCATGTCAACAGGAACATATTTTCCTACCCTCGATCCTTACCGATATCAATTTAGGTAGAATGTGCAGTTGTGTAACAGATAAAGACCTTTATAAACCAACATTAAGTATGACATCTAACAGCCCTACAAATTACCATAATACAGATATTTATCATCGCTCACCTGCCCCATACACGTGCCAACAGTGATGTCTAAGTAGTCTGTTGTTGGGTTATTACACAGATATCTGCGGGGTATGACTTGTAAAGACTTGAGTTTCACCGTTTTCCAAAACAAGTAGCGTCTCAAATGGTTCTTTATTCTCTCCCATTTCCATACCGGGAGAACCGACGGGCATGCCGGGAACGCTTAAACCCAAAGCCTTTGGTCTTTCAATAAGCAACCTGCGGATATCTTCTGCAGGTACATGGCCTTCGATAAAATACCTACCAATTGTTGCCGTGTGGCATGATCTGAGATCAATAGGTATAGCCAAATGTGATTTAATTGACCTCAAAACTTCATCGTTTACAAAGTTTACGTCAGTTTTGAAACTTTCCGAGATCATTCTTTCTATCCACGCACCACAGCAACCGCATGACTCCGTCCGATTCACAATTAAAACATCTGAGGATGCAAAAACGCTCTTAGAAAAAGAAGAGATCGCCAATGTCCCAATTATAAATTCACGACGTATCATTAATAGACCTCTTTTAGAATTGGTAGAATTCGGAAATGTATACTGAATATTTAGTTTTCAATAGGTAGCCGGTCCAGATGACGTTTAATTGAGCCTTGTTTACACAACCACTTAATTTACCGAGGTCAAGCGCTTATTTTCTATTCCACAGTCAATTTATCAGAGTCTCTTGCGTCAAATTGGAAAAAGCCGTTTACCAATTTCATTATCCAAATATCCAAATCATTGATACCTTTGCAGAATGGAAACAAGAGGCATTGGTCATGCTTATAACAATGGCAATTACATGGATGTACTTGCTAAGTAGATGCAGAAAATTGAGGCCCATGAGGACCTGTGATTTCATTACGACGCAGTAGCCATTGAGTTTGCTTGCGGGCTTGAGTTATGCTGATAAGGTTAATTGATTGCTTTTTTAAAGAGAGTGTAACCTCTAACAAGGGGTTTAGGAGATTTTTGGAATGTTAAAAATATTCAAATTGGCGCTAATTTCTGTAGCAATTTTCTCTTTGGCGAGTTGCGCAAGTTATAACTCAATTATGCCTGATTGGGCTAAAATTGGGGAAAGTGCTGAGACCGTCGAGGTGGAGAACAATCAAACTGATGGTGCAGATGACGTGGATTGGTGGAATCCGCTGACCTGGTTTTAATTAACCAATAGATTTTTTAACAAATACCACCATAGATCGTTGATCCAGTACTGAATCAACGTAAAAATAGCGGCCGTTTTAATTGGCACCTTATCTATTAGTAAAATTAATTTTTACTTATCACCAATGAACATGAATACAGGGTGCTGGTGGAGAATAATGGTTCCTTTAATTGGCACTCAAAGGGTCAGCAACATTTGCATATTGGGCATTTTAGTATAAGTTATTCATCGTTAACAGGCCCACTCTGTGTGACAATTTTTACATCAAAATTCCTTATCTTCATAGATATAGAAGGATGTTGTATACGCACCTCATCTTGATTTCATCTAGGTGTAAATCAAGACCCTTAACGTAACTGTCTTACTTTGACTACATTAGCAATCTCCATAAGACACTTAATTTTCATCACCTACGTACTCAACCAGAAATGTTTTGGTAAAGGAACGGGATCCACTACACATAAATGAATTTATAAAAAATGAGTAGAGAAGCGCTATAGCTTGCAAAATAGGTATTAAACAGGTGCTGTTACGTCGGGCGGTGGGGTATTAGGTTTACCAACTATAGTGATTAAAAATCCAATCTGGTCACTTTTTGATTATGTTGAAGCTTTTCTGACGGTGTTATTTGTGGTCACTACAAAAGCAGAAAATAACCATCGAGTGCTCATTTTTTTGTAAAATGTAGAGCACAACCAAAAAAGTAAAGTAATCTAAAACCTGCCAGGAGAGTTCGATTGTCATTGAAAAGAGTCATAAAAGCGCATGGTTTTAAGGACTTTATGCGAATGGGGTTTGCCGTAGCCACATCAAAAAAGATCATTCCGCCACCAAAACCAAAAAATGAACATTTGCGCCGCACAAAAGTTGCTGAAGCCGCACTCATTGGCCAAGACTTAGCTCAAGAATTTGAAATTTTTTGTGAGTTGGGGAAAATGGTCAGCGGTGCAAGCCAATGCATGGTAAATATTCTTGATGGAGAAAATCAATTCACGATTGGCGGCAGTGGCCTTCCAGTGGATCCGCTACTACCAATTCCCCAAAAAATGACTATGTGCCAGTTTGCGCTAACTTCTCCAGCACCATTCATTGTTGATGATTTGTCAGCAGATGAACGCTTTGCTGACTCAATTATCACCAAACCACCAATTGATGGTGCAGCCTACGCAGGGTTTCCACTTAACACTCCTGATGGTGTTGTCCTCGGTACATTCTGTATTTTCCACACAAAGGCGACAAAGTTAACTGACGAACAAATTCGTACAATGAGTCAAATTGCTAAAGCAGTCTCTGACCATATTTTATACCGTATTCAGGGGGCAAATTTTACAGCTTCTCGTGTGAGCGCAATGCTTAACCAATTTAAACTAATTGTTCCTGAAGGAACCCTTGAGGAGCTAATTTCCTTTCTAGATTTTTGCGCTTATGGCACAACGTCCCCGGATAATCTCATTGCTCTTCAACATGATGGAATTATCAGTAAGGTTGGTGATTGCTGGATGCTCTCTACGAACGGTAGCGACCTGAAGGCGAGACTAGGGCTTACGAATGCTGGGTACCGGGGTCATCAATCAAGCTCCTCAGCGCTTACAAGTCAATTTGATGATCTCCTCAATAAAATGGAGTAGCCGGTAATGTTTTCTACCCAACTCCAATTGAAATTTACATCCATTTCTGAAGCTAAACTTGCAGCTCAAAGTCTTTGTGAATCACTCAAGAACCGCATAACAGCATTCAATCTGCAGGGATTGCAAGTGACTGTTGGGAAAGGTGGAGACTTGGCGATTAGTGTTAGGTTTGATGAGGTTGAGTCAATGATTAAGTTTGAGGAGGATTTACCAACAATCCTCGAAGACATCAAAAATGCTTTTGTATTTAAGTCATCTCGGTTTTCTGGTGTCTGCGTTTTGTCATTTGAAAGGGAAGCAATGTCTACGTCAGTGAATATTAACGCTGATATTTAACGCTCTATGTCCTTCTGGACCGTCAGTTGAATGCAGTTTTTCTAAATTTTGATGCGGTTGTACAAAAACATATATACATCGGTTTTAAATAAAGGAAATTTGGGGTGATAATTGTATATTTTGATGGAAAATGCAGTTCATGCAGTAAATAAATACGGGTCTAAAAGGATCTGTCATCTGCTAAAGCCTTTCTTTGGATGGATGCGGCTAATGACCCATTTCTCACAGAGCAATCTGGCGTTAATCTAAAGGATGCTCTCAGGAGATTACATATTCGTGATTACAATGGTAACTTGCAGCCAGGTATGTCAGCATTTATTATAATTCGAAAGCGTCTTTCGCGCATTAAATACCAAATTTATGCGTATGTCTTACAGTTATCGTTGCTATTCTAGGTTGCTATATTTGGCTACAAATAAACTTTAGAATATCTCTTCCCTAAGTTTTTTCATTGTCAAATTGCGGCCAGTTTTGGCTTCAGAACATAGACTTAAACAATAAACTAGTATCAAACAAAATATATTATGTTGAAAAACCTAACACCAAAGCAGAGAAAAATATTGATGTGGGTGGCGATAGCTCTCTGGGGGCTATTTACCTTCAGAAAATACCTTCCATACTAGCAGGTACATCAGCGACCCTGCTCCCTAAAGCCTTACAAAGCGTGTCCGTACCATCTGCCAGCAACTGTGCCCAGAAATCATTCAACACTTAACGGTGGCTTTCTAATCGGTTTGAACATTAAGTCTTTTAATATACTGAGAGTGACCATCTTGCTGCTTACCTAATCGCCATTTAAGACAACAGGATTTATCACCTATTTTCACACTTACCTGTGTGAAAGCCCGTTTATTATGAGGAATGATTTCTGCCTACTCGGTTTATAAATTGATTTAGATGTAGTGGGTGATTTTCTTTACCAGAAAATTTCTTATTAGGTAGGTAAGTGAAAATAATTAAATGTTGTATTGAGATAGCTAATGCAGTCTAAGTGAGCCAGTTCCATTGGTGTTCCTTTCTTATTATCAGATGAAACTTAGATATCACTCAAATACAATCTGTCTCTATTCTAATAAAGATAGAAGCTAGTAACGCACAGAATGCGATGTGTTGACTATGAATCACTGATAGGTAAAGTCGCCATATTGCTAATGTACCTGTCTATATTGGTGGTTGGTGTGGGAACATTTGTTCTCTACCAGCACAGATCCCCACTCAAGGGAGGCATTCACGAAAGGTTACGGAATGATTCTTCACTCTAATCAGGCAGGATTTGGAAATCAGTTTGTGCCTCACCAACCTTTTTTGCTGTCAGCATAAAGATCATGTACATTTGGGTGATGCAAAAAATTTTCTTATATCGAAAAGGACCTACTCCCGATAAATCGTTTTTCACCTCACACTTTTTCGTTACATGCTTCGAAGCCATCAAAAGCTAATCAACAATATTTGCAACTAACAGGTTTTGTTAAATCCAATTCCTTTTACAGAGCATCTAATCGCCATGTAGGTAAAGTAATTGACTTATTCGGTGATAGGGACTGCACGGGTAACAGTATCACTGATGCCAGTAAAGTTCGAGATACTCTGTTGGATAGTAGTCTCGACGCCTCTGACGAAAACCCTACGGTTAATACAATCGATCCCATTTTCAATTTGATTTTAATTTAACATGAGTTAAGCATACGTAAGCTTGCCCTTAGCCATTTACTTGCCAGGCGCCAGTATTAAGAATCTTGTCTACATACCCAAAGAGGCAATAAGACAGATACAGCAATCATGTATGAAGCATAGTGATCACATGCTGTGACTGCTTGCATTGATATCGAAAACGGTTTTCAGACTGGCTAAAGCTGCTGGATTTAATCTTGATGACCTTAAGCTCAATAAAAACATTTAGGCCTAATTTGTAACTAATTCTAACGTCTCTTCATTTATCAACGAAAACTTTAGAAAAACGTCAAAGTCTGTCGCAGACCGCTCCACAAGAGAATTACAAAGGTAGAGAAGCTCTCTCCATTTGACATCTTCCGCCTTAAAATGCTCTTTCCAGATAAATTTTAAAAGCAAATTATCATTATAAAGGCGCTCTAGCTTCCGAAAATTTACATTTGGATTATTTCTTTTTATTGTCAGGAGGCTAATAGTTTCATCCGGTGAGTGACCTGGAATCACCCAACGGCTCCTGTAAATAATTTTGTTTGGGACCTTGTTAATCTGAACCCCCAAGTTTAACAAGGTTTTGATCAAAACTGGTATGGCTTTATCTGCCAATCCTGATCCATTCATGTATACAGCAAGCTCATCCAAAGGAAAATGTATTGTTAATGTTTTGTTCAGCGAGTTGACGTCGTTTTCATTCAACTTTTTTTCCTCTTCCCCGGACTTGGAAAATTCATATGCCATATCATAGTGTTTGAATTGGTCTTCCCATTAGTTGACAAGTCAGCTCAAATTTATTTTCGGGTCTATTAATTAAATGGTGCGACGGAGGAATAAACCTTCAAAACAAGCGTGAGTAATTTCTCTCGAGTTACATGGCTGTTGACGACATTGAAACCTCATCATACCAGTTATTGGCAATCGCCAGATAGGTGGCATCACCGATAGCAATTAGAATTAAGCGCCTCGCCATAACAAATGACACTCCTATTGCGTGTGGCTCTTAGACGACCCCAAGCGTGACAACTACATTTGACGATTACCCTATCGTTAGAGAGTCATCTTAATAGGACTCAGTTACTAGGTTGGAAGTTATAAGACAAGTTATTCTTGTTCTCTTTTCATTTGTTCGAGCTCCTTATTAAGAGAGATCCATTGTTCATGGTCTTTGTCAATGTAACCAATAGCTATCTCCATCCATTTAATTGCTTCTTCTACTTCACCAATTTTGTAGAACTGGGTTGCAAAATTACTCATGAACAGAATAAACCTACTGCTTTCATAGCGTAATTTATTTAGCACTATTGTTTCTACATTTCCTTTCTCAAACAACTTTTGTCCATCTGGGCTTTGACTTATCCTGTTCAATATTTTTGGAACTTCCCCCTCCAAGTCATAGCCTTCCAACTTTAATGCTTGGAAAAAATGGTCGAGAGCTAAGCTGTCCAATTCCATCTTTCGTTCTTTATCTCTTTCTTTTTCGGCTTGTAGACTGTACGTGGTGGCAAGTCTGTGATGAATGCTTTGCAAGTCTTCATCACCAATTAAGTAGTAGTCAGATGTAGTTGATTGTTCCCTCAACGAAATACTTTTTTTCAATAATTTGATGGACTCTATGAACTCGCCCTTCTCTTGTTGGACAATTCCCAAAGCGCTATAAACGGTTGCCACAAATTGGTTTTTTGACTCACCAGCCCTTATTGATTTTTCGAAGTAATATTGGGCTAAGTCTAGGTCTTTTTTTAAATAAAAACATAGGCCTGCCCAGTACATTAAATTCCAATCCAACGTTTCTTTTTTTTCTATTTGCCTTATTTTAGCTATGACGGAATCTAAATCGCCACTTACTATTTTCTCATAGATTTTTTTCTTTAATCGATTGTTTTGCATTGTTTTTTTAAGTTTTTGGGTTGTGATTAAACGGAAGTTTGGGACTTTTGCACAGAACAAGACGCCCAACACCGAGTGTTGCATACTTTCCATATATTAATAACGATGAGGATTGTGTGCAGACAAAAAGGTGGACAAATATGTGCCTGTTCATATAAGTAGGCAAGTACAAATGGTAATCAGCAGAAGTATAGTGCGCAGTCTAGTAGTATTTAAGTGTAGGTTGACTGCTGCACTGTAGCTATCATTTGCCTAACCCTAAACTAGAATAATTTTCTCAATTTGACTGGATTATCAATCGCGGCAAACTGCTTCGCTATCATTACTAACCTGATCCCCTTACATGGGCCAGAAGAAGTTTGTGGGTAGAATATTTGGGGTGGTGCAAGGGATGAGGTATTTGAGGCGATTAACTGCTTTTGAAGCTCTGCCATAAGAATTAATTTTGGAAATGTTAGATGGAGTTCACATAACTAAAGATCAGATAGATTGAGGTAAAATGAAACTGCATATCTGTAGGCCTCAATAAACGCAACTAACAAAGTAGTTTGATGACTAACGCCAAAAGGAACATACTCGAATGTATGTACGGCCAACTTCGTTAGCATAAGATATATTTTCGCCAACCTCAAAATATTTTGAAAAAACTAATAAACGCTGTTGCAAATTTTTATCTCAAACCAACTGATATAATTCGCTACAGACCTACTCTGTTTGGTTACCACGAACCGCATCTGGAGATGTTGTTTAGGAATATATCAAAGACGCACGATGATTTCTTTATAGACATTGGTGCAAATATCGGCCTTTCAACTGTAACAGTGGAGCAGCTTTCAAAGATTTACATTGCGTTGAATCAAACAGAGTACTGGCAAAAACCCTTGATGTGAATTTTTAGTTAAGTGGCTTATCTCACAAATCAACAATTCATGCGGTGGGCTTAGGCAGAGAGAGTAAAGTGGAGGAACTTTGGGTCCCTCGTTCTAATTTTGGCGGAGCATTCATAAATCAAGGCAATGCTTACGATGGATGTAATGACAAGGTTCAAAAGCCAATGCAAGAACATTGCACCCCTCAAAACGTCCAGCTTGTAGATGCTAGAAAATGGTTTCTAAAATTGTTTGACAGTCACAACAACTAGCGTAAAGGCCCCGTCAAGATCGATGTTGAAGGTATCGAACTACCTATCTTTGAGGCTCTTTTGCAAACTCTGCCCGCAAATGTGTCAGAAGCATTGGTCATAGAGAATTTTTTAAACAAACTTGATCTAGAGAGGTTTACGGCACCTCATCACCATCTCGAATGGTTCGGTGTATACAAGACAAGGAATTGGGTAAAATCCATTCCTCTAAAGCTCTTGGGTATGAGTTCTTACTATGTCCAAAAAGTTAAAACCATTAATCAAGAAATTAAGGCGCCACACGAATAATTGTTTTTGTAAGTCAATTAGACGAGAAAGCCTAAAAAACCTATTTTTGCAGCTGAGTTTCAAAAGCAATTATTTTATGCACCAAACACTCAATCCGATGCACTAACCAGCAATGTTTTATCAAAAAACTCCAGTGAACTTTGCATAGGCAGTGGAGATGTTTAGTACGGATATTGTTGGATTGTAAAATCAATAGGAGTGGCGCTTGGTTTTTAATGTAACTCAAACTGCACTTGTAAGGATAGCGATTCCGATCAGCACTACAACCAATGACGTGCGCGCAACTGGAGGTACAATTTTCATTATTTTTGGATCCGGTGGGATGCCCTTTTTTGCACTATTGTTCAAGTGAAAATTTAAGAATGAGACCACTCCAAGCAACAAAGTGGCTCCAAAAAGTTTTAAGTGAAATGCCCAACCCAAACTAAAACTTCCATATATTTGATACGTCAACAGTATTCCTGTTATCCACAAAACAACGATTGCAACCAACCCAAGCCTTGCCAGCGTCATCATGGTTTTCTGCACAGGCAATGCTGGCAGCATCTCAGCTTTTTGATGATTATTAGCTAAAATAGTGTTTGCTATACCTAAACCACCTGCCAAGAACAATGAAATGTAATGAAAAAATTTTAAAAAAATCACACTGGTCATAACCCTCACCCTATCTCCTAAATATCAATAATTGAACGATCCTCCATAGTCCTCTGAAAAGGGTCACTCTCACTATTGGATTTTGCAATAGCCGTTGTGCATAGAAGCGCAACTTTGCTTCTTTGCGTATGATAAGCAATGTGATGCCAATTGCCAGTGCTGATGGAAAGATTATCTTTAGCAATCAGAAATTCCTTCCAATCTACTGACTGCCCTCAGATGGTCTTGTAACTATTTTTCCTATCGGTAAGTCCTGAACCTCTATGCCGTCAAATGAAGATAGCATTATCACCATTATATCCTCACTAACTTTAATATCCTTCTTGACACAATCGTGAAATGACCTTCTCTTAATCTCTTCCAGTTCACCCTTTTCGTCAAATGCATGATGCACAATGAAACTATCATGCACTAACAATACTGGCGCATCATCTGATTTTACTAATGGCAAAATCACCTTCTCAGCAATGCAGATATCTTTATGTTAGACATGATTGCAATGACTTTGAGCGAAAAGATCGGACAATGGACTGTGGGGTACCGATGCTGATCAACTGTTTCGCTAACCTAGTCATATAGCGGAGAGGCTTTTTGCACAGATGGTCGTTGTTTCATCATTTCATGATGTTCTTTTAATCGAGGAAAATCATTTAGGCTTACTCCATCTTGGCCAAGCCACCTTGTAATCAGTGCAAGGTATGGGTCGCACATGGAAAATGAATTTCCTAGAACGAAAGGGCCTTCAAGGAAGTGCTTCTGAATCATCGTTGCACAATCAGCCATGTTGGCAGGCACTTTAGCAGCCATCGCATCTTGTGCGTTTTTGTCGTCTACCCAACGATAGCCTCTGTGCTTATGTGCGTGTGCAACATGAACAGTGGACGCAATAAAAACGTTAAAAGCTTGTGCCTTTGCCAATTCAAAGGGATCATTTGGTGCAAAGACTTTTTCTGGAAAGGTCTGCGCAAGAAAGAAAAGTATGGCCGGATTTTCCGTTAAAACCCCATGAGGTGTTACCAGTGCTGGCACTCGCCCTTTGGGATTAATTTGAAGAAACTCCGAAGAAGTTTGTTCATTCTTCTCAAAGTCCAAATGCTCTGCCTCAAATCTAGCACCAGTCTCATAAAGAAGAATGTGGGATGCATACGCGCAGGATTTTCTTGAATACCAAAGCTTAAACATCACAACACTCCCCACCATTTGCCAAACCAAGGATGAAGTAGGATCTCACATTACAGCAAACTGCTGACTTACCGTCAATTTTGATGATTATCCCGTCTCCAAGATCTACAGTTTTAAAGGCCCAGTGAAATTCCCGCTAACACTATGTTAGCCAGCAGTTGACTCAATCGCACTATATTTTAAATGGCCTATCAGCCAATTCAGAGATGCCTCTAGTCCATAGTCATTGAACAAAGTCTAGATTTGCCGATCTCAAAACCATTAAGGCTGATAGTTAGCTCAAACCCAATTGAAGATGTTCACTTGAATTTTGCCATTCGTCATCTGGCATCACCATTCCAGCGTTCATCCCATTATTTGCAATTAGTTCCTAAGGCGCCCTTTGCTTTGCCCAAAATGTAAAATCGGACAATACAGTTTCTGGAAATGCAACCTCGAACTGATAGACTTCACAAATCTTAACTGTCGATTCACCTTAAACAGCTAGCTGGTAAAATTATTCTGGATTTATACAAAGCGCATTTTCCGATGCTTAAACTGCAAATAAAGATCCTCTGACGGAGCCAACATTCCAAACTATGCTAGTTAGCCAAGTCCAGTGCAAGCTTAACTTATATACAATAACACGTTTTCCTGATTTAACCCGAATGTTATTTAAGGCATTCACAAATCATAAATGGAACCACGTTGGTGTGAAATTTAAGCTCAGAGAGGTTAGTGCCAACATTGCCAGATTGGTAGTCCAGTAGCTAACAAATAGTCTACTGTTGAATGTGAAGAGGAGAGATTGGAAAAATCTTCATTAAGACGATGTAAGGAAACATTTGAATTGAAACGAGGTTAGATTATTAAAAGCCATCGGCGGTGTCTATTTCTAAGAGCAACCCTACTCGAGAGATTCTTTAGTATTTTCAACCTTTTTTAGTTTAGCAGTAGGAACAGCTATAGGTGTTTAGACTAAAAGCAATGGTGGCTGGGCATTATTCGTACTTTGGGTACTGGCGGCGACAATCGAAAAATTTATTGAAGTCACTATTTATTTTCCGTGGATGAACTCTCACACAAATGGAATACCTTTGCACCGGCTACAAAACGTGAAAATGCCCATATTCTTAACTTTGTCTCAGTATGGAATACTTTGCCTGTATAGAAAAGTTAGAAATACTTATCCATCCGTTTTCCGGTCAATTTCTATTCTATTCTGGTAGTCCAATCGGGATGACTATTTATCAAAGTGAAGTCGCTATCTTAGAAAATGGGGGTTTAGTGGTATTAACTAATGCTTGGCTTTTAACGGAAATGGCAGCCAAACCAATAAACCGATATTATTTTAAAAAAGTGAGACAACTCCTTATATCGACTGCCAATTAACATCAGCTTAACGAATCTTATATTAAGGCTATGATGGGATGGTCACAGACCTTGAATACAGCTTTAATCTGAGAGGCCAATGATAAAAAATAAAATGTGTACATGCAGACTTTGGGACCTGACGCACAGATACTAAAAGAGTCGGCGTTGAATACATGAAACTAAGTTTTTGAACACCTTGCATAAGCTGCAAAAAGTTTCTCCAGAGTGGGTATAATCCGTGGTTCAATGTAATTCTGTAAGCCGTCATTGGGCCTCAAAGATCCATACACGGCATGTTATGACCAATTTCGGTCAGTCATCTGAGAGAAGTCTTTGGGAGAGACAGCACTTCCGGTCAAAGAGGCAAGATTTATGTATGACCAGAGCAAAAACACCGATGAATGTGTCATCGCTAACTTGATCAGGGCCATAAACACCTATCTGATCCCCTATAGGAAAACCTTACGGGGTGTGGAAGATGTACTGACGCAGATTCCATTAGCCGCAACGAAAGGGAATTTTCGCAAAAACAACACAACGCAGCCGTTTCCAACAGCGGAAATTCTAAAAACAGCTGTTTGCAATATCAGGGCGCAGACCCTCACGACCATCCGTGAATGCCTTTTATCAGCCACCGATGAATTGATATGGAAACAGGATGAGGATGAATATTATGCGCCTGAGTCTGACTTGGGTAACGGCTATAGAGCCAACAACCTTCACGCGTTGTTGATTGGGCCATCCAACGCCAAATATTATCATCCGGACTTCACGCTTGGTATCTTTTTGCTGGGGCCCTTCACTTTCTATAGAGATCATTTCCATCTGGCCCCGGAACTATATTTGAATCTCACAAACAGAACAGGATGGCGGTTTCAGGGCGGTGAATGGATTGATTACGGCGCTGGGTCACTGATTTGGAATGACTCGAATAATGTTCATGCAACCCGTGTCTATGATGAGCACTTTATCTCAATTTTCTCCTGGACCCGTAATATCAACTCGCTGTGCAAAGTCTTTAAGTGCGAAGATTGGAAAAAGGTAGAACAAGAACTCCACGACTCACAGTGGCGCGACAAGGTCCACAACACTGGTGTGGCAAACGTTTGATATCTATTTGGCGCGGTGACTTTGAGCGGCAATGATCCAGCGCAAGCCACTCTCTATCAAGAGGCCGCCTACTGGAAGCCTTACTCCATTTTGCTTCTTTATATTCTCAGTCTGACGCCACTATTGCAAGACGCATGACACAACTGCTTATGGTCTTTTCAGCCCCGCCCAACCCGATTTCCAGAATGTTTCTTTGCATAAAACCCGCCAAAAAGAAAACCATCATCTCTTTATCCGCAAAAAACCGCGCCTACGTACAACCAGCGTTGTTAGATCACGCAGCGCCTACAACCGGTTTTTCCGAAATTGGATATTCACCTAAACCAAAGGTACGAACCAATTAAATTGGTATAGGAACACATCTTCAGTCAGACCGTTAAGCAACCGGAGTCTAGCGATAGGGCCAAAGATATCAGCCATTCCTCTTGAGATGGCTTCACACGGAAAGCAACAGCTTAGGCCATTCATGTACCTCGGACCGAAACACCGCTGTCTGGGAAGTTTCCTCATAGGCAATGGCGACAATGCAAAACAAACAAAGTCTCCGCAACAACGTTGCAATCGCTAGTCAGCGGACCTTATCCTTAATCATCAACCACCTATTATGTGGATTAACATTGGTGGATTTTGAAAACCGCATGGAAATTCCAGCGTTGCTGAGCGTCACCTCATTCCCATCCCGCTTACATTTCAGAACGAAATGGTCGATGCCGTTCCACAGTTTCCTTGCCACCACCTCATAAGGCTCACCAGAAGATCTATCGAAAAAGATTTCCTGTGACTCCTCCACATCACTGCCATCCTTCATGCTCACCGCCTCAAAAAAACAGGTTGAACGCATCATCCTTGACCAAAAATTATGCCAAAAATTCAGCTTGGCCTTTTTTAAAGCGGGCTGGTGACCGACCACTCGTGAAAGCGTGTGCTTGCACTTTTCAAAAATCAAGAGTTTCAATTCCCATTTTGGGTATAAGGTTTATCTGCGGGCAAAGGCAAGTTGGGCCACAAGGCGACAAGAGAAATACATGCAAGAGAAGCTGTCGAACACCGGAAGAACTAGATTAATAAAAATTAGGCAAGCGATGAGAAAACACACTGCCAGACATTGCTGAATAGCTGTCAATGCTTGCGATACGGAAGCCAGTGGCCAAGATCATAAACAAAAAAATTGTATATTAATAAGTAGCTGATTTGATTGACGCTAATTCGCCCAACTCTCTTGGTCTCGCGTATTGACGCCGGACTAGTTCAGTCGAGTTGTATATGTGTTGAGTCAATTTTCTCACGCAGTGAAACAAGGCGTTGTTTGATATCCTTGGTAATTTCTGGAGTGTCCTCGTTGCAAAGTGCTTTCTCTAAATCAGCAGAAATGCGCCCCAGCTCGTTCGATAATTCATTACTTTGTTCGTTCGAATCAATAAGCCGCAACTGTGTTTTACGAATTAGAGCTGCTACGACAATGTCTTTTCGCCGAATTTCGTCGAAATAATTTTTCGGAATTTTTCGCGCAGTCGCACCACTTCCACCGGCAACTACCGAAACGCTTCGGGTGGCGTCAAGTAACAATGAAGTCTCACCAAAAATCTCATTTTGACCAAGTCGGCTTAGACGTAAGCCATCGCTGGTCAAAATATCTACATTACCTTCCACGATTAAATAGGCCTCAAACCCCTTATCCCCAACCTCATAAATTTTCTCGTGCCTATCCCAAATTACAACTTCATTTTTTTCCAACATGGTTTGCCCCAAACCCTAATAAAAAATTTGGCAGATGCTAAACTACATATCAGAGAACTTCTAGTGGGAATGAGGATATTGAGAGTTATTGATGCGAGCATAAGGCTGATGAAACTTACGCTTGGTTTCAACTTTGCACTCACCAGGCAAATCGCTCTTAACAAATAATATTTATGTCCCCATCTCTACGCAAATATTTCATTGCTAGAAGGCGTAAACAAATGAATATTAGATCGGTCAAGCAAATACCACATCGCACCTATAACGCCGGTGAGATCATCTATTCAGTAGATGAGCAGAGCCAAAATGTGTTTTTGATTCACAGTGGACAGGTGGCAATTGAGACCCGGTTGGGATTGAATGTGGGAATTCTAAATGAAGGTGAAATTTTTGGTGAAGTTGGACATATTACAGCAAAGCCCCGCACTGTTACCGCCCGCGCTGAGACCAAATGTATTGTCAAGGTCATTGACGAGGAAACATTAAAGTTGAAATTGCAGGATGCAGACCCGATTTGTCTTGCAATCATTCGCGGCCTGTCAATGCGAATAAGCGATGCCAATGCCAAAGCCGAGCAATATTGGAGAGAGCTCAGCCTCTACAAAGCACTGGAAGCAGACGTATCCGAGGATTAGTATAAACCACTTGGGCTAAATGGAGCCCTTAGGGCCAACAAAAGGAGGGGCAGATAGCCTTCGTTCGCAATGATGCGGAAAATTTGATACCGGCTTTTGGTGGTGAGGCTTTTCCCTGGAAAGGCGGCGACCTGCAGACATTGCGTCATTTCATCTGCTGTGACGCGCCGCCAGCCCCTGTTGGAGAACGGGTATTGCTCAATTTACCCGATGGCGACCGTCTTCTTGCCGTGTGCCATCTGCCGCAAAAGCAGCCCCGCGGATGTCTCATCGCCGTTCATGGGTTGAATGGCTGTATGGACGCTCCGCATATTCTGTGGCTTACACCGGCGGCGCTTGCCGAGGGCCTCGTCCTGCTGCGGGTCAATATGCGTGGCGCGGGGCCAGCGCGAGCTTTGGCGCGCAAAACCTACAATGCCGGCGCCGGTGCTGATCTAACCCACTTCATCGACTGGGCAAAAGGGCGTTTCAAAGAATTACCCGTTTATATGCTGGGACATTCGCTTGGTGGGACGGCCGCACTGAACATGGTGTTGGACCATCCCGGATTGACAGGGCGGCTTGCCGGCCTCGTGACGGTGGGAGCACCAATTGACATGACAGCAACAGCGTGGAGATTCCAACGCCCCCGCAACCGGCTTTATGTGCGCTACATGCTGGCTGGTATGAAACAGCTCGTCGCGACTACCCCACACATTGAACAGCGCTATGTCGATGCGGCCATGCGTGCCAGCAATATTTTTGCCTTTGACGATCAAGTGACTGCACCTCTTGCCGGTCATCGGGACGCCACCAGCTATTACGCTGCAACAAGTGTTCATCAACGAATGTCGCGGCTGAACATTCCGGCCTTGATCATCCAATCGACAAATGACCCATGGGTTCCCGATGAACCCTGCCTTGCGCAGCCCTGTGGAAAGGGGCTACCAGCCATTGTCGTGACCAAGGACGGTGGTCATGTTGGATTCCATGATCACGACGGCTCCTGGTATATCCGGGCAACACTTGCCTGGATCAACGCGCAGCTTGGCACGCCGCAAACCAGTCACGGTGGCAATAATCAGACCGTCGACACGACATAGCTAGCACGTGAAATATGCTCCGCAACCGCTGTGATTTCGGGGCTGGTGTAATCAATCAACATGCGCATATCAACCAGATAACGCAAACTGCCCAATACGTCAGATGCAGCCATCTGCCGCTTTGCCGCAGCATAATCTGCTGGCCCATTTAGAGACCCAATTTGAATTTGCAAGGATCCCTCTAGGCGTTGTCGGTCAGTGCGCTCGAGCGTATGCTAGCCCTATCTCCAAAGTCATCTCTTTGCTGTTTCCATTGCCCCTTTCGACAGAAATCGTCTTTAAAGCACGAACATGGCTTAACGGTGCCAGCAGGGCTACATCGCCACCCCGTCGCTATTATAGGAACCAGGCGATACAAATAATTGCTACTTAAGCGCAAAAACGCACATCCCGACCTGTATCAAATCAGACTTAAAATACAGCACTCCAAGGTCAGCGATGAATTCTGGCGGAGCGGTGCCGATTACCGATGTGATGACGGACATCCGATCAGCCTAGCTGGCCCACCTACCAGCTCACTACTTTCTGGCCAACCTTACCTTGACTGCACGAACAGCCAGCCAGACGATTAAAGCAATTACCGGAACAGAGGCCGCTTTGACAACAATCAAGTCAACTCCCCATTGGTCAAGTGGCAGGGGGTTTGCCAGATAGCTAACAAGCCCTACACCGTAGTAGGTAACTGCGGCAATCGACAGACGTTCCACGGTTTCCTGCAGATGCAGTTGCGCTTTGGTACGGCTGTTCATTGAGGCCAGCAAATCGCGGTTCTGACGCTGGATGATCATCTCTGTCTGCGTCTGCAACAGATCACCGGCCCGCGTTATGCGTGCCGAAAGCTGCGCAAGCCTCTCAGAAAAAGCATGACAGCTGTCAAGGGCTGGCGTCATGCGGCGATTCAAAAATCCTCGCACTCCTTGAAAGCCAATTAGCTGCTTCAGCCGCAGCCCCTCGAGCCTGTCGGCCATTATGCTCTCATAGGCCTTCGTCGCAGCCATCCGATAGGACGTCTTGGAATAAATTTCTTCCAGATCAGCAGCCTGCGCGGTTAATGTGAAAAGCAGCGTTTCTACATTGCCGTCAGGCAATTTAATCTGTTCGGCCAGATCGTTGGTCAATTTGCCTACAATGTCCTCAATCTCGCCAAGCCGCCCTCCATTTTCACGTACAGCAGCAAAGCCAAGAAGCGCAAGTAACCTATAAGTTTCGAGCTCAACAACGCGCTGTACAGCGCGGCCCATGCGGCTTGGCGGGATGTCGTTGTTGAAAAGTGCTACGCGGGAAAAACCGGCCGCGTCAATATCAAAGGCGAAATGCAGCTGGCCAGCTCCATCGTTAAACCGGTTAGCGGCAACTGCACGGCTATCGAGCATGGCTAACATCTTAGCATCATTGAGCGTTCGGGGTGGCTTTGCACCCACTTCTAGCCAGATTGCCTGAAACAAAGTCGCTGGCGCTGCCCGCGCCCAGGTAAGCGGCAGGCCAACAGCCTCTGGATCAAAGGCTTCAGGCAAAAGACCAGATTTGATCATCCGGCCTTTCTGGATGAAGGAGATTGAAAAAAATTCAGTATGACGCTCAAACCTGAAGGCATAATCTTCAAACTCGATCCGAGCGAATTTACTTTCTGCGGCAATCGGTGGCAAATTCGCCGCTTCAAGGAATTCGTTCACATAAGCGAGGAAACTGGCGGCAGCATCATTGATAAGAAAAACAAAGCGAATGAAACGCCCTGCACCATCAAAATCATGAAATGCGCGCGCATGTAATTCATCAGACAACATACGCCGTAAATCAGGCTGGGCCATGATTTCCTCACACAGCAGCGTGCCATTCAGCCAAAAGGACGGCTAAGCCCGAAAATCCTAGCAGGACAATCATCAGCAAAACCAACCACCTAGCTGTCCAGCTGTTTTTCGATGGCGGCAATCAGCTTGGGCGCGTCTGGCCGCGTCGTCGAGCCAAACCAATCAACAAGGTTGCCATCAACGTCTATCAGATGTTTGAAGAAATTCCACCGTGGTGTCTTCAACCGGCCCTGCGCAGCCACCCACTGATAATAGGGATGCGCCTCCTTACCCTTGATGCGCACCTTATCCGTCATCGGGAAATCGATATCGAAATTGACTGTGCAGAATTGCTTGATCTCGGCTGCGTTTCCAGGCTCCTGGCCACCAAAATCATCGCTTGGCACGCCAAGAACAACCAGCCCACGATCACGATAGGTCTCCCACAGATCCTGCAACGCGGCATATTGGCCGGTAAAGCCACATTGTGACGCTGTGTTGACCAGCAACAGCGTTTTGCCACGATAGTCGGCAAGCGGCAATGCACCCCCCTCGATTCTCTCGAAGGAAAAATCATGTGCGCCCGCTGGCGATGCCAGCGCAGCATTGATATTGAGCAGCAATGCAGCCTCCATCAGCATAAGGACACCGCAGAAAAACCTACTTGCCCGAGCGCCAGGGTGACGTCCAGATGAAAGGGTGGTGGCGCTTTGCACCATCTGCAAGGAGACCATCATCATCCTCTCCAAATTTTACTACGGGGTTTCCACGTGTTGCTATAGATAGGTGATGCCCGCGTTAAATCAACAACGCCCTGTTGCTGCAGGTGGCGGTTGAGCAACCAGGTTTCAGGTTGGTTTCATCCGTAAACAGCCCCATAATTCGTTTTCCGTATTTTGGCGAATTGTTACAGGACGTGCCAGATGGACAACAACAGCAGCACAACCACCACAACATCAACTACCGGGAGCAAGCCTGGAGGAACATTTGACAACGTGCTGGGCAAGGCAGGTGAGATGTGGGATGAGACCACGGCAGCCACCGGCAAGGCGACGCAAACTGTTACCGGCAAGGTCAATGAGGCGCTTGGAGAAGGCAATTTCGGTGAAGCCGTCGATGATGTTGCCAACCGACTTGGCGAGACGGCCAGCGCGCTTGGCGAGAAGGCTGGCAAGCTTCGCAACGAACTTGGGGGTAAGGCCGGTACCGCGGCCGAACAAACCGCGGGATTTTTCAGCAAAAATCTAGATCATCTGATCACTTTTACAAAAGGATTGATTGGCGGCTGAACCTACCGCACCAGCGCCACGAAAACAGGTGACAAGCCCGGCATTACCGCATAAGGTTTTTCCCATTGTTCAAACAATCCAAAGGAGGTGATCTGATGTCTAGTGAATTTCGGTTAAAAGCGCGTAACCAAGAGGTGCCAACCAGACTGATGAGCAGCCTTATCACGTCTGTCTGACACCCATAATTTGGTTACTAGCTACCCATCACGTTAAAGGGAGGCCACGGCCTCTCTTTTTCGATTTCTTTGACAGAAAACCAGTTGTAATCGCCCTGTTACTGAGCCTTTTTGTAGGCGGCTATGGCATCCTTCAGTTCCTTGACCTCACTGCAGTTGAAACTGCAACTCCTACGCAATCGTGCAAGCAATTCCTCGGCACCGGCAAGATTGCCAAGGGTCAGATACAGTTCGCCCTTGTATTCCAGTGCGCCCTTGTGCTTTGGGTCGATCGCCAGCGCCTTGTCGTACGCCGCCTCAGATGTGACGTAATCACCCAGCTTGCGTGAGGAAAATCCAATTAGGTTCCAGGCATCGGCATTGCTTGGATCGCCAGCCACTTCCTTTTGCAGAAACGGCAGCGCATCGGCAAACGCTTCCTGTTTGACCAGTGCGATTGCCTTGCGCATCTCCGCCGAGACACCATAGCTTTTATATTTGCCACCACTGTCTGATCCACTGTCCGACCCCGCCGCAAACGCCACGCTGGCAAAGCCGGAAATCACAAGCGCAAGGATTGCGGCAATGCCGAGGATGATCATCGCCCGCAAACGGGCTGCAGCCACATCCACAATGAGTGCCCGGGCGCGGGCTATCGCCTGCCGCGCCATTATTCGGTGGCTCCACCGGCGTCTTTCCACGCCTGGAACCCGCCCGCGTTGGAAACGTTGGTATAACCCATATCGATCAATGTCTTGCCAGTCAGCGCAGCCATGCCGCCAGCGGCACAAACAAGGAGAATTTCAGCATCCTTGGTCAGCGCGGAATTATGAAAAGGTGTCGTTTCATCTGCGGCAAATTCGACAAATCCCCGTGGAATGTGCAAAGCGCCTGCAATCGTTCCAGTTTCGGCAATATCGCTACCGTCGCGGACATCAATAAATACGGCCGCTCCAGTAGTGTGGCGCGCAATCGCCTCCTCAACAGCAACCTTCGGCACGACGGCATTGGCCTCGGCCAGATAATCCTGGGCAGTTTTCATTGGGAACTTCCTCTTTCTTACGTTAACAAACAGGCACCTTACTAAAAGTAGTACGTAGGCATTCGACCCCTTTGTTCAAGATCGCAAACAGCGCAATCTGTCATGGCCACCGTCCGTCGTACGCAAGATCAGTTCTACCGACACAGGCATCAGCCATCGTCACCACGCAGCGTTGTCGCCAGATGCGCGATGTGATCTGGCGAGATGCCACAGCAACCGCCAATGATGTCGGCACCCAGCGCTGCCCATTCCCGGGCGTAGCGGGTGTAATTTTCCGGAGTGATGTCAGCGCGCAATTTATGCACGGAGGTGTTCGACCCCTGGTAATCCTCATCCATCAACGGAAAGGCGTTGGCATAAACACCGATCAGCGGTTCGGCCTTGCCATGCTGTCTGGCAAAGCGGTCCAATGTCGATCTGGCAAGTCGGATCGCATCAGCCATCACCTCGGGCTGCGAACAGTTGAACAGCAACGCATCATATCGATGCCGCTCTACATAATGCAGCAGGTCAAGCAACGGCTCACCCGAGCGCAGGCGCGGATTTTCTGGATCAACATCGGCATCCTCAAGCGTCACCGACACCCATAATTCGGCCGCGACATCACCAAAAACATCAAGAAAAGCCGTCACCTCGGCAATCGAGCCAAGCGTCTCGCCGCAGAAAATATCAGCAACTGGCGCCAGCTGCCGACGAAACTGTTTCATCATCTGCCGGCCACGTGACGAATCAAAAGCGCCGGGCAGATAGGAGCCAAACATGGGTGGTACGCTAGCGGCGACACGGACATGCCGTGCCGCGGCAGACGCCGCTTCGCGCGCCTCTCTGGCGGCGATGGTCAGCAGTTCATCCGCCCGCTCAGTATATGTTTCCTCACCAATATGATACGGAACCACAGCGTAGGAATTGGTCGAGATCACATCCGCACCGGCGGCTATGAAGGCGTCATGCGCTGCCCGAACAAAATGTGGGCCTTCAATCAGGGCAGCGGCAGACCATTCAGGTTGGCGAAAAGGGGCACCCATCGCCGCAAGTTGGCGACCAAGTCCCCCATCCAAGATAATCATGCTGTGTCCTCCAAGCCTTTACCTACGATGCAGTACGAACCGCAAAAATAATTGTCCCGAATGTCTCCCCAGCATTCGGTCAAGGGTAAACCGCATTATGCTGCTGTGGCAAGATAGCACAGGCAGAACAGTGAAATTTTGTCATCGCCACACAGTCTGCTACGAAATTTATCCCGGAGGGTGCGATGTATGATGCAGGACTTGCGGAAAGCCTGCATGATCGGGTTAGCGGCATGTTCGAAATGGAGATCGTCACAATGTTCGACGGCTATGGTTTTTTTGATGAATAGCCATATGTGCGTTTTCATCTGGGGTAACAACCGGTAATCCGGATTGGAGAGCCGCGGCAAATGCGATTGCCAACCAGCCGCATGTCGGCCCGATGGATTTGACCGGCAGATGAATGCGAGGCTGGGCCGCCATCACCCATGAAGGTGTTGCCGAGGACGCGGCCCTGCAGCGTTATGTCGACATGGCAATCCTGTTCAGAGCGACATTGCCACCAAAGAAGGCCAAACCAAAAGCGAAGGGATCACGCAAGACCACGCGCAAACCGAACTGAGAGCGCTATTCGAGGTCAAACCCACACATGCGGGCAATCGCCCGAACTACGTCCTGATTACGAACGGCAAATGGCAGAATGGCAATGGCAACCAGCATCAACACCGCCCAAATCAGCCAAGCCGACAGATCGGCATGCCAGGGCGGCGATGTTTCACCATTGTCACTGTCCAGTGACGACTGGCCGGATGGCATGTTACTGTCAGGTAAATTTCTGGTCTGTGGGTCGGGTGATGATGTGGGCATGCGTCCTCACAGCTTCATGACAAATTCGAGACCTGATTGCGAGCCGACATAAAGGCCCGGTTTGCTCATCCGCAGCGAGACAAGAATATTGGCGCCACCATCGAGCATTACATCAACCCTGTCGCTGACAATCCGCACGATGGTGCCGGGCGCATCCCGGCCCGTATCAGTACAGTTGAGTGTCACTTTCTGGTCAATCGCAAGCATGGCTGTCTCCTGTCAGCCAAGACTAGCACAGTTCCCGGCAAAACGGCACAGCTTTGCAAAGGCGCGTTTGCCAGCCCCCTACTGTAGATCGACCGCATGCGCTTTCAGATCATCAAGCGAACAGATATGCAAGGTCACGATGTTGGTGGCGGTAAGCCGCACCATTGGCGCGCACCCGGCCTGACGCGCCTGTTCCCAGCGGGCGGCGCACAGACACCATTGATCACCATGGCGCAACCCGGGAAAGCCAAATTGTGGCATCGGTGTTGACAAATCATTGCCAGCCTTCTTGCTGAAGGCCAGAAACTCCTCCGTCATGATGGCGCAGACTGTATGCACCCCCTGATCCTGAGGTCCGGTATGACAGCAGCCATCGCGAAAAAAACCGGTGACAGGATCATGTGAGCAGCTGACCAGAGCCTGCCCAAGTACATTTTTCTGCCCTTCAGGGCGGCCATTTCCACCGTCCATAATCGCGCCTCCTCAGCCTGTTATCTTTCGATGCTATTCATGTGGGGTGTCGATGACAGCCATACCAGCCTCAATCTGCCTTTCCAGCTCGCCCAAGAAGGCTTTGCGCGAAAGACCGGGCGCAATGGGTGGCAGAAACCGAACATCGACAATACCAGGGTGCTTGATCCAACTGTTGCGTGGCCAGACATGACCGGAATTGAGCGCCACTGGCACAACCGGAAGACCCGTAGCATCATAGAGGGCAAACACACCCACCTCATAGCCGTGGCTGGCGCCCGGTGCTACGCGCGTTCCCTGTGGAAAGATCAACAGCGAACGCCCATGCCGCCAATGCCGCACCGCCGCCCTGCGTAATTCCCGCAGTGCCCGCATGCCGCCCGCACGGTCAACCGCGATACAGCCTGCCCGCAGGAAAAACAGCCCAATCAGCGGCAGGAACAGCAATTCCCGCTTCATTACCGTTACCGGCATTCGCAAAACACCGACAAGAACGATGGTTTCCCATGCCGATTGATGTTTGGCGGCATAGATCACCTGCTGGTCAAGCGCCATGTCACCCTGAATACGGTGCCGGACTCTGGCTATCAACAGCAATCTGGCTGTCAGCCAGCCCCAACACCGCGCGACGAACCGCACCACAATCGAGGGCAGAAGCAAAAGCGGCAGGAACAGCACAACGACCAGAGCCGTCATCAAATAGAACAGGCTATTAAAGATGAATGATCTGAGATAAACCATACCGGCAAAATAGGCGCAAACAGACAGCGTCGCAATCACCAAGTGGCGGGCCGGAAATGGACCAGAAATCCGACAGCAGCGATCAGCACAGTGAAACCGTCTGGCAGCACCGCGCGGAGATGGCACTGGCCTCAGTCATCGCTGCTGACAGGTTGATTACCTATGCAGAGCTTGCCGACGCCGCCACCATCCCACCACCACACCGTATCCATAAACTAACGCTCTGGCTCGAGACAAAGCTGGTTGCAGATCATCAAGCAGGCGCAAAGCTGCGCACAGCGCGCGTGATCTCGCGCAGCCGTCGTGGTTTGCCAGCTCCGGGTTTTTTCATCAAATGCCGCGAACTGGGGCTTTATGACGGCCCAGCCGACGGCCCCCTGGCAAAGGCATTTCACCTGACTTTACTGGATTAAATTTACTGGTCTAATAAATACCGGGCGATCAAGCGGCAGGGCTAGTGCCGACACAGATGCAGAAGGTGAAGATTTCGCCTTCGCTTCGCGTCTCCACAAGCGCATGCCCACCAGTGCTGCAGAAATGTTCAAAGTCCAGCGGCGCTGCAGGGTCATCAGCCATCACATCAAGCCGTTCACCAGCTGCCATCTGACTGATCTGGCGGCGCGCCTTCAGCACTGGCAACGGGCATTTCAGCCCTGTCAAATCGAGGGTCGTGACAGAGATCGACGGCGCGGCGCCAGCAGATTTGTCAGATACGTTTTCCACGCCGGCAGACTATCCACAAAGGTAGGCATGCGCCAGTGCGAAAATGCCGCAAGCTGTCAATTGACCGAAATCCGGGCGGCATAGTCTGAGAAGATAGAATAAAAAAACAGTTCGTTACAGGCTTGCCATTGGCTATTGCCAGACGCTAGATAGGCGCATGAGTATTTGGGGAATGATCATCGGCGGCGCGGCAGGCTTTGCTTTTGGTGGGCCGATTGGTGGCCTCTTGGGGGCAGCAGCCGGCATTGCCGTTGAGAGGGGCTTTTCGCCAATAAAACCCGCTGAGGATGCTGACGCCAACCGCAAAATCGCCTTCACTGTCGCTGTGATTGCCTTGTCGGCGAAAATGGCCAAGGCGGATGGCGTGGTAACCCATGATGAGATTTCCGCCTTTCGCCAGCGTGTTCACATTCCTCAAAACGAGGTCAGCCAGGTTGGCAAATTCTGGGATCTGGCCCGCCAGACGCCCGATGGTTTTGAAAGCTATGCAAAGCAGGTTGCCAAGCTGTTTGACGAACGCGCACCAATTCTTGAGCAATTGCTTGATCTGTTGTTTCACATTGCTAGATCAGATGGTGCTGTTACTCCACCTGAGGCCAGATATCTGGCAACCGTCGCGCAGATTTTTGGCTTTTCCGAAATTGATTTTGCGCGGCTGATGGCGCTGCATGGCGAAACCGGCCCTACGCCCTATGAAGTGCTTGGCGTTGAACCGGATATTGGGAATGCAGATTTGCGTCAGCATTGGCGCGAACTTGTGCGTGCCAACCACCCGGATAAATTGATCGCCGAGGGCATGCCCGAGGAGTTCATCAAGGTGGCCACCGACAAGCTGGCCAAGATCAACTCTGCCTATGACGACATCGTGCGCCAGCGGGGCCTTGGCTGACCATGCTGACACCGCTGCTGACCATTGCTAATTGTGGGATCAATCTTGGCGATCGCTGGCTTCTCCGTGGTGCCGATCTGACGCTGCATGCTGGTGACAGGCTAGCGCTTGTCGGGCGCAATGGTGCCGGCAAATCCAGCCTGATGAAACTGTTGTCCGGGCATGGCGAAATGGATGAGGGCAGCCTGTGGATTGCGCCGGGAACGCAGATTGCCTATCTGCCACAGGCTCCTGAAATTCATCCGGGAATGACGTTGCGCGCCATTGTGACCGCAGACTATGACGCCGACGCCGCTGGCCTGTCAGTGCCAACACACCAGGCAGAGGCTATCCTGATGAAGATGGGACTGGACCCCGACCGCCTGAGTGATGGGTTGTCCGGTGGTGAAGCACGGCGTGTGTCGCTGGCGCGGACGCTCTATACCAAACCCGATATTCTTCTGCTTGACGAGCCGACCAACCATATGGACCTGCCGACCATTGAATGGATGGAGGATTTGCTGCGTCAGCACCGCGGTGCCCTGCTTGTTGTCAGCCATGACCGTGCGTTTCTGCGCAATCTGGGAACTGGAATCATCTGGCTGCATCAAGGCAGATTGCGTCGCCGTAACGGTCATTTCAGCGAATTTGACGATTGGTCGGAGGGCATCCTGGCCGAAGAAGCGGTGGTGCTTCACAAAATGGATCGCCGCATCGCTAGCGAGACCAAATGGTCGCGCGAGGGCATTTCCGCCCGCCGCAAACGCAATCAGGGACGATTGCGGGAACTGGCAACATTGCGCAGCGAGCGAGCAAAATCCGGCGGCATCACACAGCGCGCCATGCGCATGGAAATCGGCCCTGCAGAAGGCGGCGGACAGATAGTGCTCGAAGGCATTGATTTGTCGGCATCGGTGCCGGCATCGACATCCAAAACAGCCACTACAAATGGTGAGGCGATCCGCCGTCAGCTGCTCACTCATTTCAATCTGCTGGTCCGGCGCAGTGACCGCATTGGCATTGTTGGGCCGAATGGAATTGGCAAATCGACGCTAGTCCGCATTCTTCTGGGGCTTCAGCAACCGGACAGCGGGCGTGTTCGCGAGGGTTTTGGATTGTTGCACGCCTATTTTGACCAACGGCGCGAGACCCTGGACAGGACATTATCACCATGGACGATCCTGACGGGTGGCACAGGTGATACTGTCGAGGTCGCCGGCCAGACCAAGCATGTCACTGCCTATCTTCGTGATTTCATGTTTGATGATCACAAAATGACGCAGAAGATCTCGACGCTCTCGGGGGGTGAGCAAAATCGGCTGCTACTAGCCAAGCTGTTTGCCCAGAGCCATAATTTTCTGGTGCTTGACGAGCCGACCAATGATCTTGATTTGGAAACACTTGAACTGTTGCAGGAAGTGATCGCCGACTATGACGGCACCGTCCTGATTGTCAGTCATGACCGCGATTTTCTGGACCGGACGGTGACCGCATTGCTGGCTTTTGAGGGCGATTCAAGGGTAGTCAGCCACGCTGGCGGCTATTCAGACTATCTGCAGCGCCGCGTGGCCGCAGGGACGAGGCAGCTGGGACGAACCGGGAACCAGCCGGAGGGAAAAGCCGGCAGAAAATCAGCGAAAGGCACCGATGCCAGTAAGGGCGGCGCAAAGGCGGCAAACCGCCCCGCCCGCCTAACCTTTCGCGATCAGCACGCGCTCGACAGATTGCCTGGCGAGATCGAACAGCTGGCCGCCGCCATTGCCAAGTTGGAAGCGGCAATGGCCGACCCGGCGCTGTTTACCACCAACCCGGAAAAATTCAACCGGGCCGCAACGGCGCTCGCTACTGCGCAAGCCAAGAAGGAAGAGAAGGAAATCCAATGGTTTGAGATCGCTGAGCGTGCCGAGGCGCTGGATTCGGACAAGGACATCCAGTCTTGACCATACTACCCTGTCGGTTCTAGGATCATAATGCTGTCAGATGGCTGGATGACCGCTGCCACCAACAGAAAATTCGGTGGGAGAGGAAAGTCCGGGCTCCACAGGATCAGGATGCCGGGTAACGCCCGGCAGGGGCGACCCTAGGGAAAGTGCCGCAGAAAATAGACCGCCTACCCGCCTCACGGGGCGCATACAGGTAAGGGTGAAAAGGTGCGGTAAGAGCGCACCGCCAGACTGGTAACAGGCTGGGCAGGGTAAACCCCATCCGGAGCAAGACCATGTAGGGACACATGCCGCATGCGGCTGGTGCGATCCTGCACCGATGTCCGGGTAGGTCGCTTGAGGCGGCTGGCAACAGCCCGCACTAGATGAATGGTCATCACCCCCTGCGTCATGTAGGCGGGACACAGAACCCGGCTTACAGGCCATCTGACAGCCTTTCCGCATGCCAGTCGAACACTTAAAATGGGCGCCAATATCTAAATGCCGCATCCTTTTGCTTCGGAGCTTTGTCTTTTTCGGGGCTGTGTCTTTGGGGACCAAGACCTTTGAGCCATGGTTTTGACCCTTTCTTGCTATGTTCTGTCGGTTAATCATATGATGATTCTCTAGGCTGACTGATGGCCAAATCTGCCCGATGACAAGTGTAATGCCCTGGTCACCGAGATTGATGAGCGCCAAAGCATTGTGTTGGCGCACCGTTTCCAATGCCTGCTAGTTATCTCCAGGCCTAACAAAAACGGCTGGTGGTTGGAAGATCACCAAATTTTTCAAAAGCCAAAACAACCGATGACAAGCGCCATCATCCGGCAATAAGCATAGGTTGACTGCAACCCATTGAGTGGAAAACAACGCGGCCAGAGTTCAGACATGGCCAGGGCACGCTCATGCCAGAACACCATTATCATTTTCTCCTGCCCACCTACAAAGGAAGCGACGCGGGACTGTGCTTGCGCAGCCGTCGGATGCTTAACATCAAACCTGCAATCAGGCTGGCTGGAAACGGGCCAACAAGCCGTTGGCCACATTATTTTTTTATCAAAGCCTTATGGGCCTTCATCATTACGACCTCTCATTCTGGAACTCGTCTGCATAACCTACACACACTTCTGCATCAGAGCTCTTGTCGTACGATCAATTAGCCCAGCAGGTAGAATTTGCGGTCAATGCAGGACCTTGCAAATTAATGCGACGCGAGCGCAATGTCATTCAGAAATGACAAAGATTTCCAGATATTTACCTGTTACGATTGCGCCACGCTGTCTGCAAAATGAACGATTTGCCAGCGAGGATGAGGTTGCAGATGATGGAACCCAATACCTGCCCTACCTGCAGTTTGACGACATCCATCAAGGCCTCTAGTTTGGTAACGGTGTAATCTTATGGTATATTTTATAATGCTTCCAAAACTAGGGCATCTTATTGGGCGACTAATGCGGCTGTTGCCCAATGTCACCAGGGTCCATAACCGCCACATAAGTGCTAATTTTCATGTTCCCCTCTTTAACCATTATGTTAGTCAGGACCTTGATAAGCTGCGCCAAGGTAAGCGTGAGCCAAACTTATATCGCTGGATAGAAGGAATAGCACATGGCAGTGTGTTGTTTGATATCGGGACGAATTATGGTCAAGAGTCAATCTGGGCTTCCTGCCAACACGGCAAGACGATCCGCACAATAGGGTTTGACTGCGGGCTGTTGGCATCGCATTTCTGTGCGCTCAACCGCGAACTGAATGGCGGGACATTTGATTTCGTTTTTGCTGCTGTGGGCAACAGCCCGGGCGAGATGATGACGATCACTGCCAACTCGGACACACATATCTCTTGGCTGCACAAAAAGAACGTGCCTTACAGTTACAAGGTACCCTGTATCAGCCTTGATGGCTTCACCGAAGCCAATAATTTGTCACCCACCCATCTAAAAATCGATGTCGATGGTGCCGAGACGGCGGTAATTGCGGGGGCCAAAGGGCTGCTTTCCGGCGATGTGTTGAGGGAAATCTTCATCGAGATCGACCATGTGAACTGCCATTTGGTAAAGCGCATCACTGACTATGGCTTTGCCATTGCATGGCAAATCGACAAGCCGCAAAACAGCGAATATCTATTTACCCGCTGATGTAGTGATCTATAGGCTTAAGATGGTGACAGACAGAAACCCTTGCTGCTCACTATCTGAGTGGCAGGTATCTTTTCAAAAAGCACAAAAAGAGAACATTATTCGTTTTCAGTATGTAAAATTATGTTGTTAAAAATTGAAATTAACTTATTGAAAGTACTGGCTTGTCCCATAATTAAACGATGATTGCCCATTGACCTCCAAATATTCCCATGATATCCCATTATATCCCAAATTTGTTTTGGGGTCCTGCGTTTAGCTGCAGACGGCGCTGATATTGGCAGCTCGAAAACGGCCAGACACAAGATCCAGAGCTAAAAACGGGAATACAAAACACCGGTGATGGGGACGCACAGGCCACAACAGTAGCGCACTTCGCCAAAAGAACAGGCCCAACAGGGCATAAAATCTGGGGACAGGCGCGTGGATTTATTTCTATCCACATTTGAAAACCGCATTGACAAAAAGGGCCGCCTTTCGGTGCCAGCGCCTTTCCGGGCTGTGCTGGAGCGCTACCGTGACCCGCTTTATCTATTTAAATCGCTTACCGAACCTTGCCTTGAAGGCTGTGGGCCAGAACGTATAGGCCAGATTGTTGATGCGATTGACAGCATGGACAGTCTCTCAACTGAGGTGGCAACATTGCAGACAATGCTGTCCAGTGCCCAGGAAATGAAGTTGGACAGAGAGGGCCGGATCATGCTTTCGAGCGATTTCATTGCCTTTGCCGAATTGCAGGGGGTGGCTCTATATGCCGGTATCGGCCGGTCGTTTCAGATATGGCTGCCCGACCGCTATCGCACTCGCGAGGCGGATGCCCGCAACCGAGCCAAAACTAGCGGCTTGCCAAGGCTACACCTTGGCTTGCACGGCCGACAGCCTGAGGGCGGGACGCGATGATGCTAGAGCAGCAGCTTCCCCATCAAGCGCTCCACAAATCGGTCCTGTTGCGTGAGGTGGTAGCTGCACTGTCCCCAGCTGATGACGCAATTTATCTTGATGCCACATTTGGTAATGGCGGCTACAGCCGGGCACTGCTTGAGGCAGCGAGTTGCAAAGTAATCGCTGTTGACCGCGACCCTGATGCAATCCAGCGCGGTCAGCCCATGCTTGCTGAATTCGCAGGCCGTTTTTCGCTTGTTGAAGGTTGTTTCTCACAGATCGCCAGATTGATTAACCCTGATATACGGTTGGCCGGTGCAGCCTTTGACCTGGGCGTCTGCTCGACCCAGCTTGACCAACCTGAGCGTGGTTTTTCTTTCCGCACAGACGGCCCACTTGACATGCGTATGTCCAAAAGCGGTTACAGCGCAGCAGATGTCTTGATGCAAGCAGATGAACGGATGCTTGCGCAGATCCTGTGGGATTATGGCGAAGAAAAGGCGTCACGGCGCATTGCCAAGGCGATTGTTAGCGCCCGCAAGGATGAACCGATCACCACCACAAGCCAGTTGGCCGCAATTATCCACGCGGTGATGCCGGCAAAACGGCCCGGACAGATCGACCCGGCTACACGCAGTTTTCAGGCGTTGCGTATCTAC
The DNA here is from genome assembly GCA_902578815.1 of uncultured SAR116 cluster alpha proteobacterium. Classification (GTDB taxonomy): domain Bacteria; phylum Pseudomonadota; class Alphaproteobacteria; order Puniceispirillales; family Puniceispirillaceae; genus MED-G116. The sequence continues at coordinate 9,716 of CACHEI010000016.1, read as the reverse complement.
ATCAACCGGGAACTTGATGAGTTGACAGATGGTCTTTCCGCTGTCGAGTCGATGTTGGAGCCAGGCGCCGTTTTGGCAGTGGTATCTTTTCATTCACTCGAGGACAGAATCGTCAAACACTTCATGACGGCGCGAAGTAGGGGCGCAGCGCGACCATCACGCCACATACCGGATATTGACGGCCCCGCCCCTACCTTTGAATTTCTGGATCGCAAAGCGGTTGTGCCAAGTGCCAACGAACAGTCGGAGAACGCCCGTGCGCGCTCAGCAAAGCTGCGTGTTGCTTGCCGCACCACGGCACCTGCAATCGCCGCCGATGATGACACTCCCTATAGGCAAGGAGGGAGCTAGATCATGCGGATCATTCTGTTATGTGCCCTCTTTCTCGCCACACTTGGCACCATCTTGTATCAGGTCAAGACGGGAATCGATATTCGTCAAAGCAAACTTGCTACGCTGGAATCTGAAATTAGCAAGACCGAAAGAGAAATTGCGGTTCTGGAGGCAGAGTGGGCGTATCTTTCGCGGCCGGAGCGTATCATGGAACTGTCTTATCGCCTGCTTGGTATGCGGCCAATTGCCAAGAGCAGAGTGTTGACGATCGACGCGATTCCAATGCGGCTTGTCCCTGAATTCAAGGATCGTGTCGTTGGCCCTGGACAGATGAGGCTGGCAGCCGGCGACAGCATCGCCCCTAAATTGTATTTATTCAGCGAAATCTACAGATCAGGAGCCACTCAGCCATGACCCAGATTAGGAAAACAAAGGCTTTGATGGCAGCACGCCGGCTGATCTTTCCGGACCGGCCTGATCCGGCAAAATCACGACACATAGCCGAATGCAGGCTCGTCGCCAGCTGTTTCATCGCGCTGGCCGTGTTCATTACCATCGGCGTTCGAATCGTCACCCTCGCGACGGCCACCGAAGCCGCCAGCGTCAACCCGGCGCCGCTCGCTGGTGCTGCCGACAGGGGTCAGATCCTCGATCGCCGCGGTCGGTTGATAGCGACCAATCTGCCAATGACTATTCTACATGCCGACCCAAACGAAATCATGGATGTGGCTGATGCCGCCCGGCTGCTTGCCCCACTAATTAAGCATCATGACGAGGCCAGCCTAACCAGGTTGCTGCAGAAAGACACCCGTTACGTCGAACTTGACCGCAAACTGACCCCCGAACGGCATGCCACCATTCTTGGGCTTGGCATTCCCGGCGTCTATTTTCGTGACGGTATGCTACGCGCCTACCCTAGAGGCAATTTGGCCGCGCATATTCTCGGTCAAGTCGACCCACAAAATCACGGTATAGCTGGTGTGGAAAAATCAATGGAGGCACAGCTGATGGCTGGCAATGATATCACTCTGTCGATTGATATTGGAATACAAGCCATTCTTGCAAAAGAAATATCAAACCAAATTAACGAGTTTGAAGCAATTGGTGGCGCTGGCGTTCTGCTCGACATTAGAAACGGTGAGATTTTAGCAATGGTATCATTGCCTGATTTCAATCCAAACCATCTTGGCAGGATCAGCGCAGATGCGCGCTTTAACCGCGCCACTAAAGGATTGTATGAGATGGGGTCGACCTTGAAAATACTAAACACGGCCATTGCCCTCGAGAGTGGCGCTGTTCAGTTGGGTCAAACCTATGATGTGGCCAAGCCGCTGCGTGTCTCAAAGTTCACTATTAATGATTACCATGTCTATGAGCGCCCGCTTAACATCTCTGAAATTCTTGTCTACTCCTCGAACATCGGATCAGCAAAGATAGCCGAGGCAATCGGCGCGCAAACGCAGCGGCTGTTCTTGGAAAAACTGGGGCTGCTTGACTATCTGCCACTCGAATTGCCGGAAGTCGGCCGCCCGCTTAGCCCCCGGCAGTGGAAACAGGTTGAAACTATGACAGTTTCCTATGGCCATGGCATTTCCATCTCGCCGGTGCATCTGGCCAGCGCGGTCGGGGCTGCGAGTGGTGAGGGTCTGTGGGTAACACCAACCCTGCTAAAACGGCAAGCCGGAGAAAATCCAATCGAGACTCGTGTCTTTTCAGCCGAGACCGCGCGAAATGTCCGCTCGATGATGCGGCTGGTCGTCTCGCACCCTGATGGCACCGGCAATTTTGCCGAAGCGCCAGGCTACATGGTTGGCGGAAAGACCGGAACCGCCGAGAAGGTTCTTAGGAACGGCTATAACAAAAAAGCTAATTTGGCCAATTTTGTCGCCACCTTCCCCGTTCACGACCCACGGTATGTTCTAGCGGTGATGGTTGATGAGCCTAAAGGGCAGAAAAAATCCTACGGCTATGCAACGGGTGGCTGGGTTGCTGCGCCTGCGGTAAAGCGCATCGTCGAACAGGCAGCACCACTGCTCGGCATTCTTCCTGTTGACGAAAAATCGCCCAAAATTCGTCAGGCACTTCGTGTTGATTTGCAAATTGGAGAGGAGAAGAAAACTCTTGCGACTTTCTGACCTGCTGCCAACGAGCCTGATAGAGACAACGCTGCCAACAGCTACCGGCGAGCTTGCCGTCACCGGCTTAAGTGAGGACTCACGCAAAATTCGTTGTGGTCACTTGTTTTTTGCGATAGCTGGAACAAAATCTGACGGGCGGCAATTCTGCCGGAGAGCAGTTGATGCCGGTGCCATCGCAATTGTCACCGACAACCGAGATCTGGATGATAGTCTAAGCGCACTCATAGGGGCTGGCACGCCAGTCATCCAAACAAACAATCCCCGGCGGGTGCTTGCAGGTGCAGCCGCCAAATTTTGGCCACGGCAGCCATCAATGATAGCCGCAGTGACCGGCACCAATGGCAAAACTTCGACCGCAGAATTTCTTCGTCAGATCTGGAAACGCGTCACCTGGGACTCTGCCTCACTCGGCACGCTTGGGGTGCAGGGAACAGATACACGCAAACTCAAGGGCAAGATGATTGATCTGCCCTCACTGACAACACCCGACGCTATCAGCCTGCACAGTAACCTCAATGTACTTGAAAAAGCTGGCATCACCCATCTAGCGCTGGAAGCGAGCAGCCATGGGCTTGAGCAATATCGGCTTGACGGTCTAAACATCCATGTCGCGGCTTTTACCAATCTTACCCGTGACCATCTTGACCATCATCATGACATGGACGCCTATTTTGCGGCGAAGGCGCGGCTGTTCACCGACATTCTGATGCATGCCGGTTTTGCAGTAATTAATATTGATGATCCGTATGGCCGCAAACTGGCCAATATGATCACTGCTGACAAAACCACGCCGCGCGTGACGGTAACGCTTGGCTTTGCCTCAGATGCGGATTTTCAAATCATCAGGATTGAGCCTGTTGCCGGCATGTTGCAAATGACTATTAGTCATCAGGATCACGATTGGCACATTCCGCTCGCATTGTCCGGCACCTTTCAAGCGATGAACGCTTTGACCGCGGCAATCATGGGTCATGTGAGTGGCCTGCCCCTGCAGGACTCCCTGCACGCCATCGCTTTTCTCAGGGCGGCTACTGGGCGTATGCAAACAGTATCCGGACATCCAGATGGAGCGCAGATCGTGGTTGATTACGCACACACACCAGATGCGCTGGCGGCCGCACTGGCTGCGTTGCGACCAGAAGTAACCGGCAGGCTTGCGGTGCTGTTTGGCTGTGGCGGTGAGCGTGATCCCGGCAAACGCCCGATGATGGGAGAAATTGCTTGCGCCAATGCTGATCTGACTTTTGTGACAGATGACAATCCACGTTCCGAGGATGCTAGCGCCATTCGTAATGCGATCATTACCAACTGCCCTAATGCGATCGAGATCGCAGGTCGTGACAAGGCCATTGCCACCGCAATCGGTGACCTTAGAAGAGGTGATGTGCTGCTGATTGCCGGCAAGGGCCACGAGACGGTACAGCTTATAGGCGACGAAACACTGCCCTTCAGCGATGCGAATGTCGCCAAGAATGCTATTTCAACATTGATTGATGTGCGGGCAACCAAAGCAGTAGAGGTGGTTGGCGGACAATGAATAATCACCTGCCTTTAACGGCGCTTCACGCTATCGAAATTCAGGCCCGGACTGGTGGCCATATCGTCGCAGGACAAAGCGCTGATTTTGTCATCACCGATATCACCATCGACAGCCGCAGATGCCACGAAGGCAGCCTGTTTGTCGCCCTCCCTGGCAAACAGGCTGATGGTCATGACTTCGTCGTTGCTGCGGCAAAAAATGGGGCGCGGGCCGCATTGGTCTCGCGCCTCATTGATGACCCTGCGCTCTCTGCGGGAGGTTGCACACAGATTCTGGTGGAAGACAGTCTACAGGCACTTGGCGACCTAGCAGTCAGGGGACGCATTGCCCATCAAAAGGTAGGTGGCCGCCTTGTCGGCATTACCGGATCGGTTGGCAAGACAGGAAGCAAGGAGATGCTGGCGCATATTTTACAACGCATGGGCGGATGTCACGCGAACAGGGCTAGTTTTAACAATCATGTCGGCGTGCCGCTGACACTAGCCGCTCTGCCAGTGGATACTCCGGTTGCCGTCCAGGAAATGGGCATGAACGCCCCCGGCGAGATCGCCGATCTCAGCCTCATGGCTGGTCCTGACATCGCCCTAATCACGTGCATTGCTGACTCACATGCTGGCTTTTTTGCCTCACTTGCCGATATTGCCGCTGCCAAGGCAGAGATTTTTGACGGGCTCTGCGGACTTGGTGTTGCCGTACTGAACAGGGATGATGAATTCTTCGATGAGCTGTCACGCCGTGCCAAACTGGCAGGTGCCAATCGCATTATCAGCTTTGGCGCAAGTAATGATTCCGAATTCTGCCTGCTGTCCAGCACCGCGACCAAAAATGGGCGCAAAATAGAGGCTGATTGTGGCGGCGTCCAACTCTGTTTCTCGCTTGGCATGCGTGCGCCTCACTGGGCTTTGAATGCAATCGGCATTTTGGCAGTGATCGAGACACTGGGCCTTGACGTTACCGAAGCTGCCAGACATCTGGTTGATTTTTCTGATCTACCAGGGCGAGGCGCGCAGTATAATGGCATCTTCAACCAGCAACCGATAACACTTGTCGATGACAGCTACAATGCAGGTCCGGCTTCGATGGGGGCTGCGCTCGCCGAACTTGCCAGCATGCCGCCACAAATCATGGTTCTTTCTGACATGCTGGAACTGGGTGACGGTGCCGGCACGGCGCATGATGCACTTGTCCCACTACTAACACGGCTCATGCCACGTGAGGTGATTGCCCTTGGCCCAGAAATGGGCCGCGTTACGGCGGCATTGGCAGCAGCCTGTCCAACAGTGGCCTGTCACGTTGTCGATGATAGCGACCAGGCAACCAATCTGCTTGCCAGAATTGTTCAGGAAAATGATCGGATTTTTATCAAGGGATCAAATGGATCAGGCGCACATCATGTCGCCAATGCACTCATTGCTGGTCTGAATCCAAAACCAGAAAACACAACAGACTTTGCCAGACACGCTGGCCTGCAGGAGGGGGAGCCCCATGCTGCCTGACCTGCTCGTACCGTTGGCTGCCGAGTTTCAGCCCTTCAATCTTTTCCGTTACATTACCTTTCGAACGGGAGGTGCAACAATTACTTCGCTGATACTGAGTCTAATGTTTGGGCCGATGATAATTCGCTGGCTCAAAACTAACCAGGAAGAGGGTCAGCCGATCCGTGATGATGGGCCGGAGTCACATCTGATCAACAAGGTTGGAACCCCAACAATGGGCGGGTTGCTGATTCTTGGCGCATTTGCGCTGTCGACAATCTTGTGGATGCCGCTTTCGAACCCCTATTTGTGGCCAGTTCTAGCCATTGCCCTCAGCTTTGGCGTTATCGGTAGTGTCGATGATTGGATGAAGCTGCGCAGCCGATCACATAACGGCATGTCAGGGCGAATGAAACTCGGCCTGCAGTTGTTGGTATCCTTCTTTGTCACCCTGGTTCTAATTGAGTTATCACCAGAGCAGCTGCGTTACGGCATTTCTGTGCCATTCCTGAAGGATAATCTGCTGACGATGGGACTATTATATGTCCCCTTCGCGATGCTGGTAATTGTTGGCTCCTCAAATGCGGTCAATTTGACAGACGGGCTTGATGGTCTCGCCATCGTTCCAGTAATGATCGTCGCCGCATGTTTTGGCCTAATTGCTTATCTCGTGGGCAACAGCAATTTTTCTGCCTATCTGCAGATCAATTATGTCCCTGGTACGGGTGATCTAGCAGTAATGTGCGGCGCACTGATTGGGGCCGGACTCGGCTTTTTGTGGTTTAATGCTCCTCCAGCAAAGGTCTTTATGGGCGATACCGGATCGCTGGCACTCGGCGGCGGACTTGGTGCGATAGCTGTTGCCACCCGGCACGAGCTTGTTCTCGCCATTGCCGGCGGTCTGTTTGTCGTAGAAACACTGTCGGTAATTTTGCAAGTTGCATCTTTCAAATTGACCGGTAAACGGATTTTCCTGATGGCACCATTGCATCATCATTTTGAGCGTAAGGGCTGGGCGGAATCCACCATTGTAATCCGGTTCTGGATCATTGCTGTTGTGCTAGCTCTGGCTGGCCTGTCATCCCTGAAGCTGCGTTGAGGGGATGTAAAGCGATGTTGATACCAGCACAAATAAATGGAAAGATTGTTGGAGTCCTTGGTCTTGGTAGATCTGGCCTCGCCGCAGCGGCATCCCTTCTGGCTGCAGGAGCCACCGTATTTCTGGCTGACGACTATAAGATTCCCGAGCAGCTGCCAGAAGATGCGCATCTACGCCCCTGGTCAGACTGGCCCTGGACCGAGATTGATATGATGGTGATCAGTCCCGGGATCACACACTCACACCCAACACCACATCTGGCGGCCAAACTAGCCGCCAAACACAATATTGAAGTGGTCAGCGAGATTGAGATCGCAATGCTGGCACAACCGGCAGCGCGCATTGTTGGGATCACTGGAACGAACGGAAAATCAACAACCACTGCACTGGTTGGCCATTGCATCGAAACGGCAGGAATTGCCGTTGCCATTGGCGGCAACATTGGTGACGCTGCCTGCCAGATTAATGATCCCGGTCCAGATGGTGTGATTGTGCTAGAGTTGTCTTCCTATCAGCTAGAAACGACGCCATCACTCCGCACAGACGTTAGTGTGGTGCTAAATATAAGCCCTGACCACCTTGACCGGCATGGTGGTATGGATGGCTACGTGGCAGCAAAAGCACAAATTCTGCGGGCGCTTAAGGGCGGGGGACTGGCCATACTAGGAGAGAGCGACGCATATGTGCGCAGCCTCGCAGCAACTCAGGCCTCTGAAGGTCAATTAGTTCAGATCGCCCGCAGCATTGATGCCCCAGCCGGTAGCGCTAAATGTCCCGCATTGACAGGCACGCACAATGCTGAAAATGCCGCAGCAGCCGCCCTCGTCCTACGCCAGCTTGGCGTTGGTTGGGCAAGTATTAATCAGGGCATGGCAAGTTTTGCCGGGCTGCCCCATCGGTTGCAGCGTGTTGCCAGCGCTGGACCAATCGCATTTGTCAATGACTCAAAGGCGACCAACGGTGTAGCCGCAGCACAGGCGCTACAGGCTTTTGATAACATCTACTGGATTGCGGGTGGCCTTGCGAAAGAGAATGGTATTGGCGCGGCGGCACACGCGCTTGATCATGTGACGGCCGCATATCTGATTGGAGAATCAGCGCCGATCTTTGCCTGTGCGCTCGAAGGGCGCTGCCCAGTGACAACCCATGGTAGCCTGCACGAGGCAACCACCGCAGCCTTTGCTGACGCCTGGGCAGGCGGCATTGCTGCGACTGTGCTGCTGGCACCTGCCGCAGCCTCTTTTGACCAGTTTGATAGCTTTGCCGATCGTGGAGACACGTTTGTCAGCATTGCCCAACAACTGGCAGCGTCTGTTAGCGGAACAGGCACGGGAGGCGCTCGTGCTTGATCGAACTGACCGTTCGCTGGTCGGCATCTGGTGGTGGACCGTTGACAAATGGCTGCTTGCCGGGGCAATGCTCCTGATGGTGCTGGGGTCTCTACTGATAATGGCCGCCGGACCGGCGGTAGCCAATTTGATCAATCTGCCGTCCCAGCATTTTATGGCTAGGCAGTTGCTGTATATCTTGCCGTCACTTGCTGTCATGATTATCGTCTCGATGCTTGAGCCAAAGCCGATCCGGGCGCTCTCGCTGGTAGGCCTTGCCGGCGTCATCGGCCTGATGATCATGGCCATTGTTGCCGGCAGCGAAATAAAGGGCGCAACCCGATGGATCACTCTGTACGGTTTCAACCTGCAACCATCCGAATTTGCAAAACCACTATTCGCGATTGTTTCGGCGTGGCTATTGACCCTGTGGCGTGAGGGGGAGGACTTTCCTGGCTGGATCTATTCGACCGCGCTATTGGCTAGTCTTGTAACCATGCTGGTCCTACAACCCGATATTGGCATGACGGCGTTAATTGTCCTGACCTGGGGCTTTCAAATGTTCCTTGCCGGCATGCCGATGCTGTTTGTCTTTGGCGCGGTTGCCATCGCGCCGCTCGCGCTTTATATCGCCTATCTCTATCTCGACCACGTCACACTGCGGATCAACAAATTCTTCGAGGGTGGATCGTGGCAGGTGGAGCGCGCCCGCCAAAGCTTTGCCGAAGGCGGACTCTTTGGTGTCGGCCCTGGTGATGGCACGGTAAAGCTTAAACTTCCTGATGCACATTCCGATTTTATTTTTGCAGTCGCAGCGGAAGAATATGGTGCGATTGCCTGTCTCGTCTTGCTCGGAATATATGGCTTTATCGTCATGCGTGGCTTTGCCAGAGCAATGTCAGATGAGGGATTGTTCCGCCTGATTGCCGCCTCGAGCCTGGTCATGCAGATTGGTGTTCAGGCAGCCATTCATATGGCGTCGTCAGTCGACCTCATCCCCACAAAGGGCATGACGTTGCCCTTTGTCAGCTATGGCGGCTCCTCCTTGCTGGCAAGCGGGTTGACAATGGGGCTACTGTTGGCACTGACGAGGCGGCGCAATTCATGGTCCACTTTCTCGCGTTATCGCACCAGCAACGACAACCTGGCTGCTGATTTAACTACAGAGAAACTGGAGGCGGCACGATGACAAGCGGGCTTGAAACCGGCAAGTTAATTTGCCTTGCCGCTGGTGGGACAGGCGGTCACGTCTTTCCAGCACTAGCAGTTGCCGAACAATTGAAGGCAGAGGGCCATAACACCCTTTTGTTCACCGATAGGCGTGGTGCACCCATGGTCTCTGGAACTCCACTAACGATAATTGCAGGTGCGTCGCCATTTCAACGGGGATTGCCGCGCCGAGTGCGAGCGCTGGTGCTGTTGTCGGGTGGCGTGGCAAAATCGGTGGTGCAGCTAATAAAGAAGCGACCTGTGGTGATGATCGGTTTTGGCGGCTATCCCTCATTTCCACCACTTTTGACAGCGGCGCTACTGCGCATTCCGATAGTGGTGCATGAACAGAATGCCTATCTTGGCAAGGCGAACAAAATGTTGGCCAGTCACGCCGGGCATCTGGCACTAAGCTGGCAAAAAACGGCCAATCTGCCAACGAATGTCGCCTGTTTTACCGGCGGGATGCCAGTACGGCAGGCTTTTTTTGATATCAAACCAAACAAACTTGCTCCGGGTGAACCACTGCATCTCACAATTCTTGGTGGCAGCCTTGGCGCCGGCATTTTTGCCGAATTACTGCCGCTGGCGATC
>CACHEI010000015.1 GCA_902578815.1 uncultured SAR116 cluster alpha proteobacterium | reverse complement strand
GGCGGGGCGGTTCCCTATCATTGGGGACGGTTTCGGGGCATGGCGCAGGATATGGGCCTGGGTGATCTGGAGACGCGTGTGCTGAACAATATTTTCTTTGACACCTGCGTCTATCATCAGGACGGCATTGACATGCTGCTCGATGTGATCCCAACGAAGAACATCCTGTTCGCCTCGGAAATGATTGGCGCGGTGCGCGGCATCGACCCCCGCAGCGGGCATTATTATGACGACACAAAACGCTATATCGACGCCAACACCGCCCTGAGCGCAGCGCAGAAACAGATGGTGTTCGAGGACAACGCCAGAGCGGTGTTCTCACGCCTGAAGCTGTGAGCCGCCCCGATCAGCCGAGCAGCAGTCCGGCAAGCAGTTTCAGCCCATAGAGTGAGAAGCCAATGCCGACCAGCGCATTGATTGGCCGATAGAGCCGCAGATAAATCCTGCCAGCAGTCCGGCTCGCAAACAGCATAGCAAAGAGCGCGTGACCGGTAAAAGACGCCCCGCCCGCCATCAGGGTGAACAGGGTGATGTGCAGCACATCGCTGGCAATCACAGGAAACAGCGAAATGACGGCAAGCCATGTTGTCAGCACCTTTGGATTGGTCATCATCACCATGAAGGCCTGGGCAAAAGCACGCGCGACAGGCTGGTTGTGGATTGCTGTCAATCTGGCCTCGGGTCCAACCGATTTTCGCAGATAACGAAAGGCGAAATACTGCAGCAGCAGCCCACCCAGCGCGGTGAGTGCCGCCTGGGCAACCGGCAGCGCAGCGAACAGTGCAGCCGCGCCAAACAGCACGGCAAGCGCCCATAGCAAAAGCCCGGCACCACAGGCGCAGGCGCAGGCCATGGCAGCCCGCAGACCAGACCCCATCGCCGTGGCAATGGTATTGAGAACATTGGGCCCGGGAATGAACACATTGAGCATGAGGAACAGCAATGCCGGCATCAGATCGAACAATGGCATCGCAAGAGACTCCGCAGACAGAGGACAGCATTGGCGGACGCAGGGTCCCCCTAAAAAGTGACTTACCCGGCATCGCCCCGTGATGGACAGGTTCCAGCTTGAACGCGGGTGCCAAACCATGCTTTATAGCGCATGCAAATCTGCTTTTGTGATTTGATTTTCCTTTCCATCGTTTGAGGTGCCTGTCATGTCCGATTATGTTTTTTCACCACCAGCCATTCAGGCCATTCCCATTTTCGGCAGCGACAAGCTGTTTCCGGTCAACCGGATTTTCTGTGTTGGCCGCAATTACGAGGCACATGCCAAGGAAATGGGTGTCGAGGTTGACCGTGAGGCACCGTTCTATTTCACCAAATCCGTCGCCTCGATCAGCATGGCCGAGGGCAGCATCAGCTACGCCAAACGCACGGAGAATTACCATTATGAAATGGAGCTGGTGCTGGCCATTGGCACGGCTGGCCTGGATGTCGGCATTGATCAGGCGGAAAGCCTGATTTTCGGCTGCGCCGCCGGTCTCGATATGACGCGCCGCGATCTGCAGAACAATTCGAAGAAACAGGGCCGTCCGTGGGACACCAGCAAGGATGTCGAGGAATCTGCCGTAATCACGCCGATCAGGCCGATTGCCGAGGTGCCATCTTTTGCCAGGGCGCGGATCTACATGTCGCAGAATGGCGAGATGAAACAGGAGTCCGATCTGGAGCTGATGGTGTGGTCAGTTCCTGAAATCATCGCCGATCTGTCCACCCTCTATCACCTGCAGCCAGGCGATCTGATCTATACCGGGACCCCGGCTGGTGTCGGTCCAGTCGAACGGGGCGATACGCTGGTCGGCGGTGTTGACGGCGTTGCTGAATTCACCGTTTCCATCACCTGATAGCCCGTCCCGGGCAGCGCCTATTGCAAATCGGCAAAGGCGGTGCGCAGGCGCTGCATTGCCGTGGCCAGCTGAGCGCGCGGCGTTGCGATATTGAACCGCATGAAACTGTCACCACCGGCACCGAATGCTGAGCCATGGCTGGCGGCAACACCGGCATCCTGAATGCGCCCGATGAATTCAGCCGGGGCCATTTCGGTGCCGGCAAAATCCACCCAGCACAGATAGGTTGCCTGCAGCGGCATCACGCTGACACCCCGGATTTGCGAAAGCTCATCACTCAGCAGCTGGCGGTTGCCATCGAGATAGACAAGCAGCTCGTCAAGCCAGTCAGCCCCATGCAGATAGGCCGCCTCGGCCATCACCATGCCGAACCGGTTGACCGACATGCCGGCCGCCCTGTGCGTTTTTGCCAGCTTCCTGCGCAGCGCCTGATCGGGAATCACCATGCTGCCAGTCATGCCACCAGCCAGATTGAAGGTCTTGGTCGTCGCGATCAGCGTGACAAGACGGTCAGCTGCCTGCGGCATCGCAAGCGGTGCGACAACATGGCTGTGACCGGGCATGATCAGATCGTTATGCACCTCGTCGCTGATCAGCACGAGATCATGTTTGACGCAGAAATCGGCAAGCGCACCAAGCTCGGCCGCGGACCAGACGCGCCCCCCTGGATTGTGCGGCGAGCAGAGCAGGACAAGCCGTTCATCGCCGGTCAGCTGCGCCTCCAGTGCCTCAAGGTCCATGTGGTAGACACCCTCGCGCTGCACCAGCTCGGATTCGACAAGCCGCCGGTCATTGGCGTCGACAATGGTGCCGAACCAGTGATAGACCGGAGAGAACACGATGACCCCCTCACCCGGGTTGGAAAAGGCGCTGATAGACAGCGCCAGCGCATTGACAAGGCCATGCGTCTGCAACAGCCAGGACGGATCGACGCGCCAGTTATGCCGCCGTTCCATCCAGCCAGAAAGCGCTGCCGCATAGCTCGCCGGATTGTCGTAATAGCCATAGACGCCATGCGCCATTTCCGCTGCAAGGGCGGCATCAACCTGTTGTGGCGGACGGAAATCCATATCGGCCACCCACATTGGAATGCCGGTGTTGGGTGAGACACCATAGCTGGCCTGCATGCTGTCCCATTTGCTTGAATGGGTGTTGCGGCGGTCGATGATCCTGTCAAAATCAATTGTCACGGTCTGTCTTTCTGTTTGTGCTGGCATCATCATGGATGGTGAAAATGGCGGTGGAATACACCTGTTGGTTTGCCATCTCATTAAGTGCCGGTTAATCTCACAAGTCATAGCCAGTTGATGAAATGGTATCAACAGCGTAATCGCTGGCAAAAAGGTGTGTGATGTCCCAAACAGTTGAAATTCTTCATGATTTGATCAGCTTTGCCACGGTCAGCCGTGACCCAAACCGGGCGTTGATAGATTATGTTGCCGACCGTCTGGATGATGCCGGAATCAGCGTGACGGTGATTCCCGATGATAGTGGCAAGAAGGCCAATCTGTTTACCAGCACCGGCCCACAGGAGCCGGATAATGGCGGCGTGATGCTGTCCGGCCACACCGATGTTGTGCCGATCGACGGACAGGACTGGACCCGGCCAGCCTTTACCTGCACCGAGGAGGATGGTCGGCTTTATGGACGCGGCACGGCAGACATGAAAGGCTTTTGCGCCGCAGCGATTGCCAGCTTCGTTGCCGCCAGCCGGCTGCCATTGCGCTCGCCGCTCCATCTGGCGCTGTCCCATGACGAGGAAATCGGCTGCATTGGCGTGCGCTCAATGATCGAGATGATGGCTAAAGCCCCCTTCCAGCCAGCAATGTGCATCGTCGGTGAGCCAACCCAGATGGGGCTTGGCACCGGCCATAAGGGCAAGACAGCGATTCGGGCGCATTGCCACGGCAGGGCCGGCCATTCGGCGCTGGCGCCACTGGCGGTCAATGCGCTGCATCTTGCCTGTGACTTGGCGGGCGAGATTCGCGCCACGCAGGATGAGCTGCGCCAGAATGGTGCGCAGGACGATGATTATAATATTCCCTATACCACCCTCCATGTCGGACGGATTGACGGCGGTGTGCAGTTGAACATCGTCCCGCATGAGGCCGTCATCGATTTTGAAATCCGCAATCTAGCGGAGGACAATCCGCAGGACATCATCCAGACAATCGAGCGCCGAATAGCGCCAATCATTGCCAGAGCGCAGCAGATCGCACCGGAAGCGGCGATCAATTTCACAATTACCAACACCTATCCCGGGTTGAACACCGCCGCGGACGAGGATGTTGTAACGCTGTTGAAGTCACTGACCGGCGCCAATACCACAATCAAAATGGCCTTTGGCACCGAGGGCGGGCTGTTTTCCCGCGATCTGGGAATTCCGACGGTGATCTGCGGCCCCGGATCCATGGATCAGGGACATAAACCGGATGAATTTGTTACAAGACAGCAACTTGCCTTATGTGATGACATGTTGGCAAAACTCAATCAGCGGCTTGTCGCCGGGCTGTGAGGTGCCTGTCGTCACCCGTTGCACAGGAACATTAATCACAAAACGCCCTGGGTTACAAAAGACCCTGATGTTGGCAGGCAGCATTATATCGTTTAGCGTGCAATAGGAAATATCCTATTTTGTGCCACATGTCGAGCGGAAAATGAAAGCCGGCGTTCGCGTGACCGCGGCGAGAGTAAAATCAGGGCCGCGTTCAGAGCGTCGCATCAAGCCCCCTGATCAACTGTTCAACCTCGTTAGCGCTCGTGTAATGCACGAAACTGAGGCGCAGGACGCCGGCCTTCGGATCGCAGCCAAGCGCGCTGATGGTGCGCACAGCATAAAAATCACCGGCACCGGCCATCACCCCGTGCGCCGCGAGGTCAGTGGCAATGGCAGCCGCCGGACGCGCAGTATGCAGCGCCACAGTTGGCACCCTGCCGGTGGCGGTGTCGGTATGATCATTGCCTAGAATGCGCACATCATTACGTCCACGAAGCCAGTCGAGAAGCGGGGCAAGGGTTTTGTCCTCATAGGCGCGCTGCAGGGCGCAGACAGACCGCCCCCTGTGGGCAGCGTCGCCTGCATTGGCATCTGTGCCATAATGATGGCTGTAGAGCGTGTCGATGTAATCGGCCACGCCAGCAGCAGCGGCAATCTGGGCATGGTCGGGACCGGCCGGCGTGAAGCGTTTGGTGCGCGTGCCAGCGTTGAAGAAATGCGCCTGATTGGGCAGCCGGTCGGCAAGTGCGTGGCGCACGATCATCACGCCCTGATGCGGGCCATAGGTTTTGTAGCTGGAAAACAGATAAATATCAGTGCCAAGCGCAGCAACATCAGGCAGACCATGCGGGGCCATGCTGACACCATCGACGCAGGTGACAGCCCCCGCCGCATGCGCCATCGCCACGATCCGGGCGACGGGATTCTCCTGGCCAACAATGTTCGAGCAATGCGGAAAACAGACCAGCCTGACAGGCCCGTCCAGAAGTGGCGCCAGATCATCGGTGCTGAGCTGGCCCTGTTCAGCGTCGACATGCCATTCGCGCACCTCGATCCCATGTTCGGCAAGACGGCGCCAGACGCCGGTATTGGCTTCGTGATCCTGATCAGTGACAATTATGGCATCGCCCGGGCTGAGCATCGCGGCAAAGGCCTGCGCCATAACATAGGTGTTCTGGCTAGTCGAGGGACCGAAGCTGAGTTCATCCGTCTCGACATTCAGTAGCGCCGCAAGACGGGTCTGCGCCTCGTCCATTTCCTCGCCACCTGCGCGCGACGCCGGAAAGAAGCCATAGGGCTGGACCTTCCGCTCGGTGTAGAAGCGGTGCAGGCGGTCAATCACCTGACCACAGGTATAGGAGCCACCGGCATTTTCAAAGAAGACCTGGCCCTGGAGCGCTGGTTGGGCAAAGGCGGGAAACTGCGAACGCACAAAGTCGATGTCGAGTTCAGTCATGTCGGTTCCTCCGTATTAGGCGATGGGTCTAGGATTTTGCGGCGGCTCGCAGGCCCGAGATGGTGGCACGGGGGCTGAGAGCCTCGGTGTCGATCTGCAGTTCGATCACCCCACCTGTTGGCGAGGCAGACGCGCGTGCAAAAGCGGCGGCAAATTCACCGGTGTGGGTGACGGTCTCGCCATGTATGCCATAGGCCCTTGCAAGCGCAGCAAAATCCGGATTTACGATATCGGTTCCTGAAACACGTGCGGGATAGGTTCGTTCCTGGTGCATGCGGATGGTGCCATAGCTGGCGTTATTGAGAATGATGAAGATGGGATAGAGGCCAGCCTGCATGGCCGCGCCAAGCTCGTTGCCATTCATCTGGAAATCACCGTCACCGGCAAAGCACAGAACAAAGCGGTCCGGATCATACGCCTTGGCGGCAAGCGCGGCGGTTACGCCAAAGCCCATGCTGCCACTCTGGGGACCAAGCTGGCGTGCCTCCCTGCCAAATTTGAAGAATTTGTTCGGCCACATGGCAAAATTGCCGGCGCCATGGGTGATGATAGCATCATCGGGAAGCTCTGCCTGCAGATGCGCCATGATCTGCCGCATGTCGATATCGCCCGGTGGCTGCGGGGCGGCAAAGCTTCCAAGATAGGCCTCGCGCGCGGCAGTGGCCCAGCTGGTGCGCGCCGCCGAGACCGGAAGCCTTAGCCCGGCCAGCAATGCCGCCATCTGGTTAGGGCCGGCGTGAAGCGGCAGATCGGCCATGTAGATCTTACCAAGCTCAGCGTCAGAGGCATGACTGTGAATAAGTGTTGCCGCCATTCGTGGCACGTCAAACAGGCTGTAGCCGGCAGTGGTCATTTCGTCGAAACGGACATTGAGGGCGAGAATCAGATCCGCATCGGTTAGCAGCTGTTTCATGTAGGCAAGCATGCCAACACCAGCATCGCCGGCATAGCAGGGACTGTGATTGTCAATGATGTCATGGAAGCGGAACGCCGCCACAACCGGGACATCAGCAGCGCAGGCGAAGGTCTCTACCTGCCGCGCCGCCTCATCCTGCCAACGGGTGCCGCCAAGAAGAATCACCGGCCGGCTTGCCGTTGCCAGCAGACTGGCGAGCTGGTTGGCATCGTCTGCGGTGGGGGCCGGCTCAGGAATGGTTACAGGGCCGCAGGGACGCGCCGCCGTCATCGCCGTCAGCATGGTTTCGGGAAGTGCGACAATCACCGGCCCTGGACGCCCGGACAGCGCCGTACTCCAGGCGCGGCTGATCATCTCAGGTACCCGGTCGGGATCGTCGATCTCTACCGTCCATTTGGCGATCGGCCCGAAAAAGGCGTTGTAATCTATTTCCTGAAACGCCTCGCGGCCCGCCATGTCAGCGCCGATCTGACCGATGAACAGCAGCATCGGCAGCGAATCCTGCATCGCCGTGTGCACGCCAATCGAGGCATTAGTCGCTCCCGGGCCACGGGTGACAAAACACAGGCCCGGCGCGCCCGTCAGCTTGCCCCACGCAGCCGCCATATAGGCCGCTCCGCCTTCCTGGCGGGTCATGATGAAGTCAAAATCGGCGCGGTGATCATACATCGCGTCAAGCACTGCCAGATAGGACTCACCCGGAACGCCAAAACCCTTTTGCGCGCCCAGCGCGACAAGGCAATCCATCAGCAGCTGGGCACCGCTGCGCAGAGTACCGTTTGCCGCCTTCTGTGCCATTAATCACCCCATCACGTTTTTTTGCACCGGATGATGAAACGCGACAATCACCCGCGCCGCAAGCTATTTTCAGGACGCGGACGCAACCTTTGCCACGGCGGCAGCAAAGGGTTCATGCTTGCCGCCACACAAGCCAGCAATGTTGATCCGGCTGTCACCAACGACATAGATCGCATGGTCATCGCGCAGGCTCTGCACCTGTTTGGCCGGCAGGCCAAGACGCGAAAACATGCCCCGATGTTCGGCAATGAAATCAAAGCGGTCAGAATTGCATTGCTGGCGCAGTGCATCGGCAAGATCACGGCGGATTGTCAGCATCGTCTGCCGCATCGCGGCAAGTTCCGTCATCCATTCGGCGCGTAGGGCGTCATCGCTGAGGATGATCGCGACAAGCGCCGCCCCATGATCGGGCGCGAACGAATAGTTCAGCCGGTTCAGCACCGCCAGATTGCCTGATGCCGTCTCGGCAATCGCCGTATCAGTACAGATCACCATGGCGCAACCAACCCGATCACGATAAAGGCCAAAATTCTTTGAGCAGGAAGAGGCAATCAGCATCTCGGGAACACGCGCCGCCATCGCCCGCATATTCGCCGCATCCTCGTCAAGACCATCACCAAATCCCTGATAGGCAATATCGACAAAGGGTGTGATGTTGGTGGCGAGGACGAAATCGGTCAGCGCCGCCCATTGTGCAGCGTCGAGATTGGCCCCGGTAGGGTTGTGACAACAGCCATGCAGCAGCAGGATATCGCCCGCCTTCATGCCGACAAGATCAGCCATCATCGCTTCAAAATCGACCATGCGTGTTTCCGGATCAAAATAGGTGTAGCCGGCTGTTTTCAGATCCATTGCCGCCGCCATCGCCAGATGCGAGGGCCATGTCGGATCGCTGATCCAGATCGTTGCGCCTGGATTGAGCTGTCGGATCACCTCATAGAGTTGGCGAATGGCACCAGTACCGCCCGGGGTCTGCAAGGTTGCCACCCGCCCGGCCTCGACAGCATCACCAAGCACCAGCTCGTGGATTTTGTCGCGAAAAACCTCGTCACCGGCAAGCCCCTTATAGGCCTTGCTGATCTGGCTTTCATGGAGGATTTTCTCGGCTTTCCTGACCGCCGTCATGATCGGTGTGTTGCCGGTCGGATCCTTATAGACGCCAACACCAAGATCAATCTTGCCGGTGCGCTCATCAGCGGCGAACAGCTTGCCAAGGCCCAGAATCGGATCGGCTTTTGCAGGGGTGAATTTCTCGAGCATGACAGTCTCTTTTGCTGGCGGTCAGATAAAGATTATGTACGGCATTTGGCCCGCATCATGCAACGGCTTTATCTACCCCATGGGCCAGGTAGGCGGTCAGCGCTTGACCTCAGGGATCAGGCCACGCGGCGAAAAGCGCAACACCAACAGCAGCACCAGTCCCATGGTCATCAGTCTGGTATGAGCGGCGCTGTCCATCAGATGCATGCGCAGCCAATGGCCGTCAGGCATGCCGGAGGTCAGCGCATCCATAACCCACAGCCCCATCGGCTCGGCCTCAATCCAGAAAAACCAGATCAGAAAGCCGCCAAGAACCGCTCCCCAGTTATTGCCCGAACCCCCAATGATCACCATCACCCAGATCAGAAAGGTAAAGCGCAGCGGCTGATAGGAGGTTGGGGTAAACTGACCATCTAGCGTGGTCAGCATCGCACCGGCAATGCCAACAACCGCGGAGCCTAGAACAAACACCTGCAGATGCCGGCTGGTGACATCCTTGCCCATTGCGCTGGCCGCGGTTTCGTTATCGCGGATGGCCCGCATCATCCGCCCCCAGGGCGAGCGCAGAGCCGCCTCTGACAGCCACAGAATAACCAGCAGGACAAGGGTGAACAGAATGGCGTAGCTGATCTTGACGACAAGCGATGACGCATCAATCACATTCATCCCGATGCTTGAGGCAAATTCTTGAAACTGGGCCGATTTGTTGAGATCGACCTCATAGGGTACCGGGCGCGACAGACCGGCAACATTCTTCACGCCCCTGGTCAGCCAATCCTCAAATTTTAGGAAATAGATGATGATTTCAGAAATGCCTAGCGTGGCAATCGCCAGATAGTCGGACCGCAGACCAAGCGAGATCCGGCCAACTACCCAAGCGACAGCAGCGGCAAAAATGCCACCAACGGCCCAGCTGAAGATGATCGGCATGCCGGCACCACCCAGAAAACCGGCGCGGGCCGGATCAATCGCCTCGATGGCGCTGACCGCCGGATCAATGATCATCCGCATCACGGTATAGCCCACAAGCACCGTCAACCCGGTAAGCCAATGGCGTTGCCGCCCCCGCATCCGGGTGCGCCGCCAGACCGCAAGACCCGCGAGGATTGTTGCAAGACCGGTGATCAGACCACCGACAACACCAGCACCGCCAGCCGCCCAAGCTGCCGGGATCGGTGCCTGCGATACCAGAACACCTGCCAGCCCGCCAAGCGCGGCAAAACCCATGACGCCGACATTGAACAGCCCAGCATAACCCCACTGGATGTTCAGCCCCAACGCCATGATCGCCGAGATCAGGCACATGTTGAGCAGCGAGAAGGTGACGTTCCAGCTCTGGACAAAACCAACAAAGCAGAGCAGCAGCGTCATAATGCCAAACAGCAGGATGTTGCGCCGTGACTGGGCGGTGGTGGTGGGTTGATGCGTCTGGGTCATAATAATTTCCCGCTGAAAATGCCGGTCGGTTTCACCAGAAGAACAATCACCAGAATCACGAAGGAAACGGCGAATTTATAATCGGTCGACAGCAACTGGATCATGCCCTCAGGCGCCATTTCGTCCGGAAGCAAATACATGAACACCTTGCGGTAGGCAAAGGTGATGATGAGCTCAGAGAAGGCGACGACAAAACCGCCAACGATGGCACCAATAGGATTGCCGACGCCACCAACAATGGCGGCGGCAAAAATCGGTAGGAGCAGCTGCATGTAGGTAAAGGGCTTGAAGCTCTTGTCGAGGCCGTAAAGCGTGCCGGCGATGGTCGCCAGCGCGCCGGTCATGATCCAGGCGATCATCACCACACGTTCGGGATTGATCCCCGACAGTAGCGCCAGATCCTCATTGTCCGAATAAGCGCGCATCGCCTTGCCGGTGCGGGTCCGGCCCAAAAACCAGAAAACAAAGGCGACAACGGACACGGCGGTAATCACCGTAACCCCCTGGGTGGTCTTAATCGCCAGCCCCTCATTCAACCCGGTCATTTCCTTGAAGTCCCGCGCCTTGATGATGAAGCGCTCACCATCGGTGATCTTTCGGTCACCCGGACCAATGATGAAACGGATCAGACCACCGGTGATCAGCATCACACCGATCGAGACAATTAGATAGATCGACGAGGTCGAGCGCTGCTGCCGGTAATAGCGATAGACAAGGCGGTCAACAATCAGGCATAGCGCCACCGCGCCGATGATCCCGAAAGGAAGTGCCAGCAACGCCGTTGGCAGCGGATGGAAACTGATGCCATTGGCCTGCAGAAGCCAGGTCACCAAAATGGTGATCATCGCGCCAAAGGACATGGTTTCACCATGCGCCAGATTGGAAAAGCGCAGGATGCCGTAAATCAGCGTCACGCCAAGCGCGCCGAGGGCAAGCTGGCTGCCATAGGCAAGGCCCGGTACGAGAACAAAATTTCCAAGCAGGACGATGGCGTTCAGAACATCTGTCATCTCACCCTCCCAAAAACGCCTTGCGGACCTCTGGATTAGCTAACAGGGCCACACCGCTGTCGGTATAGGCATTGCGCCCCTGCACCAGAACAAAGCCGCGGTCGGCAATCTCCAGCGCCTGACGCGCATTCTGTTCGACCATCAGCACGGCAATGCCGGTCTTCGCCACCTCGATGATGCGGTCAAATAGCTCATCCATAACGATCGGTGAAACGCCGGCGGTGGGCTCATCTAGCATCAGCACCTGCGGCTGCGTCATCAAGGCCCGGCCAACGGCCACCTGCTGTCGCTGCCCGCCGGACAGCTCGCCCGCAGGTTGCCGCCGTTTTTCATGAAGCACGGGAAACAACGCATAGACCTGCTTCATCGTCAGGCTGATGTCATCGCGGCGGATGAAGGCGCCCATTTCCAGATTTTCCTCGACCGTCATGGTGGTAAAGACATTCTGGTTCTGCGGGACAAATCCCATGCCCTGTAGAACGCGCTCCTGGGGTTTCAGGCTGGTGATATCCTCGCCATCCAGCGTCACCCGCCCGGTGCGCAGACCAAGCATCCCGAAGACAGCCTTCATCGCAGTTGATTTGCCGGCACCATTCGGCCCGACGACAACGGCGATCTCTCCGCGATCAACGCCGATGCTGCATTCATGTAGAATGTCGGCACCGCCATAGCCGCCAGTCATCATCTCACCTGCAAGATAGGTCATCGCGCGCGCCCTGCAAAGCCAGCCTCTCTAGTCATCCGGTTTTTCATCCCGGTGCCAAGATAGGCCTCGATCACCGCCTCATTGGCCTTGACCTCGGGGGCGCTGCCGGTGGCCAGAACGCTGCCCTCGGCCATGACGATGACCGGATCACAGAGGCGTGAAATGAAATCCATATCATGCTCAATCATGCAGAAGGTGTAGCCACGCTCGCGGTTGAGACGCAGAATCGCGTCACCGATCGTGTTCAGCAACGTACGGTTGACGCCGGCACCTACCTCGTCAAGAAAAACAATCTTTGCATCAACCATCATCGTGCGGCCAAGTTCGAGCAGTTTTTTCTGCCCGCCGGACAGATTGCCGGCCAGCTCATCGGCAACCTGGCTGATCTGCAGAAAATCAATCACCTCATCCGCCTTGGCACGGATACTGGCTTCCTGATCACGGACATGCGCCGGCCGGAACCAGGCCTCCATAAGTCGCTCACCAGACTGGTCACCCGGAACCATCATCAGATTTTCGCGGACTGTGAGGGTGGAAAATTCATGCGCGATTTGGAAGGTACGCAACATGCCACGGGCAAACAACTCATGTGGCGCAAGGCCGGTGATGTCATCGCCATCGAGCAGAACCCGGCCAGATGTCGGCCTGTAAACACCAGCTATGACATTGAAAAGCGTGGTCTTGCCCGCGCCGTTCGGACCAATTAGCCCGGTTATCGACCCTGTTTCAATGACCAGAGAGGCGTTGTCGACAGCATGGATGCCACCGAAATGCTTTACAAGATTTTCGACTTTAATCATAAGAAAGAAGAGGCGATCCAGAGATGCAACCCCGGATCGCCCTTTAAGTTGAGTGGTTTAGTGTGTGTTGACGGTCGTGAACTTGCCGTCCTGAACGACCTGCTCAAGATAGGCACCGCCAGTCTCACCCGGGCCGATCAGCTCAATCTCGCGAGCACCGACATAGTCGATCTCGCCGCCATCAGCCAGAATCTTCAGCGCCTTGCCAAGCTCACCCGGATGGATCTTTGTTCCAGGAGCGTTGGCAACGTCAAAGACCTTTGCCTTCATTTTCTGGCTGTCAGATGAGCCGGCAGCCTGCATGGCAAGCATGATCAGCGCAGCTGAGTCATATGATTCAGCCGAGTAAGGGGTGGCTTCAAAACCGGCGTCAGCAGCCATCTTTTCAAAGATGGTGTAGCCTTCGGACTCACCGCCTGGCAACAGACCCCATGAACCATTCAGATCAGCGCCAATGGCCTCTGGCAGAGATGGGCCGATCATGCCGTCAGACATCGCAAAATTCTCAAAAGCACCGGAATCGAGTGACGCCTGCATGATGCCCTTACCACCACGGTCAAGATAACCAACGATGACCAGATGCTCGCTGCCACCCTGGGCAAGTGCGGCAACCTCGGCGCTGTAATCACCCTTGTCATCCTCATGTGAGGCAACAACGGTAACCTTGCCACCGAGAGCCTCATAGTTGCCCTGAATGCTGTCTGCCAAACCCTTGCCATAGTCGTTGTTGGTGTAGGTCAGGGCGATTGATTTGACACCGCGGCCCATCAGCACCTCGGCCATCACCTGGCCACCACGGGCATCAGATGGGGCGGTGCGGAAAAACAGACCATCGTCAGGAATGTCAGACAAAGCTGGCGACGTGGCAGATGGCGAGATCATCACGATGCCCTTGGCCGTGCCAACATTCTGCAGAACAGCGGTCGTCACGCCTGAGCAATCAGCACCCATGATCGCGGCAACGCCATCGGATGTGACCATTCTCTCAGCCGCAGCAGTCGCAGCCGCCGCATCAACACAGGTTGAGTCGGCACGGACGGAAACGGCGTTTGCACCACCCATGAAGTTGCCAGAGTCGCTGGCTTCCTTCATCGCCATTTCGGCGGCGGTGGCCATATTCGGCGCAAGTGATTCAATAGGACCGGTAAAGCCAAGCAGGACGCCGATCTTGACATCTGCCGCCATGGCTGGCGCAGCGAGAATGCTGGATGCAAGCACTGCCATTGCAATTTTTTTCATTGTTTTCTCCCAAAACAGAAATTTCGCATGTTCAAGATATGGCTGACTTGCGAGACTAAAACAAGCCTCAATGCGGCATGTAATGGCGGATTTGACCGCCCCGGACAACACTAGCAGCACCGCCTTTAAAGCCGCAATTGCCAGCCATGGTATGATCGGAAATGCTTTACAAAACTGTTTACAGGAGCAAAAAAAGCCGCAATCTGAGGAGAAAAACAGGGTTGGCATGACAGCTGGCCGCAGGCAAATCAGGAGTGCGCACATGGCTGCCTCGCTCATCACCCGAAATCTGCCAAAAAATCCGGGGCCGGCTGGCTGGAACCGCCTGTTGCCGCCAGCAGCGGCGAGCCAAACGCTGAGTGGCGACATCATGGCTGACTGGCTGATCATCGGCGGTGGCTTTGCAGGCCTGTCGGCCGCTCGCCGGCTGACACAGCTTTCCGGCAGGGATGAGCGCATCCTGCTGCTCGAGGCCGGGCGGATCGGCGATGGCCCAGCAGGTCGCAATTCAGGCTTCATGATAGATTTGCCGCATGTGCTGTCTTCCAAGGATTATGCCGGTAATCTGGACAGTGACTTTACGCAGCTGG
The DNA here is from genome assembly GCA_902578815.1 of uncultured SAR116 cluster alpha proteobacterium. Classification (GTDB taxonomy): domain Bacteria; phylum Pseudomonadota; class Alphaproteobacteria; order Puniceispirillales; family Puniceispirillaceae; genus MED-G116. The sequence goes on along the minus strand of CACHEI010000015.1, from coordinate 29,738 downwards.
CGCTGAACCGGCGGGCCATTGAATTTGCCCTTGATGCCGGCGATGAATATGCAATGGATGATGAGATTATCAGCCAGAGCGGCAAGATCAATGGCGCGGCGACGGCGCGGGGCATGGCGGCCAATATCGCCTATGCCCATCACCTGGACCGGCTTGGTGAGTCCTATGAAACGCTGGATGCGGTCCAGATGCAGGCGAGATGCGGCACCGGCTATTACCGTCATGGTCTGTTTACGCCGGGAACGGTGATGCTGCATCCGGCAGCCTATGTGAGGGGGCTGGCCGAGGGGCTTTCACACCGGGTACGGATCTGCGAGGACAGTCCGGTTCTGCAGATGCAGCACAGCCATGGTATCTGGCAGGCACGAACAGCCGGTGGCGCTGTCAGCGCACCGCGGGTGATTATGGCCATGAATGGACATATCGAGAGTTTCGGCTTTTTCAAACGCCGGCTGGTGCATCTGTTCCTCTATGCCTCAATGAGCGAGCCGCTGGACAGTGACGCGGTTGCCCGGCTTGGCGGCGCGCCCCGTTGGGGGGTGACACCGTCAGACCCGATCGGTAGCACCATCCGGCGCATTTCCGGGCGCTCCGGCGACCGCATCATCGTGCGCAACCAATCAACATATGCCAGCGATATGGAGGTGCCGGACCGGCTCGCCGCACGCAAAAGCCGGCGTCATGAGAAGAGTTTTACGGCGCGCTTCGCCATGCTGGACGGCACCCGCATGGAATTCAGCTGGGGCGGCAAGCTGTGTCTGAGCCTGAATGACGTGCCGGCATTTGGCGAGATCGAGGATGGCATGTTCTCGGCCTGCTGTCAGAACGGGCTTGGCACGGCGCGGGGAACGCTGTCGGGGATGCTGGCGGCCGACCTTGCCAGCGGCAATCTGCGCGACAACCATCAGAGCCTTCAAACAATGCTGGCGATGCCACCGCCGAAAAAGCTGCCACCCAAACCGCTGGCGACGATCGGTGCCAGCCTGACACTGGCCTGGCGAGAATGGCTTGCTGGCCGTGAGCTGTAGCGAGGCCAGTGTAAGCGGCACAGGCTGCTATTTGGCGTAGCCGATGGATTGCAACGCCCGGGTGATCTCGTCAAGGATCACCGGGTCATCAATCGTTGCCGGCATCGTCCAGTCAACATTGTCGGCGATCTTCGCCATCGTCGCGCGCAGCACCTTGCCGGAACGCGTCTTTGGCAGCCTGTCAGTAACGACAATCTGATTGAAGGCCGACACCCGGCCAACGCGGCTTTTGACAAGATCAATCGCCTCGGCGCAGACCTGCTCGGCCGGTTTCGCGCAATTCGGATAGAGACAGATCAGGCCAAGCGGCAATTGCCCCTTGAGATCTTCAGCAACATCGGGATGGTCTGCCAGCACTTCTTCGAGCTGGCCGGTGGACAGGCGATGACCGGCAACATTAATCACGTCATCGGTGCGGGCCATGATGTAGAGATAGCCATCGGCATCGCGATAGCCGGCATCACCGGTTTCATAATAGCCAGGAAACGTCGTCAGGTATTTCTCGACAAAAGCCTCATCCGCACCCCAGATGGTCGGCAGGCATGAGGGCGGCAATGGCAGCTTGAGCGCAATCGCCCCCAGCTCATCCGCGGAAAGCGGCCGGCCGGCATCATCGAGGATGTCGATCTCGAAACCAGGCATCGGCACAGAGGGCGAACCCAGCTTTACCGGCAATGCCTCGATTCCCATCGGATTGGCGCAGATCGACCAGCCAGTTTCGGTCTGCCACCAATGGTCAATCACCGGAATGCCAAGCTTTTCCTGCGCCCAGATAATGGTGTCTGGATCGGCCCGTTCTCCAGCCAGAAACAGGTATTCAAGTGAGGAAGTATCATAATGCTGGAGATAGTCACCGCCAGGATCAGCACGTTTGATCGCGCGAAACGCTGTCGGGGCAGTGAACAGAACCTTGACCCTGTGATCTTGAATGACCCGCCAGAACACCCCGGCATCGGGCGTGCCGATGGGCTTTCCCTCAAACAGCACGGATGAACAGCCGGCAATCAGTGGCGCATAGGTGATATAGGAATGGCCGACAACCCAGCCGATGTCGGATGCGGCCCAATAGACCTCGCCCGGCTGCATGTCATAGATGTTCGGCATGCTCCAGTTCAATGCCACCGCATGTCCACCATTGTCACGGACGACGCCCTTAGGCTGGCCAGTGGTTCCCGAAGTGTAGAGAATATAAAGTGGATCGGTCGCCTTGACCGTGACTGGGGCAAGCTCTTCCACGCCGTCATGCGCTGCTTGCCATTCGACATCACGCCCGTCAATTAGGGTGGCGGTGACGGCCTCGCGCTGATGGATGACGCAGGTGCCGGGCTTATGCTGCGCGAGGCTGATAGCCTCATCAAGAAGTGGCTTATATTCGACAATTCTGGTGGGTTCATGCCCGCAGGACGCGCTGATGATCACCCGCGGCTGGCAATCATCAATACGCTTGGCAAGCTCGGCCGCAGCAAACCCACCAAAGACAACCGAATGGATAGCACCAATGCGGGCGCAGCCAAGCATGGCGATAACCGCCTCGGGGATCATTGGCATATAGATGATCACCGGGTCCCCCTTGCCGACGCCATAGCGGCTGAGCATGCCGGCAAAGCGCGCCGTCGCACGCTGTAGTTCGGTAAAGGTCAGGTTACAGGCGGCTCCGGTGATCGGCGAATCATAGATGATGGCAATCTGCTCACCGCGTCCGGCAGCCACATGCCGGTCCACCGCATTGTGGCAGGTGTTCATCTCGCCATCGGGAAACCAGCGATGGAAGGGAGCATTCCGGATGTCGATTGCGGTTGTGGGCGGCGTCACCCAGTCGATTGCAGCCGCAGCGTCAAGCCAGAAGGCACCGCTGTCCGCAAGCGCCTTAGCATAAACCGAAGCATAATCTGTCATCATAATCTCCCCTCAATTCCATCCCGCATCCGATCCGGACGACGGCCAGAGTGTCCCGCAGTTTAGTCAGAAAAGAGGCATGCAAGAAAGCCTCCTCAATTGATCAGTTAGAACAATGGATCAATTAGGACGAGCGCGGCGCCAAACGATCTGATAGCATCCGCAGCGTTGTTTTTTGCACAGGAGACAGTAATGCCCATTATCAGACATGTTGCCGATATGGTCGCCGAGGCGCAGGCAATGATTCCCCGCGTTTCACCCGAGGAGGCCGCAGCCATGCAGGCTAGCGGCGAGGCTGTTCTCGTCGATATCCGGGATGTCCGCGAACTCGCCAAGACCGGCAAGATCGCCGATGCGGTGCATGCGCCGCGTGGCATGATCGAATTCTGGGTCGACCCGCAAAGCCCCTACCATAAGGAAATCTTCGCCACAAACCAGAAGTTGATACTTGTCTGCGCCTCAGGCTGGCGCTCGGCACTTGCAGCAAAGACCCTGATCGAGATGGGTATGGATAATGTGCATGATCTTGAGGGCGGCTTTGGCGCCTGGGCAAAAAGCGGCCAACCAGTCATCACCGAATAGCCCGTTATCACCCAAGGGCGTTGGCGATGGCCTGAAAGGCGGCGAGCAGTTCGGTATCGGTTTCGGCGTCGATTGGCACATCATGTGAGGCCATGCGGATGATCGTGACCGCACGCGCCGGATTGATCCAGATCCACTGGCCATGAATGCCAATCGCGCAGATTTCATCATCAGCAAGGCCGGTGCGGTACCATTTGCTGCGATAGGTGCCGCGATCAAACAGCCGTGCGCCACCCGTCTGGCGTTGCCATGCGGAGCGGTCCTGATGCTGACTAAAATCGGCGATCCAGCCAGCCGGGACAATCTGGCGACCACCAAGCGCACCCTGGCAACGGACCATCTCGGCAAGTCGCAACAGATCCGCAGGCGCAAGGCAGATACCACCCGCAAGGCGCGGTGCGCCATAGGTATCCAGCGTGATATAGGCCTCCGTGCGGGCACCGGCAGGGCGGAACAGATGCGATGACAGCAAGTCGGCAACCGGGCCACAAGCCGCACGCTCAATGACCCAGCCAAGAAGATCGGTATGCGGCGAGCAATAATGATAGCGATGGCCGTGGTTGCCGTCAGAGGCGGGCAACTCGGCCAGAAAGGCACGCAGACCCTCGGTGTTGTGTCCCTCCTCAACGGGGTTCCAGGCAGATGCCCGCCGATAGGCCATGAAAACACCGTTTGTATCGAGATAATCCTCGACAAAGGCCGAGGCAACAGTCATGTCGAGCAGATGCCGCAGACTGGCACCCTCATAGGCGCTGCCAGCTATTTCGGGCAGGTAATGGGTGAGCTGCTGTTCCGTATCCAGAATGCCAGCCTCGACGAGAATGCCGACAAGCAGGCCAGCCAGCGATTTTGAGACGGAAAAGGCAATATGCGGCCGATTGGCGTTGCCAAACCCATCAAACCAGTCAAACAACAGCCTGCCATCACGCATGACCATGAGAGCGTCGGTGTTACTTGCAGCCAGAAAATCATTAAGGGATCGCTGCCCCTCGCCCAGGGTAAGTGCTGCCAGATCTATCCGGTCTTCCGGCAGCTCATAAGGCTCTTCAGCGGAGGCAATTGGCGCGGTCGGCAATAGCTGGCGGATGTGCGAGAAAGACCAGCGACCAAAGCCAGGTTCCCGCCAGTTGGCGAGCGTTACCTGACAGCCCTCATGGGGTGGGGCGCCACGCATCAGGCGCGCATATTCCGGTTCGCTCACTGTCATGGGGTTCATGTTACAGTGTGATGGCTCCGGTGCCCAGCAATATCATCCCCGATCCCACACCTCGATCAGACCTGTTTAATCCACCCTTGAAGCTAAAGCGCAAATAAGTGCAGACTGCCCTGTTACTTTTGCAGCTTTCGAGCCTGATCTATGCGCATTATAGTCTATGGTGACTCCAACGGCTGGGGCTATCTTGAAGATGGCAGCGGCCAGCGTTACGCCGGGCACTGGCCACAGCAGATATTTAGCCAGTTTGACGCCGAGGTTATCGAGGAATGCCTGCCGGGCCGAGTAGCATATGGCGTCGACCCGGTGGAAGGGCCGCATTTTGACGGCTCCACCCCGCCTCTGGCGATTCTAATGTCGCACCAACCACTTGACCATGTGATCATCACGCTTGGCACGAATGACATCAAGGCACGCTTTGGTCGCAGCGCCGACGATATCACCGCCGGCGTGATGCAACTTGTCGATATCGTGCAACCAAGCGGGACCGGTCGTGGTGGTTGGAACGCGTCAATGGTGCCGACGGTCCATGTTATCTGTCCGCCCGCGCTTGGCAACAGGGCCGCGGATAAATGTTGGATCAAGCATGAAGAATGGCTCGGCAGGTGGAAAAAATCACGGATGTTGGCCGGGGTTCCGAGGCGTGCCTGCCATGCGCAGGGAATTGATTTCATCAACGCAAATGAATTTGCAGTCTCGTCACCAAATGATCCGATACATTCGCCGGCCGACACACATCGAGAGTTTGGCAATGCCATTGCCGCGCACATGAAGGTTCTGACGACCAGCGGCGGGAAACGGGGCTGATGTTTGCACGGGTTGGCCTGCCAATGATGTTCGTTTTTCTGTGGTCATCGGCCTTTGTCACCGGCAAGTTCGCTGTCATCTATGCAACACCCTTTGCCCTGCTGTTTGTCCGATTTTTCATCGTCGCACTGCTGTTTGGTGGAATAATGCTGGTGGCGCGTTTCTGGTTGGCACGCCAGAGCTGGGAAACAGCAACGCCGTCGGCACAGACCGCCTCGGCAGATGGCTGGCGGACGCTTCTGGCAACCGCCATTGTCGGGGTGATGCTGCATGGCGGCTATCTTGGCAGTGTGTTTCTCGCCCTGTCGATGGGCGTTCCGGCTGGATTGACGGCGCTGGTCGTCTCGATGCAGCCGTTGCTGTCATCATTTCTGGCGATTTTTCTGTTCGCCGAAACGCTCCGCCATATTCAATGGACCGGTATCATTCTCGGCTTTGCTGGTGTCACGGTCGTACTTGTGCCGACGATTGTTAGTGGCGCAACTAGCGAGCTGCTGCTGGCCGGACTTGGGGTGACATTCTGCGGGTTGGCAGCGATCACCTGCGGGACGCTGATGCAAAAAAAGTTCGGCAATAATATCGGCCTGATGAAGAGCAATTTCCTGCAGTCGGCAGCGGCGACCTTATTCTATCTGGCGGTTACACCACTTCTAGAGGAACCGCAGATCGATTGGCAGACACCCTTCATTCTGGCCATGAGCTGGCAGATACTGGCAGTATCGCTTGGTGCCTATGTGATTTTCATGGTGTTGATCAAACGAGACAGCATGGCGGCAACATCCTCGCTGCTGTTTCTGGTGCCGCCGACAACGGCGATCATGGCCACGCTATGGTTTGGCGAGGTGCTGACGCCGCTGAACATGGCCGGGTTTGCCCTGGCAAGTGCAGGCGTCTATCTGGTCACACATTATTCATCACCTGCAACGCCATAGCTTGGCGCAGCAGCAGGGTCCAGAGCCCGCAGATTATAGGCCTGAATCTGCGGTTCATACGCATCCCATAACCGGCGCAGGACAAGACCCGGGCATTCCTCGGTCCAGTCAACACGAAGATCAACCAACGGCCAGCTGTTGCAATGGGCGACCAGAAGCGCGGCCGAATAGGTTGGCCCCACCTCGCCTCCAGCATCAATGCCGACCTGCAGCGCCGTCAGCAGCCTTTCAGCCAGATGCAGACCGGCACCGGCAGCAAAGGAAGTAACCATCGCAGCCGGCACTGCCTCGCTAGCCAGCAGATTGCCAGCGGCAATACAGCCGACACCGGTGGCAACAGCATTGGTCCCCAGAATGTTGTCACCGGTGAAATGTGCGATATTACCCGCAAGGTCGACAAGCGCCACCTGCCGGTAATCACTGTGGGGGCGGTCAGCCATCACTGCAGCAAGCGCCGTGTCTGCCGTCGCACCGGCAGCCAGCTGTGCAAGCACCTCGGGACCGATCGACGGGTCGGTGACATTCTGCGTGGTCACAGCTCCAGCACCAGCAAGCACATGCGGACACCGACTGCCGACACAGATGCTACTGGTGGTGATAGCGACACCCGCCATGTCAGTCTTGGGGCAATGTCCGACAATCGAAAAGGTCATGCTTTAAGCTCCCACGCTTGTTCGTTGCACCCTGTCAGTCGCACAGACGACGGGCGAGATATTGTGTGAATTCATGATTTTCACGCTCTAGCCAGCTGAGCGGACCTGGGCTGGAAAGCGGGGCCTTTGCACCAACAAAAATTCCCTCCACCAACTGTTTGTCCTCAAGCTGGACAGCGTCAAGAAAAGCCTTAGTCTCAGCGATGTAGGATTGCGGATCGGCCTGCGCCGCTAGCACTTCAGGGGCCAGCGCCGCACCATAGCGGATGCGGGTTCGCCCCGGCCCGTCGGGTTGCAGCGCCAGATACCAGAGATGATCTGGCGCCAGCACGTACATATGGCTTGGAAAGACGGTCGGCATCACCGAAATGTTACGCCATTTGCCGATCAGGCTAGTGTTGTCTGGATGAGCCGTACCGACTGGAGCGGTACCTGTCTTTACGAAAAGCTGCGAGGTGAAATGCGCGAAGCTGCCGCGCTCATCGAAAAGCGTTTCCTCGACAGGGAAATGCCCGCCGACCGTGTCGTGATGGGCGACGGGGAGGTGGTAGCCTTCCATAAAATTCTCAGTCAGGCATTTCCAGTTGGTTTCCCAGACATGATCCTCGGTGAAGATCGTCACATAATCCTGCATGTTGTAAGGCAGAAGTTTTTCCGTCAGCTCGGCAAGCATGTCCGCCACAGGCGACACGTCCGGATCAAGGCAGACATAGATCCAGCCCAGATATTCCTCACATCGGACCGAGGGAAGCTGTATATCCGATTTGTTGAAACAGCTCGTCCGATCCATAAAGGCAGCGCCAACAAGCTGACCGTCGAGATTGTAGGTCCAAGCGTGATAAGGACAGGTGAATTTACGTGCGTTCCCGCGCCCCTCGATAAGACGCATCATCCGGTGACGGCAGATATTCGACCGAGCCGAAATAGAGCCATCCGTTCCACGGATGATGATCAGCGGCTGATCACCACATTCAAAGGCCATGAAATCACCGGGATTGGGCACTTCATCGGCGCGACCGGCGCAAAGCCACTCATTGGTAAAAATGCGGTCCATTTCATGCGCAGTCATCTCCGGCAGCGTGTAAATGGCCTTGGGCGGCGCTGTTGCAGCGTCAAGCGGAGTAGCTGCAATCCTTTTGAGCGCATTGAGAACATCATCAAATTTCAAGGGCTGTTGCATCTGCATAATCGGGCCATAGCTCCCCTGTCTGTTTTTCAATATCTGATACGGCACCTGTCCAGACCCTGTCTGGCATCAGTGCCTACGCCGATGCGGCTAATCTGGAATAACCGCGGTCACCTCGATTTCAACAACCCATTCCGGACGAGCAAGTGCCGGAACGACAATTCCGGTTGAACAAGGATGAACGCCTTTTAACCATTTTCCCATTTCCTGATAGACAGCCTCCCGGTAGCGGATGTCGGTCAGATAGACAACAATCCGGCAAACATGATCCATACAGCTACCTGCCTCCTTAAGGAGAATCGCGATGTTCTGCATGGTCTTTTCTGTCTGTTTTCCCGCGTCGCCGACATGGAGAGATTCGCGACTGTCAAGATCCTGCGCCACCTGTCCACGCAGGAATACCATCGTTCCGCGCGCAACCACGCCTTGCGAGAGGTCATTGTCCAGATTCTGCTCTGGGTAGGTTTGTTTGGTGTTGAAGGGTCTGATACGCTTATGGACCATTTTATTTTTACCTTTTTATCTATCTATTACAGTTATATATGGGTATAAAAAATGGCCATTTCAGAGCATTTTTCTTATCTTGAGCTGGCATCTGTCACCAGCCCCATACTTACCATTTATTTTTTTATTTAAATCTATACTTTTCATTAGCTTAGTCAAATATTTAATGTGGGAAACTCAGCCCTTGCAGTTTCAAGATAGGCGGTGCGCAACGTCGAGGTGATTGCACCGGTCTGGCCATCACCAATCTGCGCATCGTCAATCCGGCCAACCGGCATCACATAGATCGATGCGGCGGTGATAAAGGCCTCATCAGCCTGTTTGGCCTGGTCCAACGTATAGATCGTCTCGACAATGCGAAGCTGGTGAGCGGCGGCCACACGCAGCATCGTCTGACGGGTAATGCCATGCAGAATTTCATTACTAACCGGACGAACATAGAGAATCCTATCCTTGATGAAAAAGAAGCTGGAGGAGCCAGCCTCGGTTACAAAACCGTCTGCATCAATCATCAGCGCTTCATAGGCACCGGCGTCGTGCGCTGCTTGCTTGGCAATCACTTGTCCCAGAAGATTAGTCGTCTTGATATCCCGGCGCGCCCAGCGAATGTCGGGGACACTGGCCAACGAGACAGGCTTTGGCCGCGCATCGGCAGCGAATTTCTCGGCCTGGGTGAAAGCAAAGACATTTGGCGTGTAGCTGTCATCATAGAGGTAGTTGCGATCACCCTCGCCGCGCGTAATATGCAGATAGAGAAAGCCCTCGCTTTGCTGGTTTTCGGCAATCAGACGCATTAGCGTTGTGAGCATCTCGTCACGCTGCATCGGCGACGGCATATTGAGCTTGGCAAGTGAGCTGTCCAGCCGGTCCATATGATAGGAAAAATCGGTGATCTGGCCATCCAGAATGCCAAAACCTTCATAGACCGCATCGGCAAAGAGAAGGCCCCGGTCAAAAATTGACAGTTTCGCCTCGCGCTCAGGAATGAATTCACCGTTCAGAAAAACAACCCGATTCATCAATACCTACTCTCATCTGATATTTTCGCTGGCGATACTCTACTGGCAGAATTCATCATTTGGAAACGGGAAAAACATCACCTGCTGACAAGCTGCGGCCAGCGCGCGCAAAACCGCGCCCATTTCGGCGGATCAATCTGGACTGAGAGTGTTTGTGTACCATCCTCATTATAGGCTGAGGCCGAAACCTTGCCATTCGCATACAGCCAGGCACGCGCCGCACCATCACTCGGACCAAGTGCAAGCGTCCAATCAAGTGCGCCAGCGGCAAGATGCGCATCGATGGCGGCAAGTGCGTCATCAATCCCTTTGCCGGTGAGTGCCGAGGTAAAGACGGCGCTGGGAAAAAGATTTAGTAGAGGCTGACGGTCATCATTGTCGGCTAACCTGTCAGATTTGTTCAGAATATTAATGATCCGCGATTGCTGTTCATCTTCATCAAGTCCAAGGTCGGCAAGAACGGCGCGTACATCATCGGCTTCCTCAGCAATCATTGGCGAGGACGCATCATGCACATGCAGCAGCAGATCAGCCTCCACTACTTCCTCCAGCGTGCTTTTGAAGGCCTCAACCAGTTCGGTTGGCAGCTGGCTGATGAAGCCAACGGTATCAGCAATCACCGCCCTGCGCCCAGAGGGAAGGCATAGGCCACGCATGGTTGGATCAAGCGTGGCGAACAGCATGTCCTGCGAGAGTACGCAAGCACCTGTCAGACGATTGAAAAAGGTGGATTTTCCGGCATTTGTATAGCCTATCAGCGCGAGCGTCGGCGTCTCACTGCGGGCCCTGTTGTTTCGTTGCAGATGGCGAGTGCGCTCAACCTCCTGCAACTCTTTCCTTATCCGAACAACACGGTCTATCAGCATACGCCGGTCAAGTTCGATCTGCCGCTCGCCAGGACCACCTAGAAAGCCACCACCACCCCGTTGGCGCTCGAGGTGGGTCCAGCTGCGCACAAGTCTGCTGCGTTGGAATGAGAGCGCGGCAAGCTCGACCTGCAGGCGACCAGCATGGGTCTGCGCCCGCGCGCCAAAGATTTCCAGGATAAGCGCTGTCCGATCAATAACTTTGGTATTGGTCATCGTTTCCAGATTGCGCTGCTGCACGGGTGTCAGGGCGGTATTGATGACGATCAGTGGATGATCCGCCTCTTCGGCAAGTGCGGCAAGACGCTCGGCATGGCCCTTGCTAAGAAATGAGGCAGCACGCGGCCTCGCAAAGGACACCACTTCAGAAAACTTCACTTCGAGACCAATCGCCTCGACCAGCAGGCATGCCTCCTCAAGCATAATCGCAGGCGTACGGCTGAGCGGCGTTAATCGGACATCAGGATGGACCACAAAGGCGGTGCTAATTCCCAAAGATAGACCCTTCTGTTTGGGGTTGTTGCCAACTTTTACAATGTGATCTAACGCCAGGAAAGCAAAAAATCCAGTTTTGGGGACGTACCTGCCGCCAGATTGATGGACCGCCAGCGGTGATTACCCTATGATCGAGTTGTTTTCAGAGGAGTCAAAGGCAGGATGGACAAGACAATCATCATCACAGGTGCCGGCAGCGGCATCGGACGCGCCACCGCCACCGCCTTTCTGGGTGCTGGCTGGCGAGTTGGGCTGATCGGACGGCGGCATGAAACGCTGGAGGCAACTGCAGGTGGAGATAACCGCGCACTGATCCTGCAATGCGATGTCGGTGAGGCAGCATCGGTCGAGAGCGCCTTTGCCACCGCCAGAAAAAAGTGGGACAGACTAGATGCGCTGTTCAACAATGCCGGCATAAGCAGCCCAGCTAGAACCATTGATGAGACCGATGTTGAAACTTGGCTGGATGTGGTGCGGATCAATCTGACTGGATCATTTCTGTGCGCCCGGGCGGCTTTCGCCTGGATGCGCGCGCAGAAGCCACAGGGGGGCAGGATCATCAATAACGGCTCGATTGCAGCACACTCGCCACGCCCCGGATCGTCGCCCTATGCCAGCACTAAGCATGCAATCACCGGCCTGACAAAGACATTGTCGCTGGATGGGCGGAAGTTTGACATCGTCTGTGGGCAAATCGATATAGGCAACGCGCTGACCGAAATGGCGGTGCCGATGACCGAGGGCGTGCCACAACCAGATGGATCAATCCGTGCTGAGGCAACGATGGACATCACTCATGTCGCAAGCTCGGTGCTGCATATGGCCGAGATGCCGCTGGATGCCAATGTCCAGTTTATTACAGTCATGGCGCCGAAAATGCCTTTTATTGGCAGAGGTTAGGCAAAAGCGGTGATCGGACGAAAACCGCCGCAAGCGATGAAGGGCCCGTTGCGGTACTCCGGCTTGCCATAGGTAAATTCATCACCTGCCGGCGTCTCCATGTGACCACCAGCTGCGCGCAAAACCGCATCACCAGCCGCCGTGTCCCACTCCATCGTTGGGCCAAAGCGCGGATAGACATCAGCTTCACCAGCCGCAACAAGACAGAATTTCAGGCTTGAGCCGATGGCCTGTGTTTTGCTGATCCCATGGGCCGCCAGCCAGCCATTTGTTGCCGGATCGAGGTGCGTTCTGCTGGCAACAGCGGTAAGTCCTGCAGATGGCGCGGAACGCACAGCAAGCGCACGTATCCTGTCACCAGCACTTTCGACAGGCGTTTGACCATCGCCGGAGTGAAACAAACGGCCCAACGCCGGTGCATAGACAATACCCATGACCGGCCGGCCCTGTTCGATCAGCGCGACATTGACGGTAAAGGCACCCTGCCCATCTGGTCGCAGAAACTCCTTAGTGCCATCCAGCGGATCAACCAGAAAGAAACGATCCGGCGGGCTTATGCCGTGGCTTGCAGCATTTTCCTCGGAAATGATTGTGATGCCTGGGGCTGCGCTTGCAATGGCTCCCAGCAGAATATCCTCGCTCGCATTATCAGCGGCGGTAATTGGCGAGCCATCAGCCTTACGGTTGGCAACAACACCGTCTGCGTGGATCCGCATTACCGCCGTTCCTGCCTCGTGAACGGCGGGCAACAGGTTTTCAACAAGATGGGCGTGTGAGAAATGATCTGTCATCTGAAACTCCAGTCGCTTTCTGCGCCATGGCTAGGGGCTTTCAAGCTTCAAATCCATCTGTTTATGCTCAGGAAGAGCTGCGTTTTCAGCCAATTTTTGAGAAGAGCGAGAGCCACGATGCTTTGCCATGCTCCCATCACGGCGGCTGGCGTGTCTGGTGATAACGAGGCTAGCTTGCCGGCGGTGAGAACCTGTGCGGCGAATGGCATAGATCTGCGCCGCCGCCTGTTTGCGGGCCAGCTTTTCATCAACAAGTGGTGGCGGATAGTCAGGTGCCAGGGCCGGTTTGAACCATGGTGTATGAATCAGCGCGTGGGGCATGGCCGCTAGTTCGGGAATCCATTGTCTGATAAAAAAGCCGGCTTTGTCCTGATCCTGGCTCTGCTTGACCGGGTTATATATGCGTATGGTGTTGATACCTGTGATCCCAGACTGCATCTGACACTGACTGTAATGGATGCCCGGCTCATAATCGACAAACTGGCGTGCCAGATGCAGGGCCGGACCGCGCCAATCTAGCCACAGATGGTAGCTGGCAAAGCTCATCACCATAGCGCGCATCCGAAAGGTGAGCCACCCTGTCGTTGCAAGTGCCCGCATACAGGCATCAACCAGTGGATAACCTGTGCGCCCGTTCTGCCAGGCAAGCAAGCGCTGTTCCGCGTCTGGCAGATCTTTGTGCCAATCACGATATGCCGGGTGAAAGGCGCGGAATTCCGCTTCTGGTTCATCCTCAAGCTTCTGTATAAAGTGACAGTGCCAATGCAGGCGGCTGTTGAAGCTGGTGAGAGATTTTAGCCAGCTTGTTCTGTCCCTCGTGTTAGTGGTGAGATCAGCGGCACCTGCTTCACGTAAGGTTTGGCGACGACGCTGGCTGGCATGATAGACCTCGCGCATCGACAAGCAGCCAAAGGCAAGGTAGGGCGACAATCGGGAGCAGCTGGTTGGCGCAGTGACCGGTGACGACATTTCAAACCGATAGCCGCGTCCGCGTTCCTCAAGAAAGGATTTCAACTGTGCAATACCAGCAGATCGCCCACCCGTCTGGCGCTGGGGACAGGGATCTGCATCAAGGCCTAGTTCGGCCACTGTTGGCAGGGGGGCTGTGTGAGCCTTCACAGGGGCAAGCCTGTCTGGCACTGGGGTGACGGGCTGGCGCATCATCGCATCCCATTTCGAGGCCCAGCCACGGCGCGAGGCCATCGCCCGATGCACACCATGCTGCTGAAATTCGTGAAACGCAATATGAGCGCGTCTGGCCCAGGCGATAACACGCCTGTCACGATCATAGGTCCAGCCATTCCAGGTTTCTTGGTGCGCATAAATCGCGCTGACATCAAGTGCCGCTGCCAGTTCGGACAGAACTTCAACAGCATCGCCTGTACGGATGATCAGTGGTTGGCCTAAACGGGCGAGCGACGCGGAAAGCGCTTCGAGCGATTCCGTGAGAAACGCATAATGTCGGGCGCTGAGGTCAGGCTGCGCCCACAGGGATGGCTCAACTATGTAGAGAGGCAGAACCGGCCCTTCCGTAGCGGCGGTAGCCAGCGCTTCATGATCCCAGACGCGCAGGTCCCTCTTAAACCAGACAATATTCACCCGAACGCCTCAAACACGTTATCTCAACTAAGTTAGATGTAAGAAACAGACCAAGAACATACAAGGTGACAGCACGACGCAGATAGCAAGCGTGAGCCATGTTAGGCTAGCTTTATCGCCACCTATTGCCGAAACCGATTGACCGTCTGGCGCAGGGCAGTTGCCATACTGTTTATGTCAGACGCAACGGCGACAAAGCTGACGCCTCGGGCCAGATAGCGTTCAGCATCTGCTTGGTCGACGGCGAAGATCCCAGACGCCTTGCTAGAAGCGGCAATGGCATCAAGCGCACCCTCAATGGCTACTACCACCTCCGGCGCGTTTGGGTTGCCGAGGTGGCCAAGATCGGCGCTGAGGTCAGAAGGGCCGATGAAAACACCATCAACCCCCTCGACCGCTAGAATGTCCGGAAGAGCGGCTAGCCCTGCCCGACTTTCAACCTGGACAAAGAGGCAGATCTGGTCATTGGCGGTTTGAAGATAGTCGACATGGGTATTGAAGCCGGAGGCGCGTGCTGTCGACGCGCCAACTCCGCGCACACCCGCGGGCGGATAGCGTGTCGCGCGCACCAACTCAATTGCCTGGGCCGCGTTCTCAACCATCGGCACGACGAAGCTCTGACAGCCGATATCCAAAAACTGTTTCAAAAGATGAGTCTTGCCAATCGGCGGACGGACAACAGCGCTTGTTGGCGTTTGACCGAGCGCCTGCAACTGAAAAAGGGTCGAACGGAGATCATTCGGCGCATGCTCATTGTCAATCACGCACCAATCAAAGCCAGCACGCGCGGCTATTTCAGCAGCATAGGAGTCGCCCAGTACAAGCCAGCAGCCAATAGTCTGCTGCCCCTCTTCTAGCGCCTTTTTAAGTCTGTTCAATGGTGCTGGCATGGTTGAGCCTGACTTATCTGCAGGATTAAGTAAACGTCGACGCCGCAAACATGTCCGACTACTGGTCAGGCAAATTTGCAGCCATAGTAATCCAAATACCATTCGGCAAATCTAGCTACCCCATCCTCGACCTTGGTGTTGGGGGCAAAGCCTATCCAATCATGCAGAGCAGAGGTGTCAGCGCTGGTAGCTGGCACATCGCCCGGCTGGATCTCCATCATTTTAATGCTGGCGCTACTGCCAAGCGCGCGTTCCAGCGCGCCGATGTAATCCATCAGCGGCGTCGGCTGGCCATTGCCGATGTTGAACAGTCGGAAAGGAGCCGAAGCCGTCGCCGCATCGGGATGCAGCGGATCATAATCAGGATTAGCCGTTGCCGGCTTATCAAGAACACGAATCACTGCCTCCACAACATCATCAATATAGGTGAAATCACGTATCATACGGCCATGATTATAAACATCTATCGGCTGGCCAGCACGCATTGAGTCGGCAAATTTAAATAGCGCCATGTCTGGCCTGCCCCAAGGTCCATAGACGGTGAAAAAGCGCAGGCCGGTTACTGGCAATGCAAACAGATGGCTGTAGGTATGTGCCATCAACTCATTCGATTTCTTCGTCGCGGCATAGAGGCTGATTGGATGATCTACATTGTGCGACTCACCAAAGGGCATCGTCGCATTGCCGCCATAGACCGATGATGAGCTGGCGTAGACTAGATGTGAAATACCGTGATGGCGGCAACCTTCAAGAATATTTATAAAGCCAACCAGATTAGCCTCGACGTAAGCGTGGGGATTTTCCAGCGAATAGCGGACACCAGCCTGTGCTGCCAGATTGATCACCCGATCAGGACGCATGTCAGCAAAAACACTGTCCATCGTCGGTCTGTCCTCAATGGCGGCGCGAATGAAGCTGAAGGCGGCATTTGATGTAAGCCGGGCGAGTCGCGCCTCTTTTAGCGCAACATCATAATAGTCATTCAGGTTGTCAATTCCGATGACCTGATAACCACGATCCAGCAAACGGAGCGCACAATGCATTCCGATAAACCCGGCCACTCCTGTTAGCAACACCTTCATGGTTAGAGATTCCTATGATTTCAGGCGATAGCCCGTTTTAAAAATCCACCAGACAATTCCCATGCAGAAAAGCATAAAACTGGCAATGGCCGCCAGACTTATAGCAACCGCAACGTCAGCAGTCCCAAAGAATGACCACCTAAATCCCGAAATCAGATAAACCACTGGATTGAATAGAGTGATTTTTTGCCAGATGGGCGGCAGCATACTGATTGAGTAAAAACTGCCTCCAAGAAAGACAAGTGGCGTGATGATCAGCATTGGAATGAGGTTGAGCTGTTCGAAGTTTTTTGCCCAGATGCCTATGATGAATCCAAAAAGCGCGAAGGACACACAGGTCAGCACCAGAAATGACAGCATCCAGAAAGGATGTAAGATTTCAATATGTACAAAGAGATGCGCCGTTACCAAAATGATAAGGCCAATCAGCAGCGCCTTTGTTGCCGCCGCGCCAACGAAGGCAATGACCACCTCCAGTGCAGAAACTGGCGCCGACAGCAGCTCATAGATCGTTCCAATGAATTTCGGAAAATAGATGCCGAACGATGCATTTGTCATACTCTGCATCAGCACCGAGAGCATGATCAGGCCAGGCACGATGAAGGTGCCGTAGGGAACCTCATCAACCTGCTGAATGCGCGAGCCAATGGCCGTGCCAAACACAACAAAATATAGGCAAGTAGAAATAACTGGTGAGACGATACTCTGGCCGATAGTGCGAAAGGTGCGCGCCATCTCGAACATGTATATTGCCCTAATT
Organism: uncultured SAR116 cluster alpha proteobacterium; assembly: GCA_902578815.1. Taxonomy (GTDB): domain Bacteria; phylum Pseudomonadota; class Alphaproteobacteria; order Puniceispirillales; family Puniceispirillaceae; genus MED-G116. The sequence goes on along the minus strand of CACHEI010000015.1, from coordinate 12,535 downwards.
GCATATAAATTCATCGGCCTATCCTCCCACCAGATCGACAAAAATGTCCTCGAGAGAGCTTTGCGATGTCTGTAAGTCGCGGAGGACGAGCCCAGCACCACTAATGTCTGTCAAAAGTCGGGTAATACCTGTGCGCTCACCGCGCGTGTCATAGTTATAGAACAGCGCGTCTCCGTCGGCGGAGAGGCGCAAATCATAGCTGGCAAGCGTCAGCGGGATTTCACTTATTGGCCGCTGGAGGTCAATGCGCATGGCTTTGGCCCCCATGCGTTGCATCAGCATGTTTTTTTCTTCGACCAGCAGAAGTTCACCGCCATTGATAACCCCAACTCTGTCAGCAATCGCCTCAGCTTCTTCAATGTAGTGTGTTGTCAGAATGATGGTTACACCGTCCTCCTTCAACTCGCGAACAATGTCCCACATATCCTTGCGCAATTCGACGTCAACACCGGCAGTCGGTTCGTCCAGAAAAAGTATCCGTGGCTGGTGGCTGAGTGCCTTGCCAATCATCACCCGGCGGCGCATTCCCCCAGAAAGCGTCATGTTGCGGGCATCACGCTTATCCCACAGGGATAATTTTTTCAGCAGCGATTCGACAAAAGCTTCATCATGCGGCTTGTTGAACAGCCCGCGCGAGAAATGTAGTGAGTCCTCTACCTTCTGGAAGGACTCAAGTGTTATCTCCTGTGGTACTAGGCCGATCATGGCGCGTGTTTTGCGGTAATCTGTAGTAATGTCAAATCCGGCTACCGACACGCTGCCGCTGCTAGCGTAGGTGATGCCGCAGACCGTCGAGATCAGGGTCGTCTTGCCAGCGCCATTTGGGCCGAGAAGGGCGATAATCTCACCCTGCTCAATGTCGAGTGATACGCCTTTCAGCGCCTCACTACCGTCAGCATAGGATTTGCGAAGGTCGCAGATGGAAACTATGGGGGGCATGAAAATTCCTGTGGCTGAGCGGGACTGGTGAGGGGCAAGGGATAAAATTCTATGCACTCACAGGCTTTTTTTAAATAGTGTTAAATGCCGATGGTTTCAATCGACGGATGCCGACCAAAAATCATTCAAATTGTAGTGAGGCCGCCCCGCGCCGGAATTGCATCGCGCATTTTACGTATCCAATGCTTTTATTTTTTCGCAGTATGGCGTTAGCTTGGGTTGGTCTCAGTATCACCCCAAATGTGTCGAGGATATTCACCATGCGTAACAGCCTGTCTTCCTTTGGATTTCAAAGCCGCGCCGCACAACTCACGTATCCATTTCTGATTTTTGGAATGCTTCTGGTGCATCGTTATGTCTACCCGGATCATCCGGAGCTTGAAACCGCCGAATTCACGGCATCACTAGCCGCACTGATAGTCTATGTGATCAGCCGAAAATTCCTTAAAGGACCGGCCCTGGCATTGTACCGCTCGCAAATCCGGCTAATCGAGAAGTTTCTCGAGGTTTTCATTGGTGTTACCGTGATTTCTTCACTCGCATACTCGCTGGTTTTTGGCATGTTGAAATAACACAACGATTTCATTGTCCAATTAACCTCCTACTCCATTGAGTATTTCGAGTTCATCAAATGAAATCAACGATCGACAATAGTGAACTTTCCAGAGAACGGTCCACTGCCAAAACCATCAGGTACACTGTCACTTCCACTTTCATCAAAAAATTGTATTCCAAAGTCAGTAAGGATAAAGCTGTAGCTAAATTCAACTGTATTTTCTGAGATTGTGAAAGGAGTGTCTAGATTCATCATTCCAACCATGCGATCAATCCCAGTGCAGTTGCCAGACGAAACATCATCCTCGTCCGCACGGACTAATGATGCATTAACAAGGTAGGCACTAATCGTGCCTACACCAGCGATAGGCGCGTCTGGATAGCCAGAGAAACATTTCGGACCTCCGAAGTTTTGAAGAGTATCAGTATACTCAGCAGCAGTTCCTGAGGATGCAGCACTCCCAGAGCCAGTGCTGTAGTAAGTGGTGCCATTTGATGTAAAGGAGCCATTGACAGTGAACTCATTTTTCATGATCATATACGGATATTTATATGTCCCATTTGCTGGTCGCGAACTTGTGCCAGTCATTGCGACTGCTGTTCCAATCGAGGCTGCATAATCATTTGTGAAGCCCGTCGAATTCTGAAAAACTACCGAGCAAGAAGCTTTATCCATTGTAACGTTTGTGTGACCGTTAAATGGGTCTTCTGTGCACACACCCATCTCATATATCGTAACAACATATTTGCTAGGCGTTGCTCTGCAGCTTCCATCTGCCGCCATCATTGGCGATGAAGAACTGCAGGCTGTACCATTATCCGCTGTGCCATTCAAAACCCCAGCAGCAGCATAATCACTCGAGAAAATCATCAAAAGCAGGAGAAAATAGCCTGAATATTTCATCTTAAACTCCCCCTGCTGTTGTACTAAATTCTGTCTCATAGACAATTTCATTGCTCCTCCGCACTTCTTCCAAAAGTTTGGAACGCATCGAGGTCTTCTCGAACATCCGTGCCGAAAATATCGAGGCTGATGATGCCGCCGTTCCCGCATTTCCTAGATTGATATTGTAGGAAATATTCACAAAATTCTCATCCTTTGTCATGCCATCGTAGTCTTTGACGCCGGCTTCGAGCCTGATCCCAGGACCAACCATCTCATTAAGCTCAAGACTGTAGGTCTTGCCTTTAGTGGTTGAGACACCACTCCATTTCCAAGACTGAGCATATAACTTCGCAGCAGGGACATATGGGATTTGCATACCAAGTTCGATTTCTTGACCGTCCATGACACGCTCATTTTTACTGTTCTCTCCCTTTTCCCAGTCACTAATCCGAACATATTGATTGGCGTTCAATTCGAAAGCGGCACTTCTAAGCTCCAAACCAAGGCTGGCCCGCTGGTGGCTATAGTTTGGTGCATAATCCAGAAAGGCGTTTAGGCCGTACAATGTCTTTTCATCCGCACTCAGAATTCGGCGGCCAATGCCAACATTCAGCGTAGACCTATCTGGCTTGTATAAAATCGAGGACTGGACAAAGTTGACACCACTGCCAGCCATCTCACCAAGCATCGTCAAATTCATCAGGCGCACACTTGTGTTTTCGGTGTCCTGACCTGTGATAGAAATACGCGTATTCGAATTATCGCTGGTGAGCACGTTTGACATACGATCCGCAAGACTGCTAGTCGCCTTTTCATAGGCGAGTTCTTGTACAGCTTTTTCTGGTTTTTCGCTGTTTTGTCCGGCTGTTTTTGCGGCTTCAGCTACAAGCGTTTTTGCTTGCTCATCAGTGTTCCCTTCGAACCATTTGCCAAAATCTGGCAAGGAGGAACAACCGCTTACCAAAAGGCCAACGGTGATTAAATATCCAAACGTTCTCATCGCGGCTCCCCTGAAAAATTTTTAATACTATTACACCGAATTATGAACGTCGCCATAGCAATTTACAACATTCGAAATGGTTTAATTTCAGAGTGACTTTGAACTCTCGTAGACAGGCCAACTGACCAAAATCAACGTCAATAAACTTCAGACAGACGTGCAAATATACGCGCGCAAAAGACAAAAAATGTTAGATTTAGTGAAATGTGTATAAAAAATAGGTAACAAATTAAGCTACCGGCGCATAACGATCGGTAATGCCAAATTGATCAGGGCAACGTTCCAAGCCGGCTAGTTAGAAGAGCAAAGAAACCCTCATCATCAACATCACGCATAACATGTGCGTTAGGGAGCCTGTCACTTACCTTCCACCAGTCGATCACCGTCATACCAAGCGTCAATTCCGAAGTGGTTTCAATAACGACATTGCAATGCCGCCCGGAAAACAGGTCTGGTGCCAATAGCCAGGCAATGGTGCAAGGATCGTGAAGCGGCCCACCATCAGTGCCGTATTTGTCTTCATCAAACCGCTCTGAAAAGGACAGCATATTAGCGACCTGCCGCCCGGTCTCGTTACCAAGGCCGGCAAACCGTTCGATCCGCCTCTTGTGGGTCAGCACCTTGTGGGTTACGTCGAGTGGCATCATCACGATTGGGATGCCGGACCGAAAGGTAATGTCGGCAGCTTCAGGATCGACAAAAATATTGAACTCAGCGGCAACCGTGATATTTCCTCCCTCGAAAAAGCCACCTCCCATCATCACCACCTGCCCGATACGCGCGGCAATATCGGGAGCCTGCTGAAGAGCAAGACCGAGATTGGTCAGGGGGCCAAGTGTAGCAATTGTTACAGCGTCAGCCGGATGTTCACGGATGCTGTCAATCAGGAAAGTTACCGCAGGCATATCCTGCACCGGGGTTTGTGGTAGGGGTATATCCGTGCCATCAAGGCCAGTGCTTCCATGGACATGCTCAGCAGTAACTAGCGGACGTGCTAGCGGCTTGTCTTGGCCAGCAAAAACCCGACAATCACGCCGGCCGGCAAGGTCGCAGATTTTGCGGGCGTTAATCGTGGTCAGGTCTAGAGGCACATTGCCGGCAACAGTGGTAATGCCGAGTATATCAAATTCCTGGCTGGCAAGTGCCAGCAGTATGGCAACTGCATCATCCTGGCCGGGGTCCGTGTCAATTATCAGTTTTTGCATCCTGCCATTCCCTGATGTCCAAAAAATTTAAGCGTAACGCGGCTTGGGCCAGTGAACAACCATCACTAGATAAAGCACACGCGGCGATAAGGGCTGGGATGCACGCTGCCTATTAACCTACCTGCCAACAGGCCGACAGATACAAAAAGCCAATGGCACCAGCCGGTACCAGAGTCATCAGACACAAGTTGAAACGCGGTTGATGGCGGCTGATCCATAATATGTTATTGGTAAAGGAACCCTGGTAACATAAGCGTCGCTGCGTCGTTGATAATGTCGTACGGCCAGGAGCTTAGGTTTGATCATTCAATTTTTATCGAGAATTAACGCTTATTTACACACAAAACTTTACAGAAAAAAGCTGCGGTACCGAGCCAATTTTAGGCAAAAAACTTTTCAGACAGATGCCGTCACGTCCCACCAAATGACGGGCACTAGCGCACCTCTCAAAAAAGACTGATGTGCACCGATTTGTTCTGGGTTAGGGTGTCGCCATGAACGTTTCCGACTGGCTGTCCCTCACACTTGTCTGCATTCTTGGCGCGGCATCTCCAGGGCCTAGCTTAGCGGTCATTCTGTCCGCTACCCGGACCGGGGGGCGCGCCGGCGGGCTGGCGGCGGCCTTAGGCCATGGGCTTGGTGTTTTTCTTTATGCTTTTGTTGCGGCGACTAGCCTTTCCTTTATTATCACCCATCATGCCACACTGTTTTTCGCCCTGCAGCTTGCCGGAGCTAGTTTACTAATCTGGCTTGGTGGACGCCTGCTACAGGCTTCTTTTCGCCCAAAAGACAATCCAACTATCGCGACAGATCAAAACGACATTACGAGCAACTTTCTTAGCGGTTTTGCAATTGCCGCCTTCAACCCAAAAATTGCTGCCTTCTTCGCTTCACTGTTCAGCCAGTTCTTTGCCGAGGGCCAGTCGCTCGGCCTGCATGTTAGTATGGCTACGCTTGCAGGAGTAATCGATGTTGTTACCTATCTCGTCATCGTTATTGCCCTTAGCGGGCATCAGCTGCACGCGCTGATGAGGGCACAACTACATTTATTCGACCGGGTGCTTGGCAGTTTGTTGATGCTTATCGGCATCAGCCTGCTGATTACACAGGTAGTCGCTGGCTAAGATGGCCGTAACAAAATGATGAGGCAGCCAATAGGTCTGAACAGTTGCGTCCAACCATAGAATGATCCCTATTTATAAGCCGCCCTGCGATCAGAAAATGCTCGCACCCGACGCCTCCATGCCTTGTAGCTGCCCCGCTTGAGCAGCCTTCGCATCAAAAATTTAATATCTTTTTCCTTAAGACCATGCAACGCCTCAATCTGGGCAAAACTGGTATGGTCAGAGAGCGCCATCTCGATGATCTCGTTGATTGCGTCATCGCCAAGATTGCTGAAGTGTGACATCGGGTTCATCCCTGACAGGCAAAACATGCATCGTGTGTCATCTAGTGGTGTCGCGGCCACTATACAAGCCGTTCCCAAAAAAAGACCCCCAACGGCGAAACCGGAGGGGGCTAAAGTCTTATCTCGGAGGAAACATGAGAAAAGGTGGCTTGGTGTACCCGTTTAATTTGTGTCGTTATAGCGCTTTTTTTGCTTAGTCATGCTGCAATTTTTGCAGCATATAGAAATGGCTCGAATCAGTTGGCTCGGTGCAAAACGCAAACCTGTCCAGGGTTGCCTTTGCCGGTGATGCCAATTATTTGATAAAGACGCAAAAAGGAGTCAGTCTTATGTCTATACGTCCTGTCGTCAACACCAGCCTTGCCACCCCGACGACGGAAGGGGCTGGTGTGCATCTGCACCGTGTATTTGGTTTTGGCGAGACCGAACCGTTCGACCCGTTTTTGATGATGGATGATTTCCGCAATGACGACCCAGCAGCCTATACTCAGGGCTTTCCCTGGCACCCGCATCGCGGCATTGAGACGATCACCTATGTCCTCCAGGGCAACGTTGAACATGCGGATTCGCTTGGCAATAAGGGAACGCTTGGTAACGGCGACGTGCAATGGATGACCGCGGGTTCTGGGATCATCCATCAGGAAATGCCAATCGGCAACGCCGCAGGCCAGATGCATGGCTTTCAGCTCTGGGCTAACCTGCCAAGTGACCAGAAAATGTGTACGCCTCGCTATCAAGATGTCAAATCAGGTGATATCGGCAGCCTCATCGATGATGACGGTACGCATATTCGAGTGATCGCTGGCGATTACCGCGGCTATCGCGGCCCGATTGATGGTATTGACACCGACCCCGCTTACCTTGATATCAAAATTCCAGCTAATCTCTGCAAACGCTTTCCCTTCGACACGCGCCGTCAAGGCTTTGCCTATGTGTTTGAGGGCAGCGCTAGTTTTGGGAATGCGGCGGCGCCATTCGGCATAAATGTGGAAAAGGAATTTGCCGGTGACGAGATAAAAATTCGCGACCAGTCGGGAAACCGCACTCTGGTGCTATTCGGGGATGGTGACGAGGTTGAGGTACAGGCCAGCGAGACCGGTGTCCGCTTTCTTTTGATTTCAGGTGCACCACTACGCGAACCAGTGGCTTGGCATGGACCAATTGTGATGAACACTCGCGCCGAACTCCAAGAGGCGTTCCGGGAGTTGAATAGCGGCAGCTTTGTGAAAACCGGTGCTGATAGCTGGTTCACCTCTCGCGGACGGTAAGGGGTGCTCTTTACCCATCACAAAAGCTGGCAAGGTAGAGGACCATTTCACACCGGCGGCCGGGTCGCGGATTAAATTTTCGGAGGCATTGTACCCAGTCAAACATTCCACGCGTGGCGACATTTTCAGCCTACAGTTGCATTCCTTACAGCGCCAGCATTCCATTCGCCTCGTGGTCATACAACACCACCACCCAGATCCGAAAATCAATTCAAAGACAGGTGCTTGCCGCCTTGCAATCGGAAGCCTCGGCCTTGGTCAACGACTGCACATGTAGAAGCACGATATCCGCGCACATAAATCATTTGAAGGGCAAAACCGTAAACACCAACTTTTTGCTAAGGCGCGTCTGGGCAATTACAGCTAGCAATTAGATAGGAAGCTGACAAGTTCCTAATCTGCTGGATATTCTACTGGCAAAGTTGACCCGCGCATTGAATGTCCTATGCCTAAACCTGCGCTATATGGAAAATTCTAGCGGCTTTGGTCACAACATATGATTTTGACTAACATTAAAGTCAGCTTTGTTCTTTCCAGACACAGCTGCGTGTTGCGCCTTCAGCTTGGGAGCCTTCTGATTGGGGCGGAACTACTTGAGCAAAATTCAACTATACTCACTTTGACCAAATGAGGTAACTTGATATAATTACATGTGAGGCTGCTCGAGCGCAATTTTTATTAGGTAAGAGTTCAGTTATGGCTAAAGAAAATGAAAACAACTCCACTGAAGTTCAAATTAACGGCAAAAAATATAATTTTAACGACTTATCCGAAGAACAAATTTATCTTCTCCGTCAAACTCAAAGTTGTGGGGTTAAAATAAACAATTTGAAGTTTGAACTCGATCAAGTTCAAGTGGCGTTATCCAGCTTTAATCAGAAACTGATTTCGAGTGTGGAAAATAAAAGTGAAAAAAAAATGGGCTAATTTGTTTGAGCAATTCTACTCAACGGAGATAGAATAAAATCTTTAAATCGACCGAACCATTGCCCACGTTCAACACTACTCGTCCATACATTCTCTGTGAATGCTTTACTTCTTGCGCTAATGAGTGGAGCCAAAAGATTTTCCAATAATGATCTATTCGTAATCACAAAACTACAATCAACCAATAGCCCCGGTCGAAGGGGGTACTCTGCTCCCTTAGAAATAAATTTATTTTGGAGAGTTGAAACCTTAACTTTATAAAATTCCTGACCATCCTTTCTTTCCAACGTATCAGGACTTACTTGCTCCACCAACCCACTTATAGGTTCGTATTCACTTCCTTTTATTCCTCCTAATCTTATCTTGACCTTCTGATTGAGATTTACAAAACCAACATCGCCAACTGGAAGTTCTGCTTCAACGACAAGAGTTTCTTTGCTGGGAACAATTTCAACAAGGTCCATACCTGGTTGGACCACACCACCCAGAGTAAAGAAGTGCACTTTTTTGACAACACCATCAATCGGTGATTTAACCAAACGACGACCTAACTCATCTTCAAATCTTGCCAGTCTTTTTTCATACTTGTTTAGTTCGTCATTGTATTTTTGGAACAGCTGCGTCAACTCCTCTTTAAAGGAATTTACTGATACTGAGATTTCGGATTTGAGAGTTGACATCTGATTATCTAGATCCTTGTTAGCCTGGAAAAGTTCCGTCAATTCAGCATTGAGTAGCTGGTTTTGTCGTTTTAATTCCAATATTTCCAACTCTATGTCGACCTGCTGAGCTCTCAATTCTTGTATTTCAGCCTTTGTGACTTGACGAGTTTGCAGCAAACTTAAGTGTGACAACTCCCGTTGTTTTTCCCGCCCTCTCAATTCTTCAATTTCAATTTTTACTGCTTGCTTTGCCCTCAAAAGATCAAGGTGCGCAAGTTCACTCGTTATTTTTTCACGTAACAAGTCATCGCTTATTTTGATCTGTTCCTCCAGATACCCCAGCATTTCCTTTTTTTGGGACAGTTTCTCTGCATTAATATCTACAATATCTCTCTCACTCAGCACTACTTGTTCCTGTAAATAATCAAGAAGTTTTTCTTTTTCTCTTAACTTTTGTTTGTTGATTTCTGTACCTTCATCGCTTCTAAGCTTGATTTGATCTCTTAGCAGGTTCTGCGCTTTCTTTTTTTCAAGTGTCAGATTAGCGTTAGCAACTTTCTGTGACCGCTTAGTATCAATCTGATTTTTTAATACAAGTATTTGGCTTTCCAGCAATGTCTGTTTGGCTGACATTTGATTTTCACTCGCCCGAATGAGGTCTGGAAATTTCACCTTCAGGTTGGCTGGAATATCTATTGCTTTATTTGTCAAGGTTGCCTCGATGATAGCCACTTCTATTGATAAGAAAGCAAGGTGTGCCTCTAATTCACCGACCTCCGACTCCGAAGCAACAGCCTCAAACTCTAAGATTTTTTCACCGCCTTTAATTTTCTGGCCCTCTACCACAAAAATGTCCCGAATGATGCCACCCTCAAGGTTTTGAATTTTCCTTACATTACCCGATGGCACAACTTTACCAACGGCGTGTGTCGCAACCTCGATTTGCGTTACGCTGCTCCAGAAAAAAAGGAAAAGAACGAGAGAGCAAACAATTAGGATGTGGACTCTTTCTAATCCCATTCAGCAGAACCTTCCATTATTCTTTCTTATGCTCTTTTTAACGAACTCTGGATTTTGTCTAGATCAATTACTTTGTCCGCACCTTTGATAATCGCCGGATCGTGTGACAATACTAAGACTGTTTTTTTATTTTTTATTTGGTCGTTAAGGAAATTGTAAAATATTCTTGCGCCCACGCCATCAAGACCCTCAGTAGGCTCATCCATAACCACAAATGTCCCATCAACAAGAGAAGCTCGAGCGAGTGCCAATCTTTTTCTAAACCCAAGATTAAATTTGGTTCGACTTGAGCCAACGATAGTGTCCAAACCGTCTTTACTTTGATCAATAAAGGAAATTAGGCCAGCCAATGAGAGAGCATTTGTCATGTCCTCCTCTGTTACCTGCTCAACGGTATTAGCCAAATTCATTCTGATTGTATCCTCCAGAAACTCTGGCTCTTGACCAACTGCGAGCAATTGGTTGCGCCACCAGTCAGGTTCGATTTGCTCCAAGTTAAGATCATCTACAAGTATTGAGCCATAAGAGGGCTTGATGAGACCTGTGAGTAGATTAAATAAAGTAGTCTTCCCAGAGCCATTGCTCCCAGTTATGACTGTCGTTGAACCCGCATGAAAATCCAGATCTAAAGATTCAAATATAGGTGCACGCAGGCCAGGGTAAAATTGACCCAGACCTTTTAGTAGAACTTGTCCGTTAAATTTTTCGGGAACTCTGTTGCCGCTCATAGCAGGCGCCTTTTCGGACATTTCCAATAACTCCGACATCCTTCGTCTCGGACGTAAATGTGAAATCACTTCTGATAGTGATGCAATTGGATTAAAGGCACGTCCAATTAAAATATTTATTGCTATAAGAGCGCTTAAATCGAGATTCCCGTGAAACACTTCTATAGCAGATGTAAATACTGTAAGAGAGATAGTAACCAACAACAAAGTGGCATTAATGTTTTGTGCTGAAATTAGACGTGCAACGTGGCTATCATGAGATTGCCTGTAATCTCTTTCCGAACTTTTCCATTTTGCAAAAGCGCTTTCATATTTTTGGTAAAGCCAGATGGTGTTATGTTTATTGACGATGTTCAACCCGCTAGACGTGAAAATATCTCTCTTTACTTTTAAATCAGCGGCCAATCGGCTTTGCCTAATCGAACCAAACGCGCCGAGAAAAGCAGCGAAAATTGCAACAACGAAGAAAATAAAAGCGGCGATCGGCGATAGAACGTATATAAGCACAAGATAGAAGACACTGAATGGAAAATCCAAGCATAGAATTTGCGTTTTCATGCTTGTAATAAGCTCTCTTTCTCTAATCTCTGAGAACTTTGAAGCTAAATTTTTAACATCAAGAATAAGTGGATTCGAAAAATTTATTCGCTTGCTTAAATTAAAAAAACGTTCAGAACCATCGGCTTTTTGGTTGTGGATAACTAAAGAACGCAAACGATGGCGTTTAAACAAATATTCAAAGCCTAAAGCGACAAGCACACCAAAGGTGAGCGCATAAAGGGTCTCGTCAAAACCATTTGTCAAATATCTTGAAAAAGCCTGTATGACGTAAAGCGGCACAGCTAAACCGAGTATATTGATGAATATCGAGGCTACAATTAAATCGAGTCTCGTAAAAATATTGGTCATCAATTACTTGAGCTTCCGACACATTAATTCGTGTATTTTCTACTTGCTTCGTCAAACGGCAATAGCTGCTGAAGTTACCTCAAAATCCTCAATGTCTAAATCTGCAAGTGTAACGTTCGTTAGCTTGATCTCCATGTCGGCATTTGCGTCACCGTTCAGATCTATTGATAAGGTTTCGGTTCCCTGGTTAAAACTAGCCTGAGTGTTTCCGTTATTTAAGAAACTACCACTTCCATTAAATGAGAAGGTGCCATTCAACAAACCGTTAAGGTAAATATCCTCATTATTATCTGTTGCATCAAAATCAGTAATCGTCTCTGTCGAACCCACTGCAGCGTCCGTCGCGTAGTTATATACAAACGTGTCACTATCTGCACCACCAGTTAGAGTATCATTCCCTGCACCCCCAAACAGCACATCATTACCATGATCTCCCGAAACGTTATCGTCACCACCTGAACCCCTCAGTATATCGTTAGCACTACCCCCTGCAAGCGTATCATTACCAAAGGTCCCCGTAGAATTAACAACGTCAGCAGTAACAAAATCAGCCGAGGTGATATCCGCAGCGTTTGTGTTTTGTAAAAATGCCAAATATTGCGTTCCCTGATACATTATTGCAGTGTGCGCTTCAAATGCACCAACACCCTGAATAGCACTAACATCAGCGACTTGTATCCCCGAAGATAGGCCAATCCTGTCAAAACCATCAGCAAAATCATTAATGGTAGTTGCCTGATTAATATTGCTAGACAGATCGATAGTACCGACTACAACAACATCGTTACCAGCACCTGTGCTCACCGTGTCATAACCGCCGTTAGTGGTGATTACATCATTTCCTCCTGATCCATTAATATTTTCTCTTGCCGCGGTTCCTGTTATTGTTCCGCTGCCTCCGAGTGGAGATGCTCCACCACCGCCACCGCCGCCGCCTTGATTTCCTGGAGCTGGATTGCCGGCTTCCTGACCTGGATTATATTCTTCGCCAGGCATACCAGCCATACCGCCGCCATATGGATCCTCGC
>CACHEI010000014.1 GCA_902578815.1 uncultured SAR116 cluster alpha proteobacterium | reverse complement strand
TTTTAAGCAGATTTCATGATGCCGTTTCGGTTCTGCCTGTCAAGAATAACGCCAGTTTAAAGCGCTGCCGCAATGGCGCCAGCAAGACCTGCATTGTCGATGATCAACTGCTTGTTTGCGGCGAGACTGCGCCCATCTGAGCGTTTCGCAATTTCTGCCAGTAACCAGGGCGTAGCAGCGGCACCTGTAGGCGCTGCATCAATACAACCCTCAATCCAACCCTCGATAGTTTCGATATCGATTGCCAGATTCTCAGTCACCGGATTGCAGATCAGAATGGTACCACCGATCTTTAAATCTTTGCGCGCATTGATCAGAGCGGCCACCTCGGCAGGTGTATCGACACGGCCATCAACGGCGATGCCACTTGACCGCGCCCAGAACGCCGGCATTTCGTCGCAACCATAGCCAATGACAGTAACACCAACGGTTTCGAGATATTCTTTTGTGCGCGGCAGGTCGAGAATGACTTTTGGGCCAGAACAGACAACGGCGACCGGCGTATGAGCCAGTTCAAACAAATCGGCAGATATATCCATGCTCTCATTGACGCCGCGATGCACCCCACCAATGCCACCCGTGGCAAAAACCCTTATGCCTGCCTGATGTGCAAGGATCATTGTTGCTGAGACAGTCGTTGCACCAAGGGGTAGCGCACCGGCGAGAGCAGACAGCGCAAGTGTCAAATTGTGACGCGATAACTTGACCACATTGACGGTGGTGGCAAGGCGTTCAACATCCGCCGCCTCAAGTCCAATTTTTGCCACACCATCCATAACTGCTATTGTCGCCGGAACGCTCCTGGCATTTCGCACCGCCGCCTCAGCGTCAATCGCCACAGTGATATTATCCGGATACGGCAAACCGTGGCTGATTAATGTTGACTCAAGCGCAACGAGGCCTGTGCCATCAGATTTAGCTTTACCAACTTCTACACTGAATTGAATGTTCTGCATCTAATTAATCTCTCTTATTGCGGCGTAAAGTTACACGCCATTACCAGCGGCGAAATTGGCACCGGCAACCAGTGAATCTACTAGCATACCTTCCAGTATCTCTAACGGCATAGCGGCAGTGCCAGCAGGCCCCAAGGCTCTGTCCAGACAAAGACTGAAAAAGGCAGCGGCCATTGCATCACCCGCACCATTTGCATTGGTAATTGTGATCTTTGGCGGCGCACTGCTGACCAACTCACCGGAGGCGGCAAGCGCTGCTGGTTTAGCACCATCGCTGACTAGAACGGGCGCATATCCCCGCAATCTTGCTGACAAAATGGTGGCAAGCCCATCAACACTGTCCCTTTTGCCTACAAGCGTACAAGACTCATCTCGATTGACAACCAGCGCATCGAGCCTATTCATCATTGGCGCAAGGCGTTGAACCTTTTTCACCGAAGTGCCAACCGCATATAAACGGCAATCATCAGACAAGCTCGTAGCGATGGCGACAAGAGTCTCTGCCGGGAAATTGGCGTCAACGATTACGGCTTGTAAATGTTCCGGCAATAGCGGAATGATATCAGAGGGACTCACCGCATCATAAAGTGCCATGTCAGCCACGCCAATAATCAACTCACCATTGTGATCCAGAATAGCATTGTATGTTGGGTGCGATCCGTCAAGCCGAGCAAAAGTGACATCAATACCAGCGTCGCTAAGTTCTGATGCTACGTCATCATTCCCAGTTGCCGCCGCACCAACAAAGATGATTTTCATATCGTCGCGATGTTGGCGGATGTATCTGGCAATATTCGCAGCAACACCGCCGGGTAGAGTGCTCGAATTGCCGGGGTTGGTGCGGCCATGTTGCGCTGGCCCACTGAGCTTGCAGGTTGTGTCTGTGTGACATGCACCGACGATACAAAGCTTAGCCAAATTTTAGACCCTCATTAACGCCGCAGAATATGCTTATCAACAAATTCATAGAGGAGGATGGGGATAAAAAGCTTCGCCACACGCAATGTATACCCCACACAAAGATCAGCCAAACCAAATTGTCGGCGACGATAGGCGTCATTCATAACGCACATCTCCTCGCGGAAATATGCAATGCTACGGCGTCGGCTAATTGCACGGCGCACATCGACAATGACCACATTAAGATTTGCAAAACGCGCCCCAACATTTTCACATCTGAGGTAAAAATCCCAATCTTCCACATAATTCAATGGGCCATATCCGCCAATTTGGTTAAAAATCTCTCTTCTAAACATCAATGTGACATGGTTGAAAGCTGATCTGCGCCTGAGCATTCGGCAAACGGAATCATGGTCTTGTGGAACCTTGCGGATGGAAACATTATCACCAACGACCTGGTCAAATTCCGATATCAGACCACCCAAAACATCAACCTCGTGACGCAAGACAAAATCTAATTGTTGTGCCATCCGCGCGGGACGACAGATGTCATCCGCGTCCATTATAGCAATCAAATGACCAGTGGTGGCATGAATCGCGTGGTTGCGAGCAACGCCGCGGCCGACATTTTCCGACAACCGCAAAAGTGTGATTTCACCCCGCTGGTAATAGGAGGCAAGGCAAACGTCAATGTTGGTATCTACTGGCCCGTCTACGACAACCACAAATTCTGTTGGCTTTAATGTCTGCGCCAACACGCTATTAATCGCTGCTGAAATCTGGTCCGGGCTATCGCCACGCCAAACAGCCATCACGACGGAAATATTGACAAAACTGCCCGGCATCTCACCGTTTTTGTTTTTTGACTCGCGCATCATTGTCACTGTGCCAAGTCACGGGCCAAGTCAATGTGACACCTGCCTGTAAATTGCGCAAACAAAACCTTCATAAGACCTAACATCATGCCAATGCCCGTTCCAAGTGCATTTTTATTGACCAGAACAGCACAAGCCAGATAGCCAAACATATGTAGCCCGTTAGACCAAAAAAAAGCTAGCTTACTGAGATCGGTGTTGGAGCCTACCAAGACATACCGCATGACGACCTGACTTTTCCCATAAAACATACTTTTTGCAAAACTATGGTGGACATAACTGTCGTTGTGATGGGCAACCGCATCACCACATACTACAAGCCGGTTTTTATGAGAAAATGGATAGCTGAAAATTACATCCTCGCATACCGCCCAACGCGTTGCAAAAGACAAAGGATGGGGTGTCGCCAGGGCATTTCGGCTCCACAAGGTAGCACCACCAACCAGCCACGAAGTCTCCCTGATCTCTCCAACTCCGTCAGGAACTGGCACATGAGGGCTAGCAAAACCTGATGACCAAACACGCCCCATCGGTTCAACTCGCATTATAGCCAACCGGCGCAAAAGATTATCTTTTTTCCTGGGCAAATTGACGACGTTAAACGCCATGCCCACTAGAGGCTTTCCAGTTTCAGATGTTAGCCAATTCCAATGGTGAAGCGCTTTTTCAAGGCTAGCTGGTTCTAGCGTAATATCATCATCAAGATGCAGAACAAGACGAATATCCTGATGAAGCATCAAATGAGCATAATTGCGTTGTAATATCTGGCCTGGCTCGGGACAATAGAAACACGATACATTTATTCGCCCGGCGAACCTCTTGACCAGTGACTTAAGATTATGTCCACCGTCCGCAATGAGAATTTGGTTAGGCTGACTTTTCAACCTGGCCAAGCTCTCCAGCAGGTTCCTGATTTTGTCTGGCCGGTCTTTGGTCGCGCAGATGATGGCAACTTGCGCCGAACTGATTGTCTGTTTGTTCACCACAGCTGCTAATCTTCCGATGTTGCTACTGGCATTTGGTATCTTTGAGTAGCAGGAATCGAAGGTGAAATACGCTTAGAACCCATGCCTGCAAAAAACATCGCATATTGGTTCTGCAGATCGCAATATAGCGCTTCCTGTCCCGGGCTTCCGCTGGCAGTAAATTGGATCTTGTTTCTGTTTTCAGGCACAAACGGTCAAACTCATTGCAATTTAGATTGGGATTTAAGCACCTTGAATATTGGCGACAGATCAAAGGGAACGAAATAGTCAGCGCCATATTTTGATGCCTTTACCATTGCATCAACCTCCGTGTGCATTGCCCTGGATTGATTATCGCAATCCAATTTGATTTGTTCAGTTAATTGATTTGTATTTTGAAAAACACGGCAAAACTCTAATGATGGATCCACGATGTTGGTTGACTCATGACTGTTATCTGCATCCACATAGATTGGGCGCACATGTTTGACCAATGCATTAAGTACAATGCTCGAGCCACGGTACAAAAGCCATGAAGCCGCTTCTAAATCTTCTTGTAAGGTGGCGTCCGAAATACGAAAATTTTCAGGGGCCAAATTCCATTCAGGACAATATCTACGCACATTTGCTTTGCTTGTCAGAGGGTGAAGTCGCAACACAAATTCAATATCATCATTCGCCCTCGCCCCGGCCAAAAGCCATTCAGAGATAATCCTGACTTCCGACAATTGGCCCTCCGGCACACCAAGAACTGTGCCTGAAAATGACTGGGTTTTGGATTTTTTTGCAGTAATTGCTTTCGGCGATCCAAGAATTTGAATCTCATTTGCTCGGAAATCCGACTGCTCAAGCAAAACCGCTCTGGTTACTTTACCGGCCGTTACAATGTGGTCGGGGTCACAACCTGCGCCAAGCCGGACATTGATATTTCGCAGACCAGGTGTAAGGACGCTATGCTGATATCCAACCATGTATACGTCTTGCATCTGATCATGTACCAGTTTGCACAACACCCTCTCCCATGATTGGCCTTCATAGGTAAAAAGTACGACACGAGGCCGCGTTTGTTGGATAAAATTTGCAAGCTGTTTTGCAATCCGCAAGGCGCCCATCGTGCGGTGCCCCATATGCGTTAACGCAATGAACCACCTATGGCGCCTTACCTCAGAGGCCGGACAATCCTGAACATCCTGCCGACCTTCCTGCCCCCGCAAAATTCTGATCGCGTCCCAACACAATCTAAAAAACATACCCAACTCATGGGCCATGGGCATACGTCGGGACAAAATGGATATGTCTGGGGCATGTTTACACTCATCTGCAGTCAACTCTTTGCGTGTCTGGTTGATCCAAAGACGCTGAACCGACAACCCCACAGCGGCGCAGAGTCCTGGCAAGTCCCCGTAATACATGTCATAGCGAGAGGACAAATGTTCAGCATTGGTTAAATGACCAATAAATAGGATGTCCGGCCGGATTTGCTGCTTCGCTTTTTTAGCCATCCTGTTGCGCACACCAATGGACTGCAGTGAAACGGCCAGACCGGAGAAGATTGAACCAAGAAGTACCGGAACCAGCGATTTACGAGCAAACCATGCGGAATAGAGGTCAAGGGATTTGCGACTGTTGTTTTGGATTAACAAAGCTTGATTGGCCAAGCGCTCTGGTTCATAGCGTTGTTTGAGCACATGCCGGCCCAAACGGTCAAATAACGCCACGGCTGATTGACTATTGAGCATCAATCACCGTCTTTGGAGCAAATGCTCGTTCAAAACAAACTTGTTGCTGCGGGCTGGTAGCAAAACATGTCTCTACCAGCTCCATATCCCATGGCTCATTCACCCCCGGCACAGCCTCATCCAACTCAACAGCTCTCAGCCTGACTCCATGTTGCAGCAACTTCATCTGCTCGATGGATTCACTCTGGGATATACTAGTTTCTGGCAAATCCATGAGATTTAGAAGAAATTCTTTGCGGAACGCCATCAAACCAAGAAGTTTTCGCATATAACGCCGCTGTTCTGATCCCTGTGCAATGGCGGGGCTTCGCCGGAAACAATAAAGAATGTCACCATTCATTGCCAACGCGCATTTCACTGAGGAGATCTGATCCAACTCATCATAGCCGGCGAGTGGACCAACGGCATTGAATACATCACCCTCCGGATTTGTGCGGATGGCTTCCATTATAGCCTCAATATGCTCGGGCATGATCAGCGGTTCATCCGCTTGCACTAAAATGACATGGGTGCAATCGACGGATTGCATTGCCTCGGTAACACGGCTTGTTCCGTTTGGGTGATGATCACCAGTCATGATCACTTCGCCACAATTATCGATAACAAGGCGCTCAATCTCTTTGTCACAGGTCGCGACAATCACTTTTTCAAAGCCCTGCACTAATAGGGCGCGGCGACGGGTATGCTCAATAATCGGTTGCCCTCGAAATAGCTTGAGCAGCTTTCTTGGGAAGCGGGTAGAGGCAAGTCTCGCCGGGATCATGCATATTGGCCTGATCGTCATTCTCGAGCCTCTATCCAACAATATTTGATCGACCAACATAAGCTTGTTGCCTTGGCATCAAACTCGCATGCACAGCTTTACTTATCGCAAAATATTCAGAATCATCTCGAAACAGCATCGGCGGCACAAATACCGCAAAGCCAAGATCACGATAATGGCGTTGAGGGATACCCGCCTTATGCAGGCCACGCGTATCCTCAAGAATAATCGTACCGGCAGGAACTTCACTTATAATGTGGTCTTCAGACCCATGAGGAAATACAGCCTCAATCTCTTCATCACTGTAATAGACTCTATCTCTAAACAATGGGCTATCCACCGACCCAGCAATATATCGATGCGCACCTGTATCAACATAGCATTCATTGAAAAAAATAAATGCTTTTAATAGATGATGCTGGTGATTCGTATCACGATGCCAGTTATGATTCATGACCCTGTATGAACATGGGAAATTGCGTCTTACATAAGCCTCACGAAGCACAGGCCTAAAGCCCATATATCCTTCAATGACGGACAAAACCAATGGATCAAGCCATAACGAAAAATAAGAGTGATTGTCTGGCATCAAAAGTTTGAGGGTCGAAGGCTTGAACCTCTCAACCAAATCTTCATAACTCTCAACGTCAGATCTCACAAAGGTGAGGCCATGACGCGCAAGCTCCGAGGCAGGAACACGAAAGCTCTTTTCAATCAAATCGGCATGCTGCTGCTGATCAATAAGACTTTGTGCAAAACAAGGAAACTCAAATTTCATCTCCCCCTCAATGCGCTTTTTGAGATCAGCCTGAATTTTGGCAAATTCTGGCGTACCGACAAGGTGATCAAACATAACAAAACCACGGTCACGCAAAGTATCCAGCTTTGCCTTTGCAACCGGATCCATCGTCTCAGGCGGTGCCGCCTTTCTGCCAATTTTGGCGCCTGCCTCGAGGATGTCCTTAATCATTGCATAGCTCCTTCATCACCGACAAAAGGACTAACCATGTGTCCAGATCTGATTAAACGTCGTGAAATGATTATCGTTTTCACGTGTCTCAAAATCTGACTGACGCTTCTCCTTCAGGGTAAACCCCTGACGTTTCAGGATCAATTCACAGTTCACAGCCTGACTTTCGAAATTATCATTAATTTCTATGAGTACAGAGCGTGCATCGGCCAAAACCCTCTCGCCTCCCGCCAAAATAAGCGCTTCAATCCCGTCAACATCAATCTTAATGAAATCTGGCTGACTGAGTGAAAATAGTCGCTTGGCGTCATCCATAGTCAAACCTGGCATTTGATAACCGAATATTTGAACAAGCGGGTTACCATTGCCGTCATATGTCTCCCCAAATGTCGATAAGGCACCACCCCACTCAGAACTGGAAAGCCGCATTTCATTGATTTTTGTACAATTTGACAAAGGCACCGGGACTATGGTCACTCGGTCTACGATATCATTGTTGTTAACATTACGCGCCAGAAACTCTAGGTTGAAGACAGAAGGCTCAAAGGCGACCACCTTTGCCTGCCGCGCAACGGCAGCATAAACGGTGTATGTCCCAACATTTGCACCAACATCCCACAGGATTGCGCCCTGTTCCATGCCATCAATCCATTCCAGCGTTTCAGGCTCCTTGGTAAACAGCGTTCTGGCGCGAAGCCCAAGCAAGGGGTTGGCAACAGCAAACCTGAAAGTCATCCCGTCACGATGCATAACCTCAGTTTCGTGCAAAGCTCTTTCAAGGATTTTTCTGAAAAGAAAGCGCCCAACTTTGCTTTTGTCGAGCAAAGAGACCAGCCCGGCCAGGACTGTCTGCACTAATTTTTTAATAAATGGCTGAATGCGCATTCTAGCTTTGATGCAGTGTATCCAACACGCCTCTGATCGCCTGATGAAGATGCAGCAATCCAACAACTTTCATATCGGCATCAACAACAGGCAAATCCCAGATCTTCTTTTCGCCCATCAGATCAAGCGCATCCAGGAGTTGAACATCAGCGGTGATGCTAATGGGTGATTTCACCGCATGTGTGATCACATCATCTGCCATTAGGGCTGCAAGCGGTTTTTGCACACGCAAAAGCTTTCGCCGAACATCACCCTCGGTCAAAATACCGTTAAGATGCATTGCCTGATCAACGATGCACACAACACCAAGGCGGTGCTTATCCATGGCCTCAAGCACTTCTTTCAGGATGGTGCGCTCGTCCGCCACTGGGCACGCATCCATTGTCAGCATCACATCGGCAACTGTAAGGCTCTGGTCACTCTGGGTGGACATTGTCTTCTCCCCATTTGGCGCGAAGTTCCTGACGCATCTCGTGCATGGCTTTGACCTGTGCAAGCACCACTTCAAGATATTTGAAATCAAGAACCGTATTGGCATCCGACATTGCATTTGGCGGATCATCATGCACCTCGATGAACAACGCCTCAATGCCACATGCTGCAGCAGCTCGCGTCAAATACGGAATGAATTCACGCTGTCCACCTGAAATATTGCCCATCGAGGTTGGCAGTTGGATCGAGTGCGTGGCGTCATAGCAGACCGGATATCCCGTTTCCTGCATAATTGGAAAACAACGCATGTCGTTGACCAGCATGTTATAGCCAAAAAAAGTTCCGCGATCGGTCAGCAAAATCTGATCATTGCCAAAGGCCTCAAGCTTGCGACAGGAATTTTTCATGTTCCACGGACTCATGAACTGTCCTTTTTTCAGATGCACGGGCTTGCCTGTTACCGCCGCAGCACGCAGCATGGATGTCTGGCGGCATAGATATGCCGGCACCTGCACCATGTCACACACCTCACCGGTGGCTGCCCCCCAGGATGGATCAGAAAAATCAGAGGTCACCGGAACACCATGTGCTTCGCGCACATCAGCCAGAATTTGCAGGCCGTCATCAAGACCAAGGCCATGAAAGCTGGACGGAGACGACCGACAATCCTTGTCATAGCAGGCTTTGAAGATCCATCTCACGCCAAGCTTGTCACATACACCGCCGATTATCTCAGCCATCCTCATCGAATGGTCGCGGCTTTCGATAGCGCAGGGACCGGCGATAAGCACAAGATCTTTGCCATGGCCAATTTGGACCTCGTCAAAATGCGATGATCTGAGGTGGATAATTTTATTGGTCATTTCTTAATCCCTGCAAGGCGTTGGCATCAGCCTAGAATGTTAGGCGGTACAGAACAAATGCTAGAGTGGGTTATGCGAGAATTCATTTGCTGTCGATTCCTGCAAGGAGATAAGCAACAATACGGTCTGCGGCCAAAGTCTCAAGCATCGTGGATAAATCTGGCATCACAACGGCGTTGGTCGATAACAGCTTATCATTAGAGAGGCTAATATCCAACGGACGCGGTACCAAGTCAGACATTTGTGAGAGTAGTATTGGTCTGATAAGAGATTCATCACAACCAAAGACCCGGCTCAAGCGCTTACCAAACTGATATTTTGACAATCGTTCCCCGCCAACGATGTTAAAGACACCCGATTGACCTGCTGCAAAAAGACCATGCACCGCCTCAATCAGATTGGGCATATAAACGGGCGTGTAATACGCATCCGTGAACATATTTACCGACTGGCCGATTTCCAGCGCACCAAGAATCCAGTCCGAGAATGAGGGCCGGTAGGATGGCCCCCATCCAAAAAAGTTGGTTCTTACAATCAGACTTTCCGTGAGCACCTCGGCTACCACCTTCTCGGCTTGCCATTTTGTCTTACCGTAATGATTTGCCGGTGCCGGTTGATCTGTCTCACTTCGCAATGGCTCTGAGCCATCAAACAAATGGTCCGTCGAAATCTGAATGAACTTGCTGCCGGTGGCCTTTGCCGCCAGAGCCATATTTGCCGCAACCATTACATTACATTGTGTTGCAAGATCTTGGTCTCTCTCGCATTGATCAACATCGGTCAATGCCACACTGTTGATAACGAGATCCGGTGACAGGCGATTAATGACATGGCCTGCTGCATCCGCTGTCGAAATATCCACCATATGACTTACAACGCCCGGGATAGTGACTTTACGCCGGTGCAACAAAAGATGCACATCCCAAGTTTCACGCATCTTAATGGCCCAGTTGACGGCCAGCAACCCGGCACCTCCTGAAATCGCAAGTCGCGGTTTCAAGGGCTAGCTATTGCCCCCGGCATAGTTTGAGGTAATCCATTTGCGAAGTTCGGCGACGCTCATCCATTCAGCATTGCTGTCTGAAGCGTATGAGAAATCAGACGCAACTCTCTTGCCATCACCAATTCGGGTCGGATCATCTGACCACCCGTGAATCGCTGGCAAGATTTTATAGTACCCATCATATTCATATGTATGCGGGGCGTCCTCTATCCCGACCATCTGTTCATGCAGCTTTTCACCCGGACGGATGCCAATTATTTTGGTATCAGCATCAGGTGCAACGGCCCTGGCAATATCCATAATATTCATTGATGGAATTTTTTTGACATAGATTTCACCACCATGCATATCTGCAAAGGCATGCCAAACAAGCTCCACCCCTTGCTCCAACGAGATCATGAAGCGGGTCATTTTTTCATCGGTGATTGGCAGTGCATTGTCTTTCGCACAGGACAAAAAGAAAGGAATAACCGAACCACGCGAACCCATGACATTGCCATAACGTACCACAGCAAACCGTGTTGAAGCCGGATTGGTGGTCTGGTTGCTGGCAACAAACAATTTGTCCGATGCCAATTTCGTTGCGCCATAAAGATTGATTGGGTTGCAGGCTTTATCGGTGGACAGGGAAACAACGCTCGTGACTTTTTGGTCATGCGCTGCCTCTATCACATTAATCGCACCGTTAATGTTTGTCTTGATGCATTCAGACGGGTTATATTCTGCTGTTGGCACGATCTTTGTCGCGGCAGCGTGCACAACATGGTCAACCCCCGTCATCACCCGCGACAGTCGCGCTGTATCGCGAACATCACCAACGACAAAGACAATCCGCGGGTCGTCCTTGAATTTCATCGCCATGTCCCATTGCTTCATCTCATCACGTGAATAGATGATGATTTTTTTGGGATCATATGCTTCCAACGTCTTCGGCACAAATTTATTACCAAATGAACCAGTGCCGCCAGTGACCAGAATGGTTTTGTTTTTTAGTTTAGACATATCAGATGTCCTTAAAAATTATTGAGCAGTTTGACTCAGCCAAAACTGGAGAAAAAAAACGCGCCATACTAGTGCTACAAATCTGTTGTCTCCACATAAAAAAGGCTCAATCAAATCCGGATAGATTTTGCTGTCATAAAAACCCGCGCTTTCGAGACTCCGCCTAGACATCAATTTATCAAACAATCCACGCATTGTCTTTCTCATGAGAACACTCAACGGTAGCGAAAATCCTGATTTTGCGTGACCAAGCGCACTTTTTGGCATGAAGTTACCCACAGAATTTACAAGAAGGCTCTTATAATCTTTCGGCGTGCACCTGAGTTCAAATGGTATTGAACGCATAAGATCTGAAAAATTCTTATCCAAGAACGGTGTGCGCGCTTCAACGCTAAAGTTCATGGAGAGCAAATCAAGCATTGTCAGGAATTCGTTCGGCAATTGTGTGTTTTCATCGAAAATATGAACCGCCTCCTCCATACTCGATGAATTTCGTATCAACTCAGTCAATTTCGAGTCGATGTTCCACGAAATTGAAGAAAGAAATTCTGATTTCAATTTTGGCACATCGCTGCTTTTGGCGCCTCCTCCATACATGGTATGTACGTAGGTAGCAGCATCAAAAGATGCGAGCAGCGGAAAGGCCTGTTTAAGGGTCACAGCATTGCTATAATTTCCAAATAATTCATCTCCGCCAACACCCGTGATCATTACCCTATGCCCGTTGTTTCTTGCGGCTCTGAACAAATAGTACGAAGGCAGCCCACCTCCGTATGGCTCAGCAAAAATTTCTGCAAGCTCATAGAGGTCGTCTTCAGTGCGTCCGAGGTCGATGATTATCTCTTCGTGGATGCTCGATACCTCCTTACTAATTTCTGAGGAGATATGCACCTCATCCCACATCTCCAGAGCCTTATCACGATATCCAACTGAATACGTGTTTAACGTTCCAGCGGAAGAGCCAATTCCAACCAAAGCCGAGGAATCGAGACCCCCAGAGAGGCTATAACAAACGGGCACATCCGAAATCAGCCATCTTTCAAGTGCTGATTGTAACTCTGAGCAGATTTGCTCATGCAAGGCATTTTGCCCTCGCGTGAGGAAACTCTGATTTGGTCTTATTTGTTCTTTCCAATTGATTAAATTCAGTTTGCCAGTCTGGATGTTTAGTTCGCCAAATTGGCCGGGTTGGAGCCGACTAACGCCTGAATAAATTGTCAAAGGCGCATTCACAAATCCAAAATCCAAATATTGAGAGAGCGCTGCTGAATTTATTGTGTTGTCGACCCCCTCGCACAACAAAAGAGACCTAAGCTCTGATCCAAACATTAAACCATGCTGATTGTGGGAGTATAAAAGTGGCTTAATACCGAATGTATCTCTGGCCAGTGTCACGGTTTGAAACTCGCGTGAATAAATTGCCAGTGCAAACATACCGTTCAGCATGGAAAAACAATCTGCACCATAGTGTTTAAATAGACGCACAATCACTTCAGTATCTGAGTGACTCGTATCAAAAACTTCTCTGAAGTCTTGGACTAGTTTCGCACGCAATATTGGCGCGTTAAAAATTTCTCCATTGAACACGATGGTAAAATCACCGCCATCTATGGTCATGGGCTGTTGTCCGGTTTTCTCATCAACAATTGAAAGGCGTGTCATGCCCAAGCAGACACGCCCACACTCTGTCGCAAAAACGTCACCACCATCGGGACCACGGTGGTATTGGGCGCCATTCATCATTTTTACAATAGGAAGACCGTGACCACCATTGCCAATATACCCGGCTATTCCGCACATTTCTCATCCGCCTTTGATGCAGAAGCAGAGTCATGCAGGCTTTTAAAGCCACCCAGAGAAGCCAGCCACTCGTCTAATTCCTTATAGCTACTCATTATCTTTGTGCCCATAGCCGCCTCGTGCTGGCCGTCGAATTTCCCAACAACATCGTAAAAACGGATTTGGGTTTCTTTTTCACTAAAATAGCCTATTGTGGAGAACGGCATCACAATAGCTGCGGCACATTTCGCAATAAGCCGTGATGGTGCGATGTCAGGATGGAGAATGCTGATCTCATCGTCCTCCTCTAATTTCTCAAGCAAATCTGTATAACTTTTTTGCACTCTTGGATCTGCACGCTTTGGCTTAATTACGACTTTCACTTCATGTTTTTTGGCAACCGCAATAACGTCCGTGATGAATTTCCGGTTGAAGAAACCGGGGCTGTTTTCCAATGTTTCGAGATAATCATGAAAGTCCAAAAAACCAACATGCAATCGTTCATCGAGAGGTGCCACATCAAACAGCGCAATTGTCGGCTTCTCAAAATCTGGAATTTCAACCTCAGAATTATCTGAATAATGAACAGCAGGCATTTTTGGGACCCTAGGGGTGAATCGATGTTTGCCAAGCTTACTTATGATGAATGGAGCAAATTCTGCGCTGAAAGGAATAATTTCATTCCAAGTTGCAGTATCGAGCCCGTCCCTGTCCCAATATTCCTGGTCCAAGCTTGGCACAGTATTGGCCGAATAGTTTAATTGCACAGCCAATGCGCCTTTTTTTTCGGCTATGTAGCTCCAGTTTGGTCGATATTGGTCACCTTGAAAGGAAAAAATGTAACGATCATAAATCTGCCCTCCATCAGCATATCTAAACATTTCGCTGAACACCCAATCATCCAACATGAATAGCTTGCGCCACTGACCTAAAAAACATGCGAACAAGCAGGCTAGACATCTGAAGACAGCCTTAACAATTATCCAAATCCTCATGTGCCTCGAGACAAATGGAAGGAAGTTAGGAACAAAAAACCGATCAACCGTATCAGGACGAAGGCCCACTGAAACGGAATGAAATATGGTTGAACCTTCAGTCAAATAATAATTTCGTAGCCAATTTTCCAAGGTGTGGGAAGCCGTATCGTTTTGTCCAATATTGAGCGCCGAGCCGCCAATACCAATCAGACAAACACTCTGTCCTTTCTGTTCAAGGATCGGTCGGCTACGGGCGACAAGAACAAAAACAAGTGCCTTTATGAAGCGAATTATTGATAATTTTGTGACCAGCAAGCCAAAACGAAACGATGCAATGGTTACCGGAAACAATGATAATTCAAGCGACCGGGCAGCCTGGAAGGGCAATATGAAGCCAAAGGGATTGCCGGATTGAAGTTTGACAAAAGCTCTGACGTTTGCAGTTGACCCTATTAATGACCGAAGCCTCTGCGCAACGCCAACTGCGTACATGTCACCATTGCATTCAGCCAGTGCAGCCCTAAATTGACTACCCATGAAATCAGTTAAAAAGTCACGAAAATTGGCAAGCCTCCCACTCTGGGCGACTCTGCGAAATGCAGATACAGAGGCATTTTTTGACACAATTGTTTCAGTCACTTGACATATTAGTTTTGGCTGGTTTGATCAAACCCTTTGGCTCACCCGTCAGTGGCTGTTTCATATAATCCTGAAAGTCAGCATGTGTTTTGATAACATTGGGGTCAGCCATGATATCCCCCACAAGCCACATATCACTCTCATGCCAAGAGCCGGCGAAATGAAGGAAATAATTCGAAAACAGTGACGCCTCAATGCATTCACGGATCAATGTTTTATTACTCTGATGCGCGGTGTACAAAAATGGATATTTCCAAGCCATCTCATAAACCCAGAGAGCCTGAAATTCATAAGGTAGCCATTGCACTTTACCACTACTAATCATCTCCCAGTTTAAATGTGTCTGGTCACCATCAGTGACTGAGGCCGTTTGTGTGTCATATTTCTGAAACCAACCTTCCATCTCGTCTGCAAGTTCAGCAACATTGAAAAGTATCAAACCTGCACAGGCACTGTCATCAACTGCGGTAAGGCCAGAATATTCATATTGCTTGGCTAAAGGCATAAACACTACTGAGTCCAACGGATATCCTCGATCGTAGAAATTGTGCCTTAGAAACACATATTGTCGCATTACCAAGTCCAATGGCATTGGAAGATTCTTTATCTGTGAGACAAGCCCGTAAGATCGCCCGTCATAATGATCAAAAATATTCGGAGCCATTGGGTTGATAAGGATGTCAGTATCCAGGTAACAAACATTTATAGCCCCTATGCCCTCCTCCTTTAGAACCTGACCAAGGAGTAATTTTTGCCATGTGGGCTTTTTCCATTTTGGATGTTCTTTTGTGATCAAATCAGCTGTAACAACAAAAAGCCCCAAATCGTGACGATCACAATATTTTTGCCATCCCGGAAGGGCGTGTGTCATCCATTCGGACTTATAGACGTCGCCAATGGCGATAGTGCCCAAGCAATTCCCAGAAAGACCATTGGGACGATACACTTCAATCATCTACCGACACCACCGCAATTTCTGTTTTAAGTTTCTATGCATCAATCACTTCAACGCGCCGTGAATCCACCATCAACAACGATATTCTGACCTGTCAGGTAAGAGGCAAGATCACTCGCCAAAAAGATCATACTTCCCACCACATCACTCTCTGTTGCCATCCTGCCCAATGGTGTTTTGTCGATATATCGTTGAACAAAGGCCTCTGGTTGACCGCGAAATACACCACCGGGTGACACGGCATTTACCCGCACATCCGGCGCGAGAACCGATGCAAGCCATTTTGTCATTTGCAGCAATCCCCCTTTGGATGCTGCGTAGGCCAACGGGTTACCCATAGGTGTCCCTGTATAAAGCCGCATATCCGGTCCAACAAGACCATATATCGATGCAATATTTATAACAGAAGGGCCCATGCCTTTTTTCAATAATGGCAGCAGCCCCTGTGTGAGATGAAAAGCAGCTGCAAGGTTGACCTCCATCGCCGATTGCCAGGCATCCATCGATTGGTCTTCAAAGGCTACTGCCCAGCCATCCAGATTGCTATCACCTGTATATGCAGCGTTATTGACGAGTAAGTCGATGCGATCGAATTGGTCTTGTATTTCTTTCAGCATTTTGCTGCGAGATGAGGCATTGATCAAATCGGGAACAAAATAACCGTGGTTCGAACCATTAATCTTTCTCAAGGACACCATGAGTTTTTCAAGTTCCACACCATCCCGGTCCACAAGCAAACAGGTTCCACCCAATTCTGCAAATTCCTTGCAAAAGGCTCTACCAATATGGCCAGTGGCACCAGTAACCACAGCAATTTTTTCATCAAACCTTAACGAAAGGGCCATCATTAATTTCCTTATTCATGAACATCTTTCATCGTTTTTTGATAAATGAATTCAGCTAAATCAAAATCAAAAAGTGTATCTATATCGACAGAGCGCTGCAACGGCACGTAAAACATGCGGATATCGCCATCGAAGAGGTGTTTATGGAGCCTGATATAATCTGGTGACATGACATAGCACACCGTCGTCAAATCATAAAATGTCGGTGCATCCTGACGCCGCGAGAACCGCTCCGTGCTAGACATGGCAAGCGTGCACCTCTGCTCATCATCTGTTGTAACCATGTTGAAAAAAGGGTTCCGGTGAGCGTCAGTGCCACATAACACACCATCACATTTATTTTGTAAGAACATTTCTATTGCACCGTTCACATCTGCGAGGCTTCGCAACGGCGCAGTAGGCGGTAACACAACGAGTGCCTCTACGTCTCTTCCGTGATCAGACAACCACGAGAGCGCATGCTGCCAAACATGCCATTCAGGGGCACTATCACCCGACAATTTTGCCGGTCTCATAAAAGGAACAGACGCCCCATAATTTTTTGCAATCAGCGCGATCTCCTCATCATCAGTTGACACAATCACATCCGCGATAAGATTTGAGATGAGGGCCATTTCAATACTGTGGGCAATTAGAGGCTTGCCACCAAAGGAGCGGATATTTTTTCGGGGCAGTCCCTTTGAACCACCGCGCGCGCAGATTAGGGAGATGATGTCACTCATTTGCCGACGTCCAACCAGCTTCCATAATTTCAATCCAGTGTAGATATTGAGCGGCCTCATCAATGGTCGTGAACTTTTCATGGTGTCCATCAAGCAGTTCACGCCACATCATCTCATTTGTTTGGGACAGATCCAAAGGTTCAAAGTATAATTCCTCATCCGCCTCTACCTTCCCAGATCTCGTTACCCGGCCAGCTAACAGATCCCACCTGAGAGTACCTTCAGATCCAATTATATGGCAGTATCGGCAAGGATCTTCCCGAATAAAATCGAGATTTACCGAAGCTAGGATTTTTCTCGTTTCCGTTCCAAATTGAAGGTGCATCATTGCCGTGTCTTCAACATCAAAATTGATAAATTTCTGTCTGCCCAACATTGCCGATGCGGATCTAATTTCGCCAAAAAGACTGCAAAGATAATCCAATTCATGGCTTAGCTCACGTAGCACGCCACCACCATTCTTTTGGGAAGCAGAGACCGTTTCAGCGAACTCTCTACCTGGTCGCCATTGCGCTAAATCTTGACCAACCACAGCGTGGACGACATGTACATTACCTATCAGACACCTCGCTAGGGCATCACGAATAACGCCGAGCGCCCGACTAAATCTGATATTGTAGGCAATCACTGGTGGAAGCTTTACAGATTTGGCAACGTTTTGGATTCTTTCTGCCTGTTCAACAGTCGCTGCAACTGGCTTCTCGATCAAAACTTTACAGTTTTTTGCAACAAGCGCATCCAGATATTCGCCATGCGACGCTGCAGATGTGGCTACAACCGCGTAATGTGGTTTCGTTTGTAAAACAGAATCTATTGTCTCATGCCAAGTAACATTGTTTCCGTATTGTCGCTGATCAATTTTCTGTGATGTCAACACTCCTACCGTAGACATTGGACAAATTTTATTTATCGACGCAAGATGCCTGCGTCCAATAGAACCAAAGCCAAGGATTGCAAAATTCGATTGAATTTGATCTTGAAAACAGGAGTTAGGTGACACAAAAAGCCCTATGAACGCAAAAAATTATCCAAAAGCTGTAAGCCAGCGATGCCACTCTTCTCCGGATGGAATTGGGTTCCAAATACCATGCCTTTCCGCACTGCACCGGTTATTGGATGCCCTCCGTATACCGTGTGAGCCACCGATATTTCTTCGTCAGCAGGTAGTGCTGCAAATGAATGTACAAAGTAGAAGCTTGCTCGATCATTAATTGACTCAAACAGCTCACCAACTAATTGCCTATTGCCATCCCCGTGCTCATAAATTAACTCCGCCCACCCGATATGCGGGATCCGGTTCTGTGTCCCATTTATGTCAAGAAGGGGGATTTTATCTACTTCACCCCCCATAACACCAAGGCCTTCTTGTTCACCAAATTCATGACTAACATCGAAAAGCACTTGCATTCCAACACAGATTCCCAACAGAGGTTTTCCTTGCCTGGCAACGGAAATTAAAGCTTCGTTGAAACCGTTGTCTTCAAGTTTCCGCATCACGCTTCCAAAAGCGCCTACACCCGGCAATATATAGCGGTCAACTTCTTTCATTTGCTCGGGAGACGAAATCAAAACGACATCGCACCCGACCTTCTCAACAGCCCTTGCCAGGCTGAAGATATTACCACTTCCATAGTCTATCACGCCAACCTTACTCATAGTCTAACGTCTACACCGTGGTGAGTGAGATATCCCTTCACTTCTCGGATTGAGGCACGTCCGAAGTGAAACAAATCACCAATAGCGACCGCATCAACGACAGCACTATCGACGGCATCACAAACATCAGACGGGCTACCAACTCCACCGCTGGCAATGATGGGGACACGCGCGATGGAGGATATTTTGCTTACAAGATCCAAATCCATACCCTTGCGAGAACCGTCCCGGTCGATTGACGTGATTAATAATTCACCTGCACCTCGTTCCATAGCTTCGCAGGCCCAGTCAATTGCGTCACGGTCAGAATTTTCACGACCATTGTCATAAAGAGCCATCCATTGGCCTTTTCCAAACACCTTCGCTTGAACCTCAACCACACAACATTGGGCACCAAATCTGGAGGAAATTTCAGAAATTAGCGCTGGGCGGTTTATAGCGGCCGAGTTAACGCTAATTTTGTCTGCTCCGCACTTCAAGAGGGCTTCAACATCATCAACGCTGCGGATGCCGCCACCCACAGTTAAAGGGATGAAAACCTGTTTAGCTGTTTTAGCTAATATATCGAGCAGGCTATTGCGGCCATACAAACTTGCAACAACATCACTATAAATTAACTCATCAGCACCCTCTTCATAGTATTTTTTAGCAAATTCTTCAGGATCCCCAACAACCCTTAGCCCTTCAAGCTGAACACCCTTGATCAGGTTCTGACCTTTTATATCAAGTCGAGGAATGATGCGTATCCGTTTTTGCTTCACAGCGGACCAAGCCGTTGATCTGTTGGGGCTCGCATCAGTCATTCATTTTAAAATATTGGGCTTCACTGCCCAAATCCGTCCAATTTTCGTGCAGAGGGAACACAACAACCCGCCCATCGGACTGCTTTACCCGATGAATAACATCTGGCATTGAAATTGGCTCATCATGCCCAATTTTCTTTTTTACGCTGGCGTCCACAACATAAATGCCGGCATTGATACTCGTAACCCATCTGGGCTTTTCATCAATGCCGATGAAGTTAATACCATCGCTCCTGACAACACCAAACGGATGCTGAATAACATGTTGATGCACAGCAAGCGTAACAATGGCATTGTTCAATAGGTGAAAATCCAACATTTTTGAATAGCCAACACCACTCAAAACATCAGCATTGGTGACAACAACCGGTCCCTGTGAAACGGGAACCTTTACGAAACTTCCGCCCGTATCCAGTGGTCTAGTTTCCTCAATATAGTCAATTTCAACACCAAACTTTCTACCATCACCAAAGTGATCTTGAATCTGATCGCTAAGATAATGTGTTGAGATAAAAACCTTCTCAAAATGCTCACTTACAGCCTGCTCAATTATATGCGCTATCATCGGTTTCCCATTGACATGCAACATTGGCTTCGGCGTGTTCTCGGTCAGGGTTCCCATTCTTTTTCCAAAACCACCAGCCATGATCATCAATAAGCGTTGAGTTTGCGCGTGCGCTGTGACTTGATCCACAAAAACGCAGTCGACAACTTTACCTTTGGTGTCCAGGATAGGAATGGCACGCAGTCTTGTCTCGAAAAACCGGCTAACAATTTCGTCATGCGAAGTATCGTTTACCAGCGTTACTGCGTTACCGTTCGCAATAGTTGTTAAAGGTTCTTCCAAACTTATCCGCGAGGCAAGGCCGTGTCTTACATCGGCATCAGTAATTGTTCCTAAGAGCCTGCTATCAGGAGCAATTACAAGCACAATGCCCTTACGACTATTGTTCAAACTCTCAACCGCATCAAGGATAGTTGCGGTTGGCGGCAAACAGATTTGACTTAAATGATCTTGTCTCATGCTGATGGACGCTTACTCGCGATACAATTCATCAGTTAGCCTTACACTCTCTAAATATGTTCCAAGAGTTACCATATTACTCGCATCGCCCTTCAACGCTTGAAGAAACTCGCGCATTTGTGCGAAAAAACCGGGCTTGAAATCATGATCTTCGGTAGCGAGTGACCACAACTCACTATTTCGAGATGGGTAGGTCTGAACAGCAAAGCTCTCAACAGGTCGCATCTCAAACCGTTTTTTTTCAGTTTCAATGACAACTGACCAAGGGCCCGGTGCATTCCAAACAGAATGATAGATACCAATGTCTCCGCTATCGAATGAAATGACAGAATGTGTTGACTTTGCCCTGTAACCAGGTTGCCAAGGGATCAAGTTTTTTACTTCAATTGGGGCACCGCGGCAAAAGACACCAAAAAGATCAATCAAGTGGATGGAATTGGCAAAATGCCATTGGTCACAGACATGTTTCAACCTTCCTCCATTCAAAGCTGACAAAGGGTCTTCTTGATCAAATATCTGAACAGTCCGCGTACCTTGGATTTTCTCAACTTCTTCCAGCGCCATTCGAGTGCTGCTGTAATTACGCCTGTTCATTGCGACAAAAAAGTTTGTCCCCATAACATTTGCGGCATCAGTTATTCGTTTTGTGTCGTTAAGGTTAAGCCCAATCGGCTTCTCGACAAGCATTTGCCATGGGTAATTTATCGCCTCAAGACAAATTGCCTCAATTGCGGGTTCGCTTACCGCGATTACCACGCCATCGGCACGCGTCGTCTTATAAAGCTCACCAATTGAAGATGCGACGAATCCAATATCAAAATCTGATGCCAAACCCATTGCGCGTGATGAAGTGCGGCTAAATATGCCCACAACATCAATACCTTGAAGAGCACGCATTACCTTCAAATGCTCTCGGGCCATATTGCCGGCACCAATTAAAACTAATTTAAACAAGTTTTGTTAAATCCATGCAAATATAATTCAGTTGCAACGCCCTAAATTGACTTCATTTTTGGTTATAATAATCGCCATACTCTACGCAAATCGTTGTACGCCGGTCATCTCGCAAAAACGCTCTCTTGTAAGCAGGAAATATATCCTCAGGTTCCTCGAGTCTTATAACTTCCACAGTGGAGCACATCGATTGCACTGCATCAGAAAAATCACCAACATGCTGAAATTGTGGATGGAGAGGATCGACTGAACCAATTCCCGTCCGAATTATCAGCTTTGGTTGGAATTTACCATTAGCCATCACATCGACTTTGTCGATATGGTTAACCAGTTGATTCATACCGCAAAGTAGAAAATTCCAACGCGGGAAAATTGAAATAGGCACCTTACCATCAAGTGCAAGTCCAAGGCTCATACCCATCTGCATTTCTTCAGCTACGGGCAGTTCAACGAGCTGATCAGGATTAATATCTTTGACCGTATTTGACATTGCTGTCCCTGGGCACGCAACAGCTTGACCAATGAAAAGTGTATTTGGCTGTTGCGCCAGCCATTCCATTGACCGCTTCAGTTCATCAAAATATTTCATTTCAAAAGTCTCTAAAATTGTACGCGCGTACCGGCACCAGCATGTGGATATTTGTTCTTATATTTATAGTAGAAAATCATTGGATCGTCAGTGTTCTCAAAGGACGTTTCCTCCATATTCCAAACATCACGAGTGTCCGTGACAACCGACATGTTGTTGTCCTCAACGATAAAGCGTATGGGCAGTTTATGGTTTCGGCTATACTTAAAACACTCGTGGGCAATACCAGTTTCAGCGGTCATATCTCCTAGGAAGCAGTGGACCTTCTCATTACCGCCATCACGTTTGATTGACATAGCTGCACCAACAGAAATTGGCAGAACACCTCCAACAATCGCTGAAGAATAAATCTTATAGTTGGGAAAACACAGAGATATTGATCGACCCGCCATAATCTCTGACATAACCTCGTCGATGGGGACACCCTTTAACAGGCATTGATAATGTGACCGCCAAGAGCAGAACACCCAATCATCGTCATCAATATCCTTGAAGATTTTAATCATCTGCTCCTCATTTTCTGAATAGAGATGGATCGGTGCTTTGATTTTGGCGGCGTTAAATCTCGCTGCTACCTCATCTTCAAATGCAATCAAATCTTCGGCTTTCATCCTGTAAATTTCCTATAAGTTCCAGATTGATACTCGAATTAAGGAGTTGAACTTCATCATAGTCGGTAAGTCGTAGATCCTTCATTTTCAAATTCAAAATCAACGCACACAAGGTTTGACAAAACTTTTTTTATATGTGGATGTTTTTCTGGTGCAGCTAAGAACAGAATAAACCCTCCACCACCGGCTCCAAGAACCTTACCCCCAACCGCTCCTGCAGAAATTGCGGTGGCATAAATTGAGTCGATTTTGCTAGATGTCACGGCCTTCGCCAAGTCACGCTTTAACAGCCAACTCTCATGAAGTAATTTTCCAAAGTCGAGAGGGTTAAAATAATCGGCCATTAGCAAACCTTGCGCCTCTGTAACCAAGTCCATCAAAGCAAAATAGTTTTGCTCCTTTGTAGAGATATTAGCTATCTTTGAACTTTCGATCTCTGAAGCATGACGCTGAATCCCGGAATAAAAAAGCAAAAGGTGGTCATTAAGATAGCGCCTGCGTTTATCCTCGATGGCCATTGGACTGACCTCAAATTGACCATCCGTTTTAAAAGTAATTTTATTAAAACCTCCAAAACTTGCCGCAACCTGGTCCTGAGATCCAACAGTCTCCCGATTGATCTCCTGCTCAATAAATATGGCGTTCTTGGCCAGTTCGTCTGGCGTGCATTGTAAATTAAGCAACGAATTAATTGCGTGCAAAAGACCAACAGTAAATGATGAACTTGATCCCAAGCCTGATCTCGCAGGTAGATCACCGTCGTGATGAACTTCCAAACTTAAATTCTGGTCTAAAAAATTTAAGACCCCACGGATACCGGGGTGTTTAATTTCATTTAAATATTTCACCATTTCGGTTTGTGAGTAAACCAGTCGGAACTTATAGTCAAAAAATGGTAAAAGTTTACGACATGAAATGTAACAATATTTATCTATAGTGGTCGATATGACCATTCCGCCAAATTCCGACGCCCATTGCGGCAGGTCAGTCCCACCACCAAAAAATGATATCCTATAAGGAGTTTTAGATATGATCATATTAGCCGCTCTATCACTTGTTCACAGTGATACTGTCTGCTGACCAGAGCCACCAGACAAACTTCGCTGAGAAAAATATCTGAAATTTAATGATGAATAAAAAGCGACGAGACAATCCATCAAAGTAGGTCCGACACTTTGATGACTTTTGATTTTGCCTTGTTTTGTCTCGGTCCAAAGGATTTGTTGCTATTTCAACCAACATCTGTTTGGTACCAGCGTCAAGGCTCAGTTGGCCAAAAGCCGCCTCCACTTCTGAAACAGAAGAGTTCCAATTCATATTTAATAGCTTCTCTCCTGCAACTTCTTTTTGCGCTGGACGATGTGCGCCAAGTCCTCGCAACAAATAATTACACGAGATGAACTTGGTTCTTACCAGGGCAGCATGTGACAAGCTCCATACGCGCTCAGCAAGATATGCGTCAGGAATTTTTGTCCAAGCATCAGACCATAAATTTTTAGCTATTGATGTTCTAGTTACAAAAAACTGAGCGACAATGTAGTTTCTATGAAGGGACTCTACTCTCAATTGAGCTTGACTTTGTGAAAGGTCAGAAGGGCTATCGTACCGGTCTGATAACAGAATTTTGGCATAGAACGCTAGAGGCGGGGGTTTTTTTGAAAAGAAGAAGCGCTGTAAAGGTTGGAACTCCAAATAACCACAAGCGCCTCTAGCGGCTCCAAAAGCTAAATTGCGCTCAAGAAATAGACAACATTTCTGGAATGATTTGACATTAGGCAAATCATCATCGCCTAAATAACTACAATAGGACGTTGTAACATGCTCAAATCCAATCTTCATAGCTTGAAGTACATTTGTTTTTGGAGCATGGATACAAGCGACAAAATCAAATGGGATGAAATAATCGGCAGGGTTAATGTCATCTGAAGCAACTACAATAAGCCTTCCGGTGAACCGCTGCCAACGAAGCCACTCGCAAACAACTAAAATTCTCTGGTGACCACCCAACGTTGGGACTACAAACGTAAAATTATCACACATCTTCACTACTATTGCATTCTCGGATCAGAGCGATGGATGCACCAACCAATCATTCTCTCCAAACCATGCCTTAGGCTTGTCTTTGAGTAATTACCAAGCAAGCTCGTCGAGAGAGATGTATCAATTGATCTCACTAGGGCATCCATATTTTCCAAATTGGTTGCCTCAACACTGACTTCGTCTTGCAAGCCAAAAATTTCTACTATCAGACGATGCAAGTCAAACATTGAAGTTGCTCTCCCTGAGCCTATGTTGAGCGCGGTGTTCTGAATTGGTGACAACATTATTAAGGTGATAGCATCGACCAAGTCACCAACATACAGCCAGTCCCTTGCTTCTACAGGATCAGCCTTCACAAGAGTGCGTCTTTGTAGATCGAGCATTTCTGTCACAAAGGACGTTAATGCGTGGGGTGCGTTTGCGTTCAGATCAGCAAATTCACCAAAAACCGCTGAAGGGCGCAAAACAATGAGATTGATATCGCTTTCGTCCCTTAATCTCCTAACGAGCGTACGTTCTAGCGAACGAAACATGCCGCCCACTTCTGCGTATCTGTGGTGTGGTCGATCCTGAAAAAACATCTCTTCTTTGAGTGGGCAAGATCGGCTTGGATAACCGGTGGTGCTACTGAGCCATAAAACGCGCCTCACTTTTGATCTGCGAAGTTCCTGCAAGAAAACTTCTGTCATGTGCATTGATAGTTCTATTCGCTGTAACCTCTCTTTTGGTGAAAGATTGGCCGTGATTGAGACACCAGCCAAGTGAATTATACTATCGACCCCATCAAAAAGACCGGCCAAATTTTGAGGGTTACACAGGTCTCCCACAAAGATTTCTGCATCTGAAGGATAGATTGTTGGTGGCTCCCTGTAGCAAGCCACCAAGTTAAAAAGTGCTGTAAATTGCTTGTTAAAAACAATGTTTTTGCCGATAAACCCACCGGCACCAGTCACCAATGTTCTTTCTTTCATTTTTTTATAACTGGTGCCGGGTCCATGTTCGACAACTTTCGAGTAAGTGTTCAACACTTTCTTCAAAAGTATATTTGGGAACCCATCCTGTTTGTGACTTGAATTTACTACAATCCGGTATCTGTAAAGTCACATCACTCGGCCTTAACAGAGACGGATTTACCTCAGAGACGATGTTCACCCTCGCCTTTTGCTTCAGCAAATCAAGGAATTCTCCAACTGAGATTGTCGTTTGACCACCTATGTTATAACTTTCACCCGGTTGACATTTCAGCAGAGCGAGACGGTAAGCGTCCATTGCATCTCGGACGTCAATCAATGTGCGCACGGAGTCCAAGTTACCATGAAAAAGCTTATCCTTTTTCCCAGCTTCGATAAGAGCAACCTGAAGTGCAAAACTGGTGGAAAAAAGATCATGCCTGCGGGGATTGAAGTAGGCGAACATTCTGGTGGTTATAACCTTGACGTTATAAGATTTGAAGTAAGTGTAACCAAGATGATCTTGAGCCGTTTTCGATACGGCGTAAGGGCTCGACGGTTTCTGAGGGCAATCCTCCTTTATCGGCACATTTTTTGGATCCACTTGACCATAAACTTCAGAAGTGCTGCATAGTTGGATCAACGGATCAATCTCGACCAAACGAATCGCCTCAAACAGATTAGCAGTACCCATGATATTGTTATTGATTACGCTTAAAGGAGTAATAAACCCTGCGCGGACATTAGCATGAGACGCAAGATGAAAAATGTGAGTTGGCTTGGTCACTTGAAGAACGCGTATCACAGAACTAAAGTCGCATAGGTCGCATTCGTGAAGTTGAACACGATCTATAATTCCTTTGAGATTGATCGGCGTGGCTGTGCTATGCCAACGCGTAACTCCATGAACCTTAGCATCAGGGTATTTATTCGCTAGATGCTCCGCAAGATAGCTTGCGCCACTTCCTGTAATGCCAGTAATAAGAATTCTTTCCATTAAACTTCCTGAACCTAGGATGTCATTATGTCCATTAAGTGTATATTTTTGAAATTTAATGCACTTGCCCAGACCTAACGGACGTTTTTTGCTCCCATAACTCATAAGCCTTAATTGCAGAAGCTAATAATTTTTGGTTAATTTTTGGTCCTTCCGCCGCTCTAATATTCATTTTCACTTCTGTGGCATTATGCATACCAGCCAAGACTGTAGAAATTCCACTAAAAGATAAACAAAACTTCAAAGCGAGGTATGTCCTAGCCTGAATATCCTCAACTTCACTCAAGCCAATCGCCTCAAACATTTGATTTGCACCGTCAATCCAACTTTCAATCTGTGACCTTGGCCACCGACTTCGATGGTCACATTTCTCGAAGGTAATATCCTTGGGAAAATTTTGAGCAAGAAATCCAAAATTCAACGGTGTTCTAGCAAGAGCACCTGGTTTATTTACTTTGTTGTTGTTAAAAAATCCACTCGAAATAAGACGCATATCCAAAAGACTAAAATTAACTTGGATCGCTTGAAAATGCTCGAAAATTAAGCGGTTACATGAGTCCAAAGGATTGTTCAATGAAATAGCAATAGCACGCACTTTCTTGTCTACTTGAAACCGCCTTAGCGCATTAAGGATGCTGGGCTTTTCAACCAACTCTTCCAGGGTAACCATGTGCAAATGTAGCACGTCCAAATAATCCGTCTGCAACCTCTCCAGGCTGCCTTGTAATGAACGTTCCATATTGTCAGCAGTCATTTCCAGCTTCTGTCTATAGTTTTGCATACCTAGCTTAGACGAGATCACAACATCGCTTCTATCACACCCGCTCGCCCTTCCTAGAACCTGCCCAAGCAAAACCTCGCTGTGACCATCACCATAAACATTCGATGTGTCAAAAAAATTTATACCTGCCGATAGCGCCGCCTCTAACGCCTCAATTGCCGTTTCATCAGAGATCGCCCCATAAGAGGTCGCTCCTGGCGTAACACCTCCCAATCCCCAGGTGCCAAACCCTATCTCCGACACATGAATTCCAGTGCTACCAAGCTCACGATATTGCATCAAAACTTTACCTAGAAGTGACCGGAAAGCTGTTCGGTGGCAGGATCACCATTGTAGAGGTACGCACCTTTTTTGTTTCCCCACCAGACTACTTCACGGCACCATTCATTTAGGTCGTCAAAACTTTTTTGAGTGCGATCAATAACAATTTTACTCGGCTTAGCAACAAGGTTTGCAGGCAGTCCTTCTCTTACATCATTCCAAACGTCCAAGACATTATAGCGCAGGTTGCATTGAATCACGTCGCTGGTAAACGGTTTGGAAACCAGCATTTCGTTCACCTTGATGGCATCTCCTAGAGCTTCGGTTGGTATAGACAGATTTCGGGATGTGACAAGGTTCGTGATCAGGTCTTGGGCTTCAAAATAAAACCGATCCATCTTATTTTCTGCTGTCAATTTTATAAACATATACTCATCAGCCGGCCAGTAAATACCCAACCATTCCTCAGAATAAACATATTCTGCACCGCCCTTACCAATTTTACGGGCTTCTTCGACAAAGAAGCCCATAATGGAGCTAACCACCGGATACCTGTCAGCCTTAGCGAACATGAAGGTCTCCATGATTTCGGTGAATAAAACGTCTGAGTACTGAAGCGCAACTATAATTGGTATTTGGAAGAGCTTATCAAAATGAAGGAAAGATGCCATCCAAGCGAATGACCTTGCTTTGCGCCAGTCCTCCTCCCCCATAGTCGCTGTTGCTACAACGAGTTCCTGGAACTCCGGAACATCGTCATCCAACTCCACACGGCTACCATGCACGTTTATGATTTCGGACCTAATAACCTTCATGCCATGTCTTTGAAGATACTCTGGGTCACCCATCTCAGCATTAGGTAGGATCGACAGGTTATTGAATTGGATACGATTATGCTGTCCTGCTCTAATCAGATCATCGACACCTTTACAAAAACTACCATAAGTCTCGCCAGGGAGTGGCAAAATTAAGTCAGAATAAGTTTCTACCTTGTCATTGGTAAACCGTCGCGCCAATTCCCAGTAACTTTCAAGCGAAATATTATCTCGTTTAATGTTTTCAAGTGTCTTTGGATCGAGTGATTGCATCGACAGCGCAACTCCTTTGTTGAGTCCTGCATCAGCGATGATTTTTTGGGTTAAATACGCTCGTTCAGTCGCATTTTTGGTGTTTTGGACCGAAAAACCCTGCGGGAATCCGGTTTCGCGTTTTATCTTTGCAACACTCTCAGCAATCTCAACATCCCGTTTTTGAATTCCAAAGTTAGCATCACACACAAAAATATATTCAATCCTTTTCTCTGCCATCCATTTGAGTTCTTTTTCAAGACGCTCATCTTCAAATTTTGTTACTTTGGCGGCAGTGGCAGAGCCCCAATCACAAAAAGTACACCTAAAGGGGCAACCACGATTGGTTTCCCAAAGACCGATCCATTTTTCATCAGGGTTATCCTTAACAAGGTTGTCAAAGATTCCATTCATAAATGGTGAGGGTAGTTCAGATAGATCTCGCATACGAGGAGTAGGCACAGATGCTTTTAAAACACCAGACTTGTCGAGATAACTAACACCTGTCATCTCCTCCCAGTTGCGAGACGGATAAAGATCTACTAAGTCTGCGAATGTTCGCTCACCCTCATTGTGAACTACGATATCAATAAATTTATTAGTCCTCAAAAATCCTTCTGGCTTATCTGGAACCTGTGGGCCCCCAAAAACGATAAGCATTTCTGGCTTGATAGTTTTTATTCGTCTTGCGACTTCAAGCGATATCTGCGCGTTCCAAACGTAGGTACTGAATCCGACAATACTTGCTTCTAACATTTTTGTAACAATGTCATTAATCGGTGCCCGCTTGTAAATATGGGGCAGAAAGCGAAGTTGCTCAGGGTTTGCACAATGCTCTCGAAGATAACTCTCCAGGCAAGCTGTGGAATAAGGCAAATAGTTTTGCCCCGAGAAACTATTGTTTATTTGAACCAATCCGATCGATATCATATTTATTCATGCCTTTTAAGGAGTCTCAAATTCGTTTAACACAGCCAAAATTCTCATAGAAAAGGTGACTTAGTTATATTGTAAAAAAAATCAACTGAGCTGATAATTTTCAAGAGGAAAAATATAATTGATTACTCTCTTTTAGCCGTGCGGAAATTTTCCTTCCACCATTCTATTGTCAAAGCTATGCCATCATCCAATGGTATCTGAGGGCGCCATCCAAGTTCTTTTTCAGCACGGGTACAATCAAGACAAAAACTAGTTTTTATAGTTGGCATCATCAAATCATTGTTTATGAACAATGAGTTTCCTGATGCCTTTATAATCTTTTCAACGACAATTCTAACACTCTCAGCACGACCCGATCCACAATGATACATTCGGTATTTTTTTGTCTGACCGGCAAAAACCTTGCCTACAAATGCCACCAAATCATCCACATATAACAGGTCCCGCTCTTCCTCTCCTGTACCCCAAACAGTGATACAATCTTTTGCTTCAAGCACCTTAGTGATCGTTGCGCCAAAAAAATGGCTCCTCTCCAAATCAAACTTGTCATGTGGTCCATAAATATTGGAATGGCGGATTGCCGTGAATTTTGTATCACCCAAGCCGCTGTAGAATTCGCACATTTTTTCGAGATACAGTTTTGTGTTGGCGGCACCAAAATATCTGGGATGGACAGATCTATTTGCGTCATAATCGTTCTCTGCTATGGGACAATCGCTTGATTGGTACATTACCGTACATGAGAAAAACACCAAATGCTGTACTTCATTGTCAACTGCAGCTCGAAATAGATATGAGTTCATAACCGCATTGTCAGTGACATGAATTTGCGGTGTCGATACGATATCCTTTGCACCCGAAGTGGTTGCCGCCGCTTGAACGATCTTCGCCGGCTTTACCGTCTGGAGCAAAGCCTCTACCTGGTGGACGTCCGTGA
The DNA here is from genome assembly GCA_902578815.1 of uncultured SAR116 cluster alpha proteobacterium. Classification (GTDB taxonomy): domain Bacteria; phylum Pseudomonadota; class Alphaproteobacteria; order Puniceispirillales; family Puniceispirillaceae; genus MED-G116. The sequence goes on along the minus strand of CACHEI010000014.1, from coordinate 16,052 downwards.
GGTCACATTTATGCCAGAAGATCCTCTCGTCCTTGAAGGGCAGCCGTTTGTTAAAAACTGCGTGCAACTCACAGCTACTATCACCTGCAAAAGCCTCAGCCATATTGCGGCCAACAAACCCGGTCGCCCCACACACAAGGATCCTCTGTTTCGTCATCACCACTCTTTTCTAATTTTCCTTGATTATGCAGCTCGCCAATGCAGGTACTCTAAACATTTCCATATTTCCGATTGTTGATCATCCGATAGCCCTTGACCAGTTCGACTATACCTGCATCTAGGGACATTTGCGGCTTGAAGCCACTGGCTTCTATCTTCGCGTTGGAAACGATGTAGTTCCGTTGATCGGGATCCATACCAACCTCAGCCTCGACAAAGTAGAAATTTTCAACATGACATGCGATTGCCTCGCACAGCTCCCATTTCGACACGTTCGCATCAGACAGCCCGACATTGTATATCTCGCCAACCATGGAATTATGATTTTCAATGGCATGAAGAAATACACGCGCAATATCGATGACATGGATGTAATTGCGTTTAAAATGGCTTTCAAACAACACCATAAATCTGTCATTTACTGCGCGATAAGTGAAATCATTGACCAAAAGGTCCAGCCTCATTCTTGGCGACATGCCGAAGACGGTCGCAAGACGGAAACTCACAGCATGGCCATGGCTCATCAAGTCCTGCTCTATTTCCACCTTGTCCACTGCATATTTTGAGATGGGATTAAGTGGTGAATTCTCATCACAATAATTGTTCTCATCACCGCTACCATAGGCACTGTTTGTCGTTGGCATCAGAACCAACTGTTCAGGTGAAAGATTGGCCAGCATCATCTTAATAGCTTCATTATTGACCGTATGCGCGCCAATCGGGTCTCTCTTACACAGCGGTGCTCCAACATAGGCAGCAAGAGGTATGATGATGTCAGCCTTTGTAAAAAGGGGTTTCATGTCGTCCTTAAGCCGCACGTCCGCTCTTACAAAATCAAAATTGAGGTGGTGACATACATGGTTGAGACTGGTCTGACCAAACATCAAATTGTCCGCAACCATTACATGGTGACCGGCGTCCAGCAACCGCGGGACAAGTGTTGAGCCTAGATATCCACAACCACCGGTAACCAGAATTTTTGCTGTCATTTTGCCACTCCTTGAAACTTACGCACATCAGGATTTTCAATCACATATTGATCAATAACAAGACCCGCCCGGTGATAATCGTCTGGAACACCAATGTCTATAAAAGGCACGTCTGCAACATAAGCAAAAAGTTGAAGATCAGCGTCCAGAAAGAGGGGTGTAAGATCATCTTCGAATGACAATCTTTCCACACGTCGCGCCTGAAGATCGGAAACCATTCCTGGTGAGAATAGATAAATGCCAGCGCTTTTATGGACCGAAGCGCCATCAGAACCAATAGACAGCCTTCCATTTGGAGCGATATCAAATGGTGAATAGCGACCACGTTCATGGATTTTCATCATCGCCATGGTAATGTCCGCTTTGTTAACTTGATGTGACTCCAGCATATTAGTTAGCGAAATTGGAAAGAACGTGTCCCCATTCATCACAAAAAGTGGTTCGACAGGACTCACCAAACCTGCCGCTTTGATCAGCCCTCCTCCTGTTCCAAGTGGCTCATTCTCGTGACTGTAACGCAATTTCAATGATCTAAATGCATGACCAAAATGATCCCTTATCACGTCTGCCTTGTAACCGGTGGCGATAACAACATTTTGAACACCTGACTCCTCAAGGAACAAAAGCTGGAATTCCAAAAATGGCCTATCATTGATGGGGGCCATAGGCTTTGGAACATCCTGAACAACAGCCCGCAGGCGTGTCCCAAAACCGCCAGCCAATATAATCACAGTTGAATTTTGAGTCTTATGAATCACGCGTTGTTCAACACATCGCAGATAAAATCCACATCCTCAAGCCCGAGGTCAGGAAAGTTTCCGATGTAGTAACCATAAAAATGGATATGGTCGGTGGCCGGGAAATTCCTATAAGACTTCGGATCTTTGATATAAGGCCGCAAATAGGGTTGGCGCAGCTGGTTCCCACCTCCAGCGCTGCCCCGGCGATATTCAATTTCATGCCTGTCCATTGCCGACATCAATCTTTTGGCCAACGCGTCATCAGCCTCAAGCTGAACAAGGTTGAACGCGTAGTTGCTTGATCCCTCTATTTCAAAATCAGTCTGGAATTTTTTTGGGTCTATATTGTCGAGGAAATGAAGCAGGTTTCGCGTGCGCAAGACATTGTTTGCATCAAGACGTTGAAGTTGTGAGAGCCCCAAAACAGCGCCAAGTTCAGTATTCCGGACATTATAGGCAGGAAACGCAAAAATAAATTGTGGGTTTAATTCAGGATTGTCCGACAACCATTTTTGTTGCTCTTCCTCATCCCCAATTTCCCTGACCATTCCATGCGACCGAAGCATACGCAAGACCCGATAAGTCTCCTCATCATCCGTGCAAATCATCCCACCCTCGATGGTGCTCATGTGATGTGCATAATAAAATGAGAAGTTGGACGTCCAGCCAAAGCTTCCCACCCTCTTGCCTCTATGTGTTGCGCCATGTGATTCGCAGACGTCCTCAATCAATAGAATATCGCGCCTTTCCAATTCTTCCAAAAGCCTGTCAGTAAGACTGTTGAACCCTTGGATGTGGGAAAGAAAAACCGCTCGGGTTGAAGATGTTATTGCATCAAGTATCGCTTCGGTTTCCATGCCGAGGGTGCGAGGATCAATATCGACAAAAATCGGAGCAAACCCGTTTTGCAATACCGAGGCAATATCTGACACCCATGTCAGAGGCGGCACGATGACTTGACCGCCTTCGGGGTATTTCAGTTTGAGCGCGGCCATCGACAACAGGTTGGCAGAAGAGCCAGAGTTTACAAAAACCGAGTATTTGACCCCAAGCCAATCATTCCAAGCCTTTTCAAACTCTAGGACCTTTGGGCCGTTGGTAAGGCGGGGATCATCTGTACGAAGCAGCGCAATGACGGAGTCAAGGTCAGACCGGCTGAAATTATTTCTTATCAGTGGATATTTCATCTGAACTACCGATCAGCATGGGGGTTGTAGCGGAGGCAAGCAAGATTATTAAGGCTTTGGGTCAACTCTTGGGGGAATTTTGATGCCCAAGAAATCATTTACGCTTTTCCAGAAATTTTCAGTGGTAAACTCTTTCAAGACTAAATTTCGTGCATTTTGTGCTAGCCGCTCACCCTCTGCAGGGTTTTTTTCAAAATACAATATCTTGTTGAGCAAATCCTCTTTTGAGTCATATGCGACATAATGCTCGCCATCACTAAAAAAACACTCAATCTGAGGATTCCGTGACTCCAGAAGCAAGCAATTGGTGAACATCGCCTCAAATATTCTACCTTTTAACTGGTGAAAATCCACACTCATGCTGAAGTTCACCACTATTCTTGCGCGTCCCATTTTCTCAAAGTATTCTCTTATTGGCATTTGTGTAGCTCGATCATTGGTATAAATGTGCTTGCCAAAACCGTTTTTTATTAAGTGATCGATATACTCTTTTCGGTTATTTCTGTAATCTCCAATTTGACCGCTAAAGAATACAGATATGTCCTTTTCTTTTGGACGTATTAATGTCGACCTAGGATGCGTTGAATAAAGGAAAAGAAATTTTTGACGTACGTGCCGCGTGATATCCAACGACATCCCACACGGATTCTCCATAGCAACATGCAAATCAAAAACACTTTCCAAAGGGAACTTGGACCAAAAACGATTGGAACAAGTGTCCCACCAAAGACATACAAACTTAGCATTCGGCACAAATGACTTCAGTGCAGCAAAAAAACCAATGCTTGGCTGATTCTTTATTCTTCCCCCAATCATGACATAAGAAGACAAGACAATCAGGTCAGGATTGAGCTCTAAGACGCTCTCGAGTAAGTTATGGCGAGAGATCAAATTACCATCCCACGCATATGTAGTGATCTCATACCCACTTTCTTTCAATGGCAAGTCAATTTGGTCGTATTCAAATGATGTATCTAAATCATTCCCGTATTTGTCATACCTTAAGATGAGACAACGTGGCCTCTTTTCGTGAGAAATTATGTTGTGCGCGTTATGATAACCTAGCCTCTTGACAGCACGATACTTGGCAATTGCTACAAAGCCCCAGAAATCAGCAAAGCCGACTTCTATGGTTTCCCAGACACGACGCGGAAAGCGCAAACAATACAAAATGATTTTTTTGAGCAACAAAACCATATCAACCTTTGTCGATGTAAGCACTATCATTTGGTTGACACATAATCAGACAGGCTCAGTCAAAAACAATGTTCCATTTGATAATGAGCCCATGGGTACAACGCTATCTACCGCCGACCTGAATGTTAATTACAGCGGCTTCGTCAGGCAACATCGCGGGAAACAACTTGAAGAGTGCCATCAGCGAGCTGAAAGATTTTATCACAAAATTTAAGTGTGGACGGTCTGTGCGATACAATTATGATGGCACTTGTATTCTGATGTGTTCGCAAAGCGCAAATTAACCTCGCCTCTGTTTCTTCATCGAGAGCGTTTGTTGCCTCATCGAGGATCAAAAAGCTCTTTTCGTGGTAGATTGCTCTGGCGATGGCAAGACGTTGCCTTTGCCCACCTGAAAACAGACTTCCGAAATCACCGATCCGTGTATCCTGCCCCCTTGGCAAGCTATTCACAACTCCTGCAAGTTGGGCAGTCGCGAGAGCCTCAGTGGCACGAAGCCGATTTTCTGGTTTATCATCGTCACCCATAACAATGTTGTTAAAAACTGTATCATTAAATGACAGTGTGTCCTGGGGTATATAACCAAAGCTCAAGTCTGCACTGGCGACTGTTCCCACATTCTTTCCGTTGATTGACACCTCACCTTGCTGTGGCTCCAAAAACCCGGCGATTATGTTTAGCAGTGTTGTTTTTCCGGTTCCACTTGCACCAACAATACCGATGACCTCACCACTATTAATCTTCAGATTAATGTCATTACACAAGCGAAGGACACTTTTGGGGTAGGTGAACTTTGCATTTGATATTTGCAAACTCTCAAAGAACGAAATTTTACTGGACGAAATATTTTGGCCTTGTTGCGGTTTGTCTTTATCCAACAACATATAATCAGTGATACGCTGGATACTGTCCTTCATTGACCGGAAACGGGCCATTGACGCCGTTACACCCGTCACCAGTGGCAACATACGCATGACCGCAAGGACATATACAATTGCAACACTTGAAGTTCGTTGTTGATCGATATTGAATGCCTGCGCGGCGATAAATGCACCGACAAAAAGCAAAACCACCATGAGTTCGAGTAGGTTACGCGGAATTACAGAGTGATAGCCCAAACGGACCGATGCCTTGCCCGCTTTGCTTAGTTCAACACGCAAAAGCTCAATAAATGCTTCCACTTTTCCCAACAAACGGAGTTCCCTATATCCCCGGAACGCATCCTTCGTGATGCTTATCACCCCGGATTCTGCGGTGTTTGCCACCTTGCCAAGGGTTACTAAATGCCGACGAAATAAAAAGAGGTACCCACCGAGAAGCAGAAGCATAACTAAAAATGTGACAAGCAAAACAAGCGGGTCAACAACACCAATAAATGTGATAATGCACCCTATCAAAATGATATCACTTGCCGACCTCAGAACGAGTTGAAGCGCAGTGTAGTAATGCGATGTCACGGTCTGAATTTCATATATCCCATCAGCTTCACTTCGCCTGAGATAATCTAAAAAATTCTGATTTAATATTATTCTGAGAAATCTAGTTCCTAGTTTAATGCGCTGTTTTTGAGCAAAGTTATTGATGACTCCGACCATCACCATGGTAAGCCCAAACTTCAAAACAAATGCCATAACTATCAAACTGCTGAAGATTAGGAGCAATTCTTCTCGAGGAGTCCTCTCTAACCCAAGCAGGATCATGATTTGATTTCCGACACTGGAAAAATCGCCCATGAATATGAATTCGACATATGGGATCAACAAACCAAGACCAAAGAGCTCCACAGTTGATAAAGTTAAAAATGCGAGAAGGATGATGGGCAATTGATGAATTGCTGGGCCCACCAAAGTCAGAAGTTGTTTAATTGACTCGGTCATGTGTTTTGGTGTCGGATGTGAGAGATTTCTTATGTAATCGGCAACATGTCGTGTTTGACAACACCATATCTCCGCCAATGCTCCTGAAGCGCTTCGATCAATAAAATATTGTTTTGGACTGAGTACCGCAATTCTGGCAATTCACATTGTCCATCATAGATCACTTTGTCCAATATCAACCCCGTCATCTCGCTCTGTGACAACGTTAAAACAATTTCGCATGTTGTATCGCTATATTTAATGAGATTTTCAGATTCCAAGATTTCGCAATACAACTCATCGCCTATTTGCACCTCCAACAGAAATTTTTCAAAATCGGAAGAAGCTGTAAATTTCAGTGCAGATGCATTGTCAAATTCAACCTCCAGCGTTCCGCTCACATCCCAAAACTCGGCTCGTTTCGTTTGATACCAATTTTGCACTAGTTTATCTGTTTTGATGTAAGTTGGCTCACCCCCACACCACCAACTCAAAAGATCTATAAAATGTGAAGTATTTGAGGCTATGCCAACAGTTTCTGGACCCCGACAAACAAGTTTAACATTCTGCATTCCTGCAAGATCAGAAAACAATTTCTGGTGAAGTGGCATCACCCGCCTTGGATGGTTCACATAAACTGTTTGCCCTTGCAAAATTACGGCAATTCGCCGCATGTTTTCAGACGTCTGCTCGACAAGCTTTTCAATAAGCCAATAATCAGCGCTAATCGACCTCTGGAGGGAGGAAATCAGATTCACCCTATTTTTTGCTGTGGTTGCAACGATCACAAGGTCCAATTTTGGTAACCCAGAAAGATCGCGATCCGATAGGTCAATTTTTACAACATGAACGTTGCTGGGACGCCCCATATGTTCTTCAAGAAAAGTAGCAAGATTTTGCATTGCCGTTGGACTATGGTCAGCAGCAAACAAAGTGACATCCTGTTTGGATGTCTCCAAACCCTTTATGTGCCAGCGTCCAAGATTGCCACACCCCACAATAAGAACTTTAGATGCTGACAAATTTCACCTTTTTTAGAATTTCTCCAGACAACGTTTCAAATAATCGGGGCCAGTTTAATATAACTAGCTGGCAGGCGTTCTCAGCATCCAATCATTCCCATCTTTTTTCCAAAGATGCTCAGGTCGCCATTCGTCCACGATCTTCCAGAAATGATCTTCAGAAATATCAAGGTATTCCAGAAACTCTGAAAAATACCTCGCTGGAAATTCACCTTCGAACCTATCCATCAACGCAATACCTTCCTCACGGCTTATGTGGCCATCTCTTATCTCATGTGCTGCATCCTCCATACACCGCCCTAACCCAAATTTGATGTATCGCATATAGTAATGAAACCCATCCATTTTATCATCAAGACTGGCGTATTTAGAATAGGTACCTTCAGTACGCTCGGGGTTTGGTTTAAAATCTGTGTGCTCAGCTGCGTAATAGAAATTTTCCTGAGGTATCCATTCCTTGAAATAGCCAAAAAAATGAAGTTTTGAAGTGTTCTTAATCCTCATATCTTCAACTTTAGGCGGACGATAGAAACTAAGATCACATTTGGACCAGTCGATATCTTTCATGTAGTCCTTGGTTTCCACACCGTAAGCGATCAACTCGTCAATGGTGGTGCCTTTCATGTACCCTTTGAGCCACGATTCATCATTCAGAAGGTCTCGAAAAGGCTGGTCTACGAAAGTCGGATCACCAGCGTATTCCACCTCACCATTTTCACCGTAAAATATCAAATTGATATCAAATTTGAGTGCCATGTGAATTGGAAAATAAACTTGGCCCAAAACAAACACATGAAATGCATCGCCAAACTCTTCAAAACAAAGCCGTGCCAGCTTGCGGTGAATTTGTCCGTCCGGTGTGCACCGTATTGCCGTAAAACCAGAATCACTCAGCGCATCAAAATTCTGCAAACCTATTTCGGTATATTTTAATGGGCTCCAAGTGACCAGAATCGGGTTCATTCCATATTCATGTTTCAACTGGTGCGCTACATAACAAGAATCTTTGCCGCCGCTGCTGGGCACCACAACATCCCAGGAGCCCGTCACATCTCGATGCCTGTCCAGTAATTCACTAAGTTGCTTTTCTCTCTCCTGCCAGTCGATGCTTTTGCGTGAAGCACGGTTGTTACATGCCGCACAAACCCCGTTTTCATCAAAGGTAATTCTTGGCCTTTGGTTGGAAACCACACATTTCTTGCACCATTCCACATTTGTTGGAATAAGGGACATCTGTTTTTCAAGGGGCTTCCTGACCATCAAATACTCCTGACCTGTTCAGAAGAAAACTGTTCCAAGACAGCTAAAATACTCGCCGTTGCGCCCAATTTTCCATATGGCAAATCGTAAATGTTTTGTTTCAAATATCTGGGTCTTCGTAAGGCATCATCAACCCCAGCCTTTATCGACTCATATTTGCAATCAACGTTGATAACACTCGGTGCCAACTCCCGTCCTGTCTGGCGACCACCAATATTGACCGTTGGCAATCCAAAGATTGGCGCTTCTATGATTGCGCTTGATGAATTGCCGATCACAAGGTCGAAATTGGCCAAACAAGATAGATATGCCTCTTGTCCGAGACTGGCATGGACAACGACATTTTCCCTTTCTGACGCAAATTCATTCAATCTTCTTGAAATTGCCCTACCACCAACATCAGCATTTGACAGAGTAATAACCATGAAAAGCTCCTGATATTCATCCAAAACCTTTATAAGTTCTTCCACCTGCTCTAGGGGTGAGGTTAATGACATAGTCTCAGGGTGGTAGGTGATGATCGCGGCCTTTTCATCAAGGCTCCAACCGTAGTTTTCAGCAAGCTCCACTCGATCCATTAATTCTAAATTAGATAACCTGTCCACGCTCAAGCTCCCGACATGATGGACTCCATTACTGTTGGGCTTCAATTTTCGGATCCGCCCTGCTGCCATAGAGGTGGCCGCAAAATGGATATCGGCCATTTGCGTAATGGCATCTCTTATTTTGTTATCTATCGCGCCTAAAGTGGTCTCCCCACCATGAATATGCGCTACGGGAATGCGCCTTATCACCGCGCAGGTAACAGGCGCTAAAATTTCAAACCGATCACCAAGCACCATTATTAGATCAGGCTTTTCCTTGCCAAGAAGTTTTCCAAAATCTCGTAACAGACCACCTGTAGACGCACATAAGCCCGCCTCAGTCTCGTCTTCAAGTGGAAAGTCCAAGACATGCGAAACCTCGATACCGTCGTTAATTATTTCATTTATTGTAGTGCCAAATTTCTTTGAAATATGCGTGCCACTGACCACTAATTTCAGATCTACTTTCGCCGAGTTCTGCAATTCCTCGAGCAAATTCGACATGATGCCATAATCTGCCCGTGTCGTGGTAATCGCCATAATTTTCATTGGGCTATACTTCGATCATTTCATCAGCAGCAAAGTCGCGTGTTGCTTGCTTACCAATGACATGATGCCACCGCATGGGAGACATACCTACACCCGGCCTCTTTGTTGTAAGATTCTCTTTCGAGAAAATCTCACCGACTGAAATTGGCCTAGAAGCAACTATTGATTTTCGAACTATCAAAACGTTTTCAGCCTCTGCTTTGGAAGGCTTTTTTACTCCATTACCCAAAGCTAAAAAAGCCATGCGCGCAGCTCTCACAAAGATTTTGAAGTCATCGGGTTCCATGCTTGCCAGGTGGTCGGGTCCGGACATGGTCCGATCCAATGTAATATGTTTTTCAAGCACTCTTGCACCTAACGCAACCGCCAGCATAGCGGCCTCACAACCAGATGAGTGGTCAGAATAACCAACATCGCAACCAAACTCTTCATACAAAGTCTTGACAGCCAACATATTCAATTCACCAGGTTGTGCTGGATAATTGCTGGTGCAGTGAAGAATTGTGAGATCACCTCGCGCAACGTCGCCGGCCATCAAGATTGCAACACCGTCCCGCACCTCATCGAGATCAGCCATGCCAGTAGACAAAATCACCGGTAATCCCTTGGATGCCACCTCTTCTAGATAGGGGAGATTTGTTAACTCCCCAGAGGGCACTTTTATGCGCTTGATGCCCAAATCAACGAGATAGTCTAAGCTTACAGTATCAAATGCCGTTGACAAGAATTCGATATTATTTGACCGACAATGCTCCAGCAAAGCCACATGCATTTCGTGGGTTAACTCAAGTTTTGCCAGCATATCAATTTGGCTTTGATCCACACCAAGATTCTGTTTTTGATAAGAGGCCTGCGGCGCATGCCCAGTTGCCAATCGATTAGCAATAAATGTCTGAAATTTGACAATATCAGCACCACATTCCACGGCGACATCGATAAGTTTTCGTCCAAGATCGAGGTCACCATTATGGTTAACGCCCACCTCTGCAATGATCATAGGGTTATTTGAAGTTGCTTTTTTCATTATCTGTCATTATGCGGGCACCAGATGGAACAACGCTTCCTCGGGCAATACTCACTCCTTCTCTTATGATGGCGCCCGAACCAATAAAGCTATGGCTTTCGATAACGGCATCACCAAGAACAATGGCGCCCGGGGCAATGTGGCAGTGATCACCAACGAGAGCACCATGCTCCAAAATCGCGGATGTGTTTATTATGCAATTATCACCAACCTGAGCCTTGGCATTAATCACAGCCGACAATCCTACGAAATTCCCACATCCCAGGCTGGCTGTCTTCGCAATCATAGCATTCGCGGCGACAAGATTAGGTAAAACCCCTCCCATGCTTCTTATTTCTGAATATAGTGCACACCGTTTATCCGAGCTCTTAATCTGTCCAACAGCCACATGAAGGCAAGTGTTATCCGCCACCAGCCTCTGCAAAACATGATCACTGCCCAAAAACTCTACGTCGATATCTTCCATGAGCGCACTCTTTTCAGGTGCCACATAGCCGAGCAAATCAAAACTATCTGATTGGCTTATAAGCTCAACGCATGAACTCGCATGCCCACCGCCGCCAACAAGAGCAATTTGATTTGCCATTAACCTACCAAATCTGAAGCCAACATGGCGCTACTGGGGATGTTGATCAGTCGACTTGCAAGATCCATCGCTTGGTCCACTGACATCGAAGGGCAATCTCTGAAATGTGGCAATTCAGACAGTAAATTCCAAACAGGGCGGCAGCCATAGCCACGCTCATTCAAACCATGCAGGATGGCGTCACGATGTTGCGATAAAGACTGGTCCAACTGAATTGCGTTTAGCCAATGATTGGCCTGACAGTTACCTGGTCCAGCAAAAAAGGCCGTATAACGTGCTGTCGAGTAAGCATCCTGATATGCAATCCGCAGGCGTGATTTAGCCTCTAACATCGCATCAAGACGCGCCATTTGAGCAACACCAAATGCCGCATTCAGTGCCGGCATTCGATAATTGAAACCAAGGCTGTCGTGCCAATAAAGGAATGGGTGATCACGTTTTGCTGTTGTCGCAAGGACACGGATGCGCGTGGCGAGATTGGCATCATCTGTTAGTATTGCGCCGCCGCCACCGGTGGTAACGATTTTATTGCCATTGAAACTAACCGCACCACATGTTCCAAATAAGCCTGCATGGCGACCACCCTTCCAGCTACCAAGCGCCTCCGCTGAATCCTCCACGATTTGAATATTATAACGCTCAGCCAACGCCTTCAGGCCTTCGACATTGCCAATATGACCAAACACATGAACGGGCATGACATGCGAAATGACCCGACCTGTTTTTACATTCCAACAACAACCGTCGCGCATTTCCGAAATATCAGCGAGGTATCCATCAAGTTTTGCGACATCAATGCCAAGGTCGGCAGGCGAACTGTCGACAAAATGAGGCATAGCATTGGCCTGCAAAATCGCATTTCCAGAGGCAACAAAGGTCAGCGCCGGCACCAGAACCTCACTATTTGACCCGATGCCACTGGCCATTAGCATAAGATGCAAGCCCGCCGTGCCATTCACGACAGCAACCGCATGTTCAGCCCCTGTGTAGTCACAAAGCATGTTCTCAAACTGTGTTATCGCCGGCCCCACAGAGGACACAAACCCACCAAAAATACAGTGATGAACTGCGTCCATTTCAACTTGACCAATCATTGGTTCATGAAGCACGGCTTTCTCGACACCGGTCACTAACCGAATTGCAGAGGCTATTTCATCAATTACCTCTATGACTAAATTATTTTGCACTTTGTTATAGGGAATCACGCGGTTGATCTTGTTTCGAACCAAGCCAATTAAACAACATATCCTGAAGCGGAATAGCGCCGAAGGTTGTCGGGGTCGGAAAACCAGTTGATAGTCTTTTCAAGTCCACGCTCAAAGCCATCCAAACCGGCATATTTTGGGGACCAATCGAGCAATTCTCTGGCGCGTTCATTAGCGGCAAGTAACCTTTGAACTTCACTGGCATCCGGGCGGATGCGCTCCTGGCTGGTGTTTATTTCCACATTTTTGTTCATGAGCTTGGCAATTAGCCGGGCAGTATGACCGACAGACACCTCAAAACCACTGCCAAGATTAATCACCTGTCCGAGTATTTTCTCTTTCAACATCGCCATAAGAAATCCACGGACAGTATCTTCGACAAAATTGAAGTCTCTAGTTGGTGTTATTGAGCCTAATTCAATGGTCTCTGCTCCAGCCAGCAATTGGGCAATGATCGTTGGTATCACCGCTCTTTGCGACTGCCTTGGACCGTATGTATTAAACGGGCGAATTATCGATACAGGCAAATCGAAAGAAGAATAATAGGAAAATGCAAGTTGGTCTGCCGCAATCTTGCTAGCTGAGTATGGGCTCTGCCCCTGAAGGGGATGATCCTCAGTAATTGGAACAAATTGTGCAGAGCCATATACCTCACTCGTCGAAGTGTGGATCATGCGCGTATTGTTATTTGAACGCACCGCCTCTAGAATATTTAAAGTTCCCGTGATGTTTGTGTCTACATAGGATTGTGGAGCCACATAAGAATAAGGTATGGCGATCAGCGCCGCCAAATGGAACACCACGTCGCAGCCCTGAACACAAATGCTCATCTGCGATCGATCACGCACATCACCCGCAACAACCTCAATTTGGCCTCTCATTTCCGGGGCCAAACTCTCAAGCCAGCCCATACTGTTAAATGAATTATATTGAACAAGAGCACGCACATCATGACCAGATCGTATAAGCGCCTCCGCAAGATGCGAGCCAATAAACCCATCAGCTCCTGTCACAAATACCTTCATAAACATTTCCCACGCTACCGCAGTCCGGGTGAAATCCTCTCACCCGCCCAAGTCACCAAAAATTCACACACAAAATCGGCTAACCGACCTTGCGAACCATATCGTGCGGTGCGGTTGTCAAGACCTCACATCCAAGTAATTCCATTATCAACCGCACGCGCCCAGACCTGTCTGCCGATAGGATTGTGCCGATTTGGCTGGTGAAGGGGCCATCCCGCACCTCCACCTTCTCACCAATCTCATAATGTGCCGGTGGTAAAGCAATAACGCCATCAGCCTCACGTGCCCTGAGCGCATCAATGAAACCGTTCCGCAGCGGTTGTGGGCGGCCGTCACTTGTCAAGATATGGGTCACACCCATAGTGCCATTAATTGACCGCCATCTTGCAACCTCGGGATCAAGCTGGACAAACACGTAGCCTGAAAACAAAGGGCGCCGCACAATGTGCAACCGGCGCGCGTGACTCCGTCGCACAAGAATACAGGGCAAGTAGGACTCAAAGTCCTGACGCTGTAAATTAGCAAGGGCCTTGTATTCACAATTCGGCTTTGTCGCCACCACATACCAGTTCATCGGTGACCTCTTGTCCTGGCAGCCTTGACAGCTCCAGCTGTCTTGTCCTCTCCACCATTCTTGGGGGTGCGAACATAAAGTGACTGTAGCGCGACCACCCGCTTACGATTAAAGCGCTCAACCAGCGTGTCATATTGCGCTTGCGCATGATAAATATCGGCAATAATAAAGACCGCGTTGTCAGCAAGCGTCTTTGGCAACTGCTCAACAGTGCTGAAAATTTTCACAGCACCAAGGTTTCCGCGGTTGGTCTTACCACAAATTACCGCCGCCAGATTAATTTCGCAGCGCAGCGCCTCCAATAGAGCAACCTCTGCCATTTCAAGATCGCCAACAATAACAAATTCTTCCGCACCTGAACCGGACGATACACTAGTGCTGAAAATGTCAGCAAAATCATTCCTAACCTTACGGAACATGCCCATCGATGTGTTCATGTAATCGGCAACAAGCCTTGCCTTTTCGACAAACCCTTTTGGTGTCAGCAAATAGGCATAACGACGAGCCGGAACTTTTTTGACCGTGACGAGGCCTTTACCGATGGCACGCTTCATCAGAAAATTGACAAGACCAGTGGCGACTCCAAGCCTTTCGCTGAGCGCGGCTTGGCTAATTATCATCTCATCATCAACCGCAGTCAGCAGAGCCAGTTCAATCTTTTTATTTTGTTTTGGCATTCCAAAAGATCTTACAAGCTTTAAAAATACCCAAACAGTAATTTATTCATAAAGTGAACACAAGAGTTCATTCACCATATGAATGAAAAAATATGAACAGTCAGTTCAAAACCTAAAATAGCTAGCTATTTTGTACGCTTGGAAACGCTACCCCAACAAAACCATAATGATCGAAATTGCCAGCAAAACCATTGCCACAAGCTCTTTCCAACTCGGCGTCTCGCGGAAATAGAAAAAGGAAATCCCCAGAACGAATAGCAATTCGATCTGGCCAACAGCCCGCACCGGTGCCACCGCATGCGCCGAAAATGCGTAGAACCAGCAAACCGTTGCAACCGCACCAGACAACCCAACAATCAAACTGGCCCGCCATTCAACAAATGTGGCAATCAGTTGATCACGTGCCCGTAGCCACATAAAGCCGCCCAACAGCGCCGTCTGAATCAGCACCGAAACACCGCCCGACAGGCTGGCCCGCATCATCAGATCCGCACCTTCCAGCGAATCCGTGGCCACCCGATAAGCAACCGTGCAGAAACCGAGGCTTGCACCGCTGGCAAGACCGATTGCGGTTTGCCGGGTCAGCAGCGAGCGCAAAAGATTACCAAAAGTCAGGCTGCTCTTTGCCAGCGACAAGAAAAACACAGCAATGACGCCAATGACAATCGCAAGACCAACTTGAAAGCTGACGACAAACCCTACGATCAATGCCTCAAAAATGGCTGCCTGGACCACCTCGGTCTTGGAGAAGGCCGTCCCCGCAGCAAAGGACCGGTGCGAGAACAGCATCACCAACGTAACAGTGAAGATGATCTGCATCACCGCAGCGATTATCACCCAAAATAAAAAGGGCTGGTTCCAGACGGGCATCGACTGGCCAGCGAAGTCGCCATAGAGATAGATCCATGCCCAGGCAAACGGAATGGCATAGGAAAAGCGGATCAGGCTTGCCCCAAAGTCGCCCAATTTCGATTTCAATCCCCGCTGGCCGGCACCACGAATTGTCTGCGCCGCCGCCGCCGCCAATGTCACCCACACCCAAACTGCCATATATCTGCCACTCAATCGCACCATAATGCTTGCACACACGCTATACCCAAGCTACCGGCTGGGCAACTTTTCGCTGTTATTGCAAGGTCATGGAAAGCCAAAAAACCTTATTAGTGCGTCCAAAGCGCCCAGTTTAGAAATTTGGACCCAATTTTAGCAAAATCTGGCTCTAATACCAGTTGGCACGGCCTGCGATTGATAGTATTAGGGATCGCAGAAAACTAGCTCTATTGATTTCTGGCCGTATTTCCTGGCCCGTTGTTCACCGCAAAGTCGGGGGTTAATCCACGGACTGCTTGGGCATTTACAGAAGACCACATTCCAGATTTAATTTTGAAAACCACAAAAAATAGGGGTAGCAAATCATG
>CACHEI010000013.1 GCA_902578815.1 uncultured SAR116 cluster alpha proteobacterium | reverse complement strand
AGCGTGGTGGGTGATGCTGGTTTGACCGACTTACAGATTAGTGGCACGATAAATCTTATAGATGGTCAAACTATTCCTTTATGGTTCGATCTGGCAGAACCATTCACTACAGAGGTCCTTGCCGAAAAGTTACAACGCAAATCATCAACAATCATAGGTGAGGCAAGCGCTGCTATCTGGAACCTTTACCCCCGGATTGGACAGCTTGGCGCTCGCGATATTGCCGCTACATTAGTAGCTGCCAGCGCCGATTGGAAAACTTAAAATAATTAGGTGTCGACGATAGTCGTCAAGGCTATCTTAAATTTAATTAGGGATTGTTTTCCAAACATCCTCAGCCCGCGCGGCCACCAATCAACATTTGGCTCGTTTACGGGACATATAGCAGAAAGCCGTGGGGCTATTTAGATAAACGTCAAGGTCAACTTGGCCTGTCACCAAGCTCACTGCGCAATACAGAAAAGAACCAACAACCGCGTGGTTTCACTCAGCGTGCAAAATACCGACGTTTGCAAATTAAAGCGTTTAGGCATACCGATAGTTTGGGTGGAAGCCGGTTGGGCATTACCTCGCTTTTGCCAATCCAGCCATGGAACCGTATGCTGACAGCGGTCCGTGGCAAACTGGGTCCGCTATAGTCCTGGTTGTCAGCGCTACCATCCATCCCCCAGGTTTAAGTTCCTAGCCAGAGTCCTTCTGATATACGCGTTTGTATTCGAACTTGCCGTGGCATGAATTATGGAATTCTTTGTAGACGGCGCAGACACCCCCCGCGGATATCTTCACACTTATTATCAATGAACTACATCAGTGCTTCCATCTCCCTTGGCCAAAAAGTGGAGCACCGAACTTCCTTCCCGAAGTATTTGGATTTCTACAGCAGCTGTAGAAATCACAAAGCTGATAATTTAAGGTATCGGAAATTCTTTAGGTTGAAGAACGGATAAGGGCCTCGATTATTATAGCTCTCGACGATAAATAGCCGCTCTTCCAGAATTGCGGCCAGCCTTGCCAGCTTGAATAAGAGTTACGGCACCAAGTGATACGAGCTGTTTCATGATTGGAGCGATGAGAGTCTTTGAACAGTGGGCTTCTTTTGCCGCTCGAGCAGTAGGCCAAGCAATCGTATCACCCACAGGGCAATGTCGTTTAATTTTACCCCACATGAAATAAAGATTTTTATCATCAGCATCGATAATTAGTCTTTCGACCTTGTCCAAATTTTGGTGCTTTTGAATCTGCCGTTTGACGAATTGGATTACTGTCTGTTTCTGCGCTGCACTAAGTGGCTTATGCTCACCATGTTCCGCGATTATCTTATCTACTTTGTTAACCACCTGTTGATTGGAAGCTTTGCCTTCTGATAACTCCATCGCAATCTTTCTGGCCTCGATCATTAAAGGTCTGTTTTCGACGAAAGCGTCAGCTAGCTTAGCTCTTTGAAAAGCGGCCTGCGCTGTTCTTTTTTTCTTGTCCTTAAGGGCCTTACCTCTGGCTCGGGGCTTAAGAAATGGTTCCAAGAGGGCATAAAAATCACCCAAGGTTCCAATCTCTCGCTGCATAACTAGCTGACGGATATGACGTTGCCTTTCTGTTGCTTTTGTGTTGAATGGCTCGAGCCAATAGGACTGACGCTTCTCATATTTCGGATAGGCATTGCTGATGTCGAGATGTCTACCGTCAAAACAAATGTACCGTATAGCTTCCCATTCCAAATGAGCCAGCACCTTATTCGTGTGTTCAAAAAATCTCGGTTCCGGATGATCCATCAGTTATGTCCCTGAATACCAGCTAGGTAACAAAAATTTTTTTTAGGTGGACAAAGCTCAAACGCTAACAGCAAACTTTAATTATTCCCTGTTTGACGCAATCCTTAGCTTTAAATCGGGATTATTGCATACTATTATACTGCATTGTAGTATTGTATTTTAAGAGAGAAAGTTATAATAAAGGCGATTGAGGATTTTGCATTGCCATCGCAATTTTGCACAACGGCCCTACCCATTTGCGGCCGCTAGCAATACAAATAAGTTTTTTGGTCGTTTAATTCTCTGAGATTACATTTCTCTTTGTGTCTGACTTACAGACAAAAATGGAATGGCCACAATCTTAGGCACAGAGGTTCAAACTCCTGCAGAAAATCCGATCGCTGTGACTGTATTTCAGACTAAATTTATCTGACAACCTTTCTAACTTAAACCAACAACAATTCTTCAGATCGTTAGATTGACCTTAAAAACGGTCTTCCTGGATCGGCATAAGAGTATTTGTCCCGGTCAACCCGCTAGCGGCATGCTGCAAAACGGCGCACCTGCGCAAAAGTTCGTCACTCGGTCAAAAGTTTTGTTAATGAGCAAATTCTTCAATCTATGAGACGCTTCACCGCCGATGGTAATGCACGAAATTCTGTCGCGAGTTTGGTACGCACACAAAGCAATCGCAATGGTTGTTACGCACGCGGACCATACAGGGCTTTGAATAATTAGCAATCGTTGGCTTTAGCAAACGCCTGTAGAATGGATATACGGTAGCCTTACGATGCAGGTAATGGTTTGTTTGACCTGTCATGCAAGCTACCTAATTCACCAGTGATTAACTTCTTGCCTGAATAAATGTTTTATACGCGAAGCATTTGCAGGCAGTTGGTTGGCATGGATTAGCTTCTGTATACAAACTAGCAACCGTAAGTAAAGCCCGGCTGCAGAAACTAATGAAATTAATGAAACAGGCAAACCCACTCTTCTTGCTGGTTTACATGGTACTGCTTTAATAACCGATGATACCACCTGGCTCTTTTCCCAAATCAGTAGGTTTTGCTATTCCTTATCATTAGCTAAGTGGTCCTCCTTGGGTTAAACGCTGGGTTGAAATCTCGCATTATGATTCGCTATAATCTATTCCGCCGCCCTGAGTTGTTCGGCTTTAGCGAACCATTTCTGGATTGCAGGATCACCCCCGTCACACCTGCTACTCTCTCTAACATTGTTTGAAAGATCGGCAGATTTTTGGACGAAATCCAAAGTCGCTTCCCAGTCAAAATTGCGATAAACTGCACTCATTTGGGCGAACGGTGCGCTCTGGGCAAATAGTTGAAACGTTAGGCGATGACCGGCGTAATCAGAGTTAAGTAGGTCACGCGCATAGGCTAACAATTTGCGTCGATCATCCGCACACCATTCATCATTAATAGTGTAATACTTGTCCATCCACGGCTTTGTCTCAGGCGCGGTAAAAGTCGCCAAATTTGGTGTAACACAAATCTGTCCACCACAAAGTTCGCGCGTGATGTGCATCATTTCATTTAATTGGTTCAGTGCGGCACATCGGCCAGTGTAAAGCAATGACTGGTTAGGCATCATCAAACCGGCAGGTGACGTTTCACCCAACGTGATGGCAGCCGTGAGATGTGCATTAATACCCTCACGCCATACCGCAAGTGTCGACAGTTTTTCCTGAACAGCTGGTTGCTTTTCCAGACCTGTCTGGCGTGCATTAAACAAAGCCGCACCGATCATCATATCAGCCATCTTCAAAGTACGCTGCACATAGGCAAAAGCGGAATAGCGATGTAGAGTGGACCGGATGAAAGCCGCCGCCTTTGTATGTCTGTAAAACAATACATTTTCCCATGGCACCAAAACGTTGTCAAAAATGACCATGGTGTCGACTTCATCAAATTTATTGGCTAACGGATAATCTTTTTGATTAGCACGCGGACAGCCACCACCAGCTCCTGCAAACCCTCCACGACAAATGAATTTAAGGTTTGGCGAACTTAGATCGCAAATAAACCCGACCGCATAATCTGACAATGCAGCATCACCCCAGTTGGCAATTGTGGGTTTTGTAAAGGCTTGATTAGCATAAGCGGCCGCTGTTTCGAATTTAGCGCCACGCACGACTATGCCCTCATCAGTTTCCTTGACCACATGCAAAAGCATATCGGGATCCTGATCCTGTGGTGCCTTAGAGCGATCACCCTTTGGATCAGTATTTGCGGAAACATGAAAAGGATCCTCAGTTAGAACACGATTAATGTGCGTTTGGATGTTTCTCGAAAACTGAGGATCTACCTCATTCAAAACATCCTGCCCATCAAACAGAGACCACATTTCACCAACAGTCTCATCACCAACACGCGTAACCACTCCACCGACATCCTCCATGACGGTATCTGTGGCACGGCGTTTACTCCACCAATCCTGCTCGGTGTATGGCAGAGCGTTTCCAACAGCATTTATTTTACCATTTTGCTCCACAGTCATCACGTGCGCTGTCTCGGCCTCATGCTGCATGTCGAATACACGGGCTCGCACGTCAACTATTGGTTTAAACATCGGATGTTTCGTAACATCCTTAACCCGTTCTCCGTTCATATAAACTTCACGATTATCGCGAACACTATCCTTATATTGCTCACCTGTGCGGATCATTTTTTTCTCCTACATCTAGGGGG
This sequence comes from uncultured SAR116 cluster alpha proteobacterium, assembly GCA_902578815.1. Taxonomy (GTDB): domain Bacteria; phylum Pseudomonadota; class Alphaproteobacteria; order Puniceispirillales; family Puniceispirillaceae; genus MED-G116. The sequence continues at coordinate 50,216 of CACHEI010000013.1, read as the reverse complement.
TATTGACATTCGTGACACATAAGAAGAATGGCTAATCATTGCTCCTACAGAAGGTTGCACCATACCCAATTTCTTCGGTAAGTAGTTTTTTAAATAGCATTGATTCGGTTTATTCTAATTAGCAGATAAGAGTGAATTTATTACCTTGAGGTCGGTCAATTCTGCTCAGTGAAGTCATAGCCCTAAATTTTCAAACTCAAGGAAATTTCTGCCCAAAGAAAACTACCCTTAAAACTGCGAGTATTTGCCCATGTTTTTATTTGATGAATTACGTTCTCGCTGTAATACCGAAAATCCAGTCCGGGTCGGTCTGATCGGAGCCGGCAAATTCGGGTCAATGTTTCTGGCCCAAGTGCCGACAACTGCTGGACTTGAAGTGAGCGTTATTGCCGATCTCGATCCAGTGAGGGCTAAAAAGAGCTGCACTAATGTTGGCTGGTCTGACGAGTTGATATCTAGAACAAAGTTCGTTGACGATGCCATGATGATTATGACGTCCGATAAGGTGGATGTTCTGGTCGAAGCCACAGGAGATCCTAAAATTGGTGTCGTCCACGCACAGGCCGCCATCCGCAATGGCATTCATATCGTTATGGTCAATGTTGAAGCTGACGTTTTGGCTGGTGCTAAGCTGGCGCAGGAAGCCGCAGCGGCGGGCGTTGTTTATTCTCTGGCCTATGGTGATCAACCAGCACTGACTTGTGAATTGGTTGAATGGGCACGCAGCAATGGCTTTCATGTGGTAGCAGCGGGCAAAGGCACCAAGTTTCTGCCCTCGTATCATGCCTCCACCCCCGATACGGTCTGGGATCACTATGGGATTACAGCTGAGCAGGCCACTGCAGCCGGAATGAATAGTCAAATGTTCAACTCCTTTCTTGACGGCACAAAGTCAGCACTAGAGATGGCCGCAGTTGCCAATGCAACCGGCCTTGCTGTGCCTGAAGATGGATTGCTGTTTCCCCCTGCAGGGATGGATGATCTGGCGCAAGTGTTACGGCCACGCGCAATTGGGGGACAGCTAAAAGCCAGCGGAATGGTGGAGGTAGTATCTTCGCTTGAGCGTGATGGAAGACCTGTTTTCAAAGATTTGCGCTGGGGTGTCTATGTAGTCCTCGAAGCGCCAACCGACTATACCGCCTCTTGTTTTCGGCAATATGGCATGAACACGGACGAGACCGGCCGTTTCTCGGCGATGTATAAACCGTTTCACCTGATTGGCCTTGAACTAAATATCTCCATCTTGTCGGCCGCACTTCTTGGCAAAGCTACAGGCAGCAATAAAGCCTTCAATGGCGATGTTGTGGCAACAGCCAAACGCCCACTTAAGGCTGGTGAAATTCTCGATGGTGAGGGTGGATACACAGTTTGGGGAAAATTATGCTCTGCCAAAAACTCAGTTGCAATGAATGCTTTACCGGTTGGCCTGGCTAAGGGTGTTAGGTTGATTAAGGATATACCCAAAAACGGGATAGTAAAATTAAGCGATGTTGAGTTAGATGGAACGTGTAAAGCTTTTAAGCTTAGACAACTAATGACTGGGTCTCTCTATTAAAGGTTGGGTAAAATGGACGATGAACCAAGTGATTATCAACACATTCGTGAAACGCTTTTGTCCCAAAACTTGGTGCTGAAATTCGACGCGTAGACATTTCTGGCGGTATTTCAGATGCTGAGTTTTCTGAAATAAATCGAGCATTCAAAAAACACCAAGTTCTGTTTTTTTAGGAACAAACAGAGATCCCTCCATCAGAGCATGTGGCTATTGGCAAAAAATTTGGTCACTTGGATTCTCATCCCGCCACGCCAACGATGGGAGGCCACCCAGAAATCTTCGAAATCCATGCCAACAAAAACTCCAAAGTAGCAAATGGAGAGCACTGGCATTCGTATGTTTCATGCGATGAAGAACCGTCTTTGGGGACAATGTTACAAATCCATATTTTACCAGAATGCGGCGGTGATAAAATGTTCATTAATACGTATGACGCGTATGAGACCCTACACCCGATTTCAAAAGATTTTTGGATGGGCTAACCGCAAAATATGAGTCTGAACACTTTTATCGAGGCCGTTACGCGGAGTGGGTAGTAGACGATAAAAATAAAACCTATCCACAAGCAAATCATCCTGTGGTTCGAACACATCCCCAAACTGGTAGGAAGGCGTGATTCATTAATCGGACATTCACTAAAAAATCAATGAGCCAACAGAAAGGGAGAGTCGATGCCTTTTGAACTTCTTATGGGAACACCAAAAGCGCATTAAATACCAAATTAGATTTCGCTGGTCTGTCTAAGACATGGCTTTTTGGGACACCCGCTGCTGCATGCACAGGGCGATATGGGATGATTGGCCCACCGAGAGATAGGGTCGAAAAGTCACCATCAGAGGCGATGTACCTAGCTGAGTCTATGACTAAACTATTATTCCTATTGAGAATTGTTCTCATTCGCAAATTTTTGTGTTACATTTTTTCTTTGGCTAATGTTTGTAAGGTTTGATCGACAATGAATTTCAAAATTGAACAATATGTCCGCACAATCAAATATGCGCTCTTAACGCTGATGATTTTCAATTCTTCTCTTGCTCTCTCTGCAGAAGTAAATATTTATTCTCATAGGCAAGCCTTTCTAATAAACCCATTTCTTGACGCTTTTACTGCGAAAACAGGGATCAAAACAAATGTAGTTTTTGCCTCAAAAGGTCTTGCCCAACGCTTGCAGCAAGAAGGTGCCAATAGCCCCGCCGATGTTGTGTTGACAGTCGATATTGCTCGCCTGAGTGTCTACGCAGAAAAGGGCCTTTTTGCCAAAGTTGAGTCACAAATCTTGAACGACAAAATTCCAGAGCATCTGCGAGATAAGGAAGGCTTTTGGTATGGCTTGTCAGTGCGAAGTCGCGTAATCGGGGTTTCAAAAGAGCGCGTTCAAAAAGGTGAAATCAACAAATATGAGGATCTGGCTGACCCAAAATGGAAAGGACGTATCTGCTCTAGACCGGGATCCCACGTCTATAATCGGGCGCTTGTCGCATCAATTATCGCAACGCATGGTGAGGCGAAGGCCGAAGCTTGGGCCCGCGGTGTTGTGGCAAATTTTGCCCGTCGTCCGCAAGGAAATGATCGGGCGCAGGCAAAAGCCATCTTTCAGGGTGAGTGTGATATTGCCATTATGAATCATTATTACTACGGAAAAATGCTGAAATCAGACAAAATGGCACAGCGTGACTGGGCAAATGCTATCAACATCGTCTTTGGAAATCAGGGTGCAGATGAACGCGGCGCCCATGTAAATATTAGCGGTGGTGGCGTGACGCTGCATTCAAAAAACAAATCAAATGCCATTAAACTCCTCGAGTTTCTAGTGTCGGAGGAAGCACAGATGCTTTATGGCAAAATCAATTATGAATATCCAGTCAACCCAGCCACTCCTATCGCGCCCGAACTTAAAATATGGGGTGATTTCAAAAAAGACAGATTGCCCATCGGTAGGCTGGCGGAACTGGCACCTCAGGCGCAGATGATTATTGATCGCGTTGGATGGTAAACTCAACCAGCAATAATTTCGGCAATGGCGCTGCCGCATGTCACTGTGCTGGCTGTGCCACCAAGATCAGGCGTTCGCAGTCCCTGCTCACCAAGGGCGGTACCGATAGCATCGGTTATGCAATTTGCCGCGTCGGTACAGCCAAAATGTTCTAGCATCATTGCGCCAGCCCAGATTTGACCCACAGGATTGGCGATTCCCCTGCCAGCTATATCCGGCGCTGACCCGTGAACTGGCTCAAACAACGAGGGGAAAACTCCTTCGGGATTAATGTTGCCAGATGGTGCAACGCCAATTGTACCGGTGCAGGCAGACCCGAGGTCTGAAAGAATGTCACCGAACAGGTTCGAGGCAACAACCACATCAAACCAGTCGGGATGCTGGACAAAATGTGCAGTTAGAATATCAATGTGAAATTTGTCCCATGTGATATTAGGATAAGAGAGGGCCATTTCCTCAACACGCTCATCCCAATAGGGCATGGTAATCGAAATACCATTTGACTTCGTTGCGGATGTAAGATGTTTTTTTGGCCGGTTTTGCGCCAGCTCAAAGGCAAATCGCAAGACACGGTCAACACCAATACGACTCATCACCGTTTCCTGCACCACAATCTCACGCTCGGCACCGGCAAACATTTTTCCGCCAATGGAAGAATATTCACCCTCAGTATTTTCCCTGACAATCATGAAATCAATTTCGCCAGGCTGACGGTCGGCAAGCGGAGACGGCACACCGGAAAGCAGACGGACCGGTCTAAGATTGATATATTGATCGAATTCTCGGCGAAATTTCAGCAACGACCCCCACAGGGAAATGTGGTCAGGTATCTTGTCCGGCAGGCCAACCGCACCAAAGAAGATCGCATCATGGTCACCAATCTGTGCCCGCCAGTCTTCGGGAAGCATGTCACCATATCTTGTGTAGTAGTCATAGCTGGCAAAATCAAAGTGATCAAAATGAAGGTTGATATCAAACTTTGCAGCAGCGGCAGAAAGAGAGCGTAGCCCCTCAGGCATTACTTCAGTGCCGATGCCATCACCAGCGATTACCGCAATGTTGAATCGATTTTTGGCCATTTTTGAACCTCATGGTGAACAATGAATAAAAGCGCCTCTAATCGCCACAGGCTCAATCATAACAATATTCTGTGCTTTCACCACAGCATCTTCATAGTAAATCTCTTAATCATGCTTTTGGCATGGAGACTTCAGTGTTTTCAGCCAAAAACACCAAGGTGAACACCGCAAGTTTGTAATCCGGGTCGTCATCACTATCGATGATCAACTGGCCGGAACGTAACAGCAATCGATGACAATCCGAACTGAGGCGCCGCAGCATCACACGATTTTCAACCCCATGATATTTTGCAGCAACGTCCAAAATCGCCTGAAAAGCTAACTGATCATCAATGCGCGTTCCCACCAAATCTTTGATGACAATTGTGGGATTGTTGCCCAAGTCAAACAATTCCCAAAAACCATCAGCCAAGCCGAAAAACAGAGGGCAGGAAATATCATAGACAATCGACCCATTCTCGATCACAAATTGGCGAGTGGTGGCGCGAAAACGCTTGGCAGCGTTCCAGGCATAAACGAGGGCCCACAAGATCACCATCACGCGGCACATCAACATCGAGGCCAAGGACAACCTCAATTATCACGACATTTGCCAGCAGAGGCGCCGGGGTGATTGGGGTTGGACGTGGGGCCAGCCAGAATATCTGTGATCGTCTGGTGGGCAGACAGGGAATCAGGCATATCACCGCAATGCAGTGAGCCAAACAGCAGGCTTGATAGCGTCCAAGGAATAAAAGTGGTCACAATTGGATATCTTTGTTCCAAAATTTAGGACGCCTTTTCATAGATAGAATTGGGGACAATGGAACAACAAAACCGCCACCCCTCAAAATGATTCCAATTGGCAAACAACGTTCCAAGATCATCTAGCTGGCTATGAAAATGACTGGTCGGCGATCCAGTGCGATGGCAACTGCTCGCCCGACCCAACTTTCTGCCAGAGTGAAGACGCCTCGGCGGCACCAATCAGACTTGCCACCTTCGCTATTACACGAACTTCCCGCGCCGCAAGTGGCACTGGATCGGTCAGATCGAATGACTGGCTGTGGGTGTCACCATTCACAAGTTTTAGATCGACCGTCGCCGCCGCATCCGAAATTTCCATGTCCGTCGCAACAAAAACCTTATCACGTAGCCGCAGCACGTCCACATCCTGACAGATTCCGTCATTGTAGGTTTCGATGCGCGCCGTGTCGTACCCATGCATGAACAATGCAGCTACCAACCGATAGCTGAACTTTGCTTCAAGCCCCGTCACAGGAGCCGCAATGTTGCAAACGTTGAGATATTGGGGACGCACAGTGATTATCAATTCAGCAATCTCCTCTGGTTGCACGGACACTTTGTCACGCAGGATGGCCAACGCCTCCAAAGTTGCATGGATGCCGTGGCAACAGGCGTGATATTTATGGCTGACATGCTCGAAGACAAAATCACGACCCATGCCATCAAATGCACCTGCGACACCAGCACCGTAATGTGTTGAGGAGAAACCCTGCTCGCCTACCAGACCCTCATGCGTTGCAACAAAACCGTCATGGGCAAGAAGCGCGGCATCAACACCTGCATGCGCTGCGAGTCCTGCATGCAGCGGCTTTCCCATTGTGCCAAATTGCGTCTTGATGCCGCTTGCCATCGACGCGGCAATACCAAGTGCGTGTCTGGTCTGGTCGGATGACAGGCCAAGGATACGCGCCGATGCCATCGCAGCGCCAAAGGTGCCTGCCGTCGCCGTCGTGTGAAACCCAGCATGATAATGAGAACGGCCCAGCCAAGATCCAATCCGCACGGCCAACTCAACACCGATCAGAACAGCCTCAAAAAATGCCTGGGGATGAACGGAAATTTTATCAGCAAGTGACAGCGCCGCTGGAATCACAGCCACGGAGGCGTGTCCCATCGAGTCGAAATGTGTATCATCATAGTCAAGCGCATGGGATAGCGTGCCATTAATCTTAGCAGCCATGCGAGCGGGCAGCATGCAGGAGCACCCAATCACAAAAGCCTCTGGCTTGCCACGCTCATCTTCACCAATTTTCTGCAGGATACGCGCAACCGGTTCATTCCGTCCAGCAACCGCCACCGCAACCCAGTCAATCAGGGATAAGCGCATGACGTGGCGCACATTATCCGGTATTCTCGCGCCGTCAAATTCACAGACAAACTGGACAATCTGATCCGAAACACTGCCTCTGCTATCCTTACTGTCTGACATCATCACGTGAACTCTTTGCGGATCGTCTCACTATGCTGACCAATATCTGGCACCTTAAATGGTGCTTCACCTTGTGTCTTAACAGGTAACGCCGCCATGGTAATCTGGTATCCGCCAATTAGCGCTTTCTGATTACGCAGGAATTGATGTTCGGACAGATCGGCGACAGAATTCAACCTTGCGTTGGCGATATTGGCAGAATCGAGCCGGTCTAGGACCTGTTCCGTCGTCAATGCGCCAAAAACACCATCGATGATCCCGTTCAGCACATCCCGGTTGGCGAAGCGATCCGGATTGTTGACGAAGCGTGAGTCCTCTGCCAACTCAGCATCAGCCAGAACAGTTGCACAAAACGACCTGAATTCTCGGTTGCTCTGCACTGAGAGCAGCACCTGCCCCCCATCACCGCACGGAAAAGCCCCGTAAGGCGCAACGAAGGTATGTTTTAATCCCATGCGTTTGGGCGCACCACCCGAATAGCGATGCGCCATCAAAGGCATATTCATCCAATCTGCCATCACATCAAACATTGAAATAGAAATATCAATTCCATCACCGGTTCGGCCTCGCTGGATCAAGGCTCTCAGAATTGCGGAAAAGGCTGTCATCCCCGTAGAGATATCGGTTATGGAGACGCCAACTCGGGAGGGACTGTCTTCTGTGCCAGTGACCGAACAAATGCCACTCTCGCCTTGAACCAAAAAATCATAGGCCTTTTTCGTCGCGGCCTCCCCTGTCTCGCCATAACCAGTAACCGCACAAGTGATGAGGCCCGGATTCTGCTTCCTTAGATCAGCGCCAATGAACCCCATTCGGCCTAGCGCACCCGGGGCCAAATTTGAGACAAGAACATCAGCCTTGGCAAGCATCCGATAGAGCAGGGCCTTGTCGTCATCTGCCTTGAGATTAAGGCTGATCGACTCCTTGCCCCGGTTCAGCCATGCGAAAATGGCGCTCTGACCATCAGCACCTGAATCATACCCTCTGGCAAAGTCTCCCTCTGGGCGCTCAACCTTGATCACCCTTGCTCCAGCATTAGCCATCAATAGACCGCAATAGGGCGCTGCAACTGCCTGTTCTAGCGATACAACAAGGATGCCCGAGAGTTCCGCATCAAGACCCATGTTCAACCCTTACCTGACAGTGCCACGCAAAGTGGAAAAATTTCGTAAACAGAATCGGCCAGAAAAATTTGACACGATCCAACAAATGATAGTGTGATTATCTATAGCTTGCAATTCTGCTCCACAAAACGGCGCCCAGATCAAATTCATTGCCATTGGCACAAAAGGAGGTCTCTCATGCCGCAATCGACCGACACGCTAAGCATTGCCATTATTGATGATCATATTCTTTGCGTGACGCTAAACAGGCCAGAGGCGTCAAATGCCTTCAACACACAGATGGCGTGGGATTTGATTTCGCTTTTCGAGGAACTGGCAGTGGCCTCCGATGATCTGCGGGTTGTCGTGATTACCGGTGCAGGTGACCGGGCCTTTTGTGCCGGCGGTGACCTGAAAGAGCGCAATGGCATGACTGACAGTGAATGGTTTGCCCAGCATTTAGTCTATGAGCGGATGGTGCGCGGAGTGGTGGGCTGTCCCCTGCCTCTTATTGGGGCCATTAATGGTGCAGCCTATGGTGGCGGTTGTGAGTTGGCCGCTGCACTGGATTTCATCTATGTCAGTGAAACCGCGCGTTTTGCCCAGACAGAAACAAAACTTGGCATTATTCCAGGTGCAGGTGGCACTCAGAATCTTGCCCGATCTGTTGGAGAAAGACGGGCTAAGGAGTTAATCCTCTCGGGCAAGGTGTTTTCCGCCGAAGATGCCCTCAAGTGGGGACTGGCCAATGCCATTTGCAAACCAGATGAATTGATGGAGGCCACACTCACGGCGGCGCGGGCGATTGCGGCGAATGCGCCCATCGCCGTCCGACAGGCAAAGCAGGCCATCCATAAGGGCTTGCAAATGGGGTTACTGGATGGCATGGCGTTTGAGATTGAGGCCTATAATCGAACCGTCTCAACAGCTGATCGGCGAGAAGGCGTACGCGCCTTCAATGAGAGGCGAAAAGCGGTTTTCAGGGGAGAATAGCTTTGACAGACCGGGTTATTCTGCGCGAGGTGGGCCTACGAGATGGCTTGCAACTGATCAAATCACGGCTAAACACCGCCATAAAGCTGTCATGGATCAGGGCGCAGGCTGAGGTAGGCTTTACCGAAATCGAAGTAACTTCCTTTGTCCCTATATCTGTCCTTCCGCAATTTGCTGATGCCACGGCGGTACTGGTAGATGCGCAGAAAATTGGAAATCTATTGCCGAGCGTATTGGTGCCAAATCTGCGTGGAGCAGTAATGGCAATGGATGCAGGCGCCAGAAAAATTACTTTTGTTCTGTCAGTAAGCGACGCTCACAACAGAGCAAATGTTCGAAAAAGTACAGATGACTCGCTGGCCATGCTTCGTGACGTGTTGGCTGAACGTGACAATCGACAGAACATCAAGATTGCCACTGCACTTGCGACAAGTTTTGGCTGCTCAATAGAAGGTGCGGTGCCTGAGGCGCGGGTAATCCAGATAGCCGAAATTCTAGCCAGTCAGGGGGTAGACGAGATTAATCTTGCTGATACCGTCGGTTATGGTGACCCGGTACAAGTTGGACGCATTTTCAAGGATGTTCGGAAAGCCGTGGGTGAATTACCACTTGCTGCTCATTTCCATGACACCCGTGGACTTGGTCTGGCCAATGTGATGGCTGCGCTAGACGCCGGTGTTCGCCGATTCGACTCAGCCCTCGGCGGGCTTGGTGGATGCCCATTTGCCCCGGGGGCGTCAGGCAATATCGCCACCGAGGACACAGTTCATTTGTTTGACAGGCTCGGCATTGATTCTGGAGTCGACCTTGGAGCCTTGCTGAAGGTACGCCATCAGCTCGCCGAATGGCTGCCTGGAGAAAAACTGGAAGGACGGTTGCTAGGCGCAGGTCCAGCTGACAGGTAATCCTAGCCTACCAAGCCACAACCGATCTTAGCGGCTCACTTCTGCCATAAAACAATTCCCTCACAGCCGGGGTGTTAGTGACACCCGGCATGTCACGATAACAAAGCGTGGCGATGAAGCGTGTTCGCGAACCCTCAACACCGGTCACCCGATGCAAGAGATTACGACCCCCAAACAGCAGTAATGCTCCGGGAGTTATCGGAATTGTTGTAGTATCCGTCGCGCGACCGGCGAGAACGCTGCCGAGACGGTTGTAATTGTCATCACCACTGTCGCGAAGGCCACGGACATATTCAAATTTTCCGCCCGCTTCCGGCGCCTGCAGCATGACCGAAACCGTAAACATTGCTTCGTCATAATGCCAGCCATGACCGTCCCCTTCATTCATCACATTGATGGTCATTGCTCCAATTGGATCAGCAAAGCGATGGAAATCCTCGTAACCAAGCACAGCACCAATAAAATCACGTAGCGGATCCCAGCCATAAAGACCCCAAAGCGACCCATCATGCGCAAGCTGGTCGCAACCCACCACATCAAGACGCGTCACCTGACGCTGTCTGCGCGGGTGATCAGCGGGCAGGCCGGTATCATCATGCTCCAGATAGACATTATGCGTGTCGTCACAATGATAAGCACCAACCGACGCGTTCTTAGCCTCTTCCGCCATCATCTCAACAGCCACAGCGGTCAGGAAACCCGGCATAAGACAGACACCATCTCGTGCGTAGATGCGGCCCATTTCCTCAACAAGTGCCTGCCGGGCTGGACTTTCCAAATCTGCAATGGGGTAGGCCTCAAGATTGACCAGTTGATTTATTGCTAATGCCGTCATTTTTAGCCTCTCGCTTCGACTATTGGGAAACGGTAGGTCAAAAAAAAGCGCATGAAAAGCTGATTCTTTGGAAAAGCTGGCTGCCAATGCATCCTGCTTGACGGCGTCATAATGATGAACGCTATTATGTCGTCTGGAACAGACAATTTTCAAAACGGGACTTCAATGACATCCATTTTCAAATTTGAGGGAATCTACACCCCTATAGTGACGCCCTATGATGATGAGGGGAACATGAACTGGGACGCTCTTGCCAGCGTCATTGATTTTTTGGTTGAAAAGGGTGTGCATGGTCTGATCTCAGGTGGATCGACAGGTGAAAACTACGCACAGACAGTCAAAGAACGATTGGAAATTGCGCGGTTTGTCAAAGACCAAGTGAAAGGGCGACTGCCACTGGTGGTTGGAACCGGCGCCATGCTGACAGAGGACTCAATCGCTCTGGCAAAAGGAGCCCATGAGCTGGACGCCGATGCCATCCTACTGGCAAGCCCACCTTATTCTGTGCCGACAGACAGGGAAAATGCCCTCAACGCTCTGGCCATCGACAAGGCAGCCAATCTTCCGGTTATGCTGTACAACTATCCTCACCGCACCGGCACAATGATGGGAGAGGAATTTCTCAACAGGGTTGGACGATCACGCAATTTCTGCGGAATCAAGGAAAGTTCAGGCGACATCAATCGTGTCCATCTTCTCGCCCGAGATTATCCGCATATCACGCTTGGCTGCGGAATTGATGATCAGGCACTGGAGTTTTTTGCCTGGGGTGCGCCCTTCTGGGTATGCGGCGGCTCAAACTTCCTACCAGAGGAACATATTGCACTTTATGAGGCCTGTGTTCTGCAGGGTGATTTTGCCAAGGGACGGCGGATTATGGCGGCACTGCTGCCGCTGATGCGGGTTCTGGAACAGGGTGGAAAATTCATTCAGACAATCAAACATGGTGTTACCATGACTGGCATCGAGGCAGGTTCGGTGCGACCACCGCTTAACAACCTGAACAAGGATGACAAGAGATCGCTCGAACAGGTGTTGCGCATTCTCAAAACAACAATCTCGGCGATCAGGGCGGAGGACTAGACAATGGATCTGCTAACACAGGATGAATACAGGGCCATTGCGGCCTCTCTATCATTTCCAACCGAGGCCTTTGTTGATGGCGGGTTTCGGCCAGCAATTTCTGGCAAAACCTATGAAACGGTCAATCCGGCAACGGGCGCGCATCTTGCCAACATTGCGTCATGCCAAGCTGGGGATGTAGATTTTGCTGTCCGCAAGGCGCGTGATGCCTTCGAGGATGGTCGGTGGTCGCGCCAGCATCCCTCTGCACGCAAGGATGCGCTTATCCGGCTTGCCAAACTTCTAACCCGCAATGCACATGAATTGGCAGTTATGGAGAGTGTGGACAGTGGCAAGACAATTCTTGACTGCCAAACGATAGACATTCCCGAGACCATTTCCACAATCAAATGGCACGCCGAGGCAATCGACAAGATCTATGATCAGGTAAGCCCCGCGTCAGATGACCATATTTCAATGATCGTGCGTGAGCCAATTGGCGTTGTTGGTTTGGTTTTACCGTGGAATTTTCCACTGCTCATGCTTGCCTGGAAAATCGGTCCCGCCCTGGCCGCTGGCTGTTCGGTGGTCGTAAAACCAGCGATGGAGACAGCCCTTACCTCGCTGCGCGTTGCTGAATTGGCAATGGAGGCCGGCATTCCAGCTGGTGTTCTCAACATCCTTCCTGGTGGCGGTGCTGACGCCGGGGAACCTATCGGCAGACACATGGATATCGACATGGTTTCGTTCACAGGCTCAACAGCAACCGGAAAGAGGTTTCTTGGCTATGCGGCAGAGAGTAACGCCAAGGAAGTTGTTCTCGAAATGGGTGGAAAGAACCCTGCAATTGTGATGGATGATGCGGAAAACCTCGATAGGGTTGCCCAGCATCTTGTCAATGGTGCGTTCTGGAACATGGGTGAGAATTGCTCTGCCAGCTCCCGTCTGATCGTGCATAAGGATGTCAAGGCAGAATTGTTGGAGCGGATAGGCCATCATGCGTCGCAATGGAACCTCGGTAATCCGCTTGATCCTCAGACAAGACTTGGCGCGTTGGTCTCAGAAACCCATTTCGACAAAGTGTGCAGCTATCTGGACAAGGCGGACAATGTCTTGATTGGCGGCGGCGCAAAGGATGGGTTTGTCGAAGCGACCGTGGTTGAAGTTGCCAGCAATGACACGCTTCTGGCGCGTGACGAGATTTTTGGACCCGTAATCAGCGTCATTGAAATTTCAGGTTTTGACGAGGCCATCGCCATCGCCAACGACACAGATTACGGCCTTTGTGCATCAATTTTTACAGCAAATGCGAAGCGTGCCCTCCGCGGAGCACGCAGCATTCGTGCAGGCACTGTTACTGTCAACAGCTATGGGGAGGGTGACATAACCACACCTTTTGGCGGCTTCAAACAATCAGGCTTTGGAGGACGCGACAATGGCATTCATGCCCATGACCAATACACCCAGCTTAAAACCATCTGGATTGATCTCGCCGATGATAAGGATGAGGTCGTAAGCTGACCGGCAACCAGCAATCCAGGGTCGTTAGGGAAGGCTCAATTTCGCCATCCGGCCACCATCAATGCTGTAGATTTGGCCGGTGATAAAACTGCTCTCCTCTGCGGCGAGAAAGGCGACAAGTGCAGCAACGTCTTCGGGATTGCCGGTTCGGCCCACTGGATGAATCCGACCGATGTTCTGTCGAATTCCGTCCGGGTCCGTTCTATTTTCAATGAAACGCTCATTTAGTGACGTATCAATCCAGCCAGGGGCAACCGCATTGCAGCGAATGCCCTCATCTCCATGATCAATGGCAACCGCTCTGGTCAGGCCGTGAAGCCCGGCCTTTGACGCACAATATGCAGCGTGTCCGGGATTGGCTGCCAGCCCCTCAACCGACCCAATATTGACAATGCTGCCACGCGTCCTGCGAAGAGCCGGCAGTGCCGATCGGATCATCAAAAATGGTGCTGTCAGATTGACCATCAGATTGTCCTGCCACATTGCCAATGTCATGTCGGCGATACCAATCTCCTGCATCTGTCCGGCATTGTTGACCAGAACATCAATCCGGCCAGCTCGCGCGATCACTTCCTCTACAATCCGGCTGGGGCAATCCGGATCGGCGAAATCCGCTATCACATGATCAAATCGATCATCAACACCGCGCTGGGTGGTAAACACCCTCGCGCCCTCGCTTTCCAAGCGCTGAGCAATTGCCTGTCCTATTCCCCCTCGCCCACCGGTGACAATCGCAACTTTGTCGACAAAACGCTTCATTGCACGGGTTTTCCGCCATTTACCTCAATCAGAGAGCCACAGAGATAGCGGGCTGCGTCAGAAGCAAGAAAAAGCACCACTCCGGTGATATCATCCGGCTCGGCTATGCGCCCCAAAGGAACCGTCCTGCCAAGGTCGGCAATTGCATCATTGGGGTCAAAACCGCGTTTTTCAAACCCTGAACGCAGCATTGGTGTATTCACCTCATTTGGACAGACAGCGTTGACGCGAATGCCCAGATGCGCATGATCCATGCCCATACATTGCGTGAGTGAGGCAAGAGCCGCCTTGGTCATGCAGTAAAGGGCGTGATTTGGTCCAGGTCGCAACCCCCAACAGGACGCAACATTTATAATGACCCCACCACCGCTCTTTGCCATCAATGGTATGGCTGCGCGGGAGATACGAAAAGGTGCCTCGATATTTACTCCCACAGCCAAATTCCAATCAGCATCCGTTGTTTCAACAACTGAGCCACGTGTGATAACGCCAGCGTTATTAACAAGAATATCCAATCCACCAAGCATCGTTGCCGCGGCAGCAGGCAGGCCATCGGCATAGTTGGCATCCAGTAAATCGCCAGGCAGATGCGCCTCAGCCTCTAGCGCCGCCACATCAATATCGGCCACGGTAACCTGACCCCCCGCAGTGCGAAACCGCTGAACAATCTGCCTGCCAATGCCCCCGGATGCGCCCGTTACCAGGATTTTTTTATCATCAAATCGCATTTTTGAAACCTGCCACCACCATCCATCTTATTCCTTAATAGCGTAGATTGAGCTCATCAGCTGCTGGAATTTCGCGCTCACGCCGAGCGATAAAATCCAGCAATTCCTCCTCTTTCGCCTCGTCGAGCTTTGGTTCCTCGTAAACAGACAGCAAATACCGCGCATGGGCTAATGCTCGCGCGGTAATCTCAACACTGCCCTCGGCCACCCATTGCTCCACCGAGTTGTTATCGAAAAGCCGAGGCATGAAAAAAGCCTCCTGAAAATGTTCCTGCGTGTGGGAATGACCTAGGTAGTGACCGCCCGGCCCAACGTCGGCGATCGCTGAAAAGGCCTGATCAAAGTCATCCCAGCTCAATCCTTGGGCCATTTTGTAAGCCATTGCACATTGTTCAGCATCGACAATAAACTTTGCCACGGAGCAGTGCATGCCGGCCTCGTTCCATCCAGCAGAATGCCAAATATAGTTAGCACCGGAATGCATGACCGCCGAGAGAGTGGTTGCACTCTCATACCCAGCCTGAGCATCAAAAGTCTTGGCTCCACCCAGTGTATTGGAGGTTCGCCACGGCACGCCGTAAAACCGTGCCATCTGTCCAATCATGAAATTCATCAGGCTAATTTCTGGCGTCCCAGCCATCGGCGCACCTGATTGCATCGACACGGTGGACAGAAAATGACCATAGATTGCTGGTGCTCCCTTTCTAATGATTTGTGTATAGGCGAGTGCGGAAAGGGCCTCTGCATTCAATTGTGCTACCGCTGCCGGAATGCTGGCCGGCGTATTTGCTCCACCAAGGACGAAGGGAGAGCAAAGCACTGGCTGTTTCCGACGACTAAATGCACGCATCGCCCCCAGCATTGTTTCATCCCATACAAGTGGTGAGTTGCCATTGCAGTTTCCCGTTGTAACAGCATAATGCTCCATCACTTCGTCACCAAAAAGAATGGTGCACATATCCATCACATCCTCTGCATTTTTAGGGCTGGTGGTCATTCCCATGAAGGTCTTATCCGAATATTTCATCGATGAATAGGTGATGCGAAGATGCCGTTGGCTGATCGGATGGTCATACGGCTCAACAATGTGATGCGCCGAGGAGTGAAGTGCCGGCATCATGTGACTGAGCTTGTGAAACATCGCCAAATCATCCAGCGTTGGGTTGCGGCGGACATCGTCAAGATCGCGCAAATATGGTGCACCGGTCATTGGAACGAAAATGGCTTTGCGGCTTCCAATTTCCAGATTTTTCGCCGGATCTCTTGCCTTATAAGTAAATTCAGAGGGTATGCTCGCCACCAAATCACGGATGAGTCCACGATCAGGATAAACCATCTCATCAATAATCTTGGCTCCAACTCGCCGCCAATCATCAAGCGCGATAGGATCACGAAACTGAATGCCAACATTTTCAAGAATATTCATCGAAGCATTATCAAGGCGTTTAACTTCGTCAGCGGACATTATCTCACACATTGGAAGCCTGTTCTCTAAGACAGCGAGCATGTCAAATTTAGGTGCCGTGCGAAGTGCGCGGCGGCTGGCACGACCACCTAAACGTGAACGAGACGATGTTTCGTTCATCTTTTCTCCTCCCCTAGAATTGTCACTCAGAATACCGCCATGCGCGTCCCTTAATAGGCAGTTTCTATGCGGAAAACGACACTCAAGTCGTTCTGCGTTCTGAGCTTGCCCGTCTGCAGGTGGCGCTTTCTAATCCAGACATAGATGCCCGCAACAACAATCAGTGCACTTTCTAAATTGGTAATGATATCAATTTCTTCTCTAAGAATTATCGCGCCACCTGCGGACAAAAAGAAAATCTGTGTTTAGCAAAACACACTGATGACAGACAATTCACCGGTGCAGGTCGCAGTTATTAAAAGGACCAGGCAAACCCCTTCCGGCACAATCATCCTAAACAGATATAGCTATGGCCGCCTATCTGAACATTGCAGTCCATCATTTCCATAGAGCATACCCGGCCTGATAAGTGTGACAAGCAGGCTTGAATAAAACGACAGCAAGATTGTTGAAATGGATTTACGGTTGAGCCGCAAACCAATGTCAAGAATTGATATTCTCTGGACACCGAACAGAGCTCTTATTGTGCAAAGATTCGAGTCACTCATTACGGGACGAATAATCATCAACACACACACGAACCCCATAACAACGGCACCGACACGTCGGACGCCAATTCTTTCCGTGAGAAACACAAAGGCAAAAAGTTTGAGTACCAGTGGGAGGACCTGCATGACACTTGATACTAACGGCAGTGGAGAATATGCGAGCACAACGAAAAGCCACTAGTGGCAACAAATTCTACAAAATTTTGCAGGATTACACTTGGTTAAAAAAGCGCGGCTCCCTACAAATTCACCACTCCTCTCTAGGATGACGTAGCAACCTATCGCTTAACGCCATTATGACTTCACCAGTCGACTGAGATTCCGTCTATAGTTTAAGGAATAGGTCAGTAAAAGTGAGCCTCGCAATGCTGGCAACTGTCAGAAGGGTGGCGCGCAAATTTTCAGTGTTTAAAGCCATTCCGACTCTAACTATGAAGATTTGCTTATCAAGTCACACTATCTTATGGCCGCTAGAACGAATGTCCCGACAGATGGTGGCCGCCGAAATGTCCACAATGCTTGGTTTTTCTCGAAGTTTGGTACTAGCTTTTATGATTGCAATGTCAATGTGTTGCAGTATCAAAGTCATGTTCGAGAGGGCTCTTAACTGCAAACCCTCTAATAATCTTTAGGACGAGTAAGAAGCAGATGCCGGTGCAGGCAACAGTCAATGTGTTGCTTTTTTGCGGTTTACGAGCCTTCTCCCACAACATTATGCCGCCTCGGCTATACCTACTTGGCTGGTGGAGCGCTCAGATTTTGACGACTGTCCTACCATCGTGTCTACCAAACGTCTAACCAATGGGTCACAACCGTCAAGACGTCTCATGAAATCAACCTTGGCGATTTTCACAAGCTCGCAGTCCTCTACACAAACGGCTTTGGAGCAACGTAACTGATTTTTCATTAGACCGGTCTCACCAAAAACATCGCCCTGGTTGAATTGTTGATATGGCGACGTCAAATCAACTGGCGAATACATCGCCACACTTCCATTCAAAATAACAAAAACGTGTGTTGAGTGTTCTCCAACTTGGAAAACTGCTTGCCCCTCTTTCAATTTGATTTGTTCCATTGCTCTAAAGGACCTCAGCGGTACACTGATTATTTGTTTTTGACTTTCGGAATGCGGAGGCCGATTCATCGACCTATTTGTGAGGAAATGGCAAATATTTGCAGGTCATGCTACCCGGACAATAGTCCCCTCTGCCAATGATACTGCCGATATGGTGCAATTTGCTCCGCTCTACGCACATATTTTATCTATGCCGATCACAACAGTACGAACCATCCTACAAATAGTTGTTGCTTTAAAATCATTTTTTCCCTGCCATACGCGTTCCATTAAGGACAGTTCGAGGCCCAGGCCATTGTCACCTGCAAAAGCTGACGGGGTATTCGGCCAAAAAAGCTAACAGCCGTGAACCTGCCGTTAGCTTTTTTTGACTAATTTAGAAAGACATAAAGATTGACCAAAGCTCCAACACCTTTTTATGTCCAACCGCTATTCAGCCGCCATTGCCATCTCTTTCGGAGATTGTGAATAAAGCTTTATTGCAGCTCCAACACCGCTACCGGCTTCAAAATCAATGCCTATGTCTCTCATGGCCAGTTCTGCACCACCCAAGGCTTGAAGGACCATAGTCTCATTCAACCATCCCAAGTGCCCTATCCTGAAAACTTTACCGGCTACTTTGCTTAGACCGGCACCGAGGGAAACGCCATATTTCTTGTAAGCTGTCTGAATCACCATGTTTGCATCATAGCCATCACCGACCATTATTGCTGTTACAGTGTCAGAAAAAATGTCTGGTGATTGCGCACAATTCTTCAAACCCCAAGCATCCACAGCGGCTCTCACACCATTGGCTAAGCGCGTGTGGCGCGCAAAAACGTTATCCAGCCCCTCTTCAAGCAACATGTCTACGGAAGTTCTCAAACCACGAAGCAGAGTGGCAGCAGGTGTATACGGAAAATAACCACTCTCGTTCGCGTTAATCATGTTGGCGAAGTCGAAATAGCCGCACCCGAGGTAAGTGTCACCAGGCCGGCGGGAAACGTTTTGGATTTGATACTGAACTTTCTCACTTACGCCAACAATAGCCAGGCCAGTCGGGAGCATAAAACCTTTCTGAGACCCAGAAACGGCAACATCCACACCCCACTCGTCCATCTTGAAATCAATGGATGCAATGGAGCTGACACCGTCAACAAACAACAGCGCTGGATGGTTGAGATCATCCAGAATGTCTCTCACCGCTGCAACATTGCTCGTCACGCCGGTAGCTGTTTCGTTTTGACAAACCAAAACTGCCTTAACCTTGTGAGCGCGATCATCTGTTAGAACGCGCCTGTACTCATCAAGGGGCGTAGCTTTACCCCATTCCTGATCTATACACGTCACGTTTAGAGATAGCTCCCTGCACATTTGCGCCCAAAGGAACGAAAACTGCCCAAACGACGAAACTAACACTTTGTCTCCAAAGCTAAGGGTATTACGGAGAGCTGCCTCCCACCCACCGGTGCCAGATCCAGGGAAAACGAGCACATGCCCTGTTTCTGTTTTAAAAACCTTTTTTAGATCTTGGAGTAACGGTTTCAAAAAGTCAGGAAAATCCGGTGCTCGGTGATCCTCTAACGGGATTGCCATTGATTGTGCAATCCGTGTTGGCATATACGTCGGCCCAGGGACTGCAAGTGTTTTGTTGCCAATCATAATATTACTCCTTGTTGTTTCCTCACGACCTATATTACGTGACCACACGGCAAATTCTATTTATTTAGTGTTTTTGTGTTTATTGTGTTGTTAACAATTTATGTTCTTGTTAATTTGTTAATGTACGACTTGGTGGTTGACTGGAGCATTGCATGCAAAAAGCGTTTGTTGGCTCAAAACTACGGCAGCTTCGCCGGGAAAGGGGCCAAACTCAGTCAGAAATGGCAGCCACGCTGGGCATCAGCGCTGCCTATGTAAACATGCTGGAAAAAAACCAACGCAGCCTTTCAGTCAGCGTGCTGGTAGCGCTATCCGATAATTACGGCGTTGATTGGAAAGACCTGGTCACCGACAAAAGTTCAGCAATTCTTGCAGATTTGCGCGCGGCCATTCAGGATCCGTTTTTCAGTGCGAGTCGACCTGATCTAGACGAGTTGCGCGCCGCAATAGACCATTCACCGCTTCTCGCAGAAGCATTTCTAAAACTTTACAAAAGCCATCATTCTACTCTGGAGAAGATGATGCGTCTTGGAACTGAACGAATGCCAGAGGAGTTGCTTCGCTCCTCGACCGAGACCAACATCCATGATTTTTTTCGCGACAATTCTAATTACTTCGACGTGTTGGAGCAGGCCGCCGAAAAACTCGCGCGCGAGGAACCACATGACCCTGATGACGTCCAGTTTGTGTTGAAACGTAGACTTCGGAACCGGCATGGTTTTTCCGTCAAGACAAACGCAGTTGAAAAGATGGGCGATTCGCTCAGGACTTTTAATGAGAAAAAAAAGATCATCAGACTTTCAGAGGCGCTAGACCACCAAAACCGAACCTTCCAACTGGCCCACATTCTGTGCTTTGTCGAATTCAGCAGTATTCTGTCAACTTTGACCGACGCCGCCAATTTGCGCTCGCCAGCGAATGTCAAACGCTGTCAGGTGGAACTCGCCAACTATTTTGCCGCTGCCTTTCTAATGCCATATGAAGCTTTCTTAGCCCGAGCAGAAGAAACACGGTATGATTTAGATCGGATCGCCTCTGCCTTCTCCGTATCCTGCGAACAGGCTTCCCAACGTCTTACCACCTTGCAGCGAGATGGACGACGCGGCGTTCCCTTCTTCTTTCTTCGCGTTGACAAGGCGGGCAACGTCACAAAACGCTTCAATGCCACCTCTTTCAGCATCGCCGAACATGGCGGCGCTTGCCCGGTCTGGAACTTGCATACCTCGTTTCGCACTCCCGGTGTGATCCTGCCACAAGTTGTCGAATTACCTGATGGTGAGAGATTTCTTACGCTTAGCCGCACCACAGAGCGCCCTGTTTATTCCATGAAAACACAGGATCGCCGGCTTGCCATCTCACTTGGCTGTGAAATCAAACATGCCCGCAAAATCATCTATTCGGGCGCAATTGACTGGTCTGAAGATGAAAATGTGAGTAAGATTGGTATAAACTGTCACCTTTGCCCCCGACGCAACTGTGCACAACGAGCACATGCTCCAATTATTACAGAGCTCTCAACAAGTACAAACAGGAGAGGCGAGACACGTTACGAGAGTTAGAAATCAGTTGGTGCGCCACCTTCAGATTTACGCCGCTCAACAAAATCGGCGAGCGCCTCTCGCCGCCCCTCATCGAAATACGGAGGTTCAAATTCCGCAATAATCTGTTTGGAAATCTTGTTTGCCCTTTCAGGTGTTCGAATACCACCTGATGCATTCCAAGCCTCGAAATTTCGCCAATCGCTCACAAATGGCTCATAAAAAGCAGTCTGATAACGGTCCTGGGTGTGCTGAATACCGAAGAAATGACCTGATGACCCAACCTCGTTAATTGCATCAACAGCAATGGCGTCACTTGAGGCATCCCAAACAGCAGGCTCCATATAACGCTGAATCATTTGCAACATCTCGCAATCCATGATTAGTTTTTCGGGGCAAGCGATCAAGCCGCCCTCTAACCAGCCGGCTGCATGATAAACCATGTTGGTGCCAGACTGGACCGCTGACCAAAGCGAGTTTGATGTCTCCCAAATTGATTGTCCATCCGGCACATTGGCGACACAGACACCTGACGCGCGCATGGGCAAGCCATAAAAGCGCGCCATTTGGCCAGTAATCTGAGTGGCACGCATATATTCAGGGGTCCCGAAAGCCGGCGCACCTGATTTCATATCCACATTTGATGTAAAAGTCCCGATGACACAGCAGCTGCCCGGCTGCACATATTGGAATAGAGCAATCGCTGCCAAGGCTTCAGCCACGGAAAGTGTCACAGCGCCAGTCATGGTGACAGGTGCCATTGCTCCTGCAAGGGTGAAAGGCGTTACTATGACTGCCTGTCCGCGCCGGATCAATCGCAGACAGCCATCAATCATTGGCTGGTCATGCTTGAGCGGCGAGGTCGAATTAATATTTGTGAACATATGTGGCTTCGCACAGAATTCCTCCTCGCTCAAGCCACCTGCAATTTTCACCATCTCCATAACATCTTCGACGCGTTCCTTGCCTAAGGAATAGGCGTGCACCACTTTGTCGGTAAGGACAAGACTGTCATATAGCACGTCCAAATGCCTGACGGAGGCATGAATATCCACTGGTTCTACCGGGTAGCCACCTATAAAATGGATACAATTAAAATACTGGGACAGTCTAAGAAGGTTTGCACATTGCGCTCGGGTTCCAGGCACTTTCTGGCCAAGATCAAGGTCATAATAATTTGGTGGCGATGACACATTCCCAAACAGAATATGTTTGCCGCCGATGACAATTTCATTATCAGGGTTACGGGGGGTAATGGTAAACTTGTCCGGCGCCTCGTGGATCATCTCCATGACCCAATCCCGACCCATCCTTACATTGGTGCCTTTAACAAGGCATCCGGCCTTCCGGAAAAGTTTCTGCGCCTCCTCATTGAGAAACTCAATCCCCGTTTCCTCAAGTATCTGCATTGCACCATCGTGAATCGCCGCGACACCCTGCTCGTCCAGGGGTTCAATCGGTTGGTCATAATTAACTGGCAGACGCCACGGCATCTGTTTGCACAAGTCGGCACCACGTCGCGCCGCATTTGCTGCACGACCTCCCAAGCGAACCCTGCTTGCTGCACGGCCACCAGCGACTTCAGGCATTTTGTTGTCCATGAAAAGACTCCCGTCTAAGCGGTATTAGACACGCAAAGCCCGCATCCACATCAGCGGGCAATCTTGATAGCGCTTTTTAACGCTTGTCAAATATTCCCCTTCAAAACCAGCAGAAAAAAATAATGAGGAATTATGCCAACCTGATAGATAGAAAGGAAATGCCACAATCAATCTTTGCGCATTCAATGTTGTTGACCAGCCTGACATTATAGTCAGCGGCCTCAAGACGTGCTCTGGTCGATGGAAATCTAGCTGGCATAATCACCATATTATTGAAACGGATAACATTGGCTACTGCCTCTTCTTCCGCTCAGTTCATTATAGGGTAATAGGTAGAAAAACAACTAGAGCTATTGATCGAGGATATCCGCAAATTTGCCTACAACCTGCAGCCAGACAGGTTGTGGCGCTATTGACCCAAGGCCTGTTCTAGCGCTTCTTGAGCCTCCAGCCAGACTTCCTCAGCAGAACCCAGCTGCTCACTAACGTTTGCCATCTCTTGTCCTATTTCAGTGATTTGCTTAATCGATTTGTTATCATAAAAGCCAGGCCGCGCCATCATGGATTGAAGTCTCTCCTTCCGTATCTGCAAATCCGCTATTTCGCGCTCGCACCTGCTCACCGCCATTCGCAGCTGTTTTGTGCCTTGACGGCGCTCTCGCATGGAATAGCCGCGAGCGTTGGACGTTTGGCCGTCTAGTAAAGTCATGTCAGCACCATTGCTTGTCTTGGCTTGTTCGCTGCCTCGTTGTAGGAGCAATAGGCGCTTGTAGTCGTCCATATCACCATCGAACAGGCTGACCCGGCCATCACGCACGATCCAAAGCGTATCAGCCACTGTTTCGACAAGATGTGGGTCATGGCTAACAAGAATGACGGCACCCTGGTAGTCATTGAGCGCATGAACCAGTGCTTCCCGACTTTCAATGTCCAGATGATTGGTTGGCTCATCCAAAATCAGAATATGCGGCGCGTCAATCGCCGCCATCGCCATCAATAGGCGCGCCTTCTGACCACCCGAGAGCCGTTCAACAGGGTTTTCAACAATATCCGTGCCAATGCCCACCGCTCCGAGAAACGCCCTAATTTTTGTCGGCACTTCCGCCGGGCGCAACCGCATTATGTGCCATAAAGGCGTTTCACCAGGAACAAACTCGTCAAGTTGATGCTGTGCAAAGAAACCAACTCGTAGCTTGCTGGATTTGGCAACACTGCCGTCTATAAGGGGCAGCCTATCTGCAATCAATTTTGACAATGTTGACTTGCCTTCGCCATTGGCACCAAGTAGCGCTATCCTGTCATCTTGATCAATACGAAGATCAAGACCGCGCAAAACCGACTTGCCGTCATAACCGACACTGCCCTTTTCAAGCGTCATCAGAGGAGGCGGCAATGGCTGTGGTGTGGGGAAAGTGAACGACGCAACTGCATTTTCCGAGAGGGCAGCGATTGGCTGCATTTTCTCCAGCTGCTTGAGGCGCGATTGCGCCTGCCGCGCTTTCGACGCCTTATAACGAAATCTATCAACAAAGCTCTGAATATGCGCACGCTGGGCGTCCTGCTTGCGCTTCATTGATTGCTGCTGTTCCAGCTTCAGTCGGCGCTCGGCGTCAAACTGATCATATGTTCCGGTGTAATACTGCAATTTCAGATCGGTTAGATGCAAAATAGATGTGACAGATTTATTGAGCAATTCGCGGTCATGCGAAATAACCAATACAGTGTGCGCATATTTTGCTAGAAAATTCTCCAGCCAGACCGTGCCCTCAAGATCGAGATAGTTGGTCGGCTCATCCAGTAACAACAGATCGGGCTGTGAGAACAGTACTGCAGCAAGTGCAACTCGCATCCGCCATCCACCAGAAAATTCGTGGCAGGGGCGTGCTTGTGCCACCTGATCAAAGCCAAGCCCTGAAAGGACTGTGGCCGCCCGGGCCTCGGCTGAATAGGCGTCAATGTCAACAAGGCGAAGCTGAATGTCAGCGATGCGTGTCGGATTAGTCGCAGTTTCTGCCTCACACATCAATGTCTGCCGTTCAGTATCTGCCGCAAGAACTGTCTCCAATAGCGAAATATCACTTGCCGGCGCCTCCTGATCGACACCGCCAATCCGAAACTGTGCTGGGATTTCAATTAATCCAGAATCCAATGCCCACTCACCGCGGATGAGTCTGAAGAGCGAGGTTTTTCCTGTTCCATTACGACCAACAATGCCAGCTTTGTGACCTGTAGGGATGGTTGCGGATGCGTTATCAAACAGCGGCTTTCCGTCGATCGCAAAGGAAATGTTCTGAAGCTTCAACATTGCCAAAGAAGTGACGTGATTTGCCAAATTTGTCAATCATGGCTGTACTGCCGGGGCAATATCTTTAATGACTTCGGTCGGTCTTGACTTGCTAACGCTGTTGGGTGCAATCAGACACAACCGCTTGAAGGAGAGCAACATATGGATTGGCGTACGAAACTTCTTGATCCCACGCCTCGGTCACGACGCGATTACAAATCGCTGGTAACGCCTGTTTACCGAGGCTCAACAGTGGTCTTTGACGATCAGGACTCGGTTCACGATGGCTGGCAACAAGAAAAATATGGCTACTCTTATGGGCTATATGGAACACCAACGACACTCGAGCTTGCAGCACGCATAAAACATTTGGAGGGTGCTCACAACAGCTTCATTGTGCCAGGCGGACAGGCAGCAATTGCCCTTGTTTACATGGCCTATTGCCGTACCGGCAGTCATGCGCTAGTGCCGTTTTCCGCCTATGGACCTAACAAAGAAATGGCTGATGGAATTCTGCGGAAATTTGGTATTGAGGTCGAAGCCTACGACCCACTCATTGGCTCTGCTATCACATCCCTAATCAGGGATAACACAACCCTAATTTGGTGTGAGAGCCCGGGTTCGGTGACGATGGAAATTCAAGATGTACCAGCAATCGTGGCGGCAGCGCATGAAAGTGGTGTCGCCGTCGCACTCGACAACACCTACGCCGCTGGGGTGATGTTTGACGCCTTCCATCACGGTGTTGATGTCAGCATTCAGGCTCTAACAAAATATATTGGTGGCCACAGCGATTTGCTCCTTGGCTCGGTTTCAACGCGCGATGAGAACGCCTATGAAACGCTTGGGCCAGTCTATCGGCAGTTAGGTATGGCTGTGTCACCAGATGACTGCAGCGTCGCTTTGCGCGGATTACAAACGTTGGCCGTGCGGCTCTCTCAGCTTGAAAAGTCATCGGTAGAAATCGCGAATTGGCTGGCTAAAAATCGACACATCGCCGCGGTCTATCATCCAGCGCTGCCATCTTGCCCAGGACACGCGCATTGGAAGCGTGATTTTACAGGCTCAGCCAGTGTCTTCTCTTTTCTTTTCAAGGATCACTGCTCATTTCAACAGGTACAGAATTTTCTTAATAGATTAACCGTTTTCAAAATCGGTCTGAGTTGGGGTGGGGTGAACAGCCTTGCCGTGATCTATCCGGACCTTCATCGCCCAGGACAGGACTTCGCTGGCCGTCTTGTACGCCTTAACATCGGTCTGGAAACACCCTCTGATCTGATTGCTGATCTCAAAACAGCGCTTGCCGAGTTGCCACCGGTGAAGTAGGAACATGCGAGGAGGTCCAGCGTTGGCAGCGCTGTTGCCGTCAATATTGTTGATGAAGTCTATTTATCCTCAGCTTCCTTGAAGGCTTTCACAAGACTTGCAATTGTCTTGGTGCCATTGGGTTCATAGCGGCAATCCATAGCAGTAGAGCAGAAGTCACCGGCCATGTTATAGACACCAAGAATTGTTTTGTTTGCACCCTTGTAAACACATATCTGCTTTCCTTTGTACACGGTTTTGTTAGCAAGTCGGCAGGTTGTCATTTTAGGTGCATCCGAAATACCTTGCCAAATTTTCTGCATTTTTTCGAAGCCAAGACCAAAACCACTTTTGTGCTCCTGACAAATTGCTGATTGCGGGAACATAAAAATAAAGATTAACAAGGCGGTGCATTTATGGGTTTTTTTTAAGCTTATCGGCAAATAAAACACAACGCTTAACCTTTTTTGCAAGCAAGAGGACGTGTCGTTTTGCACGGTAACATCCGGAGGTTAATCACTTCAAACTGACTTGTCATCAGTTTTCCAAATATTAAAAACAGAATTATCAGCACCAAGATGCACAATCCGTACCTCACACCAAAAACGACATTTTAAACTACCTCATCAGAGCTTGCGTTGAATATTCAGATGACGGCAGTCTGCCGATGCTACCGCGCTCCTGAACGTAATCGACAAACGACTGCGTATAATCAAGATAGGTGTCTGTATAGCGTCCGCCGTTCTTTACTGTCTTAAAAGTCGGATAGCCATCACGGCCTGCCGCAATATAATTGTTGGTGACAAGGCGGTACGTCTTATCCATATCCAGTGGGGCCCACGACCCATCGTTTCGACCCTTAAACTCCATCTGACGAAGACGCTGCCCAAATGGCGCCGCCACCTCGATATGCCAGCGCAAACCAGCTGCATAGGGATAGGCACCCGTAGAGCCATCTGGCTGGAGAGCGTAGTCAACTGCCTCCTCAAGAACAGTCTTTATTTCTGCGCCAGTCATATCCATTTCAACAAGCGTATTTGCGAAGGGGAGCAAATTGTAGGCGTCACCCATGGTCAGGGTACCCTTGGCGATATCCGTTCTCACACCACCACCATTCTGGATGGCGATGTCGCTAGCCTTTGCCATCTCACGAAACGCATGTGCTACCAACATGGAAATATCGGAGCCATTACTCGCCGTATCTTCAGGCGAGCAGATCTTTGACCGCTTGTCCCCAGGAATACGGGACAGGCACAGGTTTTCCGTAACATCCCCGATTTTCACCGACCGCATCTCCTCTACTTTCACACTGAAGGATGCAAGCAATGCCGCAGCATCCGCATCTTCCTTTACGATGGAAAGCTTGGGGTCAGCCTTGATTTGCGCATAGATTGCTTCGCGCGCTGCACCCCCAACCTCAATACGTTCACCGTCGGCGTTTTTGCGCTTAAAACTGTCTCCAAGCATTAAATGCGGGACGCCACGGCATAACTGGACTTCACCCTTGTCATTGAATGAGATGTCGAGTTCGCCAACGATTTGACTATATTGCCAGGCGGTAGCAACACAAACAGTATTACCACCAACGCCGCGCACCACTGTCGGGTAAGGACCAGATGAGTTTAGGCCAAGAGCGTCAAAATCACCCAGAAGTGTGTGTGAATCGCCACCAATGATCACATCGACTCCATCAATTTTGGAGGCAAGCTCCATTTCATTTTGATACCCGTAATGTGTCAGCAGAATTATGTGGTTGATGCCGGTTTGTTTGAGTTCATCAACCATTCTTTGAGCGGTTTCAGCTTCATCAAGAAAGATTGTTGTCTCATCGGGGCTGGAAGAAAGTTTCGTTTTTCGGACAATGTCGATTCCCACGATCCCAATCTTCATGCCATCAATCTGCATCACAGTATATGGCTGAAAATAGTCGGTATCGCTGTTTGGCGTTAGCGCGGAAACACCAACCTCCGGCTTGATGTTGGCGGCGAGGACTGGCGTGTTACATTTGTCCGATTTTAAAAAATCTAGAAATTTCGCAAGACCTGCGTCACCCTCATTAAACTCATGGTTTCCAAGTGCGAAAGCATCAAAGCAGATCTCATTCATCAGGGCAGCGTCAGCCTCACCCTTGAACAACGTAAAAAACAGTGATCCAGATACAGCATCGCCAGCATGCAGTTTAAGCAGGTTAGGACTCTTGTTCTGGAGGTCCTTGATTTTGGCCACGACAGATGGCATTCCACCGGATTTAACCCTTGTAGATTTGCCGCCCAAATTTAGACTCATTCGTCCATTGGACTTCAGGTGTGAATGGTGATCGTTTATGTGAACAATCTTGAGTTCGCCTGCCTTTGCCACCCCCAACGATAGAGCTGCAAATAGGGTTGCAACGATACCATAATGTCCAAGTGTCCTGCTCTTTTTAAGCCTGTGGAATTTCATATCTTTCACCCTGCGAGTTAAATCATCACTGGAAACACCTTACAGTTTTTGCATTATCTTTGAAGTATTTGTTCCCGTCACACGCTTCAACTAATTAACTCTGCTGAGTTAATTAGCTTAATACATATAAAGATGTCATGGGTATCGGGCATTGGGAAAGGATCCCATCTTCCAGAACCACTCTCTGAGTAGCATTAATCATATCACGCCACTAAAATCCAAACCCAAATCTGCTCGCAATTCCTATTCTAGGGTTACCGATGCTGCTTTTTGGTTTAGACAAGTCTCAGGTTCAAGGGTGCAGGCTCATTGGGCGGCGGTGGCTGCGCCTTGGGCATCATTTAATTGATTAAACCTCCTTATTGCCGAAACAGAAAAATCATTGCTAAATTTTTCAGTAATGCTGAATGTACAAATCAGTAATTCTTGCTTGCCCTTTTGCTCCACATTTTACATCGTTACAAAGTATGCCTTTGGTGTTTTAAGGAAGCTCAAGATGACCAAAATCTCAGAGATGCCGGCTGTAGGCCGAGGTTTTATTTCAAATCTTGAACTACCTACCTTCGACAATCTTGCATGGACGACCTCAGTGCCCGCAAACCAGCGGCGAATTTCAATTGTATCGACTGCAGCTGTATCACGGCGTGGTGACAAACCCTTCTCTTGGCTTGCGAAAGACCACAGAACTTTTCACAAGGACGACCGCGATCTTGTCATGACCCACGTGGCCGTCGAATTTGACCGCTCTGCATGGCAGCAAGATCTCAATGTAATCATCCCATTGGACAGACTCGACGAAATGGAAACAGATGGCGAGATTGGGTCCGTTGCGGACATGCATTATTCATTTATGGGAGCCGCCGACCCAGTCACGATGGAGAAGTCCGCCCGTGAAGTTGCAGGGCAGATGAAGCAAGAGGGTGTCAATACAGTCTTTTTAATCCCCATATGACCGTTTTGTACGCGCGCCGTGTGCGGGCTTGCTCATTATTTTGAATCAGAGGGTCTGTCGACTGTTGTTGTCGGTTTTGTTCGTGAACACATTGAAGCTATCAAGCCTGCACGCGGATTGTTTCTGGATTTTCCAATGGGACGGGGAATGGGAAAACCAAATGATCCAGAGTTCCAAAAGAAGGTAATCCGAGCAGCATTTGAATTGCTTGAGGCCGAGACCGGCCCCGTTCTAGAGGATTTTCCCGAAATTATCCCTGTTCGAGACGGGCGCATGGGTTATGCGTTGCCGCCAGAGCTTGTTTTAAGTACTAATGATATTGGTGATGTGGACAAGTTGGTTGCTGCGGTCCAAGGCGAAATAGACGCATTATTCCCCGATTATGAAGCGGCGGTCGCAGCTCGCGGACGCACAACTGTCGGGGCTAGCGAACTCGCGATTAAGGACTTTGCACCTTTTATTTCTAAATTCATCAGGGGTGAGATACCAAAAAGCCCCCGAAAAGGACTACCAGCGATTCCCCTTTTGAAGCTGGTTGTTGAAGATTTGGAAGCCTACTATACAGAGACAAGAACCCATCGTGATGGGATAGACGATCTGGAATTAATGGGAAAATGGTTCTGGGAAGAGACCAGAGCTGGCCAATTGCTTCTTTCTTTGGAGGCGGTTTCAATCGTTTCTGAGAACAAGGTCATGTTGCAAATTGTCGAAATGTCACTAATGACACCAAGATTTTGGTCTGAAGGTCCGTTGCCAGGATCGTCGGCGGCGGGTTGGTGACACCCAAGACGGTCACAATCTTTTGTGCGATTAGATTGTGTCACTTTAAACTCAAAAAGTTCAGACTTTGTTGAAATTTTCTTAAGACCATGAGTGCGCTAGTCTTGATATCGAGATATGTTCTGTTGGCATCTCGACACTCGCCGATTAACAGCTAGGCGATATTGAGTTTGTTTAATTTCCTGGAATCGGCAAAATCGTTGATATGGGCGATGCAGCGGCTGCGATTTAATCGGAGAAGGCCATCTCTGATATTTACAGCACTGTTACCGGTCCAATGACCGAAATCAACGATGCGCTTCTTGATGATCTGACTTCAATTACGCCAGAAAACGTGATGGGAAACCGGCTTTAAAGCCTAAGATCACCGATTTCACTGCCCTCGATCATTTGATGGATGGGAACGCTAGAGAGCATAGGTAGACTGGGTCAACTTGCTAACGTCAATCTCTTTGTTAACAACTTCCACTAACACATGTTCTTGCAGCTCTGTCCATGCTCGAAGTTTTTCGTGTATGAGTTTCGTCTTTTTGGTGATTGGCGAAAGAGCGTGGGAGTCGAACCCACCAGGGACGTTGAACGCCCCTCACTAGATTTGAAGTCTAGGCGCCCCACCGGGGTGCGATCCTCTTCCATATAAGTCTTTAATCATTATTAGTTCTTACTTTCTAACGAAAAAATACTGTTGGCGGAACACCTAACACGACGGTGGTTACCAACCTGCATAGTAAATCCTACTCGGTCAAAATATTCCAAAACAGCTATTGCAAAATTCCGTCCCAACTTGGTCTCGTCCCGATAATTGGCTGCTGTGAACAAACCATCATCTGACCGCGCCGCAAGCTGCTCCGCGATGATAACAAATTTTGCCAGCAAGACTTTGGGCAGGTAACGGTTTTTCTCAATCATCGCAACATCTCCCAACTTGACACCAATTTTTAAAACTTTCTCGAGTGAAGAAACGTCGACACCAATATCTTTGGCTGCCTGATAAAGACTAGGGGGGCTGCCGGATGTTGGGGCCAGAATCACCTTAGCGCGAGCCAAAAGGCTCGTGTCCTTCGCCGAGATATGAATAGCGTGAGAGCGCAAAAAGAATTTTTTTCCCTGCGCACCAAGCTGATTTTCTGCAACCAACAAATTTAGCGCTGCGTCAAGCGTCACCATCTCAACAAAGGGGATAAGCTGTCTTTGTATATCTTTGATACTGGCGCCAACAAGGGACGGATTGGACCGGTGAAATTGGGCTATGATTTTTTCAATATGTTGGAGTAGCTCTTGCCATCTTCTCTCGCAGAAAACCCGTTCATCCCTCGCACTGCCAACAAGCCTCAATTTTAAAGACGCAATCAGCGCATTTACTTGAGGGGGTCGCAGATTATGCGCCACAGCAAATGGGCGAAGTGGTACACCGGTCTCACTTAAGTCAGCCAGTTTTCTTAGTATTTTGGCGGGGGTATCGCAACACATTGCTTTCAAGCTAGCTATTCGTCTTGGCTTTGCACGGCCGCGCTTAGGGGAAAAGGGATCAATGACACGCCCCCCCGCAATGGTGCGTTGTGCAGATTGATCCCTTATCACAAAACGATCGCCGTGACAGACGAAAATGTTGCGATCCAGCACCAGTTGAGCGAAACCACGTTTGCCCGCCGCAATGCCACCCCCGGACAAAACCGCAACCCTTGCTGGCAGGTGATCCGAGCCAATATGTAAATGTGTTGGCGTCCAGTGTTTCAGGACACCTGATTCGCTCTTCAGCACCTCAAGATCAACATCTATGCGTTTTGTTGGTCTATGGAGCCTTTGATGCATCAACCAGTTGCCACGCCTGACTGAGTGCTCACCTATACCGCGCCCAGTGATATTTAGCGCGCAACGTTCTCCAGCCTTTGCACAGGTAGTTGTCTGGCTATTTACTCTGATGCCTCTTATGCGGACTTGCGATCCGGTTGACGAGAGCGTCAGAGTTTGTGAAGTGTGTATCAGACCGGAATAAACCATACCGGTAACGATCAAACCCGCCCCCTTCAATGAAAAAACCCGGTCAATGGCCATCCTAAAAAAATGATTCGTGGCTCGTGCAATATTGGCTTTGGAGCTGATGTCTATTGCGTGCCAGAAAAGCGCTTGGCCGAGCACATCAATTCCCTCAGCCTTAGGAGCACAGATAGGGTAGACATCACACTCCTCGCGCCCTGATTCTGCAAAAAGCCGCTTCACTTGCAACTGCACTTCTCTAATGCGGTCTGGTTGAACCCGATCAACCTTGGTCAACGCCACTAAGCATTTTTCGATGGCAAGCAGATTAAGTATGGCCAGATGTTCACGTGTTTGCGGCATTACCCCATCATCAGCAGCCACTACGAGCAAGCATAGATCAATCCCTACAACCCCTGCCAACATATTGCGGATGAATTTTTCATGGCCTGGAACATCCACAAAGCCGATGATTCCTGAACCTGACACTGCGTGGTAGGCAAATCCCAGATCTAAGGACAATCCACGCGCTTTTTCTTCTGGCAGGCGGTCAGTATCAATGCCGGTCAAAGCCTTGATCAGCTCTGTCTTGCCATGATCTACATGGCCTGCTGTTGCGACGATCATGCGAGAGTAAGCTCCTTAAGATTCTTGATAAAGCTACCTTCATCCTCGAGACATCTCATATCAAACCATAATGCATCGTCGGTAATGCGACCTATCACTGGAATAGGCAGGCCCCTGAATGCTTTGGCTAATTTGATCAATGCTTTACCTGGTCTGCGTTTGCCAGGCACTGTTATTTTAAGCGCTACACTTGCCAGCGAATCACTTGGCAATGCGCCACTGCCTATCTGGCTTTGCACGGGTGTAGCAATCACCTCAAACCCCTCGCAATGCTCTTGCACAGTAGCGGCCATGCGGGCCGCCAATTGCGCAATGTCAGCATAGTCACGCATTAGCAAGCGCAAAGTTGGCGACTCCATCGCCAGCCTAGACGGGTTGGTGTGTAAGCTCAGCACTGCTTCCAAAGCGGCCAACGTAAGTTTATCGGGCCGCATCGCCCGCGTCAAAGGGTTGCGTTTGAGCTTTTTGATTAGGTCGCGCCGTCCTGCAACAATCCCAGCCTGTGGTCCGCCAAGAAGTTTATCACCGCTAAAAGTTACCAAATCCGCGCCAGCTCTCAAAGCTTCGGCAACAGTAGTTTCATGTGGCAAGTGATGATTTTCAAGATCAATCAGGGTACCACTGCCAAGATCTGTTACCAGCGGCAATTTATGACGATGAGCAATCTCAGCCAGCGCTTTTTCAGATAAGCTTTTCGTAAACCCTCTAATTTCAAAATTGCTGGCATGCACCTTCATCAAAAACGCGGTTCTTGGGCCGATTGCCAGCTCAAAATCTGTGCCATTTGTCCGATTTGTTGTGCCAACTTCCATAAGCTTGCATCCCGCCTGCGCCATGATATCAGGCATGCGGAAAGCGCCGCCAATTTCGATCAGCTCACCACGGGAAACCGGGACTTCTTTGCGTTTGGCCAAGCTACTAAGTGTCAGTAGCACCGCTGCGGCATTGTTATTTACGACAAGCGCAGCCTCTGCTCCCGTAAGGTAACAAAGCAAATCTTCGGCATGTTTGTGACGATCACCGCGCTTGCCTGTTTCCAAATCAAATTCCAGATTACTGGCACCGCGCGCGACATCAACCATCGCCTTGATGGCAGATTCTGGTAAGGCAGCACGTCCAAGATTGGTATGCAGAACTGTACCCGTTAGATTGATCACTGGTCGCAGCGAGGGTGTTACCGTGTGCGACACCTTTTCTGACAGTGCTTTTACCAGCGAGGCATATTCGATTGTGGTGCCTGCCAATACTTGCGCCCTTGCCTTTGCAAGGACGGTTCTAACTGATCGGGTGACAAGAGGCGCGCCAAATTCACAAACCAGCTCAACTCCATTAGGGTCATTTAACAGACGATGAACTGAGGGGATTTTTTCCGGCTTATCAATTCTTGTCATATCAAACCTCGTTAATGAACGGTGCTTAAATAGCCCAATCAATGCCTCAGTATTGGAAGCGATCTTGGTGTTTAGGTGTTAGGTCAACGCTCAAAAATTGCGTCATGATAAAAGTGTCGCAGACTACAATATTTCGGCAAGCTAATTTTCTTTACATATAAATTTAGAAATGCTTATTTTTGCATGTGGGAAATACTTTGATCTCAAATGCGATGCGCCTTGAAATTGACGTACTCAAGACGTTCGTTGCAGTTGCCGAAACCGGTTCGGTGAAATATGCAGCAGAGCGCGTTGCGCGCTCACCTGCAGCTGTATCCATGCAAATGAAAAAGTTAGAGAGACTAATAGGCGCCCCCGTGTTCCATCGCTCCGAAGGCGCTATGCGGCTATCAGATAGCGGCGACAGATTGATGCCACATGCACATCGCATCATTGAGGCAAATGACACAGCGCTAGCAGCGCTGCTAAGCCCAGATATTAATGGAATAGTCCGCATTGGTTTGTGTCTGGAGAATATTGAAACACGACTGCCCGAAATTCTTGCTGGGTTTTCGCGTGTTCATCCTGGCGTTACGGTAAACATTAATGCCGGTGATGCAAAAGATTTATCAGCAATGTTGGCCACAAATGGCCTGGATATTGCAATATTAACAGCCGGTGGTGGCGTACCAAATCTCGATAAGGATCAACTTCTATACGAACAGCCTCTGGTATGGGCAACCCACAAAAACAGTTGTCGTGCTGGTGAACGCCCGTTGCCGGTAGCCGTTGCACCCAGAGGATGTCCGTGGCGGGATGCTGCACTCGGTGCTCTAAAACGCGCTGGCATCGAGTATAGAATTAGTTATCTGTCAAACGTATCTGAGTCCCAGCTTGCCGCTGTTCGTGCAGATTTAGCAGTTGCAGCGTTACCTGCTAGCAGAGTTTTAAGCAGCACCCATCCAATCTGCGTCAGCAGTGATCTTCCTGAACTGCCCTACACAAGAATGGTGCTGCGAACGTCTGATAGGACTGACGCAAATATTAAATCTCTAGCATCACAGATTTTATTAGCGTATGGAAGGATCGCCTAGCTTTTTTGAAGTCGATGATCAGAGCGCGCTAAAATCATCTGGTGATTTTGTTCTCTTACCTAAATCCTTACGCGTTTGACAATATTTCGTACGCATTACTAAGTGAAAATAAAGGCTCGTCTCTAATCGTTTTTAAAGGTCACAGTCTGGGTACAAAACATTTGAAATCGAGATAAAGTATTGATAATATTACACTTAAATTTATGGCGGAGGGACGGGGAAAGTATGTCATCCACCGTAAAATCTATAATATAACTATATACAACAAATATAGGCCGTCAAACTGGGTACTTTCTGGGTATTTTTGGTTTTATGGCCCAACATCACACCAAAAGCCATATCTCTAAAAACGGACGCAATTATTACCTCCAATTCCACCTTGCAGATTGGATGCATGAGTTGCCAAAACTACGACACTTGCCTCCCAGGAAAAAGAACTACAAAGAAACACTAAAGACCGCGGATTATTCTATCGCTTTCCAGAGGGCAGAAAGACGACTAATTGAATTGCAAATCAAACCAAGTCTTGCCCCACAACCAATCACATCTGAGTTACGTGCTAAATATGAGGAATGTGACTCAACCAAACAGTCTTAATGCCAAGGGTTAGTCAGGGATGTGGCAGGACCATACCCCCTATATCCGTTATATATTCTTGTCCTGTTACACAGATCAGGTTTTGAGTTATTTGTTTATCATCAAATGTCCGTTACGCCCTTTAGTGACGCCAGCACAATATTCTCCAGTCTTATTGCACAAAGCAATCTTGTGAACTTCTCCAGCAGCAAATGCCTCTTCAATATTTAAGATTGGCTTCCTGACATTAGCCAAATGCCCAAAGGCAATCAGCCCCAGAATGGTCGTGAGTGATATAGGCAGCTTGATTTGGTGTGTGACTTTTCTTTGCAACATACGGTCTGTCATTGAAATGTTTTTTACGATGTAAGAGAGTCGGTAAAGGGGTGAGAAATTGATTTAAGTCTATTTGAATGAAATCAAAATTCAGACATTGATGTTACAAATCAGTTAATGGGAATGAATAAACTATTGATATAAATAAATTATGAGAAAGAAGGTCGTGATGTTTAAAATTAGAAAAGGGACACCTTTCGACCAGTTTCAGATAGAGAAAATCGCTTCAAAAGCCTACAAAAAATATGTTGATTTGATTGGAAAAAAGCCAGCACCAATGGTTGCTGATTTTTTAAAACACCTAAAAGAGGATTATGTCTTAGTTATCGAGGATACCGATAACAATTGGATAATGGGGTATGCAATTCTCGTATTAAGAAAAAATGAATATTGGTTAGAAAATATTGCTGTTCACCCTAGTAAGACAAAACAAGGCTTTGGAACGCAACTTTTAAAAGAGGTAGAAGACTTTGTTTCTGATTCAGCATCAACTATTCAGTTATATACTAATGTAAAAATGTTTGAGAACATTGAGTGGTATAAACGAATTGGTTATTCAGAATTTAAACGGAAAACCGTCAATGGTTTTGAGCGAATTTATTTTATCAAAGAATTATGAAAACTGACTTGTAAGCTTATATGAAGATCACAAGGTACGTACTCAGTGATAATGTATAGTAGTTAAATAAGAAATTTATGACATCGGCATTATTGGATTTGGATAATTAAATTGAGGCTCGGTAAAATTATAATGAAGCACCCTAAGTCTTCTGACATTTATGCCAAGGCTTAACTTCTTTTAGTTCGTACTCTTTTCTCACATCAGAGATCATTTTTTGCACTCTGACCATGAACATCCTCGTCGATGTGGAGACCACGTTTATCGGTTAGCTTCATACAGTCACCCTCAGTTACCAAAGAGCACATAAAGAACCAGACCATATACCCTCAACCTCACCCCTAAATAGAGTTGAATTAAATTTCTGGTAATAAAAACCATCACGTGCAACCAAGACATCCATCGTCAAACCCCAAATAGGGGATGACACCACCGACATTAGAACAAGAGGTATGATGAATAGAATTTTCATGTCCAATCCTTAAATTCATCGCAGCATTGACTTCAAAGTCAGACAACAATGGTGTCGGAATAAGAGTGCCGTGAAGTAAGAAATTCGCTGGGTACATTCTGGTTAAAAAAAATCAGCTAGCAAACTAAGATACTGATTATATTAAAATATAAAATAATGGCGGAGGGACGGTATTCCGCTTCCGTCAATAAACCTTTGAAACATAGTTATTAGTTTATATTCACTGATTTACGTCCCACATTCCGTCCCACAATTTGTTTACAAAAGGCCTTATGCACGCAATGATTCATAAGAGTTCCATTTGTTGCCTAAGGACAAAAAACTAGGATGTTGACAGTAATAGACAAACGCATTTTTGCAGATGATGGCGAAGCTATCTGGAATGGACATGACCTTGAGATCGACCACAAGCTCTACGAAGGTTTTAGAGTCGTTGGCTGAATCTTTCAGGGGCCCGTGCGAGCTCAAACACTTCCTTTTACCTAAACAGTGTCTGAAAAATTCTAACAATAAACGGTCATGTTAGGAGCTGGTGCAAGGGCCATGATCAAAACAAACGATACCCCTCAAAACCATATCAAGATTTGCCGTGCCACAACCAGAGCAGGTACGCCCTGCCAAAAGTACCCTATTGCTGGCAGAACGCGATGCCGGCTGCACGGCGGCCTCAGCACCGGGCCAAAAACGCCAGAGGGTAAAGCAGCTTGCATTGCAGCGCATTGGAAACACGGACGACGCTCCAACGCCCATGTTGAGGCGAGAAAGCAAATATGGGCGGACTTACGGCGTGTTGAGAGATCGATGAGAGCAACAGGGCTAATTGATTAAGTTTGCACAAAGTATCTTGAACAGCTGAAGCACGAGACCAAATAGAGGGCACCAAAATCAAGTTTCAGGGCAACAACAGTGATAGATGCAGAAAAAGAGGTAAAAGACACCCTGATCGCTACCTATATGCATCTCACAAAAGAGGTTCTTCCATCATTAGCCCGGAATGACCAGAAGGATTGGCCTGTGCGTGAAGATCACTGTTTTCAGCGCATCGTGCTCGATCATCTATGCGGTGGTGTTTGGTACGAGCACTTATGCCGCCCTGCATACAAACATCTAACAAACGACCAAGCACAACGTGCAGTGGAGCTTTGCCAAGGTATTATTGAGGGGCGGGAAGATCTTCGCCAGATGAACCAGCAATCCCTGATTTGGCGTGGAAAGCGACAAGCGTCAAGTTGGAGACCTTGATGATTAGCCCAAAGGGCGAAGCTGCGGTATTTCGCCAATAGCTTTATAACTTTAAAATTTGAAACAAGAAGTACAATGCCAGATAACAAAAGCAGCCCTTTTAACCGTCTGTTGTCATTGACCTTGGGTCTTTGCAAAATGCCACCCGGGCCTAAACGAATTTTATTAGCATTTAGCTACGGAGTGGTTTGCCAAACCCTATTTGCACTCGCCGTCAGTGCGATGGTTGTTGCAATGTTTTTTGGAATGACCAAGAGTTTTGGCGCAGTACCCAAACCCTGGTCATACGCAGCAAACTTGTTTTTAGTGCTTCAATTCCCCTTGATGCACTCTATTTTACTTAGCAAAAGAGGAAGTCGGCTTCTAAATTTTTTAGCACCATCCAGGTACGCCGAGACCCTTAACACTACGTCTTACGCAATCTTCGCGTCTATTCAACTTTTGGCTCTTTTTGCTTTGTGGACACCAAGTGGCGTTGTTTGGTGGCGCGCAGAAGGCTTTCTCTTTTATATTATCTGTGTTCTTTACGCATCTTCATGGATGCTTCTCATTAGAGCAAGCTATGAAGCGGGTGCAGAGGTGCAATCAGGTGCTCTTGGCTGGATGTCTCTAGCTCAAGATAAAAAACCCGTTTTCCCGGACATGCCCACTGAGGGTCTTTTCAGTATAATTCGTCAGCCCATCTATGTTTCATTTGCCCTAACACTTTGGACTGTTCCAGTCTGGACGCCTGACCAGCTAGCACTCGCGGTTGTATTTACCGCCTACTGCCTATTGGCACCAAAACTGAAAGAAGCTCGTTTTGAAAAACGATATGGCGCTAGGTTTAGAGCCTACCAAAACAAAGTGCCCTATGCATTGCCATGTTTGAACGGTTCAAAATATCACGATAATGATTCAAAAAAATGATCCCAGCTCTATTAACAGGTTTTTCAGGGCCCCAGATCCGGGGGACTCTGGCCAGGCAAAGCGCGCCAATCTTCATAGCAGCTACCGATGATATCACTTTGGATTGCGTTCGGTCAGCCAATAATGGAATAGCAGCCGCGGTCCACGTATCACGAAACATTGACTTTAGGGTCATCAACTCATTTGCAATAATTGATGACGGGCCCGTGCATCACTTCACTCTGATCAAAGCGCGATAGGCACAATTTCCAACATAGTCCCGCGGGCCGCGCAACACGGACCACGAATGATGACGCCCGACCCCACGGACGAGGCAATTAGATAGTTAAATCCAGTTAGCAAGTAACTTCAGCGTATAACGTAAAAAAGGCCCCAAAAGGGGCCTTTCATCTTAATGCATATTCCACCATTGTTCTGCCTGTTTTCGATTAATGCCGTATTCCAGCATCATGCCGCTGACACCAGAACTTGGTAGATATAGGTAAACAACATTTCCATCGAGCATAAGTGGTTGTTTGGGGCTCAGAGAACGAGGGATTTTCATCTCTTTTTTAAACCACTCAAGACCTTTCAAATCCAATGCTCTGCAATCACCAACATTATCGTTCAGCATTGCCGTCTGAAGTGCTCCAAGGACTGGGGTTAACAATGCGGTTTGCCAGCCCAGATCATCTTTCGAGTGGAAGGACCAGGGTGAATGGGAGAATGCTTTGTTCATACTCACTTCCGTGATGAGCCACGCCAAGGCTGACCAAGCTGTGGTGGATGCTGGTTTAAAAGCGCAGTCTATGGACTCTGGTTTGCCATTAGTGTTTGGACGGACAGACATTGAATACGTTAATTGCTCCGATGAGCATGGTGTTGTTTCGGACCCTCATGGTATTTTGACCATCAATGAGAAATTGAAGCTTGTTCCTGGTCATTGTGACCCCACGTGTAACCTTCACGACTGGTATGTTGGAGTCCGTGGTGGAAAGGTTGAGGTGATCTGGCCGATATCCGCTCGGGGTAAAGTTTATTGAACTAACATTCCATATTGATTGCTTTCGCCCTCTGTCAGATGTCTGGCTCATGCAGCAACTGGGCAACAGCGCGTCTCCATCCCGCGTAAAGCGCGTCGGCATGATCGCCTGTTTGTTTAGGCTCAAAACGCTTTTCAAGGGTCCATTGTTGGGCAAACTCTGCCGGCCTTGGACACAGTCCGGCTGCCAGTCCAGCAAGGTAGGCCGCTCCCGAAGCTGTTATTTCGGCAAAGGTTGGCCGGTCAACTGGTGCCGCGAGTTGGTCTGCAAGGGCCTGCATAGCCCAGTCATTTGCGACCATGCCACCGTCAATTCGCAGGACCGCCTGCCTGGATCCACCCCAATCCTCTCGCATGGCCTCAATCAGGTCTCGTGTTTGAAAAGCAACACTTTCGAGTGCCGCTTTCGCTATTTCGGCGGGACCAGTATTCCGGGTGAGGCCAAATATGGCACCACGGCAATCGGCATTCCAATAGGGCGCCCCAAGCCCAGTAAAGGCCGGAACAAAATACACCTGCTCGGTATTACTAGCGGACTCAGCCAATGGTTTGGTCTCGGACGCGCGCCCGATCATCTTCAGGCCGTCACGAAGCCATTGGACTACTGCGCCGGCGATAAAGATCGAGCCTTCGAGAGCATAGATGGGTTTGCCGTCGATCTGGTAAGCGATGGTGGTAAGCAGCTTGTTTTTTGAGAAAACTACTCTTTTGCCTGTGTTCATAAGGGCAAAACAGCCTGTTCCATATGTGGATTTGACCATGCCGGGCTTAAAACAGGCTTGGCCAACAGTAGCTGCCTGCTGATCACCAGCAACACCCAGAATGGGAATTTTGGCGCCGCCAAACAAATCAGGTTTTGTCACACCAAATTCGCCAGAACTGTCACGCACTTCTGGCAGCATCTTTTTGGGAATGTCGAACAACGCCAATAGGTCATTATCCCAACACCCCTCTGTGATGTTGTACATCATAGTGCGAGCGGCATTGGTTGCGTCGGTTGTATGCGAGGTCCCACCTGTAAGTCGCCAAATGAGATAGCTATCAATGGTTCCAAACAAAAGATCGCCAGCGTCTGCTGCGGCGCGTGCATTTTCAACATTATCGAGAATCCAGTTCAGCTTTGTTGCCGAAAAATAGGGATCGAGCAATAAACCAGTTTTGCGTATGACACCTGGTTCATGGCCGGCTTCTCTTAGATTTTGGCAATAATCAGCGGTCCGGCGGTCTTGCCAGACGATGGCATTGCATATGGCGCGCCCTGTATGCCGGTCCCAGACCACTGTCGTTTCACGCTGATTAGTGATGCCAATGGCGGCAATGTCGCCGGCGTCTAGATTACTGCGCTCAAGCGCCTGATAGCACATGGCGGCCGTCGTTGACCACAAATCCTCTGGGTTATGCTCAACCCAGCCGGATTGGGGAAAATACTGTGCAAATTCTTCCCGAGCTATCGCAAGTGGCTGAAGTTTCTGATCAAAAACAATTGCTCGTGTCGAAGTTGTTCCCTGATCAATTGCGAGAATGTAATTGTTGCTCATTTAAAACTCACATTTCATAGAACTAGAGAGCGCTCCCACAAATTGAAATGCCAAGTGGCCATCACCGAAGTGTGCAAAAAAGATCAGGCCTTGCAGGAAAAACAATAGCATAGATTCCAGCAATTCCAAGTATGTTCATACGAACATCAAATTCTGTGAAATTTAAAAAATTTTGCCTGAATATTCAATCTAACCAAAAAAATTGAATAAACACAGAATTCTATTATGATTTATTATTATTTTTTTTTATTCAAAGGTACATAAGTGAAAATTTATCTTGCCACTCCAGATGGATTAATGTTCGATAATTTTCAGAATTGTCCGCGCGAAAATTTTGGTTTCGAAAGTGTGGCTGGATGTCATTGAATGAACGTCAGGAAGAGATAATCAAAGAACTTCGCACCATCGGAAAGGTGGATGTCGAAGCACTTGCGATAAGGTTTGCCGTAACGGCGCAGACCGTCAGACGTGACCTTGGTGAACTTTGTGACCGCGGTCTGGCCAGTCGGATCCATGGCGGTGCACGTCGACTCGTCTCCACTTCCAGCATTGGTTACGAGGATAGGCGTATGTTCAATATAGACGGTAAGGAGAGGGTAGGTCGCATTACGGCTGACCTGATCCCAAATGACTGCTCGCTTATTTTAAATATTGGCACGACCACTGAGCAGGTCGCTCGTGCCTTGACACAGCATTCTGGTCTCGTTGTCATCTCCAATAATATAAATGTCATCCAGATTCTGTGTGATTCAAAGTTACGGGATCTGGTGATTGTTGGAGGCGGTGTAAGACGTTCTGATGGCGCGATCGTCGGCAATGATGCCGCTGAGTTTATTGCCAAATATAAAGTTGATTACGCTGTCATTGGCGCGTCCTCAATTGATGTAGATGGTTCAATATTGGATTTTGACAGTCGCGAGGTTGCGGTTTCACGAACAATTCTTAAAAATGCCCGCACCCGTATTCTAGTTGCTGACCAATCGAAATTTGAGCGCAACGCGCCGATAAGGATTTGCAATCTGTCGGATCTTGATTACGTAATCCTGGACCGTGAGCCTTCCGAAGAATTTCTCGAAGTAGCGAGGAGCTGTGGCACCAGAGTGGTAACAGGAGAGACTGCTGGTGTCTAATATGTCAAAAGGGGTCAATGGTACGGAAACTCCCTACGATATTTTCATCATTGGTGGCGGGGTAAACGGTTGTGGTATCGCGCGCGACGCAGCGGGAAGAGGTCTATCTGTTGGGCTCGCCGAGATGAATGATATCGCCTCAGCAACATCATCATCATCAACAAAATTGCTCCATGGTGGCTTGCGCTATCTTGAATATTTGGAGTTTCGACTCGTTCGCGAAGCGTTGATAGAACGCGAAATTTTGCTGCAGGCGATGCCACATATTAGCTGGCCAATGCGCTTTGTGCTTCCTTTCAACCGCGACATGCAGTTTCAGACCAAGACACCCTTGTCTCGCATATTTGCCTTCATTTTTCCCTGGATGCGGGGACGACGGCCTGGTTGGTTGATTAGGCTTGGACTGTTTCTCTATGATCACATAGGGGGCCGGAAGATCCTACCTGGCACAAAGGTCATTGATCTGAACGATGATGAGAGCGGCAAACCGCTCAAGGAAGAGTTCCGCCAGGCCTTTGAATACTCTGATTGCTGGGTCGAAGATTCCCGGCTTGTTGTGTTGAATGCGCGCGACGCACAGAATCGAGGCGCTAAAATAATGCCGCGCACCGTGGTTGTAAGCGCAGAGCGTCGGGATGGTTTGTGGCAGGTCGAAACATGCAACAGTGAAACAGGCAGCAATGCTAATTTTTCTGCCAAATGCCTCATCAATGCTGGTGGCCCCTGGGTTGAAGATATTATAAAGAACAAGTTACAACGACCGTCTCAAGACGGATTGCGACTTGTTCGGGGCAGCCATATTGTCACGCGCAAATTATATGAGCATGGAAAATGTTATTTTTTTCAGGGCGAGGATGGACGCATCATTTTTACAATCCCCTACGAAAATGACTTTACTTTAATTGGAACAACGGATGTTGACCATCCAGATTTCTCAACACCACCAGTCTGCTCAGATGAGGAGGCAGATTACCTCCTTGCCTTCGTATCCATTTATTTCAAAACGCCTGTGAAGCGTAGCGATATACTCGCCAGCTTTTCCGGTGTCCGTCCGCTCTACAATGACGGTGATGGCAATGCCTCAGCTGCCACGCGTGACTATGTGCTGCGGCTTGAGGACGAGGAGGGGCTTCCCCTTCTCAACATCTTCGGTGGGAAGATTACGACTTACCGGAAGCTGGCAGAGTCCGTGATGATGGAAATAGGCCCTTTCTTTGACAAAATGTCTGGCAGTTGGACCGCCGCTGAGGCTTTGCCGGGCGGTGATTTTGCGGTCGACGGGTTTGAGCGGCTGGTTTTTGATGTTGAGTCAAAATACCCTTTCATGCCCAAGGGCGTGGCCCGACGCCTTGTACGTGCCTATGGCACTGATAGCTGGCGCATTCTCCAAAAGATTACCTCGGTGAATGATCTTGGTAACCATTTTGGTGCGGGGGTTTTCG
The DNA here is from genome assembly GCA_902578815.1 of uncultured SAR116 cluster alpha proteobacterium. Classification (GTDB taxonomy): domain Bacteria; phylum Pseudomonadota; class Alphaproteobacteria; order Puniceispirillales; family Puniceispirillaceae; genus MED-G116. The sequence goes on along the minus strand of CACHEI010000013.1, from coordinate 5,364 downwards.
CCGCCGAACTTGATTGGGTTATCAAGAATGAATGGGTATCCTCAGCTGAAGATTTCGTTTGGAGGCGGACGCGATTGGGGTTGCGATTAAGTGTTGAGCAAATTGCGGTCATTGATGATTACATCCGGCAACGACATTCAATTTAGTAATTTTGCGTGAGGCAATGAAAATTTAATTGTAATGAAATATTTTTGTAACCAACGTCATCTAGCGGTTATGCTTTAACCGCAAATCAAAGGAGTCAAATCATGAAGAGACTTGTTCTTGCATCTGCATTCTGGCTGGCATTCGCCGGACAGGCTGTCGCCGCAACAGAAGTTCATTTCTGGCATGCGATGGGCGGGCAGCTCGGTGAGATAGTTGATAAGTTCGCCGCCGATTTCAATGCCAGCCAGTCCGATTACGAACTCAAGGCTATCTATAAGGGCAATTACACCGAAACAATGACCTCAGCCATTGCGGCCTTCCGCGCCAAGGAGCAGCCGCATATCGTCCAGGTCTTCGAGGTCGGAACCGCAACCATGATGGCCGCTGAGGACAAGGGCGCCGTCTACCCGATCTACAAGCTGATGGAAGATGCCGGCGAGTCCTTTGACCAATCTGAATATCTTCCAGCGGTGATTTCCTACTACACAACGCCAGACAACAAGCTGCTGTCACTGCCATTCAATTCGTCGACACCGGTTCTATGGTATAACAAAACAAAACTGGATGAGCTTGGTCTGGACGTTCCTACGACATGGACCGAGCTTGAGGCCGCTGCCGCCAAAGCAAAGGACGCCGGCGTAGAGGCGCCGCTGTGCTTTGGCTGGCAGTCCTGGACCCAGATCGAGAACTACTCCGCCTGGCACAATGTCGAGGTGGGCACCCGTGAGAATGGCTTTGCTGGTCTCGACACAACCTTCACCTTTAATAACGACCATGTTGTCAACCATATCCAACGTATTGCCAACATGGGCGCCAAGGGTTTGTTCGAATATGGTGGTCGCCGTGGTGATAGCCGGGCCAAGTTCGTGAATGGCGAGTCGATCTTCTGGATCAACTCTTCGGCCTATTACGGCGGATTCAAGAAGGACATCAAGAACTTTGAATTCAGCCAAACCATGCTGCCGCTGGATAACGATGTTGCCACGGCTCCACAGAACTCGATCATCGGTGGTGCCACGCTGTGGGTGCTGAATGGTCATAAAAGCGAGGAGTACAAGGGCGTTGCAAAGTTCTTCAAGTTCCTGTCTGCACCTGAACAGCAGGCATACTGGCATCAGACCACTGGATATGTTCCGATCACAACGGCCGCCTATGACCTGTCTAGGGCGCAAGGCTTCTACGATAGCAATCCGGGTACCGACACCGCCATCAAGCAGCTGTCGCTGAACGAGCCTACCCCGGCCTCAAAGGGCCTTCGTTTTGGCAACTTTGTGCAGATCCGCGACATAATTAATGAAGAGATGGAAGCAGTCTGGTCCGGCAGGAAGTCCGCAAAGGACGCAATGGACAAGGCCGTCGAACGCGGTAATATTCTGCTTCGTAAATTCGAAACCGCAAATCGTTAGGACAAATGATGCGGACCTTCCGTATGGACGGTCCGCGTCTTTAATCCAATATGCAGTCCTCGCACGTTATCTTCGCCAACCGCTGGCTTCCCTACGCTCTCCTAGCGCCACAACTTTTGGTGACAGCGGTGTTCTTCTTGTGGCCGTCCTACCAAGCGTTCGAGCAATCCTTTTATCTTGAAGATGCGTTTGGCTTCACACGGGACTTTATTGGGATCGATAATTATCTCGAATTGTTCCGCGATGAGGGCTATGTGCGATCATTTCGCACCAGCCTGATCTTCAGTTTCGGTGTCACCTTCATCTCGATGTCGACGGCGCTTGTCTTCGCCGTGTCAGCTGACCACATCATCCGCGGGGCCGAGGCTTACCGGGCGCTTCTAGTCTGGCCCTATGCCGTTGCGCCAGCGCTGGCAGGTGTCATCTGGTATTTCCTGATGAACCCCTCGATTGGCATCATCGCCTATTGGCTTGGTGCGCTTGGTGTCGACTGGAACCATTATGTCAATGGGGACCAGGCGCTGCTGATGGTGATTATCGCCGCCTCCTGGAAGCAGATCAGCTACAATTTCCTGTTTTTTATCGCTGGGCTGCAATCAATCCCCCGCTCTCTGATTGAGGCGGCCGCCATCGACGGTGCAGGCCCGTTCCGCCGGTTTCTGACAATCACCTTTCCGCTTCTGTCGCCGACAACGTTCTTTCTAATCGTGATTAATCTGGTCTACTCCTTTTTTGACACCTTCGCGATCATTCACGCGACCACCGAGGGCGGGCCCGCCGATTCAACCTCTGTGTTGGTCTTCAGGGTCTTCAACACCGGCTTCATCGGTCAGGACTATGGCTCCTCAGCAGCGCAATCCGTTATCCTGATGGTGCTTGTGATTCTGATGACAGCCATTCAGTTCCGTTACGTCGAACGACGGGTGGTGTATTGATGGTTACGCGACGCCTCACACCAACCATCCTCGCCCATCTGGTATTGATCATGGGCGTGGTACTGATTGCCTTTCCAGTGTGGATGGCGCTTGTTGCCTCGACGCATCCGCCCGAAGAGCTGTCGATAAATCCCATTCCGATGTGGTTCGGGTCCATGGGTCCGGACAATTATCGGCAGCTTTTGAAGGGCGGAATACCCGAGGCGGGCGGCGTGTCTGTCGGGCTGATGATGACAAACAGCTTGATCATGGCGTTGTTGATCACTATCGGAAAGCTTGGCGTCTCACTGACGGCGGCATTCGCCATTGTATATTTCAGGTTTCCGTTAAGATTCATATCATTCTGGCTGATCTTTATTACGTTGATGCTGCCAGTCGAGGTCAGAATCCTGCCGACCTTCGATGTCGTCGCGCGGCTTGGAATGTTGAACAGCTATACCGGCCTTTGCCTACCGCTCATCGCGTCGGCGACGGCGACATTCCTGTTCCGCCAGTTCTTCATGACCATCCCGGCCGAACTCGTCGAGGCCTCGAAGATGGACCGGGCCGGCCCACTTCGCTTCTTTCGAGATATTCTGCTACCGCTGTCGCGGACAAATATCGCCGCGCTTTTCATCATCCTGTTCATCTACGGATGGAACCAATATCTTTGGCCGCTGCTGATAACAACTGATGAAGCGTTCTACACCATCGTCATGGGGATCCAGCGTATGGCCAATACGGGGGAATCACTGCCGCTGTGGCACCTCATTATGGGGACAGCGGTTCTGGCGCTGCTGCCGCCGGTCCTGATTGTACTCTCGATGCAGCGCCTCTTCGTAAAGGGTTTGATAGAAAGTGAGAAATAGGTATGGCAGACATCTATCTGCGGGACATTCGTAAAACTTATCCTAACGGCGTACAGGCCCTTCGCGGCATATCGCTGGATATCCACGACGGCGAATTCCTTGTCGTTATAGGACCGTCCGGCTGCGGCAAGTCCAGCCTGCTGCGGGTGATCGCCGGCCTTGAGACGATCACCGACGGCGAACTCGCAATCAATGATGTCCTACAGAACCATCTTGAGCCAGGTGAAAGGGACTTGGCGATGGTCTTTCAGTCTTACGCCCTATATCCCCATATGTCGGTTTTCAACAACATGGCCTATGGCCTCCGCAACCGCCAGTTCAGCCGCGAAGAAATCCGGCAACGGATCATCGAAACGGCGCGCCGACTAAGGCTGGAGGATTTGCTTGACCGGCGCCCGGCCCAGCTGTCGGGTGGTCAGCGCCAGCGGGTCGCGATGGGACGTGCCATAGTGCGCCAGCCAAAGGCCTTCCTTCTTGACGAGCCATTATCTAACCTCGACACCAAGCTGCGCCTGCATATGCGCGGTGAGTTGAAGGATCTACATGGCCAGCTTGGCACCACCTTTATCCATGTAACTCATGACCAGACAGAGGCAATGTCGCTTGGCGACCGGATCGTGGTGATGAATGAGGGCCTGATTGCTCAGGTGGGGTCCCCGACAGAGCTGTACCGCGCGCCGGCCGACCTCTTTGTGGCACAGTTTATCGGCAGCCCCGGCATGAACATTCTGCGGCGTGAAACAGTGGATGGCGGCGCGGGCTTTATCGGGATACGGCCGGAACAGGCACGCCTTGTCGCGGCTAGCAGGTCGCGGCCGGCTTCACAATTTGCTACCGAAGGCCTGGTGACACGGGTCGAGATGATGGGACCTGAAAAATTTGTCTATCTAAGGCTTGAAGACAGGTTCAGGACCAGCAACGTAGATGTTGAAGATGTTGATTTCTGCGTGCGGGTCGGGCCCAATGCGAGCCAGCGGACAGGACAAAATGTCACGGTTATGTTCAACGCCGATGCAGCACCGCGGTTTGACGAGAACGGTGTCGCCGTTTTACACTGACAAGAATAGATGTGGTAAATTAATGATCCGCCAGCATCACCTCTACCCGTGCGAGGGTCGAGGCGCAGGCATACCGAACATAGACCTCCGCCCCCTCAGACCAATTCGATCCAGTTCCAGCAACCAGCCCCAGTAACTCCATTCAAATGTGGGGTGAGATGTGGGCTTGATACAAAATCATGATTGGCGATCCTTAGGGTTCTAAACACTCACAAAATTAAGGTTTAGGTAACCGCGATTGCGCGCTTCCAAAACAGCAAACTATTTTCCACGCTCTTGCCAGGGCCTTCTCAAAGAACGAAAAAATTTGCGATGAAGAAATCAGTTGGTCTTGAGGTATTACGAATTATGGGCTGCGTTCCACCCGGCCGAGCCACATGAGGATGTATCACCGTTTCTGTGAACTCTCTCCAACAGGCACCTAAATTTTTTTCACTTTTGAAGAATTGATCAAGTTCTTCATATCTTTGATAGAATGCCTCCTCGGTTTCAGTATCACCAACAGCGCCTATAGCCCTCTTCAATTTTGATGAGAAGCCGACAAAGTGAATTATCGCTGCTAGCATGACCACAATGCCCACGGTTAGGATCATCAATGCTAAGAACGGTCCAAACCCTTCGACCTTTAGCATCGAAATAATTGGTTGAATGATTGTTACAAACCAATTTCCGAGTTCATGCATAGTGCGCTCCCAAGAAGCCTAGCTCTTGATGAAAATTAAGCATTCATTCTTGGAATAGTTCAAATTAAAAAATTAGAACACTAGTGGTCTATCCAATTTCAAATTTTAGAATGGACAGAGGCCAAGCTTAAAGACATGTGCATTGCCTACCCCCTTTGCATTCTTTCTGTTTCTCGACTTGCCTATAATTTTGTTTTGGAAAGTCCCATTATTGCTGAGCTAATTTGTCTCTATTTAGAGCTTTCACGCGGCGATCTCTGCCACAACTTACGCGGTAGTATTTATAC
>CACHEI010000012.1 GCA_902578815.1 uncultured SAR116 cluster alpha proteobacterium | reverse complement strand
GCGAAACTGATGGCTCACCATCACGGATGAGGGCAACATCCGTCGAGGTGCCGCCCATATCATAGGTGATCAGATTTCGTCGCCCGGCAGCGCGTCCGGTATAGGCGGCGGCGATCACCCCGGATGCCGGCCCCGACATCACCGTCTTTGCCGCCTCGCGAACGACACGTTTTGCCGAGACGGTGCCACCATTGCCATTCATCACCAGCAACTCGCCACTATAACCACCAGCAACAAGTTCATCATCAAGCCGACCAATATAGCGCTTTAGAATAGGCTGCACTGAGGCATTGACCGCCGCGGTCACGCCGCGCTCAAATTCGCGACTCTCGGAGAGCAGCGAATGACCAGTGGTGATATATTCGTTGGGCCAGAATTCAGCCAGAATATCCGCCGCACGTTGCTCATGCATGGGATTGGCATAGGCATGCAGGAAATGCACGACAACGGATTCCGCCCCGGCGGCAAGCAGTGTTTGACCGGCGGTGCGCACAGCATCCTCATCCAATGGTGTTACAATGCACCCGGCATGGTCCATCCGCTCGCCAACCTCAAGGCGCAGGTCACGGGGAATGATTGGCAGAAACTGCCCTTTCATACCGTAGGGCTGCGGCCGTGTGCGGCGACCAAGCTCGAGAATATCGCGAAACCCTGCGGTCGTGATCAGCCCCGTGCGGCTGAGTTTGCGTTCCAGAACTGCATTTGTCGTGGTTGTTGTGCCGTGAATAACCAGGGCGACATCGGGTAGTGCTGTTTCGGCCTCAGCAAGTGCCTGCATGACACCAAAAGCCTGATTTTCCAGCGTGCTGGCAACCTTGGCAAGACGCACCCTACCTGTCGCCTGATCCAGCCTGACAAGATCGGTAAATGTGCCACCGACGTCAACGCCGATCAGGTCACCAGTATATTCTGTCTCTGTTTTATCCATCTGCCCGGCTTGCCAAGAGATTTGTTGCGCCCGAATAGAAGAGTGTCCTAGCGAAACGCGAGTGAATACAAATTGTTTGCATACGAATGAGCCTCAAATATTGACAACTTGTCAATGATGTTTCCACTCTTGGGTCATGAGCAATCTCGGACCCAACAAACGACAGCACAAGCGGGCGATAATTGCAGCCAGCGCCCTGACCGCCATCTTGCCAGCCCCTGCCCTTGCTCACGCCACAGGCCAGAGCTTTGTCGCCCTGTTGCCGACCGGCCCCTATATGGCGGTTGGCGTGTTGATTGTGGCGCTGAGCATTTTATTGTTGTGGTTCCTGCCGCATCAATCAGCCGACAGGCTTCTGCCTCGCCTGTTAATTGGACGACTGGCCACGCCGCATCGGTTGCGAAGCACCAGCAGCCTCAGTTTTTTCCTGCTGTTTTGCTGGCTCCTTCATACAGGGTTTACCGGAACGCGTGACCCTCTGGAGAATTCGCTCATCCTCGGGTTCTGGGTGGTCTTCTGGATGGCGGCGCTGATGTTTCAGGGGCTTGTTTTCAATCTGTGGGGGTGGATTTCGCCCTTTTACTGGCTGGTCCGACCAATGATTCGGATGCGGGAAAGGAGCTGGACGACGCTGCCACGAGCCATCGGTGTTTGGCCAGCGGTTGTTCTGCTGCTGAGTTTTTCCGCCTTCACCCTGGCGGACCCGGCACCTGATGATCCCACGAGACTCGCCAGTATCGGCGTCATCTATGTCTGTATCACCGTGACTGGGATGTGGCTGTGTGGTCCACGGCGATGGCTCTCACAAGTCGAATTATTTTCAATCATCATGGCGCTTTTTGGCCGACTCGCACCCTATGGGCGGCGTGGCCGGACCCTCTGGCTAGGCTGGCATGGCTGGCAGATTGGCCAAGGGCTGTCTGTCCGACCGGGCCTGTCCATTTTCATTCTCGTTCTGCTTGGCACAGGCTCGTTCGATGGATTCAATGAAACCTTTGTCTGGCTTGATCTGATCGGGGTCAATCCGCTGGCCTTTCCCGGTCGCTCGGCGGTCATCATTCCAGTGATCTGCGGCCTCGCAGCGGGCAATCTAATTCTTGTGGCCGCCTTTACCCTGCTTATTGTGCTGGGTGACAGAATCACTGGCGGGCAGGCAACAGCGCGCCAGCTGCTACCCCGTTTTGCTCCAACCATCATACCTATCGCGCTTGCCTATCACACCGCACATTACCTGCCCTCGCTTCTCGTTGACGGGCAATATGTGCTCATGGTGCTGAATGATCCCTTCAACACAGGGGCCAATTTGCTTGGTCGCGATGAGTTCTATGTAACCACCGGATTTTTTAATCACCGCGAGACGATGCGGATAATCTGGCTGAGTCAGGCGCTGATCATTGTAGCCGGTCATGTCCTTGCCGTGGTGCTGGCACATGCACAAGCTCTGCATTTATACCGCAATCTGGAACGGGCCTTTGTTGCCGGGCTGCCGTTGGCGATTTTCATGATCCTATATACCTGGCTTGGGCTTTGGCTTCTGGCAGCACCAAAAGGTGGATAAAGATTAGGCTGGACAATTTATTTGTACACACACAAACTTCGCTTAACAGATCGTCAATCACACCGGACAAAGATCCGGATGCTGAATCATAATAAGGGGGCTCCTATGACCAAGTCAAACAGTGATGATACCAAAATCGTTGAAACACCGCCGATTACCGATACCATGCAACCAAACCGTCGGCAGGCAATCAAGACACTTGCCGCGACCACCACACTGGCAGCCGTCGCCAGCACAACGCCGCTTTTTGGGCGTTACGGCCAGGCGCAGAGCGCCGAGCCAATCAAGATCGGCTTTCAGGTGCATCGCACCGGCATCGGCGCTGCCTATGGCCGCTGGTACAACCGCACGACGGAGGCCGCCGTCAAAAAAATTAATGACGAGGGCGGCATCAATGGACGCGAGGTGCAGATTGTCGCTGAGGATGATGGCACCGACCCCAAGCGCGGTGCCGAGGTTGTCGAAAAACTGGCAACCCAGCATGGATGTGATATCGCATTCGGCACCCTGTTCAGCCATGTCGTCATCGGCTCAGCGCCTCGTGCGGGCGAGCTTAAGATACCTTATTTTGTGGTGTCTGAGGGGCATCACGTTGCCAGCGGCATGTTGAACCGCTATACGTTGCAGCCAGGCATCACAGACGTGAAAAGCCAGGTGCAGGCGATGGCACCTTTTGTTAACAGCACGCTTGGTAAGAAGGTGACAATGATCTACCCTGATTTTGCGTTTGGGCATGACCATCGTGACTATTTCTCAGCCGCTGTCGAGGCACAGGGAGGCAAGGTTGTCGCCAAAATTGCGATCCCGCCGACCGAGTCGTCCTTCACCAAATATTTCCCTAAAATCCCCCGCGATACCGAAGTGATCTATCATGTGATGGTGGGGCCGGCAGTGCTGACCTTCGTCAAAGAGATGGGCGAATTTTTTGGCAACTCGCGCCCGGAAATCTTTGGTTTCATCGACTCACTGGAAGCGGTTGACCTTGCCAGCCCGGGACTTGAATTCCTTGAGGGCACCTATTTCTGGGAGGGCAATCCACGCTATGCACAGGCCAACCAGTCAGATTATGACAAGGCCTATCGAGCTGCGGTTGGCGTCGACAACAATGGCGCTTCGATCTCTGACTCAAAGGATGTATCGACCTATGCTCACATGTTTGGATGCTGGGAGACCCTGCATATCGTCAAGGCCGGCATGGAAGCGTCAGGCTATGCCGGCGCTGATGACCGGGCCAAGCTAATTGAGGCTGTCGAGGCGATGACCTCGATCCCGCATTCCTATGCCAATCCACAAGGCGCAAAGGAATTCAACGGCAAAACGCACCAGACATTTGGCCATCAGTACATTACACGCGTTGAGAATAGCAAGTTGGTACTGGCACATACAACGTCGATTGCCGACACCTATTATCCGGATGAAGTCGATTACACGACACAATCCTTCTAGACAAACCGAACCGGCCCGGCGGCTACGCCGGGCCGCCTCATCTGTGCCCCCTCCCTGCCCCGGGATTTTGATCTCACTTGTCACATGGAACTTGTTCCCTATCTCATTCTTGGATTGCTTGAAGGGCTGGTGACGGCGGCGGTTCTGTCGCTGATGGCGCTTGGCCTGTCGCTGGTCTTTGGCGTGATGCGCGTCGTCAATGTCGCCCATGGTGAATTTTTCATGGTGGGCGCGGTTCTGGCCTGGCAGATTGCCAGCCTCTTTGAAGGACACCCCGCCTGGGGGTTTCTGGCGGCATTGCTGGTTGCGCCACCGCTGACCGCCTGCATCGCCGTTGCTGCGAATCAGCTTGTTCTCAAACGCATCGAATATGATCCCGAACGCACAATCGTCGCGACAATCGGGCTGTTATATATCATCCAGCAGGTCACGCTGATGACCTACGGTCCGGATGCGCGTCCCGTTGAGGCACCATTCAATCAGCGGCTGTCGATTCCACTAGTTGAGTGGACAGAACGCGGTTTGTCACTTTACTGGCCATGGGGGCTAGGCACGACAACCTATAAACTTGCCGTGATCATGGCCGCGGTCATGTTGCTTACTGGCATCTGGATGTTGATGACACGCACCCGCTTTGGCCTTTTGATGCGGGCAACCCAGCTTGACCGTGAGACAGCACAGGCCTTTGGCATTCCTGTTGGCAGGGTTTATGCTGCTGTTTTCGGGCTTGGCGCTGCTCTGGCGGCGCTTGCCGGAGTGCTTATCGTTCCCATTCAGCAGGCCCATTATCTGATGGGGCATGACCCGCTACTGCTGTCCTTCATCGTTGTAATCATCGGCGGACTTGGCAGTCTTCCCGGCACGATTGTTGCCGCGCTGTTGATTGGCATCAGCGATGGAATGATTTCAGTCTTCTTCTCGCCAACATTGGCCAAGATCATCGCAACGCTTGGCGTGGCCTTTGTTCTGATTTTCATGCCGCAGGGCCTGTTTGGGAAACGCGGCCTATGAGCGAGATCCGTAAATCATGGGGCCTTCATATTGGTGTGGTGTCGCTGCTGCTGGCGCTAAATTTCATCCTGCCTGACTATCACCACGGCAATTTGGCCCGGGTGATGGTGCTTGCCTGCTATGCCATGGGTTACAACATACTGTTTGGCTATACCGGATTGCTGAGTCTGGGCCATGCGCTGTTCTTTGCCGCTGGCATGTACGGCATGTCACTGACGGTGCAGCATCTGGGATGGTCGGCAGGACCAGCAATAATTGTCGGCCTTGCGAGTGGTCTTGCAATGTCTCTGATCGTTGGCATTCTCTCGCTGCGCACGGCAGGAGTCGCCTTCATGATCGTTACATTGATGTTTGCTCAGGCCGGCTATCTGGCGGCGCTGTATTTCGGCGAATATACAAGAGGTGATGAGGGATTTGTCATCCAGAAGGCGGCGCGGCAGATTGGCGGCATCGATTTGTCTGACCCGATGAATCGCTATCTGGCCGCGCTGGTGCTGTTTGCCGTCTGCCTGTTCATCACGCTGCGTGTTGTGCAGACCGGTTTTGGCCGGGTGCTTGTCGCCATCCGCGAAAATGAGGAGCGCACCCGTATGCTTGGCTATGACGTGCATCGTCACAAGCTGCTAGCAATCCTGCTGTCCGGTACAATGTCTGCCGCTGCAGGAGCTAGTTACGGGCTGTTGTTCGGCTATGCCGGAGCCACGTTTGCCTCGGTGCAATATTCTATTTTTCCCCTACTCTGGGTGCTGCTTGGTGGTGCCGGCACGGTTTTGGGGCCTTTTGTCGGCACGCTGTTCATGTTCTATCTGATCGACCTATCAAGCGACATATCAACAGCCTATATGCTGATCGCCGGACTGACACTTGTACTGCTGACTCTGTTTGCGCCACAGGGGCTTGTCGGTGAATTGCGACGAAGAACACTGAGGTGGCTGCCATGATGTTATTGTCAACACGCGGGCTCAGCCGCCATTTTGGCGGATTGAAGGCTGTCGAGAATATCGATTTTGACCTTCCTGAGGGCCAGGTGCGTGCGCTGATTGGTCCGAATGGCGCTGGCAAGACAACCTATGTCGGCCTGCTGTCCGGACGCATTCCAGCAAGTGCGGGATCAGTCACCTTCGATGGGCAGAATATAACTCACCTGCCAGCGCATCAGCGCATCCGCGCTGGCATGGCCTACACCTTTCAGATCACGTCGATCTATAGCCGCCTGTCCGTCCAAGAGAATGTTGCACTGGCCTTGCGGTGGCGCACAGGCGGCAATGAAATAGCGACAACGAAACGCGCCAGCGACGCATTGGAGCGTGTTGGCATCGCCGAACGCGCCGACCAGCCTGCCGGTGATCTCAGCTATGGCCATCAACGCCTTCTGGAGATTGCCATGGGCATCAGCCAGCAACCGAGGCTGCTGATACTCGATGAACCAACACAGGGTCTTGCCGACAGTGAGATTGTTGATTTCATCTCCCTGATCCGCGGTCTTGCAAGCGAGATGACGATCTTGCTGATTGAACACAATATCCATGTTGTTATGCAGACCGCCGACGCGATCACGGTTCTCAATGGTGGCGAGATTCTCGCCGAAGGCACGCCTGGTGAAATACGCAAAAATGCCGCTGTTCAGGCTGCCTATCTGGGGACAGGATAATGCTCTCAATCAGGAATTTATCATCTGGCTATGGCAATGCGCAGGTCCTTCATGACATCTCCTTTGAGGTGAACGCAGGCGAGATTGTCTGTCTATTGGGACGCAATGGTGCAGGAAAGACAACCTGCATAAAAACAATCATGGGATTGATCCCGGCCAATGCCGGCTCGGTTGCGCTTAGTGGCGAGACGGTCTCTTCGCTCCCGGCTCATGAGGTGCCAAAACGTGGCATCGGCTACATTCCACAGGGACGCCGACTATTCGCCGAACTGACCGTTGCCGAGAATCTGGAAATTGGGCTGATGGTGCGCCGGCAGGACGATGATATCCGCGATCAGGTGCTTGGCATGTTCCCGCGTCTGCGTGAACGTCTTGACCAGCGTGCCGACACCCTGTCTGGTGGTGAACAGCAGATGCTGGCCACTGGCCGTGCGCTTTGTATCAACCCCTCGGTGCTGCTTCTTGATGAGCCGACGGAAGGACTTCAACCCTCGATGATTGAACAGATCCGCAAGGCGGTAACGGCACTGCGCGCGCGCGGTGTTGCCATTCTTCTGGTTGAGCAGCGCGTCGAAGCCGTTCTGTCAATCGCTGATCGCGTGGTTTTTCTGGAAAATGGTAGGAATCACCCACCTGTCACCACCGCCGAACTCGAGGCAAAACAAGAACTTCTGACGCGGTTTGTTGGCGTTTAATTGACAGCTCAGCCAAGTTTTCTGAGTAACACCATCAATTGCTGGCTCTCAGCCTCTGACAGGGGGCTAAGTGTTTGCTGCGACACCTCACGCGCCCTTGAAACCAACTTTCTGAAAAGCACCTTGCCCTGTGGGGTTGGGGTAAGAGTCAGCCGTCGCTTGTCACTGGCCAGCGGTTCAGCCAAAACCAGCCCACGCCCCCGCAACCTGTCAACCACCCCCTTGATTGTGGCAACATCCATCGAGGTCAACCGCCCAAGCTCGTTCTGTGATGCCTGACCCAACTCACAAAGTTTGACAAGTGCGGCAAATTGCGTCGGCGTCAAATCCGGAATCAGAGAGGAGAAAATCGCGATATGGCGCTGCACCACACGGCGCATAACAAAGCCAATCTGGCTTTCCAGAATGTAGCTGTCGCTGTCTTCCATAATCCATTCTCCAGCCTGCGGCATGATAGCCGCAAATCCCGGTTGACACACCCCTATCAGCATAGCACAGTCTATTTGTACACAAACAATTTTTACAACAATATCTGGTGCTTGGTCGATGGCGTATCTACGGCCTCACAAACTCGATGACGCATTGGACTGGCTGGCGGCAGAACAGCCTCTGGTTTTGGCGGGCTGTACTGATATCTATCCCACGCGCCATACGCCCACGCTGGACGGGCCGCTTCTTGACATCACGGCGATTGAAGAGCTTCGGGGTATCGAGATGAGGGATGGCTGGCGGCGGTTTGGGGCAGCGACAAGCTGGCGTGAAATCCTGCAAACATCACTTCCTGCCAGCTATGCAATGCTCAAGCAAGCAAGCCGCGAGATCGGTGCCGTGCAAATCCAAAACAGCGGTACAATTGGCGGCAATCTGTGCACGGCGTCACCAGCGGCTGACAGCGTGCCCTGTCTGATGGCGCTTGACGCGGAAATCGAGCTGTCATCCGTGCGAGGTCGCCGACAGCTCGAGCTTGCTAAATTTCTGACCGGCGCACGGCAAACGGCGCTTGCGCCAGATGAGCTGGTGGTCGCCATTCATGTCCCCGAAACGGCCGAAACCGGGGTCTCTGCATTTCACAAGCTCGGCGCGCGGCATTATCTCGTCATATCAATCGCCATGGTCGCCGTCCGGCTGGCTGTTGATGGAGGCAGGATCAGCGATGCACGGATTGCTGTGGGTGCCTGCGCGCCTGTTGCTGTGCGCCTGCGAGAACTGGAGGACGCGCTTGTTGATACAGACGTAAAAGACGCCCCTGAACTGGCCCGCGAGACAATCACGGGCATCAGTTCTTCGCTCTCGCCAATTGCCGATGTGCGCGCCTCGGCAGAGTATCGGCACAGGGCCGCAGCCGAGATCAGCCAGCGCGTGATTGCAGATCTTTGTTCAAAGGTGTCATGATGTATGGCGTATCACAGACTGGCAATCGTATGAATTTTACCGTTAACGGAGTCAGCACGGAAATCGAATGCCCACACTCGATGCGGCTCAGCGATGTTCTGCGTGAGAAGTTTGGGCTGCGCGACACCAAAATTGGCTGTAATGCAGGTGATTGCGGAGCATGCACAGTCCTCCTCGATGGTGATCCGGTCTGCGCCTGTCTTGTTCCTGCCAGACAGGCCAGTGGCCGCAGAATTGAAACCGCCCTGTCGCTGAATGGGGATGATGGCAGGCTGTCGGCCTTGCAGCAATCCTTCCTGCGCCATGGTGCTGCTCAATGCGGAATTTGCACGCCAGGCATGATGATGGCGGCAACCGCGTTGTTGCGGCAAAACCCAAAGCCGGACAAACAGGCCGTTCAGGATGCACTTGGTGGCGTGTTGTGTCGCTGTACCGGCTACATCAAAATCATCGATGCCGTGCTTGATGCCGGTGCCTGCCTAGTGGAACAGCCCTCGCCTGCCACCGGTGCGGCTGTTGGGACTGGGGTATGGCGTCTTGACGGGCACCAGAAAGTTAATTTCAGTGAAGTTTTTGGGGCTGATCACTGGCCCGATAATGCACTGCTTGTACGGGCGATCCGGTCGCCGCATTTTCATGCTGCCTTCACATTTGGCGACATTGAGGAATGGCAATCACGCCACCCATTCGTCGAAACAATTGTCACCGCCGCAGACATTGCCGGCGTAAACGCGTTTGGTGTGATCCCTCCCTTTGCCGACCAGCCGGCGCTTGCCGAGACAATTGCCCGCTTCCGCGGTGAGGCTGTTGCCCTTGTCGTTGGTGACGCTGATCAACTTGCCAGTTTCGACCTCGAAGATTTTCCGATTGTTTGGACACCTCGCGAGCCGGTGATGAGCAGTGAGGAGGCCAGAGCCGCCAAGGATATTATTCTGCATGAAAACCGTAATGGTAACCTTCTTATTACTGGCAGGGTGAAATCGGGTGATGGCGCAGCGGGGTTGGACCATGGCGAAATCGTCGTCGACGCCACCATCAGTACCAGCTATGTCGAACATGCGCCCATCGAACCCGAGGCAGGATGCGCTTGGATGGATGGCGATATTTTGACCATCGCCGCCTGTACGCAGGCGCCGGTGATGGATCAGGAGGACACGGCAAAGGTTCTTGGCCTGCCACTGGCGCGTGTTCGGATTGTTCCTGCCGCTGCTGGAGGTGGATTTGGCACAAAGCTGGATGTATCCCTGCAGCCCCTTGTTGGTCTGGCTGCCCTGAAAACAGGACGGCCTTGCCGCATGGTGTACACACGTCATGAATCGATGACATCGACGACAAAGCGCCACCCGGCAAAGATGCAAGGCCGGCTGTCGGCGGATCGCTATGGAACAATCACCGGCATGGTTTTTGAGGGTGATTTCAACACCGGTGCCTACGCCAGCTGGGGACCGACCGTTGCGACACGCGTTCCGATACATGCTTCTGGTCCGTATCGTGTGCCACATTATTTTGCCGAGGCTAGCGCAATTCACACCAACGGGCCAGTCGCCGGCGCGTTTCGCGGTTTTGGGGTGCCGCAGGCCGCACTCCTGCAGGAAAAACTCATGGATCGGCTGGCAGACGCTGTGGAACTTGATCGGCTTCAGATCAGAATCCAGAATGCGCTTCGTGATGGTGACAGAACGGTTTGTGGTCAACAACTTCATGGGGTGGGCATCGCCGAATGTCTTATGGCGCTCGCAGACAGATGGCAGGCCGCGGGCGACCGCGTGGCGAACTTTAACACTGCAAATAAGCATGTCAAACGCGGCATCGGCGTTGCCTCCTGCTGGTATGGTTGTGGCAATACTGCCCTGCCCAATCCGTCTACCGTGCGCCTCGGAATCACACCGCAGGGAGAGCTGAGGCTGCATCAGGGCGCAACGGATATCGGTCAGGGATCCAATACGGTCATTACCCAGATTTGCGCCGATGCGCTTGGAATCAGCATTGTAGATTTCGAATTGATCGGACCAGATACTGCACTGACACCAGATTGTGGCAAAACCTCGGCATCACGCCAGACATTCATCACCGGCAAGGCGGCTGAATTGTCCGGGCGCGCGCTGCGCCGTGATATTCTGCGCCTCAGCAATATGGATGACAGCGCCACCCTGAGACTTGAGGGATCAAAAATCATCATCAGCGGCGACGTCGACACTCAGCATATTGAACTTTCAGACATGCCGGTTGACGCATTCGGGTATGTTCTGCGCGCCGAAGAAAGTTTTGACCCGCAGACCAAACCACTTGATGAGGATGGTCAGGGCAGTCCCTATGAGGTCTATGGCTATGGTGCGCAGATTGCCGAGGTCGAGGTTGACTTGTTGCTTGGCACTGTCCAGGTGCTGCACATGGTTGCCGCGCATGATCTTGGCCGCGTGATTAATCCAGTTCTTGCCACCGGACAGATTGAGGGTGGAATTGCACAGGGTCTTGGTATGGCGCTGATGGAGGAATTCATACCCGGGCGAACCGAGAATCTGCATGATTATTTGATCCCCTCGATTGGCGATATGCCAACCATCGAGACAATTTTCATTGAAAAACCCGATCCGGTTGGACCGATGGGTGCAAAGGGTCTTGGTGAGCATGTGCTGATACCTGCGGCACCTGCCATCCTTAACGCTATTCGCCATGCAAGCGGAGCTGATCTCGAAATGGTTCCGGCGCTGCCCCACCGGGTTCTGGCCGCAATTGAGGCTAGCCGTTCAGGAGGTGGCAGATGAGGGCGAGGCAGAAGGACGAAAAGATCAGATGCGATGCCTGTCCGGTTATGTGCTACATTGCCGAGGGCAAAAGCGGAGCCTGTGATCGCTACGCTAATGATGATGGCAAGATTGTGCGGTTGGATCCTTTGACCATCCTCGATCGGCGGCTTGCCGCTGGTGATCAGGTAAAGCCGTTTCTTGGCGCTGGCTGGAATGGTGGCTTTGACCAGAGCGACCAGATGTTTGTCACCGCTGTCGGTGCTGGCACGACCTATCCGGACTACAAGCCCGCCCCCTTCATTATTAGCCGGGAAATCGACGGTGTTGATTTTGTCACAGTCGTTACCGAGGCAATTTTCTCCTATTGCGGGGTTAAAGTGAAGATTGACACTGATCGTCATCTTGGCAAGGAAGGCTCAACAGTGCGCTGCAATGGTGAGGCGGTTGGCCTGATGATAACTTCGGAATATGGCTCTCAGATGCTCTCGCTTGGCGGCGTTGATCATTTGACCGGCGGCTCGAAACAGGAGGGCCGAACAACCTGTGACACGCTGATGCGCCTATGCAACAGGGAGGCTGTCGAATTTACGATTGACGACGGTGCCACCATCACCGTGCAGGCAGGCGAAGCACCGATCGTCAATGGCCTTGCCGAGAAACGAATGCGCGTCGGCTGTGGTTCGGCGACGATTGGCATGTTTGCATCTCAATGGAAAGGGCTAGTCGATGAGGTCGTGGTGGTCGATGACCATATCACCGGCGTCGTTTCCGAGCATCAGGCGGGCAAGGTCATTGACTGGCCGGAGACGGGCATCAGGATCAAGGGCAGACGATCTACCCCGGGGCGGTATTTTCAAGTCGCTGAGCCGGGTCTTGGCTGGGGTGGCACGAACATTCAGGATCCCCTGACCATTCTGGGTGACTGGAATCCGAAAAAGGGCGCCCGGCCCGGCTTGACCTTGCTCATGGTTTCAACCACCGGAGACCAATTTGCCTATTTTCAGCTTGATGAGGAATTACAGCCAAAGGAAAAGCCCCTGCCCCAGACATTGCGACCGACTGTCGACCTGATCACAGAGAATTGTGAGCCGGCGCTCTGTACGGTTCTGTTTATGGGCGGTGCCGGCGGTTCATTACGTGCCGGCGCAACAAAAAATCCGGTCAAATTGACCCGGTCGGTACAGGCGCAACATACTGCTGTATCATGTGGCGGCGTACCGGCCTATGTCTGGCCTGGTGGTGGCATCACGATCATGCTTGACGTTCTGAATTTGCCAGACAATGCCTTTGGTTATGTGCCAACGCCTGCACTGGTAGCGCCTCTGGAATTTACTGTTAGCCGCGCGGATTATCTTGAACTTGGCGGGCATGACAGCGCCATCCGCAGCATTGCCGAGGCTGTCGAGACTGGCAGCGAATATGGCGCCAACTCACAGTTGATTGCGCCCGGTGCCAACTCATTGCTCGCCAGAGATGATGATGACGGTTAACCCCCAGCCCACGGCCACTGGAATGCAGGCCCGCCTGATTGGCGCTGGTAACAGGCTCCATCTCCAGCATGGCCCCATCGACATGATCATTGATGCCGATGGCCGCCACAGAAGCGCACTTTTCACAGCGGCGACCAAGGCCGGCAAATCGGTTCTTGCAACGTTGGTTGAGGAATTGCCACTGCTTCGGGCCCGCCATCACAGCAGCCGGCAATTCGCGGGACCCGTGGCACGGCGAATGCAGGCGGCCTGTCATCTGGCGGATGGACGCTTTGTCACACCGATGATTGCTGTTGCCGGCGCGGTGGCCGATCATATTCTGGCCGCCATGCTTACCGCCAAACTCGCCAATGACGTGACAAAAATCAGCGTTAATAATGGAGGCGATGTTGCTTTCTGGACCGCTCCCGACACCATAGCAAAAGCACAACTTGCTGGAGTTGCCGGCGGAATAATGACGATATACGGGCCAACAGTCTGGCGCGGACTTGCGACATCAGGATGGCAGGGCCGAAGCCATTCCCTTGGCATCGCTGACAGCGTTAGCGTTCTTGCCCGCACGGCAGCCACCGCAGATATTGCGGCGACGCTGATTGCGAACAGTGTCACCCTGCCAAGCCACAGAGGCATTGAGAGGGTGCCAGCAAACAGCCTCAACCCCGAGAGCGATCTTGGCGACAGGCTTGTTACCATTGCGGTACCGCCACTGCCCCGGAATGATGTGTTCGCCGCGGTGGATGGAGGCCGGACCGTAGCGCAGCAGATGCTTGATCAGGAACATATCGCCGGGGCGGTGATATCGCTGCAGGGACATACCGAGATCATCGGCATGACGGGACAGCATATCACCCCTGATTTTACCAGAAATAACAACAGGAAAGCAGAAAAACATTATGCCTGACTTCACATTGCGTAAAATGATGACCTTTATCGAGACCATTCATCATGAAAATGGTCCGGTTGGTGATCAGCCGCGCTGCCGCGCGGCTATTGTCGCCATTGTCGTCAACCCCTTTGCCGGGGTCTGGCAGGAAGACCTGCAATCCGCTATAGATGATCTGAAACCGCTGGGCCTGCAGATGACAGATACGCTGATTGATGCGCTGGGTGACATTAAAGGCATCGATGGTTATGGCAAGGCAGCACTTGCCGGTGAAGGTGGTGAACTTGAGCATACCGCCCTGTGGCATGTGCCTGGCGGCTATGCGATGCGTGAGAGGCTTGGCGAGGCTAAGGCCATTGTACCCTCAGCGATGAAAGTTGGCGGTCCCGGCACCCCCATCGACATTCCACTTGGCCATATCAACGCCGCCTATGTCCGCAGCCATTTTGATGCAATGGAGGTCCGTCTTCCAGACGCACCGCGCAGTGGCGAGTTGATGTTTGCACTGGCAATGTCGCGGGGCCCACGAATCCATCACCGCATGGGGGGGTTGCAAACCCATGAGGTCAAAGGTAAGGACGGGCTTCGTTGAGACTTTGACTTACGCTGAAAAGACCCTAGCATTGACTAACTGAAACCTCGTTAAAAGCAGGGGGAAATGGGATGAGTTGTCTTGTTGTGATCGACCCGCAGAATGATTTTTGTCCCGGTGGGGCACTGGCGGTCGAGGGTGGTGATCAGATTATGCCTTCGATCAATGAGATGATGGCAGCACATGATGTAGTGGTGCTGACACAGGACTGGCATCCGCAGGGCCATAGCAGCTTTGCCTCGTCGCATTCGGGAAAAGCTCCGCTAGAGATGATCGACATGTACTATGGGCCACAGGTTCTGTGGCCGGACCATTGCATTCAGGGCAGCGACGGCGCGGCCTTTCATCCCGCGCTCGATACATCACGCGCTGCCGCAATCATCCGCAAGGGAATGAACCCCGCGGTTGATTCCTATTCGGCCTTTTTTGAGAATGATAAAAAAACACAGACTGGCCTTACCGGGTATCTGCGGGATATTGGATGCACTCAATTGACCATGGCGGGGTTGGCAACAGATTTCTGTGTGGCTTGGTCGGCCCTTGACGGCGTCTCTGAGGGATTTGAAGTGGAAGTCCAGTTGGCAAGTTGCCGGGGGATTAATTTTAACGGATCACTTAATGCGGCACTGGAGAAAATGCGTAACTCCGGCGTAAAGCTTGTTTGAATTGAATTTTTGGAGTGATGTCATGACACCCTCAACGCATCCCCTTAACGGCGATGGCAATACGCCAGCTAAGACAGCAGGCACAAGCTTGTTCATTTCATTCCTGACGGGTGGGCTTATTGGAGCCGCCCTATTCTGGATTGCCAGCGATCTATCGAACATGCCCGAACAATCTGCCATGCCCGCCGGCATGAAAATGGAAAACCACGCGAACATAAATGGCGGCATGTCCGTAAAGGAAGCAGGTGCGCATTCACATGGGATGCTTGCTGTCGACGACTGGCCAGCAAAGCCAGCCATGAACGCTACCATCCAAAAAGACCCTGTTGGTGGCTGGAATCTCAATCTTCGTGCAGAAAACTTCACCTATAACGGGGCGGCCGCCGGCCTTGAGAACAACAAGGGTGAGGGCCATGCTCATATCTATGTCAATGGCGCAAAGCTGGCGCGCATCTATGGTGATTGGTTCCATATCGGCACGCTCCCCAGTGGCCATAATATGATCTCAGTTACACTGAATGCGAATGACCACAGCTTACTGACGCAGAATGGTGTCATTATTGAACAAAAGCTCATTGTCATTGTTGAATAAGACACTCTGCAAAGTTGTTGTGAAAAATGGCGAAAGCCCCGTCTCAGCCCACATTTTCTGACTCCAACCAGACCATTTAATCACGCAAACCCAAAATGAATCATGAGGTATTGACCTTCTTCACAGGTTTGGGTAGACACCGATTACCGTTTTTTTGTGAGAGCCGGAGAGGTGGCAGAGCGGTTGAATGCACCGGTCTTGAAAACCGGCAAGGGTGCGAGCCCTTCGTGGGTTCGAATCCCACCCTCTCCGCCATTTACCAGTATCAATCTCTGTCAATTAATAGCAATTTCTAGCGCTGCTATTGGTTACAAGAGAAATACACGTAAAAACTAGTTTCACTGTAAGTCATACAATTGCAAAGCCTGTCATGGGCCAGATTGTGGGCTGGAGAAAACTGTGAAACTAAGCGTTAAAAAGATAGAGACCCTGGCTATTGGCAAAACAGTTTGTGACAGCCGAAATCTTTATTTCACAAAAACCAGTAGCAATGGCGGTAAATGGAGTTTCCGTTACCAACGCGACGGCAAAAGTCGTGAAATGGGAATTGGCCCCTACCCCGTCATCACCATTGATAAAGCCCGCTATAAAGCCCAGCAAAACCTAATACTGCTCTATGAGGGCAAGAATCCTCTGGTTATCAAGCAAGAGGCAAAAGAAAAAGACAAAGCCCGCAAATCACTAAAATTCTCTTCAATTGCCGAGCAGTACATTGAGCGCAATCGCTCCGAGTGGACTAGCAAAAAGCATGAACAGGGCTGGCTTTCAACGCTAAGGCGCTACGCCTATCCTATTCTTGATCAAAAACCTTTGGCAAATCTCGATACAACCGATGTTCTGCATGTCCTAGAACCCCTTTGGCGCGAAAAACGAAGCACTGCGCGCAAACTTCAAGGACGCATAAAAATGATCTTTGCAGCTGCTATAGCATCGCAGCAATATACAGGCGATAACCCAGCAAAATGGGAAGATCACCTAAGTCACCATTTTTCACTCCAAACCAACAAACACATCATTAAACATCATAGGGCCCTGGATTTTGCTCAAGCCCCTATATTTTATGCTGATTTATGTAAGATCCTCACAATGACGTCCCATGCGCTGCGCTTTACAATGCTTACAGCCGCTCGTACCTCTGAAGTCATTTACGCAACACCTCGCGAATTTGATTTTCAAAGGATGTTATGGCGTGTGCCAGCAAATCGCATGAAAGCTCGCAAACCCCACATCGTACCGTTATCAGAACAAGCTGCAGACATTGTTGAAAACTGCCTCACATCCAATAATTTGCCGTTTTTATTCCATTCACGAAATCCAGAAAAATCATTTTCAAACATGGCAATGCTGACATTTATTAAGAAAAAGCTTAATCATTATGACACCACAGTACATGGGCTGAGGTCCACCTTTCGCACATGGGCAGGAGAGCAAGGTATTTATGATTCTGGGATAATTGAATTTGCCCTCGCACATCAACTGAATGAACGTATTGAAGGGGCTTATCTGCGCTCTGAGCTTTTCGAACCACGACGAAAATTGATGCAAGACTGGGCAAATTTTGTTGAGGTAACGGACCCAAAACATTAGACTTACATAACGCCAGACGGCGGCATATTGGATGAAAGGCAGGCGCCTTCGAACAGGTTTTGCAATTGCAGAGCCCTTTTTGAGAGGATGCCTTTCATGCAACCCTATGATCACATTACCGTTAAATCAGTAGCTACTCTTCTTGGTAGGAGCGAGTCATCCATTTGGCGTCTTGTAAAAAAAGATCCAGACTTCCCTCTACCCATTAAAATTGGAGGAAGCACTCGTTTTAGCAGGGCAGAAATTGATGCCTGGTATGAGTTACTTAAAAATCGGCGAACACGCTGATGTCAAAAAATCTCAACGAACGTCAACAAAAAGCTATTGCCCTACTTTGTACTGGTAAATCGGCAGTGCAAGTCGCAAAAGAAATTAACATCAGACAAGAGACATTATCGCGTTGGAAAAGTGACCCTACCTTTGAAAAAGAGCTGGAAAAATGGCGCCTTCCTTTTTTTGAAGGCATCTTACAAAGGCAATTCCATTTGTTTTTTGAGGCACAGCAAAAAATCGAAGAGGCTTTCGATGATGAAGACTTAACATCATATCAAAAGGCAAATTTAGCTTTACGCCTAATGTCGATGTTTTCTGGAAATACGAACGTAAACAGACAATTGGCCATAAAAACACAAGATTTGCGATTTAAGGATGATAACTGGTTTCGATAATCACGAGGATGGGCAGATTTTGCTTACCAAAGGAGTGGGTGAATTGTGACTCCTCTTCAATCGAAGAAAAGTGGATCCGTCACCAGTCTGACCAAGGGCACCAAATGGTATCTAGACAACAACAAAATGATAGGAGCCGCGAAAACTCCTCCAACAGAACAAAATCAGAACAATTTTAAAGCCATAAACTAAACTTCAAACAGCGAGGTTTTAGTATGTTGTTAGCTATTGTCATGATGTGCTCTTTGGTAACTGAGGGTGATTGTTTGAAGCTAACCGATACACGTGGCCTCCACATTGACGAGGATGCTTGTATGGTCAGAGTGCAAGAAATGATCTCTGATGTGAGGAGAGAGTACGAACTAAAAGAAGTTAAGTTTTGGCATAAATGCGAGGAAACTGAGGGAACTCAGGTTTAAATTCACCTTGTCTCAACTTAATTATCCAAATCCAACAATGCCGATGTCACAAATTTCTTATTTCAATACTTTACGTTATCACTGAGTACTTACCTTGTGATCATCATGTACAAATTAAAAATCAGTTTTTATAATTCTTTGATAAAGTAAACTCGTTCAAAACCATCAGCGGTCTTCCTTTTAAATTCTGAGTAACCAATTCGTTTATACCAATCAATGTTCTCATACATTTTCACATTAGTGTATAATTGAATTGTTGACGCTGACTTGGAAACAAAGTCTTCTACATATCTTGTAAGTTGCGTTCCAAAACCTTGTTTTGTTTTAGTGGGGTAAACAGCGATATTTTCTAACCAATATTCATTATTTTTCAATACGATAACAGCATATCCCAGTATCTGACTATTGTCGGTATCCTCAATAACAAAGACATAGTCCTCATTTAGGTGTTTTAAAAAATCAGCAACCATCGGTGCTGGCTTTTTTCCAATCAAATCAACATATTTTTTGTAGGCTTTTGATGCAATTTTCTCTATCTGAGAGTGGTCGAAAGGTGTCCCTTTTCTAATTTTATACATCACAACCTTCTTTCTCATAATCTATGTTATTTTGGTTGCCTTTTGTTGAAGAAGTAGGCGTGGTAGTGAATATCACCCATGATTGTACTAGATGATGGTCACTCATTGACTTGGGTCATCTTACGTAACAACTTTCGCCACCATTTGAAACAAAACAAAGCGGCTAAGCTTCAACGCGGGTCATTCCGTTAAAGCTTCTTTTTTTGTTTTTAATCATGGCAACGAACACTCTACCCCTTTAATTCGCATTTCAAAAATTTAAATATTCTTTTTCAATGTGCTTAGAATACGAACTTAACCTATTACTTCAGTTCTATGTCCTCTTTGGTTTTGGCACGGTAATTGCGAGTCAGTTCAGTGAGTTACGATTCATTCTTGAATCTTTCTCTTACGCATTGAAACGGGGGCTTCAGCCACCCTCGTCTCTCCCTTAGTCGGGGATGATAAACCCGGCGGAACTGGGCCACCGTATAGCCAAATCTACGGTGGTCCTTTTTTGTGATTTCACAAGATTGCCACAGTTTGGCACGACCCTTGCCTTAATAAGGGAGTGTTAATGATTTTGTCGACTATTTGACATTCATTGTTCCTCCCTAAACTCAGGGCCGCTTCGGCGGCCCATTTTTTAGTCTCAGGAAGATGTAATCCCCAAAAAATCCTAATAGCGGCTGAAGATGGCGAGTTTACATTCAGCGATGATGACCTTGTGCAAGACTTGTTGGATTAGGCGAAATATTGTGCTCACCAGCTTTTTGGCTTCACCTGATGTGGCTCCGGTGTTTAAAGCCATCATGGATGCGTTGCTAATATCTTCGAAGTCGATGTCCATTAGTCCACATCCTTATGCGTACTAGTATCCCTCGACCCTACCTGCATAGCTATGCTTTGCGTTTGACTAGGATCACTATTATGGTGATGGCGATTGCTAACACCATTGATACTACCTCCAGTAACTTTAGTACCTAGCGGTAGGTTGTTACTTTGGTCGTTGACGAAGGTGGCAACCTTAGCACCTCAGTTTCTTTGGTTGGCTATCGTTGGGGAAGTAGTAGTAGAAATGTATATCATCTTCATGGTCCTAGACGATGGTTACAAGTGACCTCAGTCATTCTTGAATGACAACCACCACCCCAACAAAAAAACCAAAGAGACCCAGGAGACCCGAGAGGCCAGGGCAACCAATGACCTTTGGTTTATTGTTCAACGACCCCTACCGTGGCATCTTAACAAGGCTCAACCCTAATACTAGGGTTCTTGGGTGATGATTAAGTTCGCTTTGACACTTGTGGTTGGACTGCTTCTGCCTGTTTAAGGCGTTAATTGGACTACAAAAAGACGATGAGGCATAATGATGTAGCTCTGCTTACACCCACATAATGCAACTATCGTTTCGCGTTTTCGGGCACTTCTCCTAAACCCCATGCATTAAGCACAGCCTTTGCAATGTGCTTTTTTTATGGCAAAATTTTAATCAAATATTTGGAGGAGGCAAAGGATGGAAGGCTCAATAGACCTAAGTTTTGAGTCTGTTGAAGGTATGAAGCAGTTACCTTCAACAGAAGGCAGGGGTTGGTTGGCATCGGAACTTTCTCAAGATGATTGGACTGTTAAATTAAACGGCATGGCGTTAGAAGAAATTGCGTCAATGGTTAATCAACTTAAAAGAAATCCGCTTCCTACTTTATTACTCCGTCCCGAGCAGTTTGAAATTCCTGAGCTATCCCATGCGTATCAAAAAGCCAAAGACATTTGTGATATGGGAACAGGCTTTGCTGTCATAGATCAGCTGCCGATTGATCAATATGAAATTGAGGATATGGTCGATGTCTATTGGACACTCGGTTATTTAATGGGCCAGAACGTTGCTCAAAAATGGGATGGCACCATGATTTACGATGTTACAGACACTGGCAAAAAATATGGTTATGGTGTTAGAGGGTCAGCCACGAACGTAGAATTAGGTTTTCACACAGACAATGCTTTTGGCATTTCTGTACCTGATTACGTTGGTTTGATGTGTAAATACCCAGCAAAAGAAGGCGGATTGAGCCGTTTTTGCAGTCTCCACACAGTTCATTGGCGTATGGAAAAGAAGTATCCGTCTGAGTTAATGAGGCTGTATAAGCCCGTGTATTTCGATAGGCAAGCTGAGCACGACATAGGGAAAGAGAAAACCTCCTTCGCTCCAATGTTTAGCTGGAAGGATGACAAACTCAGATGTCGCGCAAATAGTTCATTGGTGAGAAAAGGTTATCAGGTTGGCGGTATTGAAATGGATGCACAACTAAAAGATGCTTTAGACGCCATCGATGAAGTTAGTCAATCACCAGACCTATGGATTGAAGCACCTTTATCTCGAGGGGAAGTTCAATATCTAAATAATCATGAATTAGGTCATTATCGATCTAATTTTGTTGATCACGATGACTCATCCAAGAAAAGACATCTCTTTCGTCTCTGGCATCGTAGTTCAGGTGGCATCAATTACGACGGATAAAGTCATCAGCAGCTGCGGCTCTGCAAGCATGCAATTGGCAAAAAGAACGGAAAACAAGTCGGTTTTGCTTATGCGTTAAAATAAACCATAACACTGCTGTGTCTAAAGTGACATTTTGCAAAAATTGGCTGAACTACAATTTCTTGATGCGGTATATTTTATGAGCATCGTTTGGATCGCTTAACTCTTTCATCCACCAAAAGAGGAGAAAAATGATAAATTTTCTTACGCTTGGAACAAACAATTTGCAAAATGCCGAGGAATTTTATGACAGTGTTTTAGAACCTCTCAATTATGCGCAGATGGAGAAAGAAAAAACATATGTCGGTTACGCAAAACAAGATGAAGGTTCGTCGCCTATATTATACATTGGGAATCCATTCGACAAAGAACCTGCAAGCTCAGGCAATGGCGCCATGGTTGCATTCTCCTGTCCATCAGAGGCTATCGTTAATAAGTGCCATCAACTCCTTATCATGAACGGTGGCGCAAATGAGGGTGATCCAGGACCGCGTCCGCATTACTCAAGTGATGGTTATTACGCCTATGGAAGAGATCTTGACGGCAATAAGTTACTTTTCTACTTCGACGCGGAAGACTCAAATTAGCGAGCCTTGGCAGAATTTTTAAACTAATTGTAGACCCATTTGTGGGCTGGAAATTTTTCTGTTGTAATTTGGCAACGAAAACATTGGCTTGCAGTGAAGTTAGGCGGAGGGCCTCTCCACCATACTCCGTTTTTCTTTAGCTTTTGATTGTTAGCTATATTGAACATCAAAACTATATTTTATGAGATAGCATATAGCTGTCATATGAATCCTAACCAGTCTAATCTAAAACAATCTTTAAAACTCTTTAAAAGTATCGGATCAGTAAAGAACATCCAAAGCCAATATAAACTAATCTATACAAGGTCCGAGTTCCAGGACAAGGGGTTCGCGGACCTATGACGGGTTAAACAACAAGTTTTAATTGGCTATAATTAGGACGAGAAATGGACTGATTATCCTGCCCCCAGTGAAGAGTAGTTTTCACGCTTTCCTAACATTTTCTCCACAAAGTCGTCATGGGGAATGAATATACACGCATGTATTCCTCCCTAAACTCGGACCGGCTTTTGCCGGTCTTTTTTTTGCAAACACTTATTAGCTTAGCTTGCTCTAAGCACTACGTCGGACTTAGACTATAAGCCTTCTTTGAGGTAAAAAAGTTGATGAATCTTCCCAAGAACCATTTAGGCATGATGATGGTCCTTGTATCTTCAGTTTGTTTCGCCTTTGTGCCGAACTCTGCAAAAATAGCGATGGACGAAGGTTCTTCTTTGTTCTTTTTGATTTTATCGCGTTACGCTATTGGCGCATTTTTCTTGCTTCCCCTTTTATTTTTAAAGAAGACTTCAGTTCGTATTCCCACGCATCTAATTTGGCGAATTGTGGTCTCAGGACTGTTAGCATTATTTCTGCTAGCAGCAACATATCACGCGGTGAATTTTCTGGATGTTGGGCTCGTCCTGCTAATTTTATATTCATTTCCTCTTGGTGTTGCTTTGGTCTTTCATCTGACAGGAAAAGAGAGGATCAAGCAAAGCCAGTGGCTTTGCATGGCAATGGTAATGATTGGTCTGATAATCATGATTTATGATGGTCAGGCTAAAATTAACCTTTACGGGCTGGCCGTGAGTTTTTTTGGACTTTTTTGCTTTGTCTTTTTCATTATCCAGTCAAATGTGTTGGCGTTAACCATAGGGTCCCCTTCCCTAAATTTTTTCATCAGTATTTCCGGGTTGACCACCTTATCGCTCTTATTTTTATTTTTCCCCCATAGCACATCGATGGCAATGCCAGTTTCGGCAAAAGGCATTATAGCAATTTTTAGCAATGGATTTTTTTATATTTTAAGCTGGGTTCTATTCTTCGAAGGCGCGCGACACATTGGCGCCATCAGGGCTTCAATGATGGCTTGTGTCGAGCCTCTTTTTGCGGCTCTGCTTGCGATGTTTTTTTTGTCTCAAATACTCTCTGTCACTGAGTGGATAGGCTTTATTACTGTTCTGTCTTCCATATATTTGTTCGAGAAATTTAGCAGTGAGCATAAACAAGAGTAATAATTTTCGTTTTGATTCGTATTTGGTTAAGGCTAATACGAAACTCCTGATGCCAGTTTTTTTGCAGAATGCAAATCCTTTACACTATCATTTTAATCGCCTAGGCAAATTGGTATCTTGGCCTCCAGAAATTGAATACATATAGACACCAAAACGAGGTGATTATGATCCGCAAAATAATCTGCTAACGCATCCAAAATGCGCTTTTTAAGGCGTTGATCAGACGTAGTCTTCGACGATCTGTGGCTGGCAGAAAATAGAAAATTAAGGCCAATTTTAGCAAGAAAAGACCTAAAAATGACGATGGCTCAGAAAACCTAAATTTATATCAACTGTTAGCACTCCCTAGTGCTGCGGCAGCAATCTATCTTGAAGCTAAATCAACAGCCTGATACGTTTTAATTATGATGTCGAAGTGTCGCGATTATTCTCTCCTCGGCCGTGATGGCGTGGTAGCACTGGAAAAGGGACTCGCCAGATCAAACTGGTACCAAACTGAGATACCACGTAAATCGCTCGCCGCGTTGATGAAGCTCAGTGATGGCCCGGCTATCCAAGATACTCTAATCCTTGGTATAGCTATGGTCGGATTAGCCACTGTCGCTGGGATCCTATACGGTTCGTTGCTTTCGTTGCCGTTTTTTCTTGCGTATGGAGTTCTATACGGGTCTGCAATGGACTCTCGCTGGCACGAGTGCGGTCACAAAACTGCTTTCAAGACACGCTGGATGAACGACGTCGTTTATCAGATAGCCTGTTTCTGTATGATTCGGAACCCACACACATGGCGATGGAGCCACGCGAGGCATCACACTGACACCATAATTGTTGGCCGTGATCCCGAGATCCAGCTAATGCGGCCGCCCCAATTAGCAAAACTGATAGCAAATTTCCTAGGGCTTATTGACGTTCCAACGGGACTTCGGTTGATGGTGCTAAACGCCTTTGGAAAACTTGACCCTCAGGAAAAAACTTACATTCCTGAAAGCGAACAACACAAGGTAGTGCGTGTGGCACGGCTCTGGATATTAATCTATGGAGCAACAATCAGCGTGGCTGTTGCGACGCAGAGTTGGTTACCATTGCTGCTAGTCGGCACGCCCCGGCTCTATGGCGCTTGGCATCATGTAATGACAGGAATGTTGCAGCATGGCGGCCTTGCTGACAATGTTACCGATCACCGACTTAACACACGAACTGTGCTGATGAATCCGTTTTCAAGGTTCATTTACTGGAACATGAACTACCATATAGAACACCACATGTATCCGAAAGTGCCCTACCACGCGTTGCCCGCACTCCATAAATTGGTGCGTCACGATCTGCCATCGCCATCACCTTCAATCGCGGCCGCATTTATTGAGATGTGGCCAGTTCTGGTTCGACAGCTTCACAACGAGAACTATTATTTGAAGCGGAGACTGCCAGAAAAAGCGACACCTTATCGGGAATTGTCATAAGTGGTTTGAAGGAACAGCCCGCAGCTACCAAACGATGCAAAAAACACCAATTAAAGAAACTAATTCACAGCAGAAAACTTGCAAATAACTTTTGAGAATAGCAACCCAGTGAACTTACCGCGTCTCAGAACAAACCTTGTCTGAAGGAGATGACATATTGGTTCCAGCTGTTTTCACTTTCCTGTTGGCGTTATTTTGTAATTTGATAGTCGGCAACGCCTGGTCGCGTGAAATTGAGGTGCAGCTTACCTACCAAGTGCAATGGGGTGACCTAGATATTGCGAAAGCTGAAGCTGCATGGGTATTTAAACAAGATACATATACGATGAGTGGTGCCTCACAAACTTTGGGTATTGTGAAAAAAATAAGAGATTTTAGAGGCGCTTCCACACTAACGGGTAATATAATTGAAGGTACTTTTCAGCCTGTTAAACTTCAAATAACCAGCATTTCTGATGAACAAAAAAAACAAGCTGAAACAATTTGGAACCCAATAAATGGCGCGATAAGGACAAAACGAAACCCTAAGATTGACAAGGAAAAAGTATTTCCATTACGCCAGAAATTAATAAAAAGTTCGATTGACCCTTTTAGCGCGATGTTGAACACACTGAAAACAATACAACAAATTGGTAGATGCGAGGGTAATTATCGCATCTACGATGGACTCAGAACTGCGATTTTGAGTTTTCATGATTTGGGAGTGCAACATTTAATCAAGGATAGACCTTCTGCTTTTGGAGGCAGCACAATAAAATGTGGCGTTGTAAGCAAGCCCACTGGGGGGCATCAGATAAAAAACCGGTGGAGGAAAAAAAATAAAGAAAAAGATAACGTTGTCGGGTTCATTTCAGAGGTAGAGTCGGGGTTGTTCATTCCTGTCCGAATTGAGGTGGCTACACCGATTGGTAAAGTCATCTCTAGACTTCACATGCCCAGCTTAATAGTCACCAAACGTTGAGGGGTGATCGATCCAATTCATATCGCTAAACATTGTTTATTTGGGTGCTTGGGAGGTTTTCATAACGAATAGGCCCGCGCCGACAACTAGAAAGCTACCTATCAGAGTTGTTTTAGCAGGTGTCTCATCAAATAAAAAAGCGCCCCAAAGCAACGCAAAAACAAGCCCAAAATAATTTAATGGGGCCAAATCTGATGCTCCGTTCAATTGAAATGCTCTTATTAGTAAAAAATGCCCAAGGCTTGCTAATGTTATCATCACTGCGATTGCTAAAATTTCAGCCACGGTCGTTGGATTTACCCATACAAAAGGTATGACAAAACAAGTCGCAAGTGCTCCGAAAGCCGTCGTATAAAAGAGTGTTGTCCTAGCATCATCACCCTTTCCAAGTGACCTGGTAAGCACAGCGTAAACTGCATAAAATGTCGCTGCGAGTATCGGTAAAAGCGCAAATACTGAAAAATGAAATTGCTGCGGCTGCACTATAATGATTGCGCCAGTAAAGCCTAGAAGTATCCCAAAGCATTTTTTTATACCAAGACGCTCCCCAAGAAACAGCATTGCCAGCAAGGAAATAATGAGCGGTGCCACTTGGAAGGTTGCGGCAGCTTGACCTTGGTCAATAAATTTTAGCGCAAAAAAGAAACAAACAGTTGTTCCAAATAATGTGCCTGACCTTAGGAGTTGAATGCCTAAATTATCTGTTTCAGCTGAAGCCCTCAGATTTGATGACAGTATGCACAGCACTACAAGAAATTGACCGAGATAGCGAAACCAAATTACTTGCATAACTGGCATTGTTTGGGACAAGTATTTCGCCATTGCATCCATACCAGGTAAGCAGCACATTGCTGTAACCATGAGTATAAAACTGAGTTGCCTGCTCGATAAATGTTTCATTAACTCCGGCTCACTCAGTGCAAGTTGCAAATAGATC
The DNA here is from genome assembly GCA_902578815.1 of uncultured SAR116 cluster alpha proteobacterium. Classification (GTDB taxonomy): domain Bacteria; phylum Pseudomonadota; class Alphaproteobacteria; order Puniceispirillales; family Puniceispirillaceae; genus MED-G116. The sequence goes on along the minus strand of CACHEI010000012.1, from coordinate 30,530 downwards.
AGTGATGGTCAGGCAAGCATTTAATTTTTTGGACCACTGAATTGAATTTTCACCGGACGCCTTCACCAACTCACCAAGGTCCGAAGCCTGAAGAGCAAGCACTCCTGCCTAATAATCCTGCATCCTAAAATCAAAAGACCAACTAGATCAGTGACAAGCATCAATAAACTGGGCCCAAAATCAGCTATCAGTGCCTGACCGCCCTTGGACCACTGACCTTTGATTTGGAAATATGCGTTTAAACCCCTACTCAGGTTTCAGACAATTTTCACACTGCCCTAACATTTTAGCCACAAGTCGTCATGCTGAGTGAACATTTTCTTCATATTTTCTAACTTAAACTTGGGCTGGCTTCTGCTGGTCCTTTTTTATGAAAAATTGAATCTTGAGTTTACAGATGATTGCCTTAACTCATGGTCAAAGAGTAAAATCTCAAATATGAGTTTAAGAAAGAATATCCCATCGACAGCTAGTGTCGCAATTCCAGGCCAAGATGGCCGTCTTTTGGCGCCGGCGGCAGATAGGAACGCTAATCCCATAGTAGACCTTGTTATGGAGATTGCACCTGAGAAGGGTCAGGCGTTGGAAATAGCAAGCGGAACAGGCCAACACATCGTGAAGCTAGCTGCTGCAAAACCCAAATTAAACTGGCAACCATCCGATATTGATCCATCGCGCATTGCAAGCATCAAAACTTGGAGCTCGGACAAAACCCTAGCTAATTTGAATACACCAGTTCTTTTAGATGCAACTCAAGTTGGTTGGTCTTCAGAACATACTAATCAACAATTTGTACTTTTAGTGAACCTCATCCACTTGATAAGTGTATCTGAGGCTAAAACAATTATCGGCGAAATCTCCCTTGCTTTGGCGCCAGGTGGCCGCTCCATAATTTATGGGCCGTTCAAAAGGAATGGAAAACTTACAACTCCTGGCGACAAGTCTTTTCATCAAAGTTTAAAAGCAGCTGACCCTGAAATTGGATACAAAAATGACACATGGATGATTGAGCAAGTTAAGAGAGAGGGCTTAGCTTTGTTGAGAATTGAAAAAATGCCCGCAAATAATCTCGCATTCATTGTTGAAAAAAAGAGATGAAGTCAGCCAAAAGTCCTTGCATTGATATTTGCGATTTCTCCGGACCCAAAGGATGGTGCCAGGGTTGTGGCCGTACTCGCTCTGAATATGACAAATGGAAAAAGATGAGACCATATGACATCAAGGCTCTACAAGGTCAGTTGAAAAAAAGGTTAGTGCAAATGACAATAAAAGATAAAAGTAAGTGATTGCCCGGGATGATCGCTATCACCAGTAAGTTACGATAAAAAAAGCGTTCAACCTTTTAAAATTCGTTTTTTTCGATCATCGACATATACGGTGCTGACTTGATTGTCAGATCTTTTGAGTCAACTTGTTGATGTCAGTTTCTTTTATATCAGCAATAGCTTTTGCAACATGCCAATCACTCGTCGTTCCATCTGGTGAACGCGCAGTTATGACTGTTTCTGTTGGTGGGCACCCGGGTTCATGGCAATTAAGTTCAGCAACACTCAGTGTTGTGTCATCTGGCAACTCAAATTGCTCTGCCACAATTTTTTTTAAGTTTCTTACAGCGTTTGCGTCAGGACGCTTTCTATTAAACATTCCTTGCATATGCTACTCCATTCCCCAAAGGTGCCCACAAAACGTTTCCTTTAGCGTCACCTATCGCGAGGTGGGATTTCGATGGTGAGAGTGCCATCGCTGTAACCTCTGCGCCGGAAGAACCTCGAATAGCTATTGGATCTACCGTTCCATCAAGCTTGGCCAACAACACCGACCCATCGCGAAAACCAGCAAAGACGGCATCCTCATTCTGCAATGCTAAAACACACGTTGCTATTTGTTTCCGATTGTGGGCAATGCACAAGGGAGATCGTTCCATGGGGCCATTTTTGCCATCAAATGGCCAGCAGATAGCTTCATCCGCACCGGAAGTTACAAGAAAAGGGGTGTCCCCAGCCCATGCAAAACTTTTGACCTTGGCAGGATAACCTGACATGGCAAGGTTGGCTTTATCGCGTATCCTCCACCCATGAACAGCATTTTCTTGCATGGCAGAAACAAGATATTTTCCATCTGGACTAAAGGTTACGGCACCATGAAATCCTTTCCACGCAAAAGTTGAGGATTTCCATTTTCGCCTAGTGCGTCCCCACACTGTGACACCTCCATAATGTGCCACGGCAAGCCGCTGTCCTCTTGCATCAAAACTCAGGCCGCCAACGGTGCTTGAGTGAACAAAGTTTAATGGCTTAGATTGCCCAGCCGACCATAGTTGAACATTTTTGCCAGAAGAGCACGCTACTAACCCCTGAGTTGCTGCAACACAATCAACCCACTTTGTATCAAAATCAGCAAGTTCTTGCATAATCCCATTGGGTGTGATTTTAAGACAACGCCCATCGTCACCACCGGTCACTAAAACATCCCGGTAAGCAGCCATGCACAAGATAACTCCGAGATGGCTTTGCTGAACGGAGGGTTTTTGCCCGGGACGAAAAAATCTTAAAGAGCCATCGCCAAAGCCAACAGCAACAGCATCTCCAACAGTTGCGGCACCAGTGACCGGTGCTCCAAGCTCGTATTTAAACCCACGCCTCTCAACTTCAGTTTCGCTAATCCCTATTCTCTTAGCAGTGCGATCAACAGTTGTTGACGTTACGCCGCTTTGCATCCTTCAAAACCCTCCTTGAGGTTCATGCTTTCCAGGTTACGACCGATAAAAACCATACGCGAATTTCTATTTGCTCCCTCTGGCCAAGCTCCCATTGGCGATGCATCCATGAGCATGTGTACACCCTGAAACACATAGCGTTCATCGATCCCAAGAAATTCAATAATACCCTTCGACCGTAAGATATCTTGACCATGTGTTTGAAGAAGCTTACCAAACCAAGCCTCAAATTTTTCCAGGTCAAGTGGAGCCTCAGATACAATCGACACGCTGGTTACATCATCATCATGCTCATGATCATGGTCGGAGTCTAAAAAATCTGGCTCCACCTCAAGGACACGCTCAAGGCTGAAAGCGTCTAGGCTAAGAATGTTTTCCAGCGGCGCGTCGCAGTGCGCAGTTCGGATGATTTTAGTGTATGGATTGATTTTTTTTATACGCTTCTCAACGCCATCTAAACCAGTTTCATCCACAAGGTCTGTTTTGTTAAGCAACACAACATCTGCAAATGCAACCTGCTCCTCAGCTTCGTGATGTTCACCTAATTGGGAATTTAGGTGCACAGCGTCAGCTACTGTAACGATGGCGTCTAGTTTCGTACGATCTGCTACATCCTGGTCTACAAAAAAAGTCTGGGCTACAGGTGCTGGATCTGCGAGGCCAGTGGTTTCAACAATAATCGCATCTAATTGGTCTGCACGTTTCATAAGTCCGCTCAGAATGCGGATTAAGTCGCCCCGGACAGTGCAGCAAATGCAACCATTATTCATCTCAAAAACTTCTTCATCAGCATCTACTACAAGGTCATTATCAATACCCTCTTCGCCAAATTCATTAACGATCACCGCGTATCGACGGCCATGTTGTTCAGTGAGAATACGGTTAAGAAGCGTAGTTTTCCCCGCACCAAGAAAGCCGGTCAAAACGGTTACAGGCACTTGTTGTGTTTGGTTCATATTTTGTCTCTCTATAACTTTTGGTTGAAGAGAATGCTAACCCTTTGCTGAGCTACTGCATTATGTTATAACATTACGTCAAAAAGTCGGCAAAAAATAGATGAACTGGCATTTATTTTCCTGTATTCCTGGGGTCAAAAGGTGCAAGGCGCAAAATTCAGACAATTTGTCAGAAAAACAAATATGTGATTGCTACGTGGAGATGATCTTGGATCGAGTGCCGGTAACACTTCTTACAGGTTTTCTTGGTAGTGGCAAATCAACACTGCTAACACAAATTTTACGTGATCCGAAGTTTGCTGATACCGCGGTCATTGTCAACGAATTCGGTGAGGTTGGGCTTGATGGGATCTTAATCCATCATGAAGATGACCAGATTGTAGAAATGACATCGGGATGCATTTGTTGCACCATCAGAGGCGACATCCGTCAAACGCTTCTAAAGCTTCAAAGAGACCTTGAAGTAAGAAAAATCCCAAATTTTTCGAGATTAGTTGTGGAGTCAACCGGACTAGCTGACCCTGCCCCCGTCATCCATACCCTTATGAGTGATCCGTTTCTTGATAACAACTATATGTTGGGTGGAGTTATAACAACAATTGATGCAATCAATGGAAAAGAGACGCTTAATTCGCACAAGGAATGCTTAAAGCAAATAGCCGTAGCTGATCGATTGGTGATTACAAAAACAGATCTAATTGATGAAAGTAGTAATCTGGAAAAGTTGGAAAGACTGAAAGCTAAACTTTCTTCTATAAACCCTAATGCTCCAATTCTTTATTGTCACGAACAAGATTTTGAATTTAGCAGTCTTTTTAACACCTCACTTTATGACCCGAATAGCAAGACAATGAACGTTCGACAATGGTTGAATGACGAAGCCAATATAAAAAACGAAGAAATCCACAACCACCAACATTCACACGGCCATTCCCATCATGATGTGACACGGCATGGTTCCGACATCAGGTCGTTTACCCTAGTATTTAATGAGCCGATAGAAACAGATAGCTTAGCTAAAGCGCTGGAGGTTTTAGCCTTTACTAACGGGGCGAATTTATTGCGCCTCAAGGGCATAGTTAACACTAAAGAGCGGCCAGGAGAGCCTCTTGTTATCCATGGCGTCCAGCATGTGTTTCATGACCCGGTCTGGTTGAATGATTGGCCGGATGAGAACCATCAAACGCGGCTTGTTTTTATAACTAATAAAATTGACCGAGAGACATTAGATGATTTCTTCAAGTCATGGTTAGGTTCATATAAAGGGCAGTGGCAATAAACATTTCCCACTGTTTTCCGTCACCACATCAAAATATGACTAAAATCCTAATCCTTCGATGCTCCACCAAGACACAAAGCCCAAGAAGCAGAAATCAGCGCCCAGAAAGGCTGATTCTCCGATCGAAAAGGAACTGAACCAGTAAATTGCAGAAGTAATCCGCAATTGGAAGGTGAGTGCAGATTAAGGGCGAGATCTCGGTGGCGTGATATTTTCTGTTCTAAATAGATAGTTATTTCGATGTGTGCAATCTAACCTCTACACAAAAAAGCGGTATCAGATTTGGTCAAAAAAATTCAATGTCCATTTTAGAACTTCGGTTGGGTTGAATTATCCAGACCAAAGCATTTCAGTTAAACCATATTAATTCAACTCATCTTTAGGTCACGTTTTTTCTGTGTTGATCATTTCATAAAAATATCTGCTTGCAATGAACTCAAGCGGAGGGCTTCAGGGCATCTAAATGGATACTTTTGGCGCCGCTGACGATTTTCCATACCAATATTGGTGCCCAGTCTCCAGAATTAATGAGTTAGAACAGAAGCCTATTGCTGCATCACTATTCTGGTCAACAAGAATTACCGCGATGCCTTTTTTCACCAATTTCCCCAATGCCTCATAACATTCATCCACAACACTTGGCATAAGCCCTAATGAAAGTTCGTCCACAAGCATTAAGCTAGGGTTTGACATCATTGCTCTACCAAAAGCGAGCATCTGTTGTTCACCACCAGAAAGAGAGCCAGCAAGTTGTTTTTTGCGATCTGATAATCTTGGAAAAACATCCATTACACGGGCTATGTTTTCAGCCTGCATTTTGTTTGGACGCGAGTAACCGCCCACCACGAGGTTCTCAAAAACCGTTAAATCAGGAAAAATTCTACGTCCCTCTGGAACCAACCCGACCCCCAAAACACAACGCTTGTCAGGCCCTTTGGATGCTAGATCTGCTCCATTCATTATAATCTTGCCTGAATTTGGTGAAATGTGACCCGAAATTGACATCAATAAGGTTGTCTTTCCTGCACCATTTGATCCTACCAAAGCGAGCGTCTCTCCTTCCTCAATCTCAAAATTAATGTCGCGAAGAACCGTTATATCTCTATATCCACAGCATAAATCTCTGATCTGCAACATCGCTACGCATCCACTCCAAGATAGGCCCGTCTGACCTCTGGTTCGGCTATGACTTTATTTGTGGCCCCAAAGGCCAATGCACGTCCATTTGACTGGACATAAAGCGTAGGGCAAACACGTTGGACTTGGGGTAAATTGTGCTCAATCATAATCACGCTTAGACCTTTTCTAGGAAGGCTAGCAATCAAGTCTGCCATCTGCTCTGCCTCGGGTTTACTCAAGCCTGCTAATGGTTCATCTAATAGCAATAACAATGGATTGAGAGCCAAAGCTCGTGCGACTTCTAATCTCTTGAGAAAACCCAACGGAAGTTCATTGGGTAGTTTTTGTGCATGGTCACCAAGACCTACTTGTATTAACAATTCCTGAGCCACTTCACGCTCCTCAGATCGTTCTCGCACCATCAACGCTCGCAGAGGCGAAAGCAACTTCGCTCCACCAGAAGCCAATGCAACATTATCCAATAAAGACATCTGTCTAAGTGGCTTAACAATTTGTTGGCCAAGGGCGACACCAGCATGTATGCGCTGGACAGACTTGAGGCCAGTGATATTTTTGCCATCCAAAAAAACACTGCCACTAAGAGGGGTAATCATTCCCATAATCACACGCATCAACGTAGTTTTGCCCGCACCATTCGGGCCAATAAAACCAAGTAATTGATTATCATCTATCTCAAAGCTGACGTCTTGAAGTGCAGAAAGACCGCCAAATTTTACAGACACGTTTTTGATTTGGAGTCGCTTTGTGGTCATTTAACGGCTCTCCATCGTGAGACTTTTCTCAACAATCCATCGATGCCGTCAGGCGCAAAGCGCATGGCTCCAAACAAAAGTAGCCCATAAACCAGTAACTTGTAATCATCAATCACCTGAAAGAACTGGGGCAAAGCAGAGAGGAAAGCCGCAGAAAGGATGACGCCCCAAATTGAACCAATACCCCCAACAATAACCATTGCAAGCACTGAAATAGATTCCACAAATCCAAAACTATCAGGTCCGATAAATCTGACTTGGTGAGCATATAGTGCACCTGCTAATCCAGCGCCTGCTGTGCCAACAATAAATGCGAAGAGTTTGAATTTGGGAACATTGATCCCCAACAGTGTTGCTGTGTCTTCGTCTTCAGAGATCGAGTCAAAAGCGAACCCTGTCCAAGATCTACGTATCCAAATTGTGAAAAGGAGATAAGCCAGAACACACAGGAGCGAAGTCATGAGCAAGCCTATTCTTCCAAAGTCTGGCGCGGGAATTCCTGCAATTCCAATCTCACCACCCAGAAGTTCTTGTTTTCTTACAATTCCCGTAAATAAAAAAACCACACCCATGGTGGTTATGGCGAGAAAATCGTGGCGAACGCGGAGTGATGCAACACCAACAATCAAACCAATTAATGCTGCCATGCCCATGGCTGGAATGAACGTTATGACTATTGGCACACCGGCTTTGCTGAGCATGGCACTGGTATAGGCACCTATGCCAAGAAAGGCTGCATGACCCAAACTGACTTGACCACAAAAACCCGTTATAACGTTTAGCGATAATGCAAACAAAACTGCGATTGCCATATTCGTCAAAACAACAATCTCGTAAGTCATGAAATTACCCCCTCACCAAAAGACCTTGAGGACGAACCATCAACACCATTATGAGAAAGGCGAAGGCAATTGAGTCTCTGTCTAGAAGATGGCCAACATAAATCGTGCCAAATGACTCTATTATTCCAAGTGCTAAAGACGCGATAAGAGCTCCACGCACACTCCCAAGCCCACCAAGAACAATAATTGCCAAAGCTTTATATGATGGAACGGCGCCCATCGTCGGTTCCACTAGGTTGTTCAGAAGGGAAACCATAACTCCTGCAGCACCTGCAAACGCTGAACCTATAAAAAAACTTCCATAACGGATTATCTCCACATTAACACCGCTGCTTGCCGCTATTTGTGGATCGACCACGGTGGCACGCGCTGCGATACCCATACGCGTGTTAATTGCTAACCAGCCGACACCAGACAGAAGTCCAACGGCAAGTATCACTACCAATATACGTGCCTGGCTGAGAGAAATTCCCGGTAAAATTTCAATTTGAACTTGCAAAGGAGGGCTGACATACGAAAGACCATAAGCGCCAAAGAAAATTCGAAATAATTCTTCTGAGGCGATAAAGATACCAATTGAAGCTATGAGAGCTATCAATGGCGTTCTATTTAGCAACGGCTTATAGATGATTGTATAACTGCTCATTCCTACCACACCCACAACCAGCATTGCTGTCATCAGAGCGAGCAAAAAACTTCCACTACCGTTGGTCACTAAAACGCCGACGTAACCACCCAAAGTGAAAAGCGCCGCATGAGCAACGTGGAGGATACGTAACAGTCCGTAAACCAGCGTCAACCCTAAGGCAATCAGTGCATAGATCGCTCCTTGGATTACACCCTGGATGCATAAATCAACAAACAACATTTTGATACGTTAAAAAGCAAGCCCCAAGTCTTTTAGAGGAGCTTGCTTCATTTGATTGGAATTTCTTACTTTGACGGCGGAGCTAAAAGAACTGCATCACTTATCACTGAATGATAATGCCAATTGCCATTTTTGACAATTTGGACTTGTACATCCTTTTGAACCTCACCCAAAGCGTTGAAGGAAATTTTGCCTGTTGACGCAGAAAGGTTAGTTTTCGAAATTGCGTCACGCAATGCTGAGGCGTCACTTGATCCGGCTCTTTTTAGCGCATCTGCCAACACCAAAAGAGCTGTATGACCAGATGCCGCAACCATATCAGCTGGGTAACCAGCCTTTTTAGCAAAACCACTGATAAAAGCTTGCGTTTCGGGACTAGAGGAGTCTCGGTCCAAAGATGTTGTGATCATTACGCCCTCAGAGGCTCCACCAGCAATTTCAATGAATTTCTGGCTATCATAACCTTCCTGGCCAACTATTGGCTGAGTCAAACCCGCTGCTCGGATTTGACTCACCATGGGCCCCGCGGTAAAAAAATATCCAGATGCATAGATGGCATCTGCTTTGTCAGCTTTGATTTTAGAAATGATAGGCCCGAACTCTCGGTCTTTAATGCTGTAGTCGTATTCGGCCACTATTTCCACACCAAAGTTGCCAGCCTGCTCCCTAAATCCTGCAGCTAATGACTTTCCAAAATCGTTGTTGAGAGTAACCATCACAACACGTTTTTTACCTAACATTTCACCGATCAGTTTTGCGCCTGCACGGCCCTGTACTTCACCCATAAAGGATGTTCGGAAGACATAATCACCTGCCCGAGTAATATCAGGATGAATGGCATAGGCAGATATATATGGAACTTCGCTCTCGGCAAAAATCGTGGCTGCCGCCCGAGTTGCACCAGAATAACTGCCCGAAATGCCGGCAACCACGTTATCTTTGGTGATCATCTTAACGGCGAGTGGGCCAGACTCCTTTGGGCTAGCCTGATCGTCGTAGACCACTAACTCCAACATACTGCCATTTACGCCGCCAGAGCCATTTACCTGGCTTACAGCAAGCTCAGCTCCATGTAGGGCAGATTGGCCATCCGCAGCGGCAAATCCAGTGAGGGGCACATTAAAGCCTATTTTAATGGTATCAGCAGACGCAGAAACAACCGCTGCGCTAACAGCCAACGCGCTGCCAAGTAATGTGGCTTTAAAATATTTTTTCATGTCTCTCTCCAAAATTTTGATCTTACGACGGCACCCTTCATTGAAAGGAAGAACAGCTTAGTATTAATAATAAGCCTGAAAAGGTAAATCAGTCAAAATAGCTTAGGTTTATCCATAAAAATTTACGTGTAATCTTTACTTGGTAATAGTAATCATAGGCACGTAGTAGAGAGGAAGATTAAATAGTGGTCTGTAGCAGGGAAATTTTTGTGTTGTTAAACATGGGGGATAGAGAATTTTGAATGGAAAATCTATTTGCCATCTAGCGTTACCAGTAAATCTTTTATCCTTAAACGTGTTTATCCTCAAACTGCTGAGTTGACCTTTGCTTGGACAAATCACATGCTGAGTTAAAGAGTTAAAATGACTGCAAAAGATTTTTTAATGTTGTCGCGACAACACCCATGTAGACATTATCGTACCCGTCTTCATTTTCGAGAACGCTTAGAAATGAAATTGAAGTGTTTGTTTGGGTATCAACCAACAGAAATTGCCCCCCATAACCTGCATGGCCTACAAAACGACCATCTGTCATGACATGGTTTGAATACCTGAGCCAATCTTTCGGATCTGAAAGCCTTGGCGCTGCTCTAGAAAGGCTTTTTGATAGAAATTCTTCGTTGGCAAAAGGCTGACCACTTATATCTTTTCCTTTTCTTGAGAAAATCAGGCCAAAACGCGCAAGATCACGTGCACTTAAGCAACCACCACCAGAAAAAGCGGGATAACCTTCTGGACTGAGACTAATGTAAAAGGCACCTTCATAACCTATCGCATCCGCAATTTCTTCAATGTGTTGAGCAGGAGTCTTTTGTGAGATTTTTGCAATTATTCTAGTCAAAACATCTGTATTTGCAGATTTATACTGAGCCTCGCCGAAAGATGCGTCATCCACGTATCCTGTTATGCTGTTCGTAAATTCTTCGAGACTTGTTTCCTTGAGGTTCTGATCACGCGGTAAACGCCACCCAAGCGCAACTTCTTCAGTAAAACAATCAGAATTCGGATCGAAATAATCCTCCGAAAAGTTATTGTTCACTGACATATCAAGAAGTCTCTGAACAGGAGCGTTTGCGTAGCCGGTACCAATATCTGACAAATAATCACTTACTTTTGCGTCTAGAGATAAAACCCCTTGCTCAATCAAACGACCAACAATTAAGTGGACATGAAGTTTTGAAATTGACTGAATAGAGTGGGGCCGCGTTGGTGAAAAATCGTCTGCAGATGCTTCCAGCACAATTTTATCTGCATGAATACAGCACAAAGCTGAAAAAGCTGGATGACTCATTAACCCCTGCACATCAGGACCAATTGGAATACTTGATGTCTTACAGTGCCTAAGAACCAAAACCTCTCTTGATCTAACCATTAGCGCACGACGGAATAGGGTGTTCGCATTATGAAATCCATGTCGCCTATGCCGAGCCTGATTCCACCGCTGTTTGTTATTTTCACCTACCGTTAAATCAGGATTTGATATCTTGTTATAATTTTGCATTTCACTTTGTCTAAAAATTGCAATCAAACAAAAGAGGTTAACGCCCTCACCACAGCGCGCACATTTGTCACGACATTTAAAGCGCTAAAACAGGTCTTCTCTCAGCACAATCAAGCCACGGTTTTTCATTTTCAAAGGCCTTGGCAATTCGAAACACTGTTTGATCATCATATGGTCGACCAATTACCTGGATGCCTGTCGGTACACCACTCGATGCTCTGCCCGATGGAATCGCCATCACAGGACATTTGTTATACATATTCCAAAGGACCGTCATAGTGGTTTCAGTATCAGTGTACTCTTTGCCATTTATATCAACGGTATCTTTTTGCCATCCAGTAGCTGGAATATCTGTGTGAGCAGTCGTAGGAGTTATAAACGCATCATATTTCTGAAAAAGAGGGCCAAGATGATCTGACCATGCTTGGCCGGCCGCAAGAATAGATTGATGATAAACTTCACTGGAGTAGCTGTTAGCAGTTTCAAGTAATTGAGGCACATAATCACTCACAATATCGCTGTGTTTTTTTACGGTTTCATTTAAAACTGCCGCAAATAATACCTCCTGATTGCCAAGAGCAAGGTCGATGAGTTCACTTGCCCAAGTTACTGACACCTCATCCACTTTAGCCCCAGCATGGCGCAACACCCGGAGTGCTTCATTGCTCTCACGTTGGACATCTGCTGAAATTTCGTAACATCCCAAATCCATTGAAAACGCTATTTTGATACCCTCTAAATTCTGATCGCTAAGTTCTATTTGGACAGGACTAATGAAGGAATTATGGTCTCGGTGATCTCGACCAGACATCACATTTGACATTAGCGCACAATCTTCAACCGTTCGTGTCATTGGACCTGATTTGGCGTATGCGTTAAATGAGCTAGTACCAATGTTTGGAATGCGGCCATGGGGTGGTTGATAACCAACAACACCACATTGGCTGGCCGGTTGCCGAATCGAGCCAGTGCTGTCACTACCGGTTGCGATTGTAGTCGCCCCTATGCTTAACGCAGCTGCCGAACCACCTGAGGATCCACCTGGAGATACTCCTATTTTCCATGGGTTATGAGTTACTCCCCACATTCTGGATTGGGTGGTAAATAGCCATGCGAATTCGGGGATTGTTGTTCGCGCGAAAACATTTGCACCTGCGTCTATAAGCCTTTGTACGTGTGGAGATGTTTGTTCACAAATATTTTGTGCATTGATAAGAGATCCTGCTGTTGTACGTTTCCCGGCTATTTCACAAAGATCTTTTACCGCAAGAGGAATGCCCTCGAGAGGGCCTATGTCGGCAATCCTTTGCGCATACAAGGTTTCAGATTTTTTCGCGTTTTCTCTAGCCTCTTCAAAATAGCAATCAGCGAAGGGATTCACCGTATCAGCTACCGAATTCGCTTTTTTTAAAATAGCGTCAACCAGTTCCACCGGAGATAGAGATAAATTACGAAATCTCTTCAGGGCTTCATGAGCAGACATGTAGCAAAGATCATCAATACTCATCAAATTTTTCCAAAATTTTTTGATTTCATATTTTTGTCATTGAACTCAAAGGAGGCCACTTGTCAGGTGATGCCGCCCATGGTTGGAGCTGTTCCAAAGCGGCGCCAATTTGAAAGACCGTAACGTCATCACAAGGGCGGCCAATGATTTGCAACCCACAGGGCACAGCTTCATCTGTAATTCCACTAGGCACTGAGAGAACGGGACATCTACTATAAAGATTGAACAAACCTGTCATAGTTATTTCCGTATCAGTAAGCTGATACCCCTTGACCACTATCTTTTGTTTTTGCCAATTTTCTGCAGGCACCAAGGGGGAAGAAACGGTTGGACAGAGCAACGCCTCATATTCTTGAAACAAAGGACCAAAGTGGCTTTGCCAGATTTTGCCGGCAAGTGCCATGGATTTGCAAAAATCTGATGAGTTGAAACTTAGTGCTGTCTCAAGCAACTCCGGTACATAATCGCTTATAATATCCGGAAAATTGTCTATAGCTTCCTGAAGAAACTGATGCGCCAAAAACTCCTGAGCACCATGTGACAACCTAATTATCTCATCAAGGCCGTTCAGTGATATTTCTTCAAGCTGAGCGCCCGCTTTTTGGAGGGTATCTATTGATGATATGAACTCTCGCTCAACGTCATCGGCAAGTTGGAAATATCCAAAATTTCTGGAAAAAGCTATTTTCATGCCGATGATGTCCGGCATGCAATCTGGAATCGTGACTATGTTATTGAGGGCTGTGTGATCTAACGGGTGGGGCCCTGACATCACGTTTGACATCAAAGCCACATCAGACACAGTCCTTGCCATAGGACCAATTTGAACAAACGGATCAAAAGAATTCGACGGAGAGAGAGGCATTCGCCCATATGGTGGTTTATAGCCAACAATCCCACATTGGCTCGCAGGTTGTCTTATCGAGCCAGCGCTATCGCTGCCTGTGGCAATTGTCGTTGCACCAGCAGCCAAGGCTGCAGCTGATCCACCTGATGAGCCGCCTGGCGTGATATCCAAGCGCCAGGGGTTGCGTGTAACTCCCCACATGCGTGAATGACAGGTGAAAAGCCAGCAAAACTCAGGACAGGTTGTTCTGGCAAACAAATTTGCACCACTCACCAACAATCTCTCAATTGACGGGTTTGTATGTTGATCAATGCGATCCTTGTTGATAAGCGAACCATTAGTGGAACGCCGAGCCTTGATTGGCGTGCTATCCTTAACAACCAATGGTAATCCCTCAAGGGCCCCCAACCTGTCATCTGGATCTTTGTACTTTGCCTCAGCCAATTTAGCACTGTTGAGCGCCTCATCAAAATATTTGTCTGCAAATGGATTAATAGTATCCTGTATTTGCTCAGCTCGCGTTATTACTGCTTCAATAAGCTCCAGTGGGGAAAGCGAGCGCGACCTAAAGTTCTTCAAAGCGTCTGTGGCTGATATGTAGAGTAGGTCATTCATTTGCTAATGCGTTCTTTCTCATTATTCCGGCAAGGCATGAATGTTTGAATTTAGCAAACGCCTTGTGTATTCGTGCACCGGTTTGGAAAAAATATCGTCTGTGGCCCCCTCCTCTACAACTTCACCCATTAACATAATTACCATTCTGTCACTTATGTGCCGAACAACATTGAGATTATGGGTAACAATCAAAATTGGTAATCTAATCTTGTCCTGAATTTCAGCCAAAAGGTTTAGGATTTCGCCTTGAATAGACACGTCCAACCCCGCAGTTGGTTCATCGGCAATTAATAATTTGGGGTTTTGTGCTAACGCTCTAGCCACGCAAACCCGCCGTGCTTGACCTCCAGAAAGTTCATGAGGATATCGACTAGAAAATTTAATGGGAAGTCCAACCAAGGAAAGTAGGTTTTGAACCTCTTGAGCCTCATCATTGGCATTACCTACTTCACTGGGAAGCGCTTCTTTGATTATTTTTTCAACTGTCATTCTCGGGCTTAAGCTGCCGATGGGGTCTTGAAAAATATACCCAATTTCTTTTCGGGTTGACTCCAAGTCATCCCGGCTTTGATCAAGTATCGATTTGCCAAAAAAACTAATCGTCCCTGTTTGGCAAGAAACCAACCTTATTATAGAACGAATTAAGGTTGTTTTACCCGACCCACTCTCCCCGACAATCGCAAGTGTTTCACCTGCAAATAGATTTAGCGATACATTATTTACAGCCGTAATGTCCTTTGAAATTGCCTTTTGAAACAAAGCTGCCAATCCAAATGGCTTCGGAAATTTCACTGTAAGATTTTCTATCTGTAAAATAGGCGCTTGGTCTCCAGAAAGGCGCTTGGTCTTTGCTGTTTCGTCTTCCACTCTTTTTTGGTTAGGTGCGTCCATCGTCGGTAACTGCCGGCATTTTTTTTCAATCCGAGCTGGATCACACTTCAGAAGTTTTTTCGTGTAATCATTTTTTGGTTTCAGAAACACATCTCTAACGTTTCCTACCTCCTGAATACTACCTTGATGCATTACCACCACGTCATCACAAAGTGAGGCAACCACTCCGAGATGATGCGTGACAAAAACCATTGCGCACCCTATCTTTTTTTGAAGCTGCTTTAGCAAGGCAATAATTTCAACTTCTAATGTTGCGTCCAATGCGGTTGTGGGCTCGTCGGCAATAAGAATTTTAGGCTTCACCATGACTGCCATCGCAATGGAAACGCGTTGTTTTTGGCCTCCGGATAACTCATGAGGATACATTGACATACGCGCCTCAGGATCCGGCATATGTACTGACTCCAATGCTGCGATGGAGCGTTGTCTTTTTTCTTCAAGGCTTATGCTTTCACGAAATTGAATGTCAATGAGATGCTGACCGATCGTGAGCACAGGGTTTAAGGCACTCAATGTATCCTGTGAGACCATTGATATAAAATGCCCGCGTAACTCACTAAAAATCTCTGGTGTCGCCGGGGTATTTTCCCGGTCATCAAAGAAAATTTGCCCGCTGGTGATCCTTGCCGAGTCTGGGAGTAAACCAATTAATGCAGAAGCGAGTGTCGATTTGCCGCTGCCACTCTCGCCGACTATTCCAACGATGTGCCCTTTGCTAATATTTAAATCGACTAACTTCACTGCGGGAACACCGTTAAACTCAACCGTAAGTCCACGGACCTCAATGACAGGTGACATTGTTGGGTTCATCACGAACCCCGGTCTATTTTAGGATCAAAAATATCACGAAGCTGCTCGCCCAAGAATGTAAATCCAATGGTGACAAGTATCAAAGGAATGCCTGCGCTAATTAAAATCCACTTGGAGTTTCTGATATAAGTGTATCCATCATTTAAGATACTACCCCAACTTGGCGTAGGCGGCCTGACACCAAGGCCAAGAAAGCTCAGCCCTGCCTCGAGTGCTATAACAAACGGCACATCCATGCTGGCTACAATGAGAATTGGACCGATAGTATTTGGTATAACATGCCTAACAAGTATTCGAGGCATCCCCAAGCCAAGAGCTCGCGCTGATAATATGTATTCAGCCTGTCGAAGACTCTGCGTCTGCGTGCGCATCAAACGGCCATAAGTGGGAAAAGAGGTGGCAACAATAATTGCCATAATTGTGAGCAGGCTAGGGCCAAACAGCACGACAACGGCAAGTGCAAACATGATAACGGGATATGATCGCACCATGTCAAACAACAACATGATTACAAAATCCAACCAATTGGGCCCATACCCGGCAATTGCACCTAAAATTGAGCCAATGAGCACAGCCAATCCAATTGATACTCCTGCAACCATCAAGGCTATTTGTGTTCCGTGAATCAATCTAGATAGCGTGTCTCGACCCAATTGATCAGTTCCAAACAAATGGTCTGCGCTAGGTCCTTGAAGTTTGTTCAAAATATCAAGCTTGCTCGGGTCATAAGGCGCAAAAAAATCCGCAAAAATTGCGATTACAACGAAGCTGACCACAATCAGCAATCCAACCAAGCCCATTGGATCTTTAACGAGCCGGTAGATTACCGCAGACGATAGGCCATCTGAAAAATTCTGCGCCTCCTTTTTCTGATCTAAAGCCATTAATCGTTTTCCTTCAATGCTCTCGGATCGAGCGCCGCATTTATCAGATCAGCTATTGTAGTGCCGCCAACTATGAAAATTGTGCTGACTAAAACCGTTCCCATAACCAAGGGATAGTTTCTGCTAAGAACGGATTCGTAAAGCAGGCTGCCAAGCCCCGGTCGGGCAAATATAATCTCAGTTATCACTGTGCTGGAAAGTATGAATGCCACGCTCACACCCATCATTGTTATGGAGGGCAGAACAGCTATACGCAGTGCGTACCTGCTCATCACCCTCGCTTCTGGCAATCCAAAGGCTCTTGCCATTAGCACATGATTTTGACTCAAAACTTCAATCATCGATGCACGAACAAGCCTTGAAATATATCCTATCCAAGCAATGCTAATTGTGATGACGGGCAGCGTTAAATGCCAAAGATAATCAAGCCAGTCGTCGCTGTCTCCAGCTCCAATAACCGGGAAAGCGCGCAACTCAACTGAGAAAAATAAAAGCAAATATAGGCCAACAACAATTGCTGGCATTGCTATAATTGAAACAGAAATCGCGCCAACGATTCTATCAAATTTGCCATTCCTATTTATCGCAGCATAACATCCGACAGGGATGCCTAGTGTGGATACAATGAGCGCTGAAGACACCAGAATAAAGGTGTGAGGTAACTGCTCCAGAACGATGTCGAGGACAGGCCGATTTGACCTGAGATCAAATCCAAAATTTCCTGAAATAAGGCCTTTAAAAAAATAAAAGAGCTGCGTGCTCAAAGGTTGATCAAGATGCAACCTTGCCCGCAATGCCTCTTTAATTTCAGGGGTAGCTCTTGGCCCGAGCATTACATTGGCTGGATCACCAGGAACTGCGTGTATCATCACAAACATCGTTGAGACCGCACAAGCCATAATCAACAAAGCCAATAAAACTCTCTTTATCGTGTAAATTATCATGAGTTTCTCAGAATTTAATCCGACATCAGGAATCATTAATAAGCAAAATTAGAAAAACGAGTTCGACCACTTAATTTATCAGCAGCGGCTAAAAAAGGGCCGACTTACGCCGGCCCGAATTTTCATTCATTGAACTAATTTGTCAGCTGAAATGCAGACAATTTTAATCCACCATTTGGATAAAGTCCTGGCTTGATATTGTCACGGTAAAGAATCACGCTAGGCGGATGCATTATGAACAAAAATCCACCAGACTCATCCATGACCCTCTGCATGTCGTAATACATTGTCTCTCGTTTTTTTATGTCCGTTTCTTTCAATGCTGCGAAATGCAAATTGTCAAATTCCTCACTATCTAACCATACCCAATTCCAAATTCCCTTCTGATCTCGAAGAAACCATTGGGTTGACCATGATGGATCTGGCGGACTGGTGTAGTTATTCAAGGTGAGTTGGAGCGCTTCTTTTCTGTCAGCTGCAACATTCCAGAACGCACCCGAGTCCAGTTGGTTGATTTGCAGATTTATCCCAATTTCTCCAAGGTTAGCCTGAATAATTTGCGCAGCAGTGATAAACTCAGCAGTATTTAGAACGTCAAGCTCAAGGCTAAGACTGCTTACACCAGCCTCCGCGAGTAGTGCCTTAGCCCCATCAACATCACGGGGATCAGGAACGACACCGGTGTATCCGACCAGTCCGGGCGCAACAAGTCCTGTGGATTTTTCTGGAACGCCAAAATAGGCGCCTTCCAAAATAGCATCGACATCAATAGCCTTTTTAATGGCTTGCCTAACACGAACATCAGACAGATCTTCATTTGCAATGTTTATACCAAGAAACGTGTAATCTGCAGTCGGACGAACATCTAAAACACCGCCGGTTGGAGGTGATTTTTTAAAGTTTGGCACCGAGCCTATTGAAATTTCTGTGATGTCAACTTCACCTGCTTCAAACGCAATTTCTGCAGATTTTGGCTCCTGAATTGGCAAAATTGTTATTTTGTCGAAACCTGCTTTGGGTCCATTCCAGCCATCGTGTGGCACAAGCACCGTTTTTTCACGGGGAGTCCAAGATTCAATTTTATAAGCTCCTGCCGTGGCACCGGGATCAGTTGTAAATTTTCCACCAGCTTTTTCAGTTGCCTTTTTTGATACAATTGCGCCACTGGTATACGGTAACGTGCTCCACCAGATAGGCGCAAACGGTTCTTTTAGATGTATTATGCCGCTGTATTTATCTACGATTTCCACCTCTTTCAACGACAACCAATCACCAATAATAGGCGAATTTAATTCTGGATCGATATAACGCTCATATGAATACTTTACATCTTCTGTTGTTACTTCTCCATAATTCCCGGTCCACATCAAACCTGGCTTGAGCTTGAATTTTATAGTCAATTCATCAACCTGTTCAATCGACTCAGCCGCTTGAAGTTCATATTCCCAATCCGATCCAGACTTAAATTCGATTAGCTTTGGAAACAGAACGTTGATCATTGTGTAGTCTGCACCACTTTGCCAAAACGCAGGATCAAGTGTTGTAAAGTCCTCTCCTAACCTTACATTCAACTCCGCACTTTTAGCGGCATTAATTGATCCAATTATCGAAAAAGAGCATACAATTGCAGCCAGACTCAGATTTCGAAAAAATCGTGTTATTGTTCTATTAAGTTTTAACCTGAACACGCGAAGTCTCCCTCAATTTTTTGCCCGAAAGCATTCTTTTCAGGCATTGTTTCATCAAAAAGATCCTCAATGAATCCTTTAATAAACTATGATCCATAGATGTTAGTATGGGAATAGGTGCCGAAGCAATTTTTTGGCGCTAATTGTCAATTTGAATTTCTTACTAGCCTCTCCAGAAGCAAATTTAGCGGAGTACTAAATGGATAAACTTGATGAAATCAAAAATCTTAGACTTCTTGTGTGGTATACTTCATTTATGACGCAAGTTCACAGACAGATTAAAATTTTCCAGATTACAATTTACCAAGCATTTGTCTGGGAAAGCATCGCCAAGGCTTCAGAGTTTACAGCGATTTTGCTATCATTTTGGTTTGGAAGGTTTGGAGCTTCTGTTGGTATATGAAAAATTTATGAAACTAATCGCTCTCAGGCCACCGCAAGAAATTCCAACTAATCAATCTTATGCAAACGATTTTGTGTCTAAAATAAGGAGCAAGTCATCACCGAATGACTCCTTGGCTCCTTTTTAGGTTATAACCATAAACAATTTCTCGTTAAGGCGAGGAAGAGCATGATTCAACGAAGCCCCATTGATCTTTTTAAAACTAATAGGATTTTAGGAACAAAGACGGTTGAACGCACTGTCAATCATGACGGAACGATAGGATTCTCAAAATAAGCTATCGTCGCATAGTACACTAATCACCACACTTAAACATCCAAGCGCGGAAAATTTCCGGAGCGTTTCATAATATACCACTCTTTAAACCACCACAACCAGAAGGGAGGAGTTTTTTTCAGGCTCAGGGTTGGGTTAAAGCCACTTACCCTGTTCAAGATACCTCTTTCTAGCGATCAATATTTCAATTTCTTGGCAAATAAGCAAGTACTCGAGACACTATCCCCAGATGCGTTTTGTTTAGGCTGAATGGTCCAGAGTTTCCAGCCTAAACAAGATAGCACATCAACAACAAATTTGAGACTGGTGAAAAAGCTTTTTTTTTGCAGCATAATAAAACATTATAAACCAATCTCGTGGTCAGTTCTCTCAACCCATCAAAGTTCGGGGACCGAGCCCCAAGCTCCTCCGGCTAACAAGCCTACCCATCAGTGTAGAGACATTTTGAGATGCATCCACCATCAGTGAATGTCTTTACAGAAACTAAATATTAAAGATTGGGAGAAGCATTAACAACTGCAAACGATATCATTAGGCTCGGGTTATTGCTTCGAGTCTGCGCCCTCCTGTGCCTGTCTGATTGACGCAAGCTCATTCGCAATTTTGTCCATCTTGGTGTCCAATTTCCTTAAATCGCTTTGGGTCACGGGGGCATCATCATCTAAACCAAGAGTCTCGGCTTCAAGTTTTTGCGCTGTCTGCATAGAGTCAACAATGATACCAATGAAAAAATTCAGAACAGCGAAGCTAGTAATTATTATAAACGGCAGAAAAAACGCCCATGCCCATGGAAACAAATCCATCGTTGGTCTGACCACTCCCATGGACCAGCTCTCTAGGGTCATAATTTGAAAAAGGGTATATGCAGACGCGCTGATCGTGCCAAACCATTCCTGCATGTCAGGATCTGAATGGGTACCAAAGAGTTTGGTTGCCAAAACTGCGGCAACATAAAAAATAAGGCCAAGCACGCCCACCACTGACATCATACCGGGGATCGAATACCCTATCGCCGAGACCACTCGCCGCATCTGTGGGACAACTGAGATTAGGCGCAAAACACGCAAAATTCTCAAAGTACGGAGTACGGTAAGCGCACCACTCGTAGGCAACCAAGCAATGCCGACTATGGAAAGATCAAAAATATTCCAGCCTGATCGGAAAAAACCAAAACGATAAACGTAGAGTTTTAGCGCAATCTCAACAGAAAAGATCACAAGAATGGCGCGATCCAACCACGCCAGTATGCTACCAAACTCAGATACGATGCCTGCGTCGGTTTCCATGCCAAGGGTGACCGCATTAATAAGTATTAGAACGGTGATAGCCGTTGTAACTATGGTACCCTCCAAAAAGGAGGCCATTTTGTTTTTGTGATCAAGAGCAGACATAAAAGGGACATCCATTACCG
This sequence comes from uncultured SAR116 cluster alpha proteobacterium, assembly GCA_902578815.1. Taxonomy (GTDB): domain Bacteria; phylum Pseudomonadota; class Alphaproteobacteria; order Puniceispirillales; family Puniceispirillaceae; genus MED-G116. The sequence goes on along the minus strand of CACHEI010000012.1, from coordinate 8,983 downwards.
ATTTGGCCGCAACATATGGGTATATGATGCAAGATACAAGATCGAAAACCTTTTCGAATTTTGTTGTGGCTTGCATAAATAGCAAGCGCTTAACGGAGCTATTCTGTGCCAGCTAATGTCAGTTCTGCAAGGAGTGGCCCTCTGCATGGAAACGCGCGCGCGACTGACATTGAATATTTACCAGCGGCGAATGTCCATAGAAAGTAAATGTTCGTGATCATGGGGGTGTAACGGATAGAAGACACCTCACCGCCTTGAGGGCCAGGCCTGATTGGTGATCCAGACTGTCTGGTAGGGACACATTTTCAGATATTTCTCATTATCGTCAATTGGCCTTTGTGTGACGAGGTCATGCCAGTTTTCCGTGTCAATCAGATTGATAACTGACAGATCAAGTTCCTGCTCGTCGGCACAAAGGTTAGTGATTGCAAAAATGCTCTGCTTGCGATCTTGGCTCTGTCGCCAGACACCAAAAAGCTCAGATCGTAACTGCAAAGTGAATTGCGTGGCATTGGGATGAAACGCCGGCTGCTGTTTTCGTATTATCAGCAGTTCCTTCAATTTGACGAGACCGAAGCTCTCCCTGCTAATTGGATCCGATAGCCTGTCATCGAGCCAGTCTTTAGCAAATTTCTGGCGATTGATCCGCCGTTTCATGCCCGACTGGGCAACGCCATCAATGTCATTTTGCGCTGAGATCAGACTGTTGATATAGATAGCGGGGATCCCCTCAAGGCCAAACATCAGCGCATAAGCAGCGACAAAACGCGCCGAGCTCAGCGTGCCAGCTGGATCATCATCAGTCTTGCAAAGCGCGCTGAATAAAGTCGTATTAGCTTCATAAACGCTTTTCGTTCCATCGGCTTTCACACGGCACGAAAACAGACTGCCATTGGCTTCCAACCGGTTAAGCAGACGCTGGCGCTGCGCCTCATCCAGTAAGCCTTCTGTCGGGCGCATGCCAAATCCGTCATGCGAAGACAAAAAATTCAGATAGCTTGTTCCACTAAGGGCCGGTGGCATTCTCATGCTCCAACGCCGTAAAATACTGGAATCAGAGAACAAAAGCGAATAGAGGATCAGCGGTGGCAAGGAAAAATTATAAATCCAATGTGCCTCATTACCATTTCCAAAATAGCTCAAATTCTCCTGATTTGGAAGGTTTGTCTCGGTGACGATTACCGTCTCATTATTGTAGATATCAACAATGTAGCGGATTAATTGAATGATGGCATGTGTTTGGCGCAGGTTAAGGCAAGTTGTCCCCGTCTCCTTCCACAAAAAGCCTACGGCATCGAGGCGAAGGATACGAATACCATGATCAATGAAATCCAGGATGATGCCTATAAATTCCTCCAGGAGGAGCGGATTGGAAAAATCAAAATCAACCTGATCCTCGCTGAACGTACACCAGACCCGTCTTTCACCACCAGCCGTTGTTACAGGTTGCAATAAGGCATGTTCACGCGGGCGAATAACACTCGAAATGTCAAAATCTTCATCGACGGCAAGGAAATAGCCGCTGCCAGGTGTCTCGCCATCGACAAACTGTCTAAACCACACACTCGATCTGGAACCATGGTTCAAGATAACATCGGCCATGAGTTTTAGCGAGGCCGACATTTTTGTCAGATCACCCCAGGAGCCAAGACGTGGATCGACAGCACGGTAGTCCATCACCGAGAAACCATCATCACCAGTGGAGGGGAAGAACGGCAATATATGTACACTGTCAACGACATCGCCCAGATTTTCTTCCACAAATTCGTGAAGACAGGACAGGGGAGATTTGCGGCCATCGGTAACGCTGTCGGCATAGGAGATCAACACACAGGTCGACTCGTCCCACCTTGATTCCGAGGTTTTGCCATAAGGGGAAGTGGCACTATCAAGACGCGCCATCACTCTGTCCACAAGTGCGCCAAGGGTGCCGCTGTCAACATCCTGATAGATTTTCTCAAGTCGACGCATCAACCCGTCTTGATGATTAATCTCAACCACACTCATCGCAAATCCTGATTGTCGGCCTCAACGGCTTTGCGAAGTTGGTAACCTATGTCAGGGATCGCCGAGAGAACACGCGTCCATGAGGGTGTGAAGGGTGTTTCCATAGGCGAATAATAGAATTCCTCGCCAGCGCGCATTATGTTTTCTGCGAACAACTCAACCGCACGCTCCTCAGCATCAATGTCGAAGGACAGGCCGTTAATTTCTGCGTCAGTCTGGTAAATCCGAACCATGTCGAGAGCAATGCGAAAATAAGTTGCCTTGATCGTACGAAAGGTTTCATGGCCAAAACAATGGCCTTTGGTTGCAAGTTTGCGAATCAAAACCTTGGAAATATCCGACGACATTCGCGAAAGGCCTGCGCTTCGATCATCCTCGGAAAGCAGCTGATGTTTGTGGTCGTACGTTTCTGCAATATTTACCTGACAGATGCGGTTGCTTGCCTGATTGCGGTACATTTCGGAGAGGATTCCTACCTCAAGTCCCCAGTCAGAGGGGATTCTGAGTTCCGGTATCAGCGACCGGCGGAAGGAAAACTCTCCTGCAAGAGGATATCGAAAACTTTTCAGAAAATCGAGATATTCATTGCGGCCAAGCACACGTTCCATAGCCATCAAGAGTGGTGCCAGCAATAGCCTTGTGACCCGACCATTCATTTTGCCATCAGCTACACGGGCGTAATATCCCTTACAGAATTCGAATTGGTAGTTTGGATTCGCGATCGGATAGAACAGTCTGGCCAGTAGCGAGCGATCATAGGTCAGAATATCGCAATCATGCAACGCTACTGCCTCAGCCTTACCCCTGGCATTTGCAAATCCAATACAATACCAAACATTTCGGCCCTTTCCAGGTTCGGTTGGTGCAAGACCCCGATCGACCAGCTGGGAATGGATATTCTGGATCCGCGGGCCATCATTCCACAGCAACGAGAAAGGTTTATTTAAATTCTGAAAGAATGAATATGCTAAACGGTATTGATCACCATCAGCCCGGTCCAACCCAATTATAACATGATTAAGATAGTCGACCTTGCTAATTTCCTCAACAATATGATTTAGCGCTAGCCCATCAAGTTCCGAATAAAGGCAGGGAAGTATCAGTTCCATTGGCCTGTATCCGGAGAACAGCTTGAGGTCTGCCTCTAGATCCTTAAGTGATTTTGTTTGAAAATTGTGCAATGTTGCAACAATGCCGTCTTGATATGCATCACCCATTTTGTTCACCATGTTCCTGTTTGATGATGTGCAAGGCCCGTCTCGCAGCCTCAAGCCAACCAAGCGGCGCAACCGCACTTGCCTGTATCAGCATTTGTGGCGGATTAGGCAAAACAAGAGGCGGGCATCCAGGGCGCGGAATGACACAGGCGACATCGCTGTTTTGCAGCATTGATACGTCATTCTGCGCATCACCAAATCCAACAAGAATGCACTTAGCGCCCTCATCCAATACTGTCTTCCTAATCAATTGATGATAGCTGGCCTTGTCATGCGGTGCAGAGAGCGCGCAGACACGCCCGCCACACTGGACCAATAAACCAGCCTGCACCGCCTCCTCCTGGAGCACAACGAACTCAGAAGGCGTACCTTTAAATTTGAAAAGTGCTGAATGGCTGCGGTCCATCGCCCTGGCAAGCTGCTCACCTGCGAGACCAAGAATAGCCTCCTGACCGGAAGCGTCCATTTCACCCAAAAAAATGCAGTTTTCCTTTAGATTGGGCCTTAATGAATCGCGCCAAACTGATAGCAGCGCTGACTGGTCACGCCCAAGGACATGGCTAGACATCGTGTTTCGACCTGTGCCGCTCTTGCGGTGCAACAGATGGCTGTTTACCAGTGCAGCGCCATTTTCACAGATAAAAGGCAGTTCAACACCAAGCAAGCGGCAAAAATCCTCAATCTCAGACTGTGTTTTGCTGGACGCCGGTATTAGGCTGATACCTTTGGCCAGAAGCGCGATGATCGCGCCTTTGATTTCCTCAAAACGAAAATCGGTTTGGCCAAGCAAAGTGCCATCAAGGTCGCTGATAAAAATGACACGCATGTCGGTTCCAAACACATGTTTCGTTGAAAAGTGATTATAAGGAAAGCAGAAAAAAAGAGTTAAATTTTTTGCATGATGCTGCAAAATTTGCATCATTAACTAATGCAGATCAGACAAGACCTGCTGGCAGCACAGCCGCAAGTAAAAAAGTGGCGATCAATAAAGAGAATAAGGCACTACTGGATTGCAGTGCTCTATCGAGTTTTCATTGGCGGGTAGAGTTTCTACGATATAACATATTCTATAGCGGCCCAGTTGAATAGTTTTATTGGATTAGAAGGAACAGTTGAGCAGATTGCACTATTAGAGGGAGATCGGCCTGGTGAGTGACGAAAAGACAAAGATAGCAGGTGGACCACTCTCAGGATTGCGGATTCTCGATCTATCGCGGATCCTGGCTGGGCCAACCTGCACCCAACTCATGGGGGATTATGGTGCTGATATTATCAAAATCGAGAAACCGGGAACCGGTGATGATACACGTTCCTGGGGACCGCCCTTTCTTAGCGATGATGCCGGCATAATATCGGGTGAAAGCGCCTATTATCTGTCGTCAAACCGCAACAAGCGCTCTCTTGCGATCGATATAACCGCTGATGAAGGACAGAAGTTGATCCACCGGCTGGTAAAGCATTGCGATGTGATGATCCAGAATTTCAAAGTTGGAGGGCTAGCCAAATACGACCTCGACTACGCCGCTATAAGCGCATCTAACCCGGCAATTGTCTATTGCTCAATCTCTGGCTTTGGGCAGACTGGACCGAATGCAAATCGGCCAGGATATGATTTGCTGGCACAGGCTTATGGCGGGATCATGAGCCTTACAGGCGATCCCGATGGTGAGCCGATGAAAGTCGGTGTTGGCATTGCCGATGTGATGTGCGGGATGTACGCTGCTACGGCCATCCTTGCGGCACTGCGACACAGAGATGCCACCGGGGAAGGCCAGCATATCGACCTTGGGCTTGTCGATACGCAAATTTCCTGGCTAATCAATTCCGGAACTAACCATCTGGTATCGGGCGCAGAGCAGAAACGCATGGGCAATCAACACCCGAACATCGTTCCCTATCAGGTTTTTGCAACAAAGAATGGGCATCTGATCGTCGCCGCTGGCAATGACGCACAATTCGCACGTTTCTGCGATATTCTGGGGCAGCCAGAATTGGCCAAAACAAAAGATTTCCAGACCAACCAGATGCGGCTAAAAAATCGTGACCAATTGATACCACTGCTGTGTGCAGAAGTTGGCAAATGGGAACTTGATGCGCTTGTCGCGGCGCTTGATGCGGCCAATGTCCCGGGTGGCGCCATCCAAGATGTCAAGGATGTTTTTAACTCGGATCAGGTGTCCGAGCGTAACATGAAAATTAACATGGCGCATCCAGCTGCAGGTAAAAAGGGGGTCAATCTAATCGGCAATCCAGTCAAATTCAGCAAAACAGAAGTCAGCTACCGACTGCCGCCCCCGCTCTGTGGTGAGCATAATGACGAGATTCTGGTGGAGCTAGCACAATGGGAAGCGGAGAAGAAATCATTAGCAGACTGACGAAAGTACAGCTAGCGTTGCAGGATTCCGCGCGCGATCTGGCGGAAACTGCTTTCAAGCCCACCGCTGCGGCAAGGGATTTAAACGAGACCTATCCATGGGACAATGTTGCAAGGCTGCGTGATGGTAGGTTTAAAGGAATTACTATCCCGACTGCTCGGGCGGACGCGGTCTGAGCTACTTGGATAGTTTACTGGTCATCAAGGAGATGGCGCGCTGCTGTTCTACTATGGGTCAGATCACGGTTGAGGCAAATATAGGCGCAATCGGTGCGGTGATCAAATATGGCTCTGAGCGGCAAAAACGCCTTGCCACCGACTGTGTTCTTAGTGGCGACAAGCCTGCAATACGCATCACAAAGCCCAATGCGGGCAGTGCCGCCACTGAGATAACAACTACGGCGGTAAAGCATGGCGATAAATAAATTATCAATAGCAAGAAACATTGGATTAATGGAGTTGGGGTGTCGCAATTCCAGCTGGTCTTTGCCCGGGTCAAGGAAAATAGCGTCGATTAGAGTATTGGTGCTTTATCGCCATTTTTGACGAGACACCAGGCCTTGTCATCGGCCGCCGCGTCCCGGTAATGGGGGTTTGTAGCATCTCGGATACAGATATCACCTTCTCTGATATAGAAGTGGCTAAGGATATGATAGCCGTTCCGAAATTCAGACTTGAAAAAAGGCTTTGCCGGGCTGATGAATGCCTATAACGCTCAGCGTCTCAGTGCTGGAACCGTGGCACTCGGGATTGCCCAGCGCACCTCCGAGGAGGCACAGAATTTTGCCGTGAACCGCATTCAGTTTGGGCGACCAATCGCCAAGTTTTAGGGCTTGCAATGGATGCTGGCCCAAATGTTGATCAGCTTAAAAGCGTCGCGCGCATTGCTACATGATACGGTGCAGGCTGCAGGTGATGATTTCCCAATATTTGTGCTGTAGTTCAGTCAAAGTGTTTGCTTCAGAAACCGCGATCAAAGTCACGCAGGACGCGTTATAGATCCATGCTTCGATGGGATATCCACATGACGTGCCGATGGAGCGACTGACCAGAGATGCGCGAATGTTCACCATTGCCGACGGTACCACACAAATTTTGCGCACGAAGGTGGCCGGTGCCACCCTTGGCGTAAAGACACCGCAAACTATTGATTTCTATGCAAATTTGTACGACAAAGTGGCAGAATAAATAGTTAACATTTTTCAGAATTAGTAATTTGAGCCTTGAACAATCCACCGTTTCATGATTCACTGGAGAAAACTAGGCGTTAGCAATTCAGTTTGACGTGAAAGATAACGTATCTTTAACAGATAAACTCCTGAAAAAATAATAACAATTGGGTTTCTGTTTAGAGACACCGCTAACTTCGGAGTATCCGATTAGGCAGGTGTGAGATGATTAGGTTTTTGAGAAATTTTTGTCTTGGACTTTCGTGCGTTTGCATCACGCTTTTTGTTGCAACAGCAGCCCATGCCGGTGATGAAAAAAGTGGTTTCGGGTTGGGCATGAAGCTCATGCAAGATTTGTGGAGGGGGATTACAGAACCTGAAAGAAAAACCACCTGCCGACTTGCCACTAAGAGGGTTTATAAGGGCCAGCAGATTTGTGTATATACGGGCGCTAATCGAACTGTTCTGGGGATCTATAACTCGGCCGGCGACTATTGTGCAACAGCGATGGATTGCAGATATGAACCTAATAGCGATAAAACTGTTAGCCAGCTAGTTCAAGATTTTATTGACGCTGCCGACGAGTAGAGGTCGTGCTTTGACCTCGTCTCGGCGTCAGCAGACACGTGGGATTTAAAACATTAGGCAGCTTTGTCAGTCATGTTAGCCCTAAAGGCTTAAATTTTTGCCGGTAAACATTTTCCGAAAGACCCCGCCAGCCAATACATTTTCCACCCAGCGAACAAGCGCATACACATGTCTTTGCCTAAACTATTAAATAGCGTTGTTCTTTAGGTGTTCGCAATAAATGCTTGTCGGCTTGGCATCAAAGGCTGGGATTGAAATTAAGTCAAACAGTGTTTTAGCCTTTTCAGGAAAATTCTTGACACCTTACTAGTGCTAAAAAATTGGCAGACCACGCTTTAGACCGCGCCATACATAGGCGCAGGGCTTGAGATCATAGAATTGAAAAAATGATATTGAGAGCGCCTGGCCTCTAGGTTCTCCGCTACTTTTATGGCACCTTTGGTGTGATTTTGCTTTCGTGGAGATGGAAATGGCATTTGGCTATGTTGTTGCGCAAATCAATGTAACTGATCCTGAGACTTATGCAGGCTACATCAAGCTGGTTCAGCCGACGATCCAGCATTTCGAAGGTGAATTTCTGGTCCGGGGTGGTAAATCCATCAGCTATGAAGGTGAGCCCCATGGCAGCCGTATGGTTGTCATCCGCTTTCCATCCTATCAGGCAGCGCAGGATTGGTACCATTCGGACGAATATGCTGAGGCGAAGGCTATTCGCATGTCAGCCTCAACCAGTGTGCAAACGATCATCGAGGGTTTGTAGCGTGATGATCAGCGAGGCGGAAGTTACCGACTACTATGAAAAGAGAGATCTCCACTCCCGTATTATCACTAGTTTGCGGCTGGCCGGTATCGAACAACCAACGCCGCGGGATCTGAGTGCAGTTGACGAATTCCATATTGGCGGTATCGACGCCACCAGATTTGTTAGCGCCGCGCTGTCGCCAACTCCCTCAGGAAAAATTCTGGACATTGGTTGCGGCATTGGCGGACCGGCACGTTTCATCGCTTCGGATAAGGGCTGTCATGTAATCGGCATTGACCTAACAGAGAGTTTTGTTGAAACGGGTAATCACCTAAGTCGCTTAGTTGGTTTAGAGGATCAGGTCATGCTCAACACTGGTAATGCTTTGGCGCTGCCCTTTGCCGAAAATGAATTTGACGCCGCCTATATGATCCATGTGGGAATGAACATCGCCGATAAAAATCAGTTGATTGGCGAAGCCGCACGCGTGATCAAGCCTGGAGGCCAGTTTGTAATTTATGATGTTATGCAGATGCGGGATTCGACGCTGCCCTATCCCCTACCCTGGGCTGAGACTGAGAAAACCAGTGCGGTCGGCTCACCCATAATATATTTGAACGCGCTGGCTAGATCTGGACTGGTTGCGTTACCGCCCCAGAACAAGCGTGATTTCGCCCTGCAGTTTTTTGACCGAATGATGAAAAAAGGAGCAGGAAAGCAGCCGCCAGCACTTGGTCTGCATCTGGTTATGGGAGCGACAATGCCACAGAAAATCCAAAACATTCAACAGCAAATCAGGCAGGAAGTTCTAGCACCTCTCGTTATCACTGCATCGCGCGAATTAGCCTCTTGAGGGTTTTCGTTCTTAGCGTATGATGGCGCGGCT
>CACHEI010000011.1 GCA_902578815.1 uncultured SAR116 cluster alpha proteobacterium | reverse complement strand
ATGCAAAACATGTGGTTGCGCAAGTTTTTCTAGCAGACGAACATCATCTGCATCGGTGTCACCACCGGCAAAAGCCCCATCGACCAACAACAACCCCTTTCGCCGGCCTATCTCTGCCGAAAGCGCCTCTACCGCCGCGTAATCCGCCCGGCCCGTCGGATTGTTTGGCAATACAACGACTGCGTGGCGGGCATCGATGGGCAATGTCGGAGCGACGCTGACATAATGACCGTTTGCCATCCATGCCAGGGCATGTTCGTTATAGGTGGGTTGCTCAATCCAGACAGTTCCATCCGACGCCAGTAAAGGCACCAACTGCAGCAAAGCCTGCGTGCCCGGGCCGGCACACAGTGCCAGACCATCGGGTACCCGGTAATGACGTCGCGCCGCGTCAAGACAAGCGGCAAGATCACTCTGCGTCGGTAAAGCCTGCAGGCGTTTCGCCGGCAGCGTTGGTGCCGGATAGGAGCGCGGACTGATTCCCGTCGACAGGTCAATCATATCAGCATTGCCAAAACGCTGACGTGCGAAATCAATATCGCCGCCATGCTCACGGTGGCTGCAGAGTGACTTCCGGGTCATAGCTGCCTCATCACAGCGGGGGCAAGAGCGCCCTCAATGACGATATCGCCTACCTTTTCGCCAGCCCAATTTTTCAACTGCGGCGAAAAATAGTCGGACAGGGCCAACGGGCAGTCATATCCCAGCAGGTGAATAATTGCCCCCAGCGACACCTCAATCGCGCGGCGATTGCCATCGCGACATTTCATCATTAGACCAAGTCCGAGATCGTGGAAAGCAGCACCATAAACACCCTCGGCACCTACCTTGGCAGTGATCTGCTTGCCAAAGGTGGCAGCTAACGCCGAGCAGAGGCGGCGATCACCAGCAATCATCTCGGGCGCTGCGGCAATACCATCACGAAGCAATGCACAGGCGATGGCGCGATTTGGTGGCATCGCGGCAGAATCAGCAAACAGCGCAAAGCCACGCGCCCAGTTGCCAAGTGGTCCACTGAGTGCGGGCGCGCCACATCCATCAACCCCATGGGGGAACTGCATCAGATCAATTCCAGTCATGTTCTCAAGTGTACCAAGAATGGATTGCTGCACGGGATGGGAAAGCGCTGCATAGCCATCTGGTGACGTGCCAAGAAGAGCTGCAAGCACCAGCATGCCAGCATGTTTACCGCTGCAGTTATTATAAATGTTCGCCGGCACCTCAAGTGAGCGAATCTGATCAATTGCTGTCGGCTGATCACTCGACCAATGCGCCCCGCATACCAACAACTCCGGCGACAGATCAAATTTTGCCAAGAGATGCCGGGCAGCATCAACATGCTGGCGCTGGCCGTTATGGCTGGCACAAATCAGCGAATATTCTTCTGGCGCCAATTTTTTCTGTGCTGAGAGATAAATTGATTTCTCAGCTAAGGCAATGGCTTGCAGCGGTTTCATTGCAGACCTCGGAAAGATTGTACGTTCGATCTCTCCCAACCCGACGAGGACCGAACCATCCGCATCACAAACAGCAATATCAACTGCATGCAGGCTCTCCACAGCTCCTGCCCGCCTCACCAGAACCTGCATCGGTTCCGCCGAGACTAACGGCAGCGATCGTCGAGGTTGGCGCATGGAAAGCTCCGGCGTCGGTTGGTACGAGGCAGTGCGGTCACCGCATTTAAAAACTCGTTCCTGTCTACCAACAAATCCAGGCGAACAAAATGCCTGCTATCAGAATTTAAATATGAAATTATGGGTTTTGCAGAATTTTGCAGCGGCCAGATGGTGATCAGGGAGGGGAAAAAAGCGGCAATGATTGACAGATGCCGCAGATCATCCAGCCTGATTGATCAATTGCGCCTCGGCAAGCACCTGATCGAGGCGATACAAAAGCATTTCACAATCGTCTTCATCAATCGTCAGCGGCGGCCGAATTTTCAGAACATTGTCAAACGGACCATCCGAGCCAATCAGAATGCGATGCTCCCGCATCCTGTTGGCGACATAGCGAGCAAGCGCCGTTGCCGGAGCTTTAGTCTGACGGTCACACACCAGTTCGACTCCAAGAAACAGCCCACGTCCGCGCACATCGCCGATCAGGTCATATCTGGATTGCAGCGTGCGAAAGCCAGCAAGAAGCTGCGCACCCGTTTTTGCCGCGTTCGCCTGCAACCCCTCATCATCAACGATCTGCAACACTTCAGCACCGATCAGGCAGGCAAGCGTGGTTCCTCCAAAAGTTGAGAAGAACTCCATGCCATTGGCAAAGGAATTCGCGATCGCAGTCGTTGTCACGACAACGCCGATGGGGTGACCATTGCCGACCGGTTTACCCAAGACAACCATATCCGGTATGGCATTCTGTGTGGCAAAGCCCCAATAGGCATCGCCCAGACGCCCAAGACCTGTCTGCACCTCATCAGCGATGCAGACACCACCTGCTGCCCGCACTTTTTCATAGACAGCAGCTAGATAACCCGCCGGTGGCTCAATTTGACCTCCGACACTCGGATAGCTCTCGGCGATAAAACCGCAAAATTCATAACCCCGGTCGCCCAGCGCAGTGAGCGCACCATCAACAGACGCCGCATAGCTTGGGCCAGCGGTAGCGTCATCATAGCCAAAGCGTCCCCGATAAGGGTTAGCCACCTCGACAGTTTCCACCCAGTCGGGCGCGCCATCGCCTCCCGGTCCGTTGAATTTATAGGGCGAAATGTCAATCGTGCCGGTTGTATGACCGTGATAGCCATGCTCCTGAACAATCATCCCCCTGGCCCCGGTATAGGCCCGAGCGAGACGCAGTGCCAACTCATTCGCCTCCGACCCGCTAGTCACAAAATAACAATGTGTCAAATGTTCTGGCAGGCGTTTTTTTAATGCTGCGGCAAAATCAATTTGCGCTGGATGGAGATAACGGGTGTTGGTGTTGATCAGGCCCAGTTGGCGTGATGCAATGTCCCGCAAACGAGGATGTGCGTGGCCGACATGCGGTACATTGTTGTAGGCGTCGAGGTAGGTACGGCCATATTCATCATAGAGGTAGTGCCGCCATCCCCGCATAAGCATCACCGGTCTTTCGTATGATAATTTGAGATTCCCACCAAAGCTGGCGCGGCGTGCGGCATGCACCTCACCCTCATCAATCTGTGAATAGAGGGTCGATTTGCCAGACAGTCCCAACAACGCTGCTGGATTGGGATAGAGGGCAAGCTGATAGTCAAGATCATCCGGGTCGGCTGCCCTGGGCCAGTCGAAATCACGCTCATCGTCATAACCGGCCAGTGCAAGGCCAAGCTGCAAATGAAGATGCGGCTGCCACCCACCATTGACCTCCGCGGCGCCGAGGCTGGCAAAAACCATACCAGCGGAAAGCCGCTGCCCGGGGTGCAAATTGGTGATCGAGTCAGGATCAAGATGACCATAGAGGGAGAAAAATTCATCACCGGCCTCTGTTTGATGCTTCAGGATGACCACCCCCCCATAACCGAGCCTTTTCTGCCGATTGGCCATGGCAATGACGGTTGCCTCCAGCGGCGCTGCAATCTGGCTACCAGCCGGGGCAAACACATCAATCCCCAGATTAATTGTACTCCGCCCCTCTAACGGATGCGCACCGGTCAGAAACGCGGGTTCGGTGTAGACAAGCCGGGGTTCCGCGTAATAGCCCACATGCGGCGTTGGTGTCCCGATGGCCGAGGGAACCAGCGTCTGTGCCTCGTCGGGGCTTAGCGCCGTTGGGTTCTCAGGCAGAACGGAGTCAGCGAGGGAGCAGGAACAGCGTGGCCAGTTGCTGCTGTCACCGGGAAGATCACCGGAAGAATCAGTGGCAAAAATCGGTGCAAAATCGGTGCGTCTGTCATCCAGCCAGTTCAAAACACGTCCTTTGTGATCAACAACCGGAAAGCCAGCAGCGAGATGCAAACGTCTGGTCACCATCATAAAGGGCCAATCGCAAGCCTCGCTCAGAAAAGCCAGCGAAGGCGCCTCTGAAATCGTCACATAGGGATCATCGGGTGACTTCTGCTTCATCATCGCGGCGTTGACCAAACTGACAGCAAGCCTCGTCAGCAGCAACGGATAGAGCAGCGCCAATTCAGCTTTGCTGAAAGGATGCACGCTGTGATAGCCGCGAACAAACGCGCACAACATGTCCAATGGCCTGCATTGCCCAAGAACCAGATATGCCGCCGCTGTGGCAAGGTCGCAGATTGCCGGCGCCCGCGTCATATCACCAAAATCAATCACACCGCTGCATACCGGACCCGTTAGCGATGGCAGGGCAAGCAAGTTGTAATTATTGCCATCACAATGAATGGGGGTTTGATTCAAACTTAATAAAATACCTTCACACTCATTTTCAAAATACTGAAATATATATTTTATAAATGTTCTATTTGGCTTATTCTGAACCAAGTCAATATGCGCCTTTGCCCACTGTGGACGCAGCGGGTGCCATTTGAAATCCCTCTCCAGGGAGGTGTGTTCAAACTTCACAAGAGCATTGGTCAGACGCGCCATAACACCGCCCGTCTGTTCCATCAGCTTCTTGGTATGGGACTTTAGCACCCCATAGGGCATACCCGGCAGAGCAGTGATCAACCATACGATCCGCCGCTTGCCTTCAAGGTCTGGCCAGATGACAGAATCTACTCCACCAGCAGATTTTTCAATCCGGGGAACTGGCAATTCAGGATCAACCTCACACACATGGTCTAACGCTGCAATCTGCATCTCGAGGAGTCCCACCTCATAGTCAGGGCGCATGATTTTTAGCACCCAAAGCAGTTCCCCCTTAACCTCAACGGCGATATTGAGATCAAACTCGCCATCAAGGCGGTACAGATCGGCGATGATGCCGTAATCGGTTGCCAGCAACCTTTGCCAATGGTCGCTCTCTGCCTTGCTCAACATGCCATTTTTTCCCCTATCACACAGATTTGGCTGGGCTATAGCTATTGCCACCGCCCTTCACATCCGTGCCAATGATACCCACCTATACCACAGACAGGATAGGCAAAAACATGACGCATTATTTTCTAACAGGCGCTAGCGCAGGAATTGGCGCGGCGTTAGCTACACGCCTGTGCGAAAACGGCCACAGGGTGAGTGCGGTGGCTCGCCGCGATGATCGATTGGCCACAATGGCAACCAAACTGCTGGGCTTTTGGTCTACAGGCTGTGATGTAACCATGGCCAACCAACTCACTGAAAGCGTCGCCGCCGCCGAAAATGCACAAGGCAGTATTGACGTTGCGATTTTGAATGCCGGCATCTATCAGCCTCAGGATGGTAGCGCGATTGATCCGGCCATTTATGCAAATCATATGGACGTCAATTATATGGGCGTGGTCAACGCATTGGCGGCAATCGTGCCTCGAATGATAGCGCGTGGCGGGGGACATATTGTTATTATCTCGTCAGTCGCCGGATGGCGTGGCCTGCCAAAATCGGCTGCCTACGGCCCTACCAAGGCAGCGCTGATCTCACTTGCCGAATCGCTTAATTTCGACCTGCAGCCCAAGGGAGTGAGGCTGCAGGTAATCTGTCCGGGGTTTGTCGAGAGTGAGGCGACAGCGGTGAATGATTTCGAGATGCCGAGCCTGATGACAGCTGATGCAGCGGCACAGGCCATCATCGACGCCATGGAAAAAAATGATTTTCTGGTGCATTTTCCAAAATCCTTTACTCGCAGTATGGCATGGCTGCGCTTTCTGCCCGATAAATGGTTTTTTAAGATTGTCGGCAAACGCACAGGATATGTCTAATGGCAAGATCGAATCAAAAACTGATCAATTCCTATGTCACCGCCTTCACATCGCTTCGTCCGGGAAATATTGATGCGCTGCTGGCGCTTGTTGAAATTGATGTGGTTTTCGTCGACCCTTTCAACAACCTGCGGGGCAAGGCGGCTTTTGGCGCTGTTTTCGAACATATGTTCGAGACCACGATTGAACCGCAATTCACCGTTTCCGACGTCGTCCATTCGACACAGCCAGATCGAGATGTCGCCTATCTGCGTTGGCGGATGACGGCCCGCACCAGGGGATGGCCATCAGTACCAATGGAACTTGAGGGAATAAGCGAGATTCATGTCACCAAGACCGGGCGTGTCTCACACCATATCGACCATTGGGACAGCGCTAGCCAGTTGCTGTCAAAATTACCATTCATCGGAGCGATGGTACGCCAGATCATGCGAATTTTCATGGTAAAAACTAACTAGACTGCCGGGCGAAAGCTGATCAGCACCTCCCCCAGTTTTATTCCCCACTTGGACACAATCGCGCGGTTGATTAATATCCCTGCCTCTTGCAGTACCATTACGTCATCGAAAGTCACCGCAACTTTGCGACCGTAAAGCAAAAGCCGGAATTTGTAACGCCAGCTCAGCATATTGCCCTCAAGATGGCCCTTCGCATGACCGATAACATCGGCGCATATGCCAGCGTAGCGCCTGTTACCTACTTTAGTGACGTTCCACTGGCGCACCTCTGTTTCACCATCATCATAGACAAAGGCCTCATCAAGCTGAAATCCCTGATCCGTTCGCCGCCCCTCGACAGTGACATGAAACTGGCGGCGCGCTCTGCCAAACCGATCAACAAAAACGCCATACGCTTTAAGCGTTCCGGTGAAATAGGTGGCGGGATCAAAGACAGGAATAGTCAGTTTTTCAGACATGGCAGATCTATCTGTGCATCAGCAGCATCTGTTTGACATCAATGATTCCGCCGCGAAATCCCCCCTCGCAATAAGCAAAATAAAGCTCCCACATGCGTTTGAAACGTGCATCAAACTTGCCGGTGGCCAATTTTGGCCAAGCCTCGTTGAACCTTTTACGCCATTGCGCCAATGTTCTCGCATAATGCAGGCCATAACCATGCTCCTCAACCAATTCCAGCCCGGCTGATTGCAGCGGAGATTGCAGAACAGGCAGTGATGGCAGCATGCCTCCAGGGAAAATATGGCGCTGGATGAAATCCGGATCCCGCCGGTAGGCGTCGAAAGCGGCGTCATCAATCATGATTGACTGAATAGCAGCCCGCCCACCCCGCTTCAAAAGGCTGGAAACAGAACTAAAATAGGTTTCCCAATAAGCCTGTCCCACCGCCTCAAACATCTCGATTGAAACAATCTTGTCAAATTTGCCGTCCAGTTCACGGTAGTCGACCAGCCTGACATCTGCACGGTCGGCAAGTCCGGCCTCATGAATACTTCTCTGGGCAAAGGCATGTTGCTCCTTCGAGATGGTGATGCCGGTGACTTTTGCGCCGATGGTCGAGGTCACATATTTGGCAAAGCCGCCCCATCCACATCCGATCTCTAGGACATGATCATCGGGTTTGATATCAGCAAGCTCGGCGAGGCATCGATACTTATTGATCTGGGCCTTCGAGAGATCATCATCATCATTTTTAAAGACTGCGGATGAATAGGTCATGGTGCGGTCAAGCCAGGCGCTATAGAAGTCATTGCCAAGGTCGTAGTGATAGGAAATATTGCGAACTGACCCGGCCTTGTTGTTACGCCGAAGCAGATGAAAGAGCTTCAATCCCAGGCGACGCATCGGATTGGCCTTGAGCGCCACCTCCAGATAGCTATCATGCAAGACTGCGAACTCGACCAATTTGGGCAGATCCGTGCTGGTAACCTCGCCATCGATTATGGCCTCACAAAACCCTATCTTGCCGTCACGCAGCACCCTACTCACAGCATTCATAGAGTCAAATTTTACATCACAAGATGGACCGGGCGCGCCGCCCTTAAAGGTCTGTATACTGCCATCGGGCCAGGTGATGCAAATTTCACCACACCTGGTCCGTGCGACGATAGCCGCCAGAACATCCTGTTTCCTGTTATCAAAAAAGCCAGCCACACCCACGCCAGTTACAACCCTCTACTTGCCAGACCTTGCTTCAGACCATGCCGCGGGAGGCTCTGGCCGTCGGTGGAATGGTACCTTTTTTATCCATAGCTTCACAGCCTCAAAATGAATGGAAATAAGCGGGCGTAACGGCCACTGACCGGTTTTGCAGAGGGTTTTAACAATACCCCATGTTGTCATTCGCTCTGGCGTTCCGCGGAGTGTCGCGGTCAGCCGCGCGCTGCCATTACTAAGATACCGCATCAGAAGGCGCACCTGCTGATCTGCACCGCCACCCTTCATCATCAGCCGGTATTCCCCGTCCATTGGAAAGAATGGTGAGACATGAAAAAGCTTTGTGGCATATAGAATCGCGCTATCATGGTTCGGTACCCCGGCATAGGAATGAAGATCGCCGAAAGTATTATGGACTTCATAGATCAACAGCGCGTCCCGGCCATCACCATCGCGCAGCACATAGACCGAAACCGGATTGAAAGCGACACCGAGAACGCGGGGAAATGTCAAAAGATGCACCGAGGCGATCACAACATCTGGGCATAGCTCGCAAGCCAGCCGGCGTGCATAGCAAGCAAGTGGCTCAACAGGTTTGCGGTGCCGGTAATTTGGTCCATAATCACGCTGTGCGAATGACAGCAGGTTGAAACGGTCAACCGAGAACAGGGTTGACTGCCCGTTGGCGGTATCGAGGTCATCGAGATCAATCCAGATCGACAGTCCCTTACGCCGCAGGAAATGTGACGGCTTTCCATGCCGTGTGTGATGAATCTGCGATGGCACAAGATTGCAGGCGGACATCAGGCGATCTCTCTTTCCTCTTCATCCTGCGACGGATAGGCGGCAACATCACTTTCCCATGGAATTTCAATATTGAGCGAGCGGGCGATGGCGATGGCCGATTTCAACCCATCCTCGTGAAACCCATATCCTGTCCACGCTCCTGCAAAGAACAAATTGTCATGCCCCTGTATCTCCGGCAGACGCGCCTGCGCAAGAAGGGCTCGCTCATCGAAAACCGGATGATCATAGCTGAATTCACCATGAATGAGTGCCGGATCAGGTTCGATATGCGGGTTGAGGGTCTCATAGAGTGGATAGGCCTGATCAATAGACTGCAGACGGTTCATCCAATAGGTCAGGCACAATCCACCATCATGGTCCGACCCGGTGACATAATTCCATGATCCCCATGCGGCCCGCCGTTTTGGCATCAAAACTGGGTCGGAGTGCAGGACAGCGCGGTTTTCCTGAAACCGGAAGCTGGACAATATCTCACGCTCAAGCGCGCTTGCGTCGGTGATCAGCGCCAGTGACTGGTCGGCATGGGCTGCAAGAATCACTTTGTCAAACCAGACATCTCCCTGCCCGGCTATGCTGATGACGACGCCGCCCTGAGCACGACGCAATCCGGTTATATGCGTCGATTTATGGCCGTTCGGTCCCAGAGCGGCCACAATCCGCCTGACATATTCGCGCGATCCGCCTGTTACCGTTCGCCATTGCGGACGGTCAACAAAATTGAGCAGCTTGTGATTTTCCAGAAACCGCATGTAGGAACGCACAGGAAAATCCAGCATCATTCCCGAGGTACAGGACCAAATGGCAGCCCCCATCGGCAACAGATGGTCTGCGACAAATGCATCGCTGTATTTCTGCCTTGCGACGAAAGCGCCGAGGCTTTCATTGATGGGGCCATCATAGGCGGTGCGCGGCGCAGAGCGGTAAAAGCGCACCAGTTCGGCAAGCATCGACCAATACCGCGGTTGGGTCAGGTTGACTGGTTGCGCCAGCAAGCCTCTTATTGACCCCTCATATTCGCGCCGGCCACCATCAAGCGAGACGGCAAAGCTCATATCCGTTTCCTGTGTGGCCACACCAAGATGCGCAAACAGCCTGACAAGATTTGGATAATTCAATGGATTGTAAACGATGAAACCTGTATCGACTGGCACCTTTGTAACGCCAAAAACAGCCTCAACCGTGTTGCTGTGGCCGCCAAATCTATTGGCATTCTCATAGAGATGAACATCAACTTTGTTTTTGAGAAGATAAGATGCCCCAAGGCCGGCTATACCCGAACCGATAATAGCAATGCGCATTTTTTGTCCCTAGTTATCGCACAACTGCAAACCCGGTGGCACCCGAACGGAAACAGTCATTGTGTTACCCCATCCGGTATATAGTGACAGATTGTCGCAATCAACAGATGTAATCAAATGTTATTGATAAAAAATTAATGAGGGCGATGAAATGATCCGCAACATCGGAATTTCCCGTGACAATCGAAATGTGTTCGCTATCGACATATGGAATGGCGCGCTGTCGGCCACCATCCTGACCTGGGGCGCGGTAATAAAGGATCTGCGCCTCGCTGGACATGAGCCGCCGCTTGTTCTGGGTTTCGAGAAGTTCAAACATTACCCTCGCTATTCGCCCTATTTTGGCGCGATTGTTGGACGCTACGCCAATCGGATCAATAACGGGCAGGCAACAATTGCTGGCAGCCTATATCAGTTTGACGCTAATTTTCTAGGCAAGCACTGCCTTCATGGCGGCAAAACAGGCTATGGTGTCCGTGATTGGGTGCTAAGTGATCACGGACATGACTTCGTCGAATTACGCCTGACCGACCCTGACGGGATGATGGGCTTTCCAGGCAAGATCGATTTGTGTGTGCGCTATGAAATTAGTGACGGAGCCACTCTGGCGATAACCATCACCGGTAGATGTGACAACACCACGCTTTTCAATCCTGCGCATCACAGCTATTTCTGCCTCGACGACAGCAACGATGTTCGCGGCCATGAAATCAGCATCGCAGCCGACCATTATCTGCCGGTCGATGATGATGCCATCCCGACAGGCGAGATCGCTGCGGTGACTGGCACACGCTTTGATTTGCGTAGACTGGGTTTAATCGGCGACATCGAATTTGACCATAATTTCTGTCTTGGTCCAGCGAGAGGCCCATTACGCCAGGTAGCGAGCCTTCGCAGCCTGAAATCCGGCGTTGGCATGCAGGTGGCAACCACTGAACCGGGACTGCAATTTTATTCGGGTCACAAGCTTGGTCCACCAGTACCAGGACTTATCAAACAGTTATATGGCCCATTTTCGGGCCTCTGTCTTGAACCACAGATCTGGCCAGATGCGCCAAACAACCCGCACTTTCCTTCAGCATTGCTGGAACCCGGATCCGTCTACCGACAACAAACAACCTTTGCATTTCATGGCGGTTAGATTATCCCTTTAGAACGTCAAACTGTGCTATAACCCATCCTATCAATTGCAAATGAGAGCCGATCATGATCTATAACAAGCTGGGATCGACCGATATTGACGTAAGTGTCATCTGCCTTGGTTCAATGACCTGGGGATCGCAGAACACCATCGAAGAGGGGCACTCGCAGATTGACATGGCCCTTGAACGTGGTGTCAACATTATTGACACTGCGGAGATCTACCCGACCACACCGATGTCAGTCGAAACACAAGGTGACACGGAACGGGTGATTGGCGAATGGGTCGCCAAATCAGGTCGCCGCGATGATGTAATGATCGCAACCAAGGTTGCCGGCAATGGATTTCGAAACCTGCGTGGTGGTGGTCCGATCACACCCGAAATCATATCAATTGCTGTTGAAAGTTCACTAACCTCGTTGCAGACTGATTACATCGATTTGTATCAACTCCATTGGCCAAACCGCGGTTCTTACATGTTCCGTCAGAACTGGCAATATGATCCAACGCAGCAGAACAAGCAGGAAACTCTTGATCACATGGCCGAAGTTCTCGACGCGATGGACAGTTTGCAAAAGCAGGGAAAGGTCCGTCACTTCGGACTTTCGAATGAGAGCGCATGGGGAACAGCGCAATGGCTGCGTATTTCCGAGGACCGCGATCTGCCGCGGGTGATGTCATTGCAGAATGAATACAGTCTGTTGTGTCGGCTGTATGATACCGATCTTGCAGAATTGTGCCACAATGAACAAGTCGGGCTTTTTGCTTTTTCCCCTATCGCCTGCGGTATGTTGAGCGGCAAATACCAGAACGGGATGATTCCCGACGGGTCACGCCGCTCCATCGGCCCGGAAATGGGCGGCCGGATCAATCCACGGGTTTGGCCGGCGATTGACGCCTATCTCGATATTGCCAAGCGGCATGGACTTGATCCAAACCAGATGGCGCTTGCCTGGGCGCAGACAAGGCCAGCGATGATGTCGCTTATCATCGGCGCAACCTCGTTAGTCCAGCTTGACTGCCTGCTTGGTTCTATCGACGTTACCCTATCCGACACGGTGATGGAAGAAATTGACGCCGCGCATCGGGCGCACCCTATGCCATTTTGATGGCTTTTGCTCTCAATCCCCGCCTTGAGCCAGCCAGCATTTTGGTCGGGTGCCATGCCGGTTTTTAGTTGCGGCTCACTGCCTATAAACGGTTTTTCTGGACCCTGCTGATCCTGGAACAGAAGGGACAACTGAACTGCATGAACTGGGTTCAGAAATGAATGCCGAGCTCATGCAATTTGCAGCGCGCAAACGGGACCAAGAAAATCAACATCTCTACAATCGGCAATGTTGTTTCGCAGTTTCATATGCATTTAATCGCCAAACATGACGACGATGAGGCATGGCCAACCCCTGTCTAGGGTCATGGCGCGCCTGCCATGCTTTGGCCCACCAATAGGGCTAGGCGCCTGGCCGTTTTCGAGGAGTTTCTGGCGGCGCTTGCCTAGGACGCCGGAAGATGCTTCGGTAGCTGATGCGTGCCGTCGGCAGCCACCGCAAGTGGCCAAGTTGAAACAACCGCTGACAGCGGCAATCGGTTATATAGGTGTGGAAACAGCTGGCCACCGCGTGATTGTTCCCAGACAATCTCAACCGCAGTTGAGTCGACCTCGACAAGAACGAGATCAGGCTGGCTGGCAAAATGCAGACGTGCCGTTTCCGCAACCTGGCTGGCGCTCGAGAAATGAATGTAGCCGTCATCAAGATCAATCCCGGCTCCGGCAAAAAAACCGACTGTTTCAGCTTGTTGCCATATGGTGGCCGAACAGATTTTGTAGATCATGGTCATTTGCAATCTCCAGCGTTTGCATTTGCGGACAGTGACATTTGCGCCGGAATGTCGCAAGAGGGGGCACAAGGCTTGACCAACCTGCAATTTTTATGGCTATTAAACAAGTGGATTAGCTGGCAACAGAGATTTTCATGGTGTTCTCCTCAACCCAAAAGCCGAAATTCAAACAGACGCTGACAATCTGGCCTTATCGGTCGTTGTCAAACCGTGGCTTTGCAATTGTCATGGCGGTGCTTACCAGCCTCGCCTTTTGTATAGGTCTGGGCTTTTTCCTGCTTGGGGCATGGCCGGTCATTGGTTTTTTGGGGTTGGAGATTCTGGTTGTCTGGGGTGCGTTCAAGCTGAATTATCGGGCCGCAAGGCAGCGTCAGAAACTGACGGCGACCGAGCGTGAACTAGTTATTGAGAATGTGGCGCCGACAGGCGAAACTGACATTGTCCGCATGCCTGCCGACTGGCTTCGTGTTGAGGTCACCCCAAAGACCCCGCCGGAAATTTCAGCACGCTATCGCCAGCGCATTTATGTCATTTCGCATGGCAAAAGCACCGAAGTAGGCGGGTTTCTTCACCCTGTCGAAACCCCGGGTCTTGCCGCCGAGCTGTCAACCATGCTGGAAAACGCAAAGGATGCGCGCCTGCAGGCCGGTTAGATTTTTCTCGCAAAAAACCAGATAGCATCATAACGCCTATCAGGACTCGGCGAAGGGCTGATTTTTCCCCACCTCGCACAGAAAAGGCGTGAGTTTTATCATCGGACAGGTCACACTGCGGCAATGGAATTTATGGACCCTCTGAAACTGGCCTTTGCGATGCTACTGGCACTTGATCCTGAACTAATTAGCATCATTTCGCTTTCCCTAATGGTTAGTTTCACCGCGGTTTGTGCGGCTTTGCTGATTGGCCTGCCGATTGGTGCGCTGTTAAGCAGCTACCGGTTTCCCGGCCGATGGGCAATCATTACCCTCAGTAACACCTTTCTCGGCATGCCACCGGTTGTTGTTGGGCTGTTCATCTACGTGCTGATTTCACGCGCAGGACCATTTGGATGGCTTGGTATCCTCTACACAAGCTACGCGATGATGTTGGCACAATTTGTTCTCGTGCTGCCAATATCGATTGCGTTGTCGAGACAGGTGTTCGAAATATTGAACAGTGAATATACACCGCTCTTCCTGTCCTTGAGGATAAGCAAACTCAACCGCGTTCTTGTTCTGATCAGCGAGGCAAGAGTAGCGCTGACCACCATTGCCCTTGCCTGTTTCGGAAGGGCCATTTCCGAGGTTGGCGCGGTGATGATTGTCGGCGGCAATATCCGCCATTCAACGCGTGTGATGACGACAGCCATCGGGCTTGAAACCTCACGCGGTGAATTGGCAAAGGCATTGGCTCTAGGCGTTGTGTTGCTGGCCATCGCACTAAGTGTAAACATCATCAGTCAGATAATTCGATCAAAATTTGAAAGAAATATTGTAAATGACTGATAAAAATGAAAATAACTATATTCTGAAAACTTACAACTTAACTGTTATCAGAAATGGCAAGACGTTACTGGACAGGGTCAATCTGCGGATTGAGCACGGCAGCCTGATAATGCTCCTCGGGCATAATGGCGCGGGTAAATCAGTCCTGCTGAAGACATTGCATGGTCTGCTCGCAAGAACCGACGGTGATATCAAGGGACCACCCGCCGAGCGGCAGAAAATCGTTTTCCAGAAGCCAATATTGTTACGCCGAAGCGCGCGCAAACATTTCCGTTTTGTCTGTCCCGGCTGTTCCGACAAAAACACTGAAGCCTGGTTTGCGCATGCCAATCTGGAAGCACAGATAGACACGCACGCGCATCAGCTCTCCGGTGGTGAACAGCAAAAACTGGCCCTGATCGGCGCGCTGGCCAGCCAGCCAAGCCTGTTGTTTCTCGATGAACCCACATCGCATCTGGATTATGAGTCGACAACGGCTATCGAACAGATGATCCAAGACGCCCACGCTGGTGGCACCACGATCATCATGACAAGCCACAACCGTGCGCAGGCTGAACGCCTCGCCCAGCATGTTCTTTTCATTCACGCTGGCCAATTGCTGGAGAGCCGCCCAGCAACTGATTTTTTTCACAAACCTACGGATCCCATCGCCGATAATTTTCTCAATCATCTGTGACAATCGACTTGCCGCTCCCTTTTGATCAGGTCATATTGCCACCTTGGAAGTACGTGTTTCAGTTTCACGCTTGTTTTTAGGGTGGCCCGATGATCATAAAGATTTTTATCAGAACCTTTCCCTCAGCCGAAGAATGTGAGTTGTTCGAATCCATTCTGCAGACACGCTGGCCAAACCTGCTGGAAAGTATTCCAAATGTTCGGTTTCGTGCCATCAAAAATGACCAGACACCACATGTCAGCACAGTGATATGGGAATTTCCCAATGAGGAAACCCAGCGTTTGATCGAGAGGATGATCGTCGAGAACATCCAGAAATTTACCCAGACGCTGTCACCAAAGACCATGTCGGTGACCGGCAAAACGTTTATGACGCTTGGCAGTGTGGAGGATTAGGTTGGTATTGCCAGGATTCTGGTGAGAGGACAATATGTCCGATGATCGGCGGTGCAGATGTGTCAATTCGGCTGTCTGGTCAGGCGTCTGAAAATCGGTTAGCGTTTTATGGCAAGAGTTACCGGGTTTTCAAGCTGATCTCGGATCACGCATGACTGCTGGATAGCGACAATGCGGGGAAGGCTGCGGATGAGTGACGATCGTAAAATCATAGTTCTGACGGGCGCAAGTCGGGGCATCGGGCATGCTACGGTAAAGCGGTTTTCAATGGAGGGGTGGCGGGTAATCACCTGTTCACGCCATGGATTTCCGGAAAACTGTCCCTGGGAAGCAGGGCCTGAGGACCACCTGCAGATTGATCTTGCATCACAGGAGGATGTGGTGCGCGGGGCAAGCGAGCTACTTGACCGTTTGGATGGCAGGCCCCTGCATGCGCTGGTCAACAATGCCGGCATTTCGCCAAAATCCAAGGATGGTTCACGCCTTGACAGTCTGACTACACCAATGAATGCCTGGCAGCAGGTATTTCAAGTTAATGTCTTTGCCCCAATCATGATGACAAAAGCCTTTGCCGAACCATTGCAGCGTGGCAAGGGAGCGGTTGTCAATGTCACATCGATTGCCGGCAGCCGGGTGCATGATTTTGCTGGCTCCGCCTATGCAACATCAAAGGCGGCCCTTGGAGCCCTTACCCGCGAGATGGCCTCTGATTTTGGCAAGCTGGGGATACGTGTAAATGCAATCGCCCCCGGTGAAATCATGACGGACATTCTGAGTCCGGGTAGCGAGGAAGCCATACTGCCGCAGATTCCGCTGGGACGTTTTGGCACACCTGATGAGGTTGCCGACACGATCTTCTTCCTGTGCAGTGACGCCGCACAATATCTCAACGGCTCAGAAATCCATATAAATGGTGGTCAGCACGTCTGAGCGGCACCACAAGGAAGGATTGACCCATGACCTTTGATGACACCTTATCCGGCAATTCGCCAGCCAGCCGCGACATCGCCTTTCACCTACATCCCTTCACAAATCCATCAATGCTGCGTGAGACAGGCCCGCATATCATGGCCCTTGGCGACGGCGTGTTCGTGTATGACGACAATGGCCAGAAATTCTATGAAGGAATGAGCGGGCTGTGGTGCACATCGCTTGGCTTCTCCGAACCGGAGCTTGTCGAAGCCGCAATTTCGCAGTTGAGAACCCTTCCTTTCTACCACAGCTTTGCTGGAAAAACTGTCAACCCAGCAATTGACCTTGCTGAAACGCTGATCAAATCGGCACCGCCAGCAGGGCGTAACAGCCAGATGAGCAGGGTCTATTTTGCTGCGTCCGGCTCCGAGGCCAATGATACCGCCATGAAAATGGTCTGGTATTACCATGCCGCTCGCGGTACCCCCGAAAAGCGCAAGATCATTAGCCGCAAACGCGGCTATCACGGCGTCACAATTGCCGCTGCCAGCATGACCGCATTGCCCTACGCACAGGATGGCTTTGGTCTGCCACTGGATTTTGTCAAGCACACAACGACCCCCGATTACTATAACGATGCCCATGATGGTGAGAGTGAGGCGGATTTTGTGGCACGCTGCGCAACCGAATTAGAAGCCTTGATCCTTGCAGAGGGACCGGAAAAAGTCGGCGCCCTGTTTGCCGAACCAGTGATGGGTGCCGGCGGCGTAATCATTCCACCAGCCGGTTATTTTGCCGCCATCCGGGCAGTACTGCACAAATATGATGTCCTGTTGGTCGCGGATGAGGTGATCTGTGGTTTTGGGCGAACCGGCAATATGTGGGGATCGGAGACGATGGATGTGCAGCCGGATGTGCTCACCTGTGCCAAGGCGTTATCATCAGCCTATTTGCCAATCTCAGCGGTAATGCTGTCCGACCATGTCTATGGCCCACTTGCCGAACATGCCGAACAGCTGGGAATTTTCGGACATGGCTACACCTATTCGGCACATCCAGTCTGTGCCGCCGTGGCCCTACGTACACAACAACTGATCAGGGAACGGGACATCATCGGCCATGTTCGCCGCATCGCTCCGGCTTTCGCCGCGCGAGTTGAGAAGTTTGAAAGGTTCGACTTCATTGGCAATGTCCGAGCCATTGGACTGATCGGTGCTATGGAATTCTGTGCCGACATCAGTACCAGAGAGAAATTCGACCCAACCCATAAGATTGCCGCCAAAGCTGTTGCCAAAATTCAGGAACATGGCGTCATTCTGCGGGCGCTACCAGGCGATATTGTCGGTTTCTGCCCTCCCCTTATAATCAGCGAGGCCGAGCTTAATGACATGTTTGACCGGGTTGAGGCAGCGATGGATGCATTGCAGCCATTTGCTGATGAAATACGGGCATAGAATTGTGCGGGCGAGCTTGAAATGAGCATTGCCTCACTGCGCGACGTTTTGGGATCGGCAAAATCCGGGGGGTATGGCATTGTCGGCTTTGTCGTCCTGGGCTGGGAGGATGCGCTGACTTATGTCGCGGCTGCCGAAGCCCAGAAAGCTCCTATTATTCTGCAGGCAGGACCGGGTTTCCGGCGACATATGCCGGTGGAGGTATCGGGGCCCATGTTCAGGCATCTGGCAGAAACAGCCTCAGTGCCGATTGTCTGCCATATCGACCATGCAACCAGTCTTGAGGAGTGCGTAGCGGGCATTAATCATGGATTTTCCTCGGTGATGATTGATGGCTCACGCCTCAGTTTGGATGAGAATATCGCCAGAACTGCAGCAGTTGTTGAATATGCGCGCCGTCATGGCGCGTCGGTAGAGGGTGAAATTGGCTTTGTCGACTATGACTTTGGTGAGGAGTCGGAAATGACAATCCCCTCCGATGCAGCACGGCTAGCATCCGAGGCAGAGCTTGACGCGCTTGCCGTTTCGGTTGGCAATGTACATCTACAACAGACTAAGAAAGCGAATATCAATCTACAGCGTCTGGCAGAAATCGAGGCAGCCGTTGCCTGCCCATTGGTGATACATGGCGCATCGGGTGTGCCGGCAGAGATGCGCCGGCATCTTGCAACACAGACTGGAGTTTGCAAACTCAATATAGGCACCGAATTCCGTCAGTGTTTTGGCGACACACTCCGCACCGTGCTGGCAACAGAACCTACGCTGTTTGACCGGATTACCATTCTGGACAAAACCCGTCAGCCCCTGCAGGCCATTGCCGAGCGGGCAATTGAAAACCTGCTTCGGAAAAATTCTGATTAATCACTTTAAGTATAATTAATTACTTGTTGTAAAAAAGGATTTTAAATGCACTTTGATCCACGAAACGACAAATGTCCACTGCCCTACTCACCCTTCAAATCCTGTACCGTGCCGCGGCCGATTGGATGGCTGTCGACCATCTCATCCAACCGGGTGGTCAATCTGGCGCCCTACAGCCAATGGCAGAATTTGACTTTTGATCCACCAATGGTGATGTTTGCAGCTAACCAGTTGAGCAGTGGTGAGCGCAAACACACAGTTGTCAACGCCGAGGAGACAGGCTGGTTTGTCTGGAACATGGCGACCTATGATCTGCGCGAGGCGGTCAATATCTCGGCGATGGAATTACCAGCCGAAATCAACGAGTTTGAGCGCGCCGGCGTAACGCCAATCAGCAGCATTGATGCCCCCTGCCCACGCGTCAAGGAAAGCCCAGCACATTTTGAATGTCGCTACCTGTCAACCCACAGGCTGCGTGGCAACTCCTCGCATGGATGGGTCGAAGTGGTCTATGGAGAGGTTGTCCGAATCCATGTTGACGATGATGCTATAACGCCAGACGGCAAGCTGGACATCCCCCGCATCAAACCATTGGCACGACTTGGCTATTATGATTACACCGCGGTGACAGATGTGTTTGAGATGAGGATTCCGGGAGCATCCGGTGCTGCAGCAGCCGGTTTGGAAGGCAAATCAGGTTTTGAAGTGCAACAACCTGATCAGCCGTCATCCTGACCGGCAAATTCACTTGATGGCGCCCACAGATTGACCCCGGCGTCATAAGCCAGTGCATCAATTCTGGCAAGCTCATCAGCGCTGAAATCAAGATTTTCGATGCTGGCGACGCAATCACGGATCTGATCGCTGGTCCGCGCGCCAATCAATGCTGTCGTTATCTGCCCCGCAGGCTGCGCGCGCAGCACCCAGGCCAGCGCCATCTGCGCCAGTGTCTGGCTACGTTCAGCAGCAATAGAATTAAGCCCGGCGATTCGCTCCATCGTCTCCGGCTTGATAAAGTTGCTAGAAAGCGAGCTATTGTCGCTGACACGGCTTGTTGCTGGGATATCGATTAGATATTTTGACGTCAGCATCCCCTGCGCCAGCGGCGAGAATGCGATTGAACCAGCACCGACATCGCCCAATGTTTGCAGCAGGTCATCCGCCTCAAGCCATCTGTTGATCAGCGAATAGCTTGGCTGATGGATCAGCAACGGCACCCCCAACTCCCGAAGAATTGCCGTAGCCTCACGTGTACGCTCGCTGTTATATGAGGAAATCCCAACATACAATGCCTTGCCCGTGTGCACCGCCTGCGCCAGCGCGCCCATTGTTTCCTCAAGCGGCGTTTCCGGGTCAAAGCGGTGCGAATAGAATATATCAACATAATCCAGCCCCATACGGGCCAGTGACTGATCGAGGCTGGCCAGCAGATACTTGCGGCTACCCCACTCGCCATAGGGGCCAGGCCACATATCATAGCCAGCTTTTGTGGAAATGATCATCTCGTCGCGATAGGGCGCCAGATCCTGCGCCAGTATTTGGCCAAATGCCATCTCGGCACTGCCATGCGGCGGACCATAATTATTCGCCAGATCAAAATGTGTTATGCCTGCATCAAAGGCGGTCAGGCACATGTCACGCTTGGTTTCGTGCGGGGTGGTCGCCCCAAAATTGTGCCAAAGGCCCAGAGAAATCACCGGCAGTTTCAACCCACTGCGCCCACAGCGACGGTAAACCATGCTGCCGTATCTCTCAGCGCATGCCCGGTAATTTGCCTTTATAGTCATGAACTGACTCCGTGATGGAAATTGCAAAATCAATCTTGCTGTTAAAGTAGCGCCAAACCCTGCCAAATTAAACAGTCTTACTGGCACATCCATATTCTCCCCAGACAAACTTTGTGGCAAATTGATCAGGGAGCCGACCACAACCAGCGGGTTTGCAGTTTACGATGAAATTTTTACAGCGAATGCAGCATTTGGCGATTGAGCTCAGGATCAATCAGACTTATGCCAAGAGGCTGGCAGCAAAGGGTAGTCAACCTGAAGGCGTTTTCTGGAATTCGGAAGTCAGTCAGATCAACCGTTTTGTGACGCTGCTTGCCCTAATCAATACGGTAACCAAATCCGAGCCAAGCACTAGCAATGCTAAACGCCCTGTTTCAATCGCTGAGATCGGTTGTGGCTACGGCGCGCTATATCGATATCTGCAGCAAAGAAATGAGCTTGACCGATGGCGTTATCACGGTGTTGATATAAATCCAGCGATGATTGCTGCCTGTCGACAGAATTTTCCAAATGAAATTAACAAGTTCAAGGTTGCTGACCGGCCCCAGCGTGAGGTTGATTTCAGCGTATTTTCCGGCACCTTCAATTTGACACCAGTTGATAATTGCGAGCAATGGCTTGGCTATATACTCCAGGGTCTGCAGAATTGCTGGCCACTTTCACGCCGGGGCATGGTGCTCAACTTCCTTTGTGCATCAGAGGCAAAAATTAATAAGAAGATCTTTTACACCAACCGAGGGCATTTTATCGACATGGCGGGCCAGCATTTTGGCCCGACTATAGCAGTGCCAACCAAAGATATTGTCGGTGATTTTAGCTTTTTGATCAGCCGTGAATAAGTGCAATGCCCATTACGGCATGTCGGCTAGTGGAAAATTTGGCTTAAATCATTGATCACGGTTACGATTTTAGACCCCAGCGGACAAGAATCAAACCCTTGCTGCATAGCTTTATTCAATCAGCCTTCCCCGGGTAGAAAACAGGGACCTGCTTTTAAAATACATTAACAATCGGGCGAGTTACGTCTTCCGCGTGACACTCTAAACCTAGGTAAAAGCGCAGGCTGGCACTCAATATCCAATGTTATTCACCAATGAAGATTTTCCGACCTCACTGAGTGTCGCACACTGGCATATCTTTGGTCCCGTGGTGTTTGATCTAAGTTTGTTTGCTGGCGCGAAACTCAACACAGCTCGCCTTTTGAATGCTCACTGTAGCTAGAACGCTACTCTTAGCGTAATCGACGATATTTACGGTGAGCATAATCAAACAGACACTGGCACCAGAAGATTTGTCGGTATTTCCAAACATTGTAAAAAACGCGTCGACTTTGCCAAGTGGCCGCGCCCTTATAATTACCCCACTTCTTTTCAACGCAGTCCGGATTTGGTTTTCGAATGGGCGCCGATTGCAGACAAGTTATAGGCCAAGAATTAGGAGATTATCCGCAATCCAATTCATCTGCGATGGATTGGTGTTCGCCGCGACCTCAAACAAAAGCTGACACCTAATTTTGTTATCTAAATGGTCAACTTTAATCTATTTCTAAAAACAGTTTTTAATACATAAATCCAATAAAGCAAGGTAGCGCTAAAGGCCCCTACGCCGTAACGGGGTCATTCCGCACAAAAACCATTTTCTGTGCATCTGATTGACAGGGCTGAAATTCATAGCCGCCGCTTTTAAAATCCGTAAGGCCTGAGCGAGTGGTTATCCGATGCTGGATGGCAAACCTTGCCATCGCGCCGCGCGCCCTTTTTGCAAAGAAGCTTACAATCTTTTCTTTGCCATTCTTGCGTTCCTTGAATACAGGGGAGATGACGGGTATGTTGAGCGATCTTTTATCGACAGCTCCGAAATACTCTTGCGATGCACAATTGACGAGCGCGGCAGCGCCAGTCGCCGCAGCCTGTTTATTGAGGGCGTCCGCCAGTTCACTACCCCAGTAGGCATAGAGCGTGTTACCCTTTTTGGTATGCAGCCGGCTTCCCATTTCAAGCCGGTAAGGTTCAATCGCATCAAGCGGTCGCAACACACCGTATAGTCCTGAAAGAATTCGCAGGTGATCCTGTGCCCATGCCATTTCATGTGGATCAAGGGAGGCGGCATCTAGCCCCCGATAGGTATCGCCAGCAAAAGCCAGAGCAGCTGGCTTTTTCTGCTGTTTGCCAAAAGCGCCAAAACGCTGTGCGTTCAAATGTGCCAAAGACGGACTCAAACCCATAAGTTTTTGCAACTCGTCAAGGCTGAGTTTGTCAGCAACTGCTGCCAGCTCACGTGCATGCTCGGCAAAAACCGGTTCGGTTGGCAAAATATCCCTAGTCGGATCCATATTAAGTTTTTTTGCAGGTGAAACAACAATTAACATATCTACACTCCAGTAATCCGATAAGGACACTACATCATAAAAGTAGGTGGTCGCCTATCCAAGATCCAGAAAGCCGGGCGAATTTTTGCGATTCAATGTTGCTAAGTTGCACCTTGAACAGCTTTTACTAATATAAATTAAACTTCATAAAACACATTACACTTGTCTAGAAATTACCCGATGTGATTTCAGGAGGCGTCCACGTCCATTCATTCTATTTGAGGTAAAAACGCAAAAGGTATTTTTCGAGATCACGATTTAAAGCGTCTGGAGGCCACAAAAAGAGATGCAAAACCAACGACAGCAAAAAAAGCAATGATCGGAAGCGGCACCAGTGCACCATTAGAAATCCGGACTTCTAGTCATGCGACAACCAGCAGTAAAAAAACCGAATGCACATGAAAATAAAAGTTTTTGAGCTGTCGATCTCAGGCTGCTTTGGCACATAAAAAAGGTGACGCCGATGAATACACACCCCGCTCCTATGTTTTTTTGGAGCGCCATAGCGGCCTTCAACGCGGTTTCATGCTTGGCGATTTCCGGGAACATTGCAAGAGTAAAAAACTCTGGATAACCCCAGAACGCTAGTCCAAGGAGCACAATTAGGATGCCGTTCATAGCCAATATGAGTCTAGAATTACCCATAAAATGTTCCAAACGCCACTATCCTTAAATCATAAAACTTTAGAGACGCAAAGCGATGTCTAAATTAAGGAGATTGATGCAAAGCACTACTAAATAGTAAACAGAAAAACTGATGGCAAAAACACCTGGCCTAAAATGGCCATTGTGTTTTTGTTTATTAGGATTTTCTTATTTATCCTTAAATAACGTCAGGAAACGACTCTCGAGCTTTATTTAAATGCCTTTTTATTTCATTTGGTGCGAGTTCCGCATCCGTCGAATCCATAACTGCAAAAAACGTCTTTGTAAGCTTTTTGATGCTTGCTTATTTCGTGTCTATTGATAAGAAGCTTTCTTTTTTCGCACCAAGGATCTTGATTGCTAAAAAATGAAGGCTTCGTGACACTACAAGTAAAAAATTGTTTTTTGCTGCGTTAACCAGAGCGCGAGAGAAATGGGGGTAATTTCGAAGAATTCCTCAATTTTACTCTGATTATTTTCTATTTGTTTAAATACCATTCCTAGACTTTGGATATCCTTTCTTCCAAAGCGTAACAGGAAACCTACTTTTTATTAGCTACATGGCATACCTCGCGTCAAAAATTTAAATAAGGTTTAAAACACCTAAGCTTCCAAACTCATTATGTATTAATTGACAAGTTAAGATCGATGTTTTCTTGTCTCATCCTCCATAACAATTGACCAAACCTTGGATATTGATATTGATAATTGATATCAATATCAAATAAATGAGAAGATGGTTAATGAAAATATTAAAATGTATCTAAAAAAACCTTTGCATCGGAAGAAAATTTGGGAATTAGAGAAAACATGGCTCTGTTCAATTATAGGGACATGTCTATCAATGCATGAAGCTCGGAAAATAGGTCGAAAATTTGGAGCGAAATGTTCAGATCCAACCCAAATAGACGCCGTAATTCACTCAATGCTGGTTCGTGACTGCGCTGAAAAAAATCAAATTTCGACTCATGTTAACAAAATATTAGAAAAAAAATTTGAAGGAACAATAAGAACTTTCCAAAAAAACAAGACGTCCTCGGACATATTACAGCTTTGGCGCGTGTTTTTTGATCGCGGATTAATACCTGGCGCTTATTGGGCATCAGCGACCATGAGAGAATTGTCAAAAGAGGATTCAAACAAAATTTACTCAGATGTGCATATGTTATCACATCTACTAGGTTCCTCAAATCAATCACTGATCCAAAGGTTAGTTGAAGTTGAGTCTCACATAAAAGCGCTGGAAAACAAGCATGGATGGCAACGACAAAAGCTCGAGGCCACAGTTAGTCAATTAAAAGACAAGCTTCGAAGATCCGAGTATTCAGTCAGTTTGCTTCAGAGACAACTTACGAAAAATAAAAGCAACAATAAATCAGCCAAAAAGAATGACGATTGTGCAAAGACCAAGTTGCGTATCATCCGGCAAAGATGCGCTCATCTTGAAGAATCCATTGAAAGTACAGTAGCAAAATTAGAAATCCGAAACCGACGGCTTAGAGAAAATGAACAGCATATAGAATACCTAGAAAAGTCATTATCTTCAGTCGAACAATTAATTGTTAGTATGAGCGATAACTCAGACTCAAAAATCATCCAAGGCGTCTCTGGAAAAAGCTTTCTTTACGTGGGCGGAATGCCCCATACAGCTGGGAACATTCAAAAAATGATTGCAAAAATGGGCGGAACACTGTTGTACCACAATGGTGGAAACGGGAAGTCTGAAATGTCCTCGCTCGCTGCCCTTGTTGCAAACGCGGACGCTGTTTTTGTACCTATGGATAATGTTAGTCACCACAGCGCGCTTGAGGCAAAAAAAGCAATGCAAGTTACTCCAGCGCAAGTTTATTCCGATGAAATCTTCAGGAATTGCTTCATTCACACACGCGCTTTCAATGATTGATGTCGCATAACCAAATAAAATTGGCCGATTCAAAAAGTCTAAATTATCAAGCGCGCAAGGTAATGAATTTTACAAAGACGATTGTTAAAAAGACATTTCCAAATATTAATTGTCTTTTCGATTGTCCCAAGATGGGGTGTTCAGCGCATGTACTTTTAATGCTGCACCTTTGATTGATAAAATTAATCTACAACTATTCTGACGCTCAAGGATGGGATCAACAGCTCTCTATAACAATTTTCGTGTATCTTCGGACAAAGTCTCTTGCGTCTTGAAAATCAACCAAACCGGCGCTGCCAAGACCCAGTTTGCAGTGCCTAGCAAGTACAAAAGTTCGGAGCATCCAATGTTTTGAACCACTCTTGCCAACAACAAGATGGAGATGGGTTCCAGCAGGATACGATCCTAACGCATCAGCTTTTTGACATTTATTGTTTTCAGTCTGTTCAAACCACCTAAAGCTACATGCGTCCCCATTTTTAGCAGCACGAAGTAGTGTAGAGAGTGCTAGATGGGAATAGCCGCTGCATCACGTTATCGCGAGGCAAATCCCATATAATTGGCCACAAATAATCATTAAAGCAGACAATCTTAAATCTAAGTATATTGGATTATGGCAGCGGAGGTGCCATTTATAAAATAACAATGGGTAATACGCTTATGACAAGACAGTACGGGATTTAAGGTAAAAGACAAAAATTTACCACCCAGTATGGAACACTGTGCGTAACATTCATTTAAATTTGCATTCACCCGCTATTAAATCACCGCCCATCCCCAAACATTTTTTTCGGAGTTCTTCTGATAATAATTTAGCGTTGCCCAAGGGACTTACCGTGCCTTTCAACGAGTTTCCGTAGGTATTAGCGCGGATATGCGATTTCTGAGTTCGTTTCAAAAATTCATACTCGTAATTTATGTCGGCAATAATTTTTTGACAGTCTAATCTTCGTCTTTTCAGCTCTGTGACAACTTGTTCCATAAGGGCGGCGGAAGGCGAATGCACGTTTAGATAGAGGCAGAGTGCTTTATCGTCAAAGCTCTGTAATTTTGCTCGTTGGCACCCGTGAAACAACGTAGCTGTCAGGATGGCCAAAGCTAGAACAATCACCTTCTTGATCTTCAGATCGAGCAACATGCCGAATTTCATTTTGATAACATCATACATTGCCACTCAAGGTATAAAAATTTTTTCTGGTCGGCCGTGCGGTATTGAACTACATGGACTAACCCAGTACTTGGATGGAAAGTTTTTGAGGTGTCAGCAACTAGAAAATTTTTAATCAAATTTTTTTCACATTCCTGCTTAGACTCAAAATACTTTGATACCTGCAAGATCTGGTGCGCATTTTGATCTGCACTATGAAATGGATGGATGCGAACTATTGTCCAGAGCAAATTCTTAGAAATCGCTAATTGTGGTGGTAGAAAAAATACTAATAATATCAGTATTTTACTTGCATATCGGGCCATGGTTTTCTACCTTTTTCAGATCAACGGGAGTTACAGCGCTTATTAAGATAGTATAGTCTAATTTGCGAAGCCTGTGAGCATTACCAGTTGAAAAAGTTGCTTGAAACTCCTCCAATGCAAATCACCAAAAGTAATAAATTTTTTATATCCTTTGCATTGGATTCCGAAATAGTAAAACGAGGCGCTTGGCACTGTGGTAGGCAGTAGCGTGAGGGTCTTAAAAACCGCAAATTTTTTTGACGAATGATAATCGTGACAAAAAACGCCAAATTTATTCTGATCCATTGCCTTACATGCTAATAATTGGCGGAAAGGAAGAGTTTCATCCTTGATAATAACTATCTCCTTGGCATCACTAGTAACACAGCATCAAAATCCAATCCCACACCTGCTCTCACCCTCTGGTCAAGGTTCACTGATACAGTTTAGTGATTAAGATATTTCATGTTAAAGAAGGAGTGAAACAAGTTGGGATATACAATCTCATTAACGTTTATCACGCCAAGCCAAGGCAGCTTTCAAACCTTGCTCTCTTCGAATGCGATTGAATTCCGACCTCTCAGGCGACTCATCGGCCTCGATTTGAATGTCTGTTTCGAGTGCCTCCTGCATCACCTCACGCATATTTGCGAGTTCATAGGTACGGTGAATTGCTGCTTTGGTCATCCTTACCGAGTGTGGCGCAGCGCTGGTGATTCGATCCGCAAATTCCAATGCAGCATTCATTTCATATCCATCTGCTACGATGCGGTTCAATATTCCCATCTCATAACAGCGCTGCGCAGTAATCCGATCATTGCCCGTCAACAGCAATTCTTTTGCATGCTTAGGGCCAACCAAATAGGGCGCAAGCATAGCTACAATCCCAGATCCAAAGCGCACTTCTGGCTCACCAAAAAATGTGTTCTCACTTGCAACTGCGAGATCACAGGCCATCAACAGCTCCATGGCGCCTCCTATGCAATAGCCGTGAGCGACTGCAATGGTCGGTTTTGGTGAGTTCCAAAACTGCATAATGAAATCAAAATCTTTAGTGAGAACATCTCGCCACTGTTCTTCACCACTAATCCCACGAGCAGCACTCTCTTTCATATCAAATCCAGCAGAAAAACATTTGCCATTTCCGTGCACGATTATAGCCAACACGTCGTCATTATCATTAAACTTACTCAAAGCAATGTTTGCCGCATCGATTAGTGCGCTGTTAAATGCATTCATAACTTGGGGTCGATTAAATGTAAGGATGCCAACACGCCCCTCAATTCGCGTGTTTACAGGCCTTTGGTCAAGCATAAAACTATCCTCTGAAGTCAATATTCGCAGAGGCTAGCAGGACAACACGAACAAGGATATGCAGATTTTCAAAACTTGGATTGAAAATCCGATGAATCTCTGGACGAGTCCTACTTTTTTAGGGTTCATATATTATGAAATTTTTGGTGTATTTATAAAATGAAACAGCATCCTTTGGGTTCCCTTCTCTCCCCTCGGTCAATTGCTTTTGTTGGAGCGTCCGATAGACAATATAGCACTGGCAAGGCGATGTTAGAGATGAGCCAAATTGATGGCTTTGGTGGAAATATATACCCGGTGAACCCGCGCTTAACAGAGGTTTTTGATAAACCATGTTTTCCTGAACTTGCCACTTTACCCGAGGTGCCAGACCATGTGGTTATAGGGGTCGCAAGTCGTTTTGTTGAAATCATTCTCGATCAGGCGATTGAGCTTGGCGTGAAGGCAGCAACAATTTTTGCTTCTTGCCATCTAGATGATGATGAAAATCCAAATTTGCCAACCCGCATCGCAAAAAAAGCCTCGGCAGTAGGGATGTCGATTTGCGGTGCAAATTGTATGGGATTTTATTCACCCACAATAGGCTTGCGAATCGCTAGCGCCGCCTCACCAGCAGGGTTGCAAAAGGGTGGCATTGCATGGATTGCCCAATCAGGTTCTGCCTTTAGTGCTCTACCAAATAATGACAGACGACTTGGGTTTACTCTAGCTGTGTCCACCGGAATGGAACTTGTAACAACAGTCGTAGACTACATTGATTGGGCCTTAAGCCATCCAGAGACACGGGTTATCGGGCTTTTTATTGAAACAATACGTGATCCTGCAGGTTTCCTGCGTGTGCTTGAAACTGCACGTCAACTAGCCATTCCAGTTGTGGTATTAAAGGTTGGCCGGACAAAGAAAAGTGCTCAGATGGCGGTGTCACATACTGGTGCATTAGCAGGCAATGACGCGGTATATGAAGCCGTATTTCGTGAATACGGTGTGCATCGCGTCGGAGATATGGATGAAATGGCCGCAACCCTGGCACTGTTTGACACACCACGCAAACCGGTAATTGGGCAATTGGGGAGCATCCACGACTCTGGTGGTGAACGCGAGTTGATCGTCGATATTGCGGAAGATTATGGCATTAAATTTGCGACACTCCACCCAAACACTTGTAGCAAGCTTGCGGCCAATCTTGAGCCTGGACTGATAGCAGAAAATCCTCTTGATGCCTTTGGCACACATAACAACCTTGAAGGCCGATTTGCAACACTGATCGAGATTTTGGTCAACGATCCCAATGTTGCGATGGGCTTATTTATGTCAAACCCACGTGATGGCTATGAGTATGCGGAAAGCTACTGCAGAGCTGTGATGAAAGCGGCACAAATGACTGAAAAGCCCGTGGCACTAGTGTCCAATTATTCATTGGCCGACGATAGAAATCTTGCAATCAAACTGCGAAAAGCAGGGGTCCCGATGCTACGTGGGACGCGCAATGCTCTGCTGGCAGTAAGACATGTTATGCATGACAGCCATTATCGAGAGTTCTACTCAGAGAGCATCATTGACGACCCAGCGAGAGCAGTTGTCGACCACAACATTGTAGAGCGTTGGCGAAACTTTCTTACTAAACACCAATTTATTTCAGAATTTGATAGCATCACAATGCTCTCTGAATTTGGAATTATCACTCCACGGGTAGCAAGCGTCACCTCTTTGGATGAGTTAGAGACAGCGTTATCAATCCTTAATTTTCCCTTAGTAGTAAAAACCGCTGAGGCTCATCACCACAAAAGTGATGTTGGCGGCGTCAAGCTCAACATAAGCGAACGAGGTGAGGCCTACGCCGCATATCAAGACATGAGCGCTATGATTGGTCCAAGAGCGCTGATCATGGAGATGGCGCCAACCGGAATAGAGCTTTCAGTTGGCTGTGTCAGTGATCAAGGTTTTGGTCCAGTAATTATTTTATCGGCTGGAGGAGTCATGGTCGAATTTTTGGCGGACAAAGTCGCCGCACTTGCGCCAATTAATGACGTGATAGCAAAGAGCTTACTTCGTGAATTGCGCATTTCAAGACTGTTTGCCGGATACCGTGGGCAACCACCAGCCAATGAGGAGGCCATGGTCAAGCAGATTGTGCGTTTTTCACAAATGGTAACTTTGCTAGATGGCGTGATATGTGAAATTGACATCAATCCAATGATCTGCGGTGCTGATGGATCATATGCAGTGGATTGTCTTGTGGTTCCTAGTAAACTCAATTAGTCAAAAAACAAACAAAATTGCAAGTCGCTGGAACCAGTCTGCCCGTTACCGGCTGCAGCTCACACCCAACGATTTTATCGTTTCACCACTATTTCCGCGTTAACTATCTGGACTTGCTGCCAAGCACTTGCGTTATGATTAGCAAGCCAGACGATATCAGGATAAGGACTGTGGAAATAGCCGCAATGGTAGGATCAATCTGATCACGCAGGGCTAGAAACATACTACGGGTAATGGTTGAGTTATCACCACCCGCCACAAAAAGGGAAATGATAATCTCGTCAAACGACGTCAAAAACGAAATCAGCGACGCAGAAATCAGAGAAAATTTGATTTGTGGTAGGGTGATTTCAATAAAGGCTCTAGGCCGGCTGGCGCCAAGTGAACGGGCAACCTTTTCTTGATTCATGTCATAATTTTTCAACGCTGACATGACGATGATCAAAACAAGTGGCATCGCAACAAGTGAATGTCCTAACACAAGGCCAAGAACGCTATTCACCATTTTAAACTGGACGTAGAAATAGAAAAGCCCAATCGCGACAAGTATGATCGGCACCATCATTGGCGAGATCATGATAGGGAATAGAATGGTACGTAGACGGGATGTGCTGTTGATCAGCCCATAGGCGGCCAAAGTGCCGATTGGTGTTGCAACAAAAATAGTGAGAACAGCAACGAGCAAGGATGTACGTGTTGCTGCCATCCAATCATTGAAGCCGTTCTCCACTTTCCACGAAAAGAAATAATTTTCATACCAACGGAACGACCAATCCTTGGGGGGAAATTCAAGATACTGACTACTTGAGAAGGACATTGGTATCACGACCAGTGACGGTACAATCAGTAGGAATAGAATGATCGCTGAGAGTATGTAAAGCCAAAGACGACCTCGCAGCTTGATCTGCGTTTCCGAAACATTTTGGTCTAAAAATCCCATGATTTAGCTCCGCTGACCAAACTGATCAAGTGAGACTAGTTTTGATGCTATAAACAGTATCAGCATTGTGACAGCCAATAATACAACGCCTAGTGCGCTCGCCGCACCCCAGCTGAAATAAAGTTCTATATTACTTGATATTTTCATCGCAGCCATAATGACTTTCCCGCCACCCAAGACTGCAGGCGTAACATAGAAACCAAGGCACAGTACAAAGACAATAAGCAAACCCGCAAGAAGGCCTGGCATACTTAGCGGGAAAAACACTGTCCAAAATGCTCTTATTGACGTTGCACCAAGGCTTGATGCGGCCTTCACACAATGCGGATCGATTGCGCGCATGTTGGCGTAGAGTGGCAGTATCAAAAAAGGCAACATGATGTGGACCATACCGATTAGTGTTCCAGAGGTGTTGTGCACGAATTTAATCGGCTCACTTAGCAAGCCAAGGTCGACTGCAATGGTATTCACCAGCCCCTTTTTTTGGAGAAGTACAAGCCAAGCATAGGTCCGTACAAGCAGGCTGGTCCAAAATGGGATTAAAACACCAATCATGCATATGTTGGCCCATTTCCGGGAAATCTGAGACATGAAATAAGCGAGAGGATAACCAAGCAAAGCGCAGAAGAAAGTAGTTAGGATACTGATCTTAAAGGTTGTCAGAAAAATGCGAATATATGCTTTTGAATTGATCATCCTTTCATAGTTTTCAATCGAAAATGACCCGTCTCTGCCGATGAAAGACAAGAAAAACAGCCAACCAATTGGGGCAATTATCATTGCTCCAACCAAAACCAGATAGGGCAATGTCAAGCCAAAAAAAGTGAAATGTTCACGCCGCGCCAGTTGTGCAAGCTCAGCCTGATTGGAATTCAGTTTAGTCCCTCCCATTGGCCGCTTCCACAAAATAACTGTCAGTAATTTTTAGCCCAAGGATAATTTTTTCATTAATATCGGGCAACTTACCCAAGCTAGTGCTTCCGTTTGGTATTCGAAGGCGGAGCGAACGCTCACCATAATTTTCTGGATCTAGCTTGATGACCATCAGTTGGCTCTCACCCTGAAATATTGAGTCTTCAACTAGGCCCTCAAAATGATTGGCATCACGTGCTTTCTTGTTGGCAATAAATAGTTTTTCAGGACGAACAACCAGCATGAAATCACCGTCCTCTTTAAGTTTTTGGGCACCCTTAAGTTTTTTTGAACCAATAGTGGCAATTCCATTTTTTACTTTTGCTGGCAACAAGCTTGACTCGCCGATGAAATCAGCGGTAAACGCGTTTTCGGGCCGTCGATAGATCTCGTTTGGTGTGCCTAACTGCATTAATCGCCCATCATTGATAACGGCAATCCTGTCTGACATTGTCAACGCTTCTTTCTGATCGTGGGTCACATACACTGTTGTCATATTCAGACTGTCATGAAGTTGGCGAAGTTCGATCTGCATTTCTTCGCGCAATTTCTTGTCGAGAGCAGAAAGTGGCTCGTCCATTAGCAAAATTTTCGGCTGGAAAACTATTGCGCGCGCCAATGCGACACGCTGCTTCTGACCGCCAGACAATTCATCAACGCGTCGATGACCAAGTCCGTGAAGCTTTACGGTGGCAAGCGCATTCTCAACACTTTTTCGCGTCTCTTCTTTGCTAACACCGCGCAATTTCTGAGGGTAGCCTACATTCTCTGCAACATTCATATGGGGAAACAGGGCGTAATTCTGAAAAACCATGCCTATGCCACGAAGGTGAGGCGGTTTTAGAACAACCTCCTCACCGCCAAACCTAACGCTACCATAGTCAGGGCTTGTAAAGCCGGCAAGCACCATAAGCAATGTCGTTTTGCCAGATCCTGATGGCCCTAGTAAAGTAAGAAACTCTCCGGACAAAACCTCAAGACTAACGTCTTTAAGCGCGTAAAAATCCCCGTAGGTTTTTGTCACATCTTTGATAGAAATGTTAAGTGAGCTGTCGGTCATATGTCGTGCCGCCGCCAAAGTTTTACAGTCATCAATTAACCGAAATATAAATTTTAGGCAAAAATGAATTGGAGGGCAGTTTTACCCTCCAATCCATAAA
This sequence comes from uncultured SAR116 cluster alpha proteobacterium, assembly GCA_902578815.1. Classification (GTDB taxonomy): domain Bacteria; phylum Pseudomonadota; class Alphaproteobacteria; order Puniceispirillales; family Puniceispirillaceae; genus MED-G116. The sequence goes on along the minus strand of CACHEI010000011.1, from coordinate 24,556 downwards.
TGATCTACTCAGTCATCATTTCAGTATATTTCTCTGCTGCAATTGTTCGCCACTTAGCGTACCAATCTGTCCTGAGTGTCATTTGGTGCTTGGCATTATCTGGGTGTGAGGGCATTTGCCGGGCTCTAGCCTCCTCCATCAAATTAAGCTCATAAACCAATTTATTTGTTGGTCCGTAGGTGATGTATTTGGCGAACTCAGCCATATATTCGGGCTTCATCATCTCGGCGATATATTTCATCGCTAAATCTTTGTTTTTAACTCCCTTTGGAATGCCGTATCCTTCCCAATCCATAATCCCTGTTTTCCAATCATAGGCAACCTTTGCACCATCGAGCTTGGCGACGTCAAAACGACCATTCCATCCGGTTGTCATATCAACTTCGCCGTCCTTCATCAGCTGTGCGTGCTGCGCGCCAGAGGTCCACCATACAGCAATGTGCGGCTTGATAGATCTGATTTTATCGAGGGCACGATCAATGCCCTCCTCGCTATCCAAAACTTTATAGATGTCCTCTTTTGCGACACCGTCAGCAAGCAATGCTGCCTCAAGTTGCGAGTCTACTTTTGCGCGCATAGCACGAGTGCCCGGAAATTTCTCAACATCAAAAAAATCAGCCCACGAACGCGGTCCATTATCACCATACGTTTCGGTGTTCCATGCGGCAACAACTGAGAAAATATCTGCGCCCGCACAATAGTCACTATACATGCCTGGTAAATGATTGCTCACGTCAATAACTGAATAATCAAGCTTCTCAAGAATGCCCTCAGCTCCACCTGAAGCACATCCGCCAGCCCCGCTGGAGAAAATATCAAATTTGTCTGCACCAGATTTGACCATCAACTTGACGTCGGAAATACCTCCGTAGGTATCTTCTTTTACTGTGATGCCCATCGCCTCGGCGGCAGGTTGAAAAATGCCAACTGATTGGCCTTTTTGGTAAGCGCCACCCCAAGACACTATCCGAAGTGTCTCATCAGCAAAACTCGCTGTTGAAAAACTCGCGAAACCAAGCAAAAAGGCTGCAACCGCAACTTTTTTGACCATACAAAAAGACTTCATTTGTTCCTCCCAATAAATGTTCTTTAAAACATCGTAAACGGAGTTTATTCCGCCGGTAAAGGTTTCATTTGACTGAATCTAGCGCACAGGGATTTTAATCTAGCCAGTACATGTGAAAATTTGGTTTAAAGGTATATGCGTCAAAAAAGTGAAATTGCCGAAACAATAAAAAACTATGCCACGGGCAATGTCTATTGGCATGACGGAATCCCAGCTTTCTTGCCAACAAAGACAGTTCCCTTAAGCAAGGTAGATGTAGTTGTTATAGGTGGCGGATATACAGGGCTTCAAGCGGCTATCGCTACTGCACGAGCAGGTCGTTTGACCCAAGTTGTTGATATGCACGAATTAGGCTGGGGATGCAGTACGCGAAATGGTGGACAAATCAGCCCGAGCATTAAGCCATCGTTTTCAACCCTTGCTCAACGGCACGGCACAGAGCGCGCAGCAGCAATCCGCAACGAGGGGTATCGGTCGCTTGATTGGATTGGTTCGTTTATTGAAACCGAGAGTATATCTTGCGAATATCAGCGGTGCGGCAGGTTCCATGCAGCCCACACGCCTGCACATTTTGAAAACCTTGTAAGTGAAACTCAGAAAGTCGGTGTTGAGGAAGGCGTAGAATTTGAGGTCATATCCCGGGAAAAACAGTATTTAGAACTTGGCACAGACGCATACTTCGGGGGTGTTGTGCTTAAAAAGCACGCTTCGCTTGACCCAGCCAAATATTACAGCGGTTTGCTTGAGCTTGCAAAAAAGGTTGGCGTTGAAATCACAGATGTATGCCCAGCCATTGAAATAAAGCGCAACGGCAGAGCTTTTGTTGTAACCACATCAAAAGGTGAGATCAGGGCTGAAAATATTGTCATTGCAACAAATGGTTATACGACCGATCTAGTGCCGTGGCTGCAGAGGCGAGTTATTCCTATCGGCACATACATGATTGCAACTGACCCACTTCCAAAAATTCTCATGGACAAATTATTTCCCACAGATCGCGTGGTAAGTGACACCTGCAAGGTCATTTATTATTACCGACCATCACCAGACCGTAGCCGTATTCTTTTTGGTGGTCGCGTTTCAGCAGATGAGACAAACCCTGCTATTTCTGGTCCAAAGTTGCATCGTGACATGTGTCGTATTTTCCCTGAACTTGCGAATTATGGTTACACACATTCTTGGACAGGTACCGTGGCTTTTACTTTCGACACACATGCCCACATCGGGCAACATGCCGGTATTTATTATGCAATGGGATACTGTGGTTCTGGTGTTGGCATGGCGAGCTATCTTGGGTTTTGTCTTGGGCAACAGCTCGTTGGCAATCCAAATGGTGCAACAGCGTTCGACAATTTGCCATTTCCAACTCGTCCACTATATTTTGGCAAGCCATGGTTTTTACCATCAATCGTGCGATGGTACCGTTTCCGCGACAATTTGCAAATCCGACGCGCAGCTGCAAAGGATATGTGGAAAAATTAGATAAACACAAGTGCTGGATCTCTGTGCGTTATGTCACAATTTTTGATGCTGAAATGTTTTTATGTAGCAAAAAAGCAAAAAACTGTCGGCACACTTGCAATTTGAGCTGTTGTTAACAGGTCAATAGAAAGATTTAGAGGTCGCAACCTCTAACTTATCACAAAGTTCACCAATTTGGTCATCTGAGATTATAAATGGCGGCGCAATAAGAACATGATCGCCACGGAGACCGTCAATGGTACCACCCATTGGATAGCAAATTAAGCCGGCATCGAAAGCCGCGGCCTTGAAGAGTTTGTGGCGTCCTTCCTCTGGGTCAAACGGGACCTTACTTTCACGATGGGCGACGAATTCCATGCCAATGAAAAGTCCCCGTCCTCGGATGTCACCTATGTTCGGATGGTTACCAAATCTATCGGTCAGTTCCCCCATTAATTTGTGGCCTTGGTCTCTGACGTGGTCAATCAAATTTTCATCCAAAATGGTGTTAACCACAGCATATGCGCCTGCACATGCAGTTGGGTGTCCAAGATAGGTATGGCCATGCTGGAAAAAACCACTCCCCATTTCAATCACTTGATATATTCTTGAACTGCATAGCATCGCACCGAGTGGTTGGTAACCGGCACCTAAACCCTTAGCGATTGTGATAATATCGGGTCGCACTCCGTCTATCTCGCAAGCGTAAATATACCCGGTTCGGCCCATACCACACATCACTTCATCAAGAATTAGTAACACGTCATAACGGTCACAAATCTCACGAATATGTGCAAAATACCCATCTACAGCGGGCACCGCGCCAAGTGTAGCCCCTACAACAGGTTCCGCTATGAAAGCCATCACACTTTCTGGCCCAAGCCTTAGGATTTCAAATTCAAGCTCTTCAGCAACTCGCCGAGCGAACGTTAGATCGTCCTCGTATTTGAGCATCTCACGATAAGCATAGCAGGGCGAAACACGGCTAGTTTCAATGAGAAGTGGGCTATAAGTTTGGCGTCTCAATTCATTACCACCCACTGCCAATGCGCCAAGAGTGTTGCCATGGTAACTCTGTCGGCGAGTTATCACCTTGCGCCGAGCCGACTGACCTATCTCCACAAAGTATTGCCTCGCAAGCTTCAAAGCTGCTTCAACGGCTTCTGATCCACCTGAGACGAAATACACATGCTGGATTCCTTCTGGCGCATGATCAACCAAAAGTGATGCAAGCTTCTCTGCCGGCGCCGATGTAAAAAAACCAGTATGAGCATAGGCCAACTGATCAACCTGAGATTTTATGGCATCAATCACATTCGGATGGCTGTGACCAAGACTTGACACAGCGGCTCCACCAGATCCGTCAAAATAGCGTTTGCCGTCCGAGTCAACTATATAGCACCCGTCGCCAGTAACTGCGACAGGATAACTAGTTTTCATATTCCGCGGAAAGACATTTGACATGAAGCCCTAGCTCCTTTTTTGCTCACATGCGGAGGCCCACATAGCAAAAAACCTAAGAAAAAATAGACACAGCGTTCGAGATCCCGCTAAGAAGGACCGATGCTATCATTGTCCCGTCGGTAATAAAGAGCGATATGATAGATATTCCAGCAGGTGTTGTTAAACCCAAAAAAATCTAAATAAAGCGTACGAATAACCAAACAGGCTTAAAATTTGAAATTAAAAGTTGAGGGAATATGTCAAGGGTGAAGAGTTTCAAAACCCTGCCCTAACCTATTGAATTTCTGTTTAAAGCCAAATCAGTCTCACTTTGTCTCACCGCTTATTCCACCAAAACTTTTTTGAACAAACAATTGAACAACGGCAAAATCTCACAATTCTCTAAGCGAGTAAACATTAGGTAACATCGGGGTTGCCTATTGGACCTGGAAAAACGCCCTGCCAAAACATTTGTTTTTTTTAAGGCTCAAAAAGGTACCGAAACTAGGAGCCGCTTTTTTTCTTCTCAATTTCAGCCTCAAGCTCTGCCATTGCTGCATCTGCGGCCTCTTGCGTGCTGAGAATTTCATCCTGCTGAATTTTGTTCAACAATGCTTGATTAGCCTGCCCAATGGGGTACTCAATCAAGACGTAATGTTGGAATTTAGTCCCCACGTTTTGTGTTTCTGATTTTGTTTGTTTGTAGCCAGTTAACTGAGCCTCAACCGTTACATTCTTAGTCACGATTTCACTCTGCTGGCGTATTTGTTCATTATTTCCAGTGCCAATAGAGTCCAAAAAATCTTCCATTCTTGAGGAAATTTGGCTGTCTATAGAGTCAGCAAGCTGGCGTTTGGCATCTAAAGTTGCTCTGTTTCTGGCCATAGTAAGACTGCCAGAATCACCTATTCCACAGGCGTAAAGGGCAAAATCTGATGAGGGCAATTGCGTGCACCAATCGGGAATGTCACTGACGATTTGCTCATTGGCCTCCTCTGTCTCCTCCACAGCCTCCTGAACGGCTATTACCTTAGCCTCTGGTGAACCAGGCGCAACAGTTTGGCAAGCCTGTAATGTGCCAAAAAGCACTATTGCAACAAAAACCTTGAATAAATATTTCATCTACTTGTCCCTCAATATTGAGTAACCTAATTTCTGCATTTTCCAATTTTCTCTACCAAAATCATTTAAACGCTTGTGAAAATCCTCTGCCGACTCTTTCTCTAGCAAAGTAAATCTCTTTTTGGTCGCCAGAACAATCAAAACCTCACTGACCTCATCTAGCTCAACGTCATCAGGAAATTGCGCGGTAATTTCATAAAATTTACTTGCTTTGGTGGATGGCAACGAAAAATTTCCCAGCACGTCATTCAATTCATCAAATTTAATTTCAAAAATATTTGGTATGATTGTTGAAAAATAATCTCCGTCGGAGTGGGGATACCAACCGAGAAGCTGGATATCTGAGCTCACATTAGTCTCACCTGAAATGGAAACGCTTTCCCCATGTCTTTTTCGTCGTGACCCATCTATCTCTGCTCTTAGGGCAAAATTTGCATCGGGCTGAGATTTGAACTTTTGAACATCCGCATTAATACTCACCACGCATTCTTCGTTGTACCCTTCGCCATCCCGCCTCTCAGAAATTTTTTCTATTCCGGCAATAAACCCATCATCGTAATAACTTAGCGTTTGTTGATGGAGTTCACAGATTGTATTTTCAACAGTATCGGAGCATATTTCCAGTTGTGAGCTTAACATCCTCTCCAATCCAGCTTTACTCATCGCGTCTTTTTTTGCAGCTAAGAAAGCTGCCGAAAAGCATGTCTCTTCACTGATAGACCTGGAATATGGATGCCTTCCCTCTGCGTTGAACCACTCAGCATGAGCCGACGAGGAAATTAGAGTGCAGGCAAATGCCAAAAATCTAATGACCAACGATAAAGACAATTGCTGACCTCATGTATTTGTAAAGCTGTTCAGTGCTGTATTGATATGGCTCAGTAGCCGTTACAGAAATTGGTCTGTTCATAAATTCTAATGCCCTCTGGGATGTTACGCCGAAGCTGATATCCTCTGGAATAAAACCATCCTCTTCAAGAATTTGCGTTTTGTTCAGTTTCCCTGTTGCTATCCCAACAATCTGCCCATTTGTGTTAAAAATCGGACCACCTGAGTTTCCTGGATTTATTTTCGCGGTCATTTGGAACTCCCCCTCCTTACCACCAAAACCCAATGGATTACTGACAATTCCTGAAGTTATGGTTGGATGAAAAGTGCCAAAAATTGATGACATTGGATAACCCATGATAAATACTTCAGAGCCGGTTTCAGCGGGAGCAAAGTCTTCAACACCTAAGGAATAGGCTTTGGGATAAGCTTCATCTAATTCAAGTATTGCCAAATCATCACTCTCAGCTAAGAAAATTTCCTTTACATTTCGAACTTCTCCCAATCCGTTTCGGACAATCAAATACTCGGTGTCCTCCACCACATGACGGTTCGTGAGCACCCAATCTCCGCCTTTCAAAATAACGCCACTGCCAGTAAAGACCTCCTTATCCTCATCAATCATTATCCCTTCAGGTTCAGCCCTGGGCCCAAAAGCTTGGCGAGGAGGGAGTGGAGTTGCCTCAGCCTCGACCTTAATTTTTTGCTTTGGTTTAGTCTCCTGCTTTGGTGCTGCCTCTTCTGCGGGAGCTGCAACAGGTTCAGCCTCCATTTTTGGCTGAGGCTTTTTAGGTGGCTCCTGAATTTTTTTGAGTGTGGGCAAGGCTTCAATATTTAGCCAGGCAAGCATTTCGTTCGCCTTTATAGAATTTCCCGCTTCTCTGTAAAGTCGCTCGGCCTCAATCCGTAATTCAGCCGAATTTTCAAAATTACGTTTCTCCCATTCCAGTTGGGAATAAAGGGCCATAGTGGGGCCATCTCTTCCCTGTTTAATTAACGTTTCTTTGAGAATTTTTTCTGCGTCATCAATGTTATTTTGCCGAAGTAAGGCGGATGCAAACATTCTACCTGCCAAGCTACTATTGCGGCTTGCGCGCATCGCCGATTTGAATAGTTCCTCTGCACGAGAATACATAAGTTGCTCGGACATCACTCCTGCCAAGGCAAGTTTGTTTGTCACGGAGTCTGGGTTGGCCTTCATTGCTTTCTCAGCCAAATTTCTCGCCTCAGACAAATTTCCAAGCATCAGATTTGCGCGAGCCATACCGGCATTTGCGACATCGTCCATTTCTGTAGACGAAAACAAAATTTTTTCGAAATAACTTTTTGCCTTTGATGGCTGTTCAAGCTCCAGATAAATCATCCCCATCAGCATTTGAACATCGGCAGATAATTTTGTCTTTCCTTTTTGGAGTGTTTTTAACTCATTGAACGCCTTTTCAATATTTTGTTTCTCTATCAAAAGCTGGATGTCATCAACTTTATCACGTGGCAAATCAGCCAAAGCTGTCTGCGCAAAAAAAAAACGAGAATAAATTTGAAAATCAAAAAAGACCGTAAGTAGCAAACGCTCAAAACAAATCCTCCCATCAAGGGAATCTTACCATTAGAAATAAACATTGGCCGACGCCAAGAGTTGGGTCAATATATCAAAACTTTGCCAATTATTGCGCCGAATTGTGAATTAATGAACACCAGCCAATTACCAAAATTTCATTCCCTTACTTTGTTGACTTTGATTTTCCTTAGCGCATGCAAAACACCAGCCTACACGAAAGTTGCCGAGCTAGGTAAGGCAGACGCCATCAAACCCGAAGTTCAATATTTTATCGCTGATAAGTTTGATGCTCAAAATTTGAACTGCGTGGCAGTGGGAAAAGTGAGAAAAAATCATAACAGTGATGATTTTGTTGGCCTCGACCAACGTCTTTTGGTTAGGCGTTCCCTTTTTGGTGTTCTAAGTGCAAAAAATTACGAAGACATTGAGTTGTCTCGAGTGGACCATGTTCTCAGCAAAAGCGGAGGCACAACAACTGCTGAAATTTTGAAAAAATTAGATTGCGATGCAATGCTTTCCGCTGAAATTTTAGGTTTTGAGAACAAATATTACGTTGCCTACTCAATCACTAGTGTTGAGTTAAAGACGGAACTTACCGACAAAGATGGAGATATCCTTTGGTCCGCCAGACATAGAGCATCCAGCCATGAAGGAGCCATCCCGCTTTCACCCTTTTCAATTATATCTGGCACTCTTATCGCTGCAACCAATCGTCAGGACGAAGTTGCTTTTCAGATGATTGACGCTGCTTCCCGACGAATATTAAAGACCTTACCGGACAGAAAAGAAATCGACGTAGCTAACGAAATAATCAGCGAACTTCCTGGGGTGGACGGATTAAAAGTTTCATCTGCAAGCAATGAAGCGGCGAACTCAAACCTCTCGGCCGAAACACTACTTGCCAAAGGTGCGTATGAAGAAGCATTGTTGGAAGCGAAAGCAAATATAGCGACAAATAGCGACGATGCGCATGCCTATTATGTTGCTGCACGCGCCTCACTCATGTCAGGCAGATATGATGAATCAATAGACTTGAATTTAAACGCTATTGCCAAGGGCTTTAAAGCAGCCGAGGCATATTCCAGTTTGGGAATTGCCTACCTTAAAACTGATAATCTGCGACTTGCATCAGCTGCCATAGAAAAGGCTACGCAACTCAAACCAAAAAGTGCTTATTTACGGTATAACCTTGGAGTTGTGAGAGAGGCGGACCAAAAACTCTCGGCTGCATCGGAAGCATATTTTGATGCAGGAATCATTTCTTTGGAGCAAAACGACTTGGATAGGCTCTATCGCAGCTTTTCATCGCTGAAAAAACTTGGGGCACAGAACAATGATGCCCAAAAAAGATGTTTACAACTTGGCGCATTAATCAGCAAAAGGGCCGGCAATTAAGCTTTTTCTCTAGTCACTGAAACTGAACCAGCACCCTGTCAGCATCACCTTGCAACTCTGGCGTCTGAGAACCAGATGACTGCTGAATTACGTTTGTCTGCACGTAGCTGTGCAACTCACCAGCTGTAATTTGATTGTCCTTGTTGGCGTCAGCCTCACCTTCCATCCCCTTCATCAGGAAGTAGCTAAACAAACCGTGTTTGGCTTCTTCTAGCGGTTTGGCTGTCTGGTCACCAGCTGCTGCTGTCATCACTGTGAAGCCATCAGGAACTGATTGCTTCAGGGCTTTAATAGCAATAGGACGGCTGGCTATCAGCATATCAGTGCTTCTGGTTGTGCCAGAATAGCAGGTATCCAGGAACACGGTGACGCTGCGGGGGTTGGCTGAGGCGATATCGTCGAATAACTCTTCACGTAGGATAGCGGTCCTATCAAGAAGTTCAGGCGCACCGTCATAGGGCAGCAAGTACATCTGTTCGCCATCGTCACTGGCTAGGCCATGACCAGCGAAGAAAATATAAACATCTGATTGGTTCTGTTTGACGGCCCTGGATAGCCAATTTTTTAGGGAAAGATAAAGTTTTCTTTCATCAGCACCTGAATTAATAAGCGTGTGAATGCGAGACTCCGGAATGCCCAAAACTGCAGATGCAAAGTCCCGAAACATTAATGCATCATTGTCTGCAAAAAGTGCTTTCGCGTTTGTATTTTCATATTTCGCCACACCTACGATTAATGCCAAAGCGGCAGGCTTACTCTGAACCTTCTTGCCAAGTGGGTTCAATCGGTCAAACGTCAATAATGGAGCTAAATTATTCTCATTACGGTCAAAACTGGCGAAGGCAATAGCTGTGAAGCCACGAATGTCTGTTGCCTTTACTTCAACTTCCAAACCGCTTGATGGAACAAATGTTTTAAACTCAAAATTCCCATTAATACCTAAAATTACTTTGGAGCCGTCTATTATCAGTTCCGCAACGCCACTTTCATCAGTAACCCTACCTCGGATTATGCCCTGTTTTCCTTCATTCAATATGGCACTCATAACAATTTCTGGTGGTTCATTATCCATGGGAAGAATTTCATTGTTCAAAATTTCTTGGTTTTGAGCGCTTCCATTGTCAATTTTCTCTACTCCGTTGAAATCAGATGCATACTGTCTATTCGCTAAAAGCATTTCATCCGATACGACTGAAAGCAATGCTCTGCACGGAAGGTCCCTGTCATGAATAACCAGAACTAAATCATCTCCACCTAATACCTTATGTATAGAACCGGTTCGGCCAAGTCCCCTTAATTCGGCAAAATAGTCAAAGCCTAGTTTATATTTTTCTTGAATGACGTCTGATGTCTGTTCAATGAAAACTGAGTCACCAGAAAAAATTATTTCTTCTTGAAATTCTCTTTCTAATAAAATTTGACATGGAGGATTTGTCTCGAGCGAAAAATAATTCACAGCCAATGCGGCGTTAATGCAAAAAAAAGAGAATCCAACAACATTTATTAACAAAATCATGGTGCCAAAAATTTTGTATTTCATCGCGGTAAAATCCAAGCACTATAACGGTAAAGCTGAGAGATTTGTTCTATCCATTAATCGTAGGTATACGTGACTGATGAGTCTGTCTGCTCAAGGATTGTTGCCCCACTATCAACCAATTCCTGAATATAATCTGCCCACCAATCATCGAAGGCTTCATTAATTGACTCATCAAGTGCTTCATTTACCTCTGCCTCAATTCTATCTCTTATCTCGTCTTCAAAAATTTTATTTGTCTGCTCCTCAATGGTTTTACCTAGTGTTTTTTCCAGAATGTCTGCAGATGTTTTGCTAAAATCATCATTTACAGCGCCAGAATTTTTATCAAGTTGAAAGCCTGTTTCATCAATGAAACTTATAAATTGAATTGCCCGGCCTTCGTTCAGCTTCAATTTTTTCAGAAACCCAGAATTGGCATTAGCAACCATGTATCGCTGAAGAGCATTTTTGCTTGTAAAGCCATTTTTCTGCATCAGGGCATCTACATAATCCTCTCCCTTGTGAATATTGCGAATGCTCAACAAAGGGGTGCCTGGCAAAAAGATTTTTCCACCAATATATCCCCTTGGGTTTTGCCCATTTACCGAAGCAACTGGCCAGTCATTGGTAGGATTGGTGAATTTTCTTGCAAATCTCTCTGCAAAGGATAACTGCACCACCTCACCTGACTTTTGAACTATGCTGCCGTCATCCTTAAATGTGAGTCCAGCAGCAATGCTGCTAATAAACAACACCAACCCAAACGGTAATGTGATTGCAAGTTTTGACATAAACGGACGTTAGCAATGGTTGTGAACTTTGGAAAGTGGACCTTTGGACTACCCGAGGCGGTGACGTGGTTTCAAGGCATTCCTGTTGGCGACTCGAAGCTGGCCAGATTAAACGTCAAAAGACTCTATAGTACCCAAATGGCTGGCCACACTGTCGGCCAATGCACTGAGGTTATATCCGCCTTCCAAAATGCTAACGATATGGAAGGACCCCGTATTATCAGCATTCCTATGTGCCATTTCCAAAATTAACCCTGTAAGAGTAGCAAAATCCTCAGTGGCCATCATTAATCCACCCAAAGGGTCTGCTTTGTGGGCATCAAAACCTGCTGAAATAATTATGAGGTTGGGTTTGAAATCTAAGACGGAAGGTAAAAGATAATTTTTCCACCCCTCAAGCACATCTAAACCAAGCGCTCCTTGCGAAAATGGCAAATTAACAATGTTATTACTGGCGCCAGTTTCACTCTTTTTACCGGTACCAGGGAAAAGGGGCATTTGATGAGAAGACGCATAAAATAGAGAGGGGTCATCCCAAAAACATGCCTGGGTGCCGTTACCATGATGTACATCGAAGTCCAAAACGGCCACCCTTTCCAAACCCCATTTTTCTTGAGCATACCTAGCTGCCACAGCGGCACTTGAGTAAACACAAAATCCCATTGCCTTGTCTGGTTCGGCGTGATGACCGGGTGGCCGCATGGCGCTAAATGCAGCCCCCACGTCTTTTTCTATTACCTTGTCAACTGCAAGACAGGCCCCTCCGGCCGCTCTTGAGGCCGCCTCAACACCCGACTTGCCAGCCCAAGTATCCGGGTCCAATCCAACAGGATTTAATACTTCAGAAGTTGTCTCATCGATATATTCAAGGAAGGTTTTTGTGTGTGCTCCTAACAATTGCTCACGCGTTGCGAGGGGAGCTTGTAAGCGGCTCCAATTTTTGAAATTACCCTCTATTTTAGTTTTGATAGCCTCATATCGTTCGGGGCATTCCGGGTGACCTTTCGGCGCATCTTGATACAAAGCGATTTCATGTGAGATGATTGATAAATTTTTCATTGTTCAATTTTTTGAGTCTGTCATTTATTTCAGACGCACCTTTACTTGTTAAAAATCAGTTATAACATTTTAACCCTATTGGAACCGCACAAGTAGCCTATTAGCATCACCCTGTAATTCTAGCGTCTGGCTGCCACTGGACTGTTGGCTTACGTTTTTCTGAACATAGCTATTAAGCTCACCAGCCGTAATACTGTTGTTCTGGTTGGCGTCAGCTTCACCTTCCATCCCCTTCATAAGGAAGTAGCTGAACATACCGTGCTTTGCTTCTTCCAGAGGCTTTGCTGTCTGGTCACCAGCTGCTGCTGTCATCACTGTGAAGCCATCAGGGACAGATTGCTTCAGTGCTTTGATGGCTATTGGCCGGCTAGCTATCAGCATAGCAGTGCCCGTGGTTGTTCCTGAGTAGCAGGTGTCTAGGAATACGGTTACTGAACGGGGGTTTGCAGAGGCGATGTCGTCAAAAAGCCTGTTCCTCCGGATAGCAGAATCCTCCAGCAGTCTTGGTCCCCCATCGTATGGTGGTAGGTACATCTCCTTACCTGACTGGCTTGCCAGTCCATGTCCTGTAAAAAAGACATAGATTTCTGATGCGTTCTTTTTGGTTGAACGGGCTAACCAGTCCTTAACAGTTAAGCCGACATCGATACGATTAGCATCTGTGTTGACCAGTTCTTTAATATTGCTAGTCGGAATGCCCAGTTTCAGCACAGCGCAGTCGTAGAAAGTCTCGGCATCCTTATCTGCGTAGGCAGCTTTAGCAGGTGTGCGCTCGTAATCAGCGACGCCAATGATTAACGCTAGGGCATCATTGTTCGGCATTACGCGCTTACCAGATGGATTGAGAGGCCTGAAGACCAGGCCAGACGCTTGCGGCATGGTATCGCGCTGAAGCGATAGGGTTTTGCCAGTCCGATTGCCCTTTAAGCCAAATACCGTGACCTCAACCTGCTTACCATTTCTTCGGACATACAAAGATGTCTCAAACAAGCCATCGGTTGACAATTGCACCGGCAATCCATCAATCAGAAGTTCTGCTACTCCAATATTATCTACAGCTGAACCAAAAATCAAAGCGATCGACCCATCAACATTAGCCTGTGCTGTCAGTACTGGTGGCTGACCATCTGCAGCTATATTTCTTTGCCGTTGTTTTTGCTCTGCCTCCAAAGCGGCTAATTTCTGCTCCGCTTGGATACGTTTTTTACATAAATTATCAGACTCTTCACCGTTACACTTGGCACTTTAGGTTGCAGTTGTCGGTAGACTTGGTGTGGGGGGCAAAAAAATAGAGTGTTTTGACGTAATTGCCCTTTTAGTCAATTTCACGCTCTGCCCAACCAGCAATAAAATGCTCTAGCACGATTACTACATAGTAAAGCCCGATACCAAGCACTGCTAGTGATATTAACACAGCAAACATAAGTGGATAATCGGAGTTGGTTTTGCCACTGTCAAACAGAGCGCCTAGTCCCCTTCCGTGAGGCGACACTATTTCCATCAAATTTGTGCCAATAAATGCTAAAGTCACGGCTACTTTTAGAGCGCCAAAAAATTCAGGCATTGTTTTTGGCAACGCTATCTTCCAAAAAATTGTGATATTGGAAGCGCCGAGTGACCTGAGAATATCACGGTACTCAGGCTCCAGAGTCGAGAGGCCAATTGAGACCGAAACAGCAATTGGAAAGAAAGAAATCATGAAAGCAATTAGCACGGTATTTAAATCGTGTTGGCCTACAAAAATCAGGGCTACAATTGGAACCACCGTAGCTTTTGGGATCGCATTAAATCCAACAAGAAGGGGATAAAGACCTTCCCGAGCAAATCGTGATAAACCCATCAGCATGCCAATTGCGGAACCAACTAAAATTGCTAACAGCAAACCAACAACGGTACGCCAAAGTGTTTCCCAACCGTAGACAAGAAATAAGCCTTTGAAACGCCAGAACGCTGGCCACAAATCGCTTGGTGACGCCATTTTGTAGTTTGGCCAGTCATTTACCCAAACTAAAACTTCCCACAAAACTAAAAAGACTAGTATAGCAAATGTAGCCGAAAAAATCTGCCTCATGTTAGAGGTCCTTCGTGTTGACGAGCTATTTTAATTTGCTCACGGAGCGTGTTTAGCGTCTGACTAGCTTCAGGCGAGTAAAGGTCATCCAGATTTTTTTGTCCGCGCTTTGACAGAACCTCAGTATGTTGCAAAGTAGCGGGTCTGCCTGACAGAACAAAAATCTCATCAGCTAGAAAAATCGCTTCCCGAAGATCATGCGTTATGAGGAGGCCGGTGAAAGGCTCCTCTGATCGAAGGCGGTGCATTGTCTGCCACAGGTCCTCACGTGTAAAAGCGTCCAGCGCAGCAAATGGCTCATCTAAAATCAAAACCTCAGGTTGATGTACTAAAGCACGGCAGAGTGAAGCTCGTTGTCGCATTCCACCAGACAGCTCTGAAGGGCGTTTTTCCTCAAATCCACTCAAACCAACTAGCTCTAATAGGTTACGGGCACGCGCCTCCCTCTCAGACATATTTAGATCATTGGGAACTATTTCCAAAGGCAACATAACATTCTTTAATATGCTGCGCCATTCTAAGAGCACTGGATTTTGGAAGGCCATACCCACAACTGGTCGAGGAGAAGTTACCTTTTGGTCTTGGAGCCACACGCTTCCCTCATCGGCTTGCAAAAGACCAGCGACAAGTCTAGTCACCGTGGACTTTCCACAACCTGAAGGACCAACAATGGCGCAAAAGCTATTCTTGGGCACGGTAATAGTTAGTTTATCAAGAACCCGGATTTTGCCAGAACTTGTATTGAATGTGTGCGAAACATTATTGATTCTAATTAATCCATGCTCTTCTTGAGATTTCATAAATTTCCCGAGACATTACATAGCCCAATCACTTGGGCTATACGTTAAGTTAATTTATTGCAATGGTATAGCTCCCTTTGGGAGATATTCATCGGTGAAATATAAAGAAGCATTTGGTGTGATTTTATAGTCATAGGTCTCACCAAGTTGCTCAATTGCTTCAGCAAATCTTGTTTCATCCACGATCCCCATACCGTTGGCTATAACGTAATCGGTTAGGACGTTAGCATCGATGGCAAGCTTAAGTCGACGCTCTTCCAGCTCTGCGTCTGCAGCAGGGTTGCGCTTGATCAAAGCTTTCGCAGCTGACCCGGGATTATCGATAGCATCTTTCCAGCCTTCAGCAACAGCAACCAAAAAACCCCTGATGATATCCGAATTAGCTTCAGCAAAATCGGTGTTAATGATTATTGCATTTCCGTACAGCTTTAAACCGTGATCGGCCATCAGAATAGTGGAAATGTCATCTTCTGGAACTCCAAGCCTGACCAAATTAAGAAACGATGAAAAAGAAAAGCCTGTAACAGAGTCGACCTTGCCCTCTGCGAGCATTGGCTCCCGCGTTGGAAATCCAACAGGCTCCACTTTTATTTTTTGGAGATCAATCCCATTAGCCTTAGCAAAAGATGGAAATTGAGCCCATGCGCCATCCGGTGGAGGCGCACCTAAAACTGAACCCTCAAGATCTCCGGGTCCACTAATTCCCAACGATTTTCGGCCGATTACAGCAAATGGCGGCTTATCATAAATCATCATAGCCGCGGTGACGGGCGCTCCAGGATTTTGGTCTAGAAATTTTATAAGTGAATTTATGTCAGCAAATCCAACAGGGAACGCACCCGTCGCTACTTTTGGAATAGCATCGATTGAACCTTTTCCGGGTGATATCTCAACCTCAAGACCTGCATTAGCGAAGTGTCCATTGTCTATAGCCAAAAAATATGGAGCCGAGGGGCCCTCAAATTTCCAATCTAGAGCAAACTCGAGTTTTGTTGTCGCGTGTGTTGCCGTAGATGTAAAAATGACTGTGATGAGCGCTACTGATAGCTTTGAAATTAATTTGATCATTGAATTACTCCGAAGTTTCCAAGTTGCTTGGGTATAATTAGTGAAAGGCTAATCAAACCTGAAAGCTAGCCTTAAATTTTTGGCTAAGCGATGCAATTTTTGCATCACTTACGACATCAATTTGCTAGGATAAAAGTTAAAGGCAAATGGTTTTTACTATTTGCATTTAAAGGCGCATTGCAGGTGCGATCTTGCTGGCAAGGTGCAACGAGTAATTTGGGGGCTATCTTTATCAACTTGCAAAGGTTTTTGGGTCGCTCTAATTGGGGTAAGGAAATGAATGGTTTGATTTTGCATTTGAGCGGCAAAATTCATTTATTAAGACATCAAGAACTTGGACTTTCAATTCAGACAAATCGTCGGATTTTGAGTAAATCCTGCCTTAGCTTTGAATGAGGAGCAGATCCAAATATCAATGGGAGGCTCTTGAGTAAATCCTGCCCCCGCAATCAACAATCATGACTTTCCATCAGATATTTGGCCAAATTGGATTTGAGGTAGCGTTTTTATGTTAAAGACTATTTCTGCGTTCACAGCTGCATTTAAATTAGCCATTGCGTGTGACAGGCGACCGTGAAAACACCACAGTGCAAATTCCGCCTAGTATCAACCACTTTTTTGGAGCATCTTTATATTTTAGACTCCCTTAAATACGTTATAAAATCAGGCGTTGGACAAACGTCACAAGAGCGACGCAAACATCTGGTATCACACAAGCAAAGCCTATAATTTCAATCCAGATTATCCGGACGCACGCCATCTTATCTGGAGAGAGACTTATGGAACGTTTTGCCGATTTTGTTGTGAACAACAGGATAAAGATGGCGCTCACCTCATTGCTGATGGCCTTCATCGTCTTTGTTGGCATTCCCAACCTGAAGCTTGATACTGATGGAAGGGTTTTCATGGCGTCAGACAATCCTGACAAGATGCTCCTTGACAACTTCGAGCAGGAATTTGCCAAGGACGACAATCTGGCGATCGTCATCGTTCCTGAGGATGGCGAGGTATTCACGCCGCGCACCCTTGGTGCAATCGGCGCCTTGACCGAAGATCTCTGGAACCTTCCCTATGTGCGTCTGGTGAATTCTATCACCAGATATCAGAACACTTATGCTGATGGCGACATGATGGTGGTCGAGGACCTTGTTACGGAACCGTCGATGGTAACCGTTGAGGAAGCTGCAGCTGCAAGGGCCGTGGCGCTCGACCGCATCGAAATTCGCAACAGCCTCATCAATGAAGAGGGAACGGCAACAGCGATCTCCGTGATCTTCCGACTCCCCGGCATCGACCTTGTCTCGGAAATTCCCAACATCAATGCCGAGTTCGCCCCATTGCTAGAGGAATATCGCGCCGCATATCCAGACATCACGTTCAAGGCAAGTGGCTCGGTCGCAGTGAGCCAGGCCTTCGCTACTGCAAGCCAGAAAGACGGCGAGACGCTTACACCCGCCATGGTGGTGGCAATGCTTGTAATTGTCGGGTTGCTGCTTCGCTCGGCTACTGGATCTTTGCTGATCCTGATCCTTGCGGCGCTGTCCGCTCTGGTGTCGCTTGGTGCGCTGGGCTGGACCCGCATTCCCATCAATTCGGCAACAGCCGTGGCCCCATTGATGGTGATGACACTTGCGGTGGCCAGCAGCGTCCATATGTTGTCATCAATCCGTCAGACGATGCAGGAAACATCAGACCGCACCATTTGGGCTCGGCGCGCGCTGAGCGATCACGGCCTTGGTATAACGGTTGCCGTTTTCACAACGGCGATTGGTTTCCTTTCGCTAAATTTCTCAATCTCACCGCCCTTTCGCCAGCTTGGCAACATGGTCGCCGGTGGCATGATCGGCGTCTGGGCTTTTACGATGTTCCTTCTTCCGGGCCTGATCTGCTGGGTGCCTATCCGGCAGAACAAAAGCACAGCTTCAGTTGACCGGTTTATGGTCGCACTTGGTGAATTCGTGATCTGCTACCAGAAGCGCCTGCTTCTTGGCATTCCGATGATCATCATCGGCTTTGCTTCCGGAGTCTCGCAGATCAAGCTCGAAGATGATTTCCTGCGGTATTTCGATGAGAGCTTTGAGACCCGCGAGGCCACTGATCTTTACGAGACCGAGCTTGGGGGCTTGAACGTCCTCGAATATTCTGTCGACACTGGCGAGGAGAATGGCATCAATTCGGTCGCGTATCTGACCAAAGTCGAAGATCTGTCGACCTTCCTTCGCGCACAGCCTGAAGTTAGCCACATCCGCTCGCTTAGCGACACGATCAAGCGGCTAAACATGAACATGAATGGCGATGACCCGGCCTTTTACCGCATTCCAGAAACGGATGAGGAAGCATCCCAATTTCTGTTCCTCTATGAAATGTCGCTAGGTTATGGCATGGATCTAACAGACCAGATCAATGTCGATCGGTCTTCGACCCGGGTCTCGGCCTTTGTCGGCTATGCCACCACGCGCCAGCTGATCGCGCTTGATCATAAAATTCAGGACTGGTTTGACAAAAACGCACCAGAACTGAAAGCCCCAGTCACAGGCCAGACACATGTTTATACGATGATTTCGGCGCGTGACGTGCCGTCAATGCTTCAGGGCACAACGCTGGCACTTGTCTTCATCTCCTTTATCATCTTTCTTGTGCTTCGCAACCTTAAGCTCGGCATCGTATCGCTGGTGCCCAACCTGATTCCCGCACTGATGGGCTTTGGCCTGTGGGGCTATCTGGTCGGTAATGTGACGCTAGCGGTGTCAATTGTCGTGGCGATGACTCTTGGAATTGTTGTCGATGACACGGTGCATTTCATGCTGAAATACGCCAACGCGCGCAAGCGCGGTGAAAGCGCCGAAGACAGTGTGCGCTATGCCTTCAAATCGGTTGGCATGGCGCTGACGATCACCTCGCTCGGCCTTGTGATCGGCTTCTGCATTCTTGGTCAGTCAGGCTTTGCGGTGAACCGGGATATGGCCCGTCTCACCGCAATCACGCTCAGCTTCGCGCTGTTCGTCGACTTCCTCTTCCTTCCACCCCTTCTGCTCTTTCTCGACAGGATGAAAACCATGAAGACCAACGCCAACTCCTCCGCCTTGCATGCGGTGATCACCACCCTAGCCGCCGCGCCGCTGGTGATGATGCTTTCCACACCGGCCAAGGCGACTGGTGACGATCCCTCAAATGAAAAGGGACTTGCCATCGCCACCGAGGTCGACAGCCGTGATAGGGGCTGGGGCGATGTTACTGTCAATGGTGAAATGGTGCTGAAAAACAAGGCTGGCAATGAATCTATCCGTAAGTTCCGCTCCACCATTCTCGAAGCCGCCGATAACACCGAAGGTGACCGGTCGATCATCACCTTCTCGCAGCCACGAGACATTCGCGGCACGGCGCTGCTGACCCATTCGAAGATTGAGCCGGATGATGACTCGCAGTGGATCTTCCTGCCGGCAATCAAGCGTGTGAAGCGAATCTCCTCTTCAAACCGGACAGGCAAGTTCGTCTCCTCGGAATTTTCCTACGAAGATCTCGGCTCCGAAGAAGTCGCTGACAATACGCATATCTGGATTGAGGATGCGGCCTGCACACATGACGTTGCGCTGACCTGCGCCACTGTTGAAAGCCGTCCGAAGAACAAGCGTTCTGGCTATTCGAAGCGGGTTTCCTTCATCGATCTTGATGAGTATCGGGTACATCAGATCGATTTCTACAATCGCCGCGGCGATCTAGAAAAGTCTCTGAAGTTCATGGATTACAAGCAATATGAGGACCAGTTCTGGCGGGCCCATGTGATGATAATGGAAAACATTCAGACTGGTAAATCTACAAGTCTGTCATGGGGTGACTACAGCTTCCGCAAGGGGCTGACCGAGCGTGACTTCACACCACAGGGACTTCCTAAGGCCAGCCGATGAATGTTCTGACCTGCACGTACTGGTCGGGTCTGTCTACTGCCCTGCTGATCGCCATTGCGAGTATTGCCAGCACCACAGCTGTTGCCGAGATCAACATCGAACTTCACGGTGAAATCAAGGCTGAGCCAAGCTGGTACCCTAGTGACACGGCCCATGCTGGCCAGCAGGACAGCTTTCTCCATGTCGAAACTCGCCCCGAATTAATGGTCTATGGCGACGCCGCGGAAGTGTTGATCCAACCTCGGATCAGTAGCGGCACAGCGGGCGATACCAGCATCGATATCCGCGAGGCCCATGTGATGGCCCGCCTTGGCGATGCCGATATCCTTGTCGGCAATACCATCCTTTTCTGGGGAAAGGTTGAAAGCTACAATCCGGTTGATGTGGTCAACAGCAAAGATTTCAGCCGCGGGCTGATGCGAAGCGAAAAACGCGGCGCGCCGATGCTGCGCTTGTCCTGGCCAGTCGGGCCGGGTCAGCTCGATTTGCTGGCGATTAATTTTTCTGAGAACATTTATCCGGCGCTCTCCAGCCGCGAACGTCTTGGACTGCGCATTGCAAAAGAAGCAACCTATTCGGCTGGAGCGGAGCGTGCCAACATCGCTAGAGCCGTTCGGTGGTCTGGATATTTTGGCGATGTCGATCTCGGCCTAAGCTGGTTTCGGGGCACCGGGAACGAACCGCGACTGCTGCCGCAGGCGGACCGCACAATCAAACCGGATTACAGCCGTATCACCCAGGCTGGTATCGACATACAGCATCTTCGCGGTGGTTCAGCGCTGAAGGCAGATCTGGTCTGGCGGTCTGGCCAGTATGACAGACTTGGTACGATTAAGAGTTACCTTGCTGGTGTGATCGGGGTTGAGCACAACCTTTATGACATTCTGAACAGTGGGCGCGACATCGTGCTGATCTGTGAATATGCACATGACAGCCGCAACGGGATGTCTCATAGCGGTTTCCAGAACGACATGACCATCGCCGCCCGCTGGCTTTTGAATGATGTCGAGGATACCAAGATGCTTGGTCTGTTTACCCGCGATCTTGACAATGGCGCGGAGACGGTGACTTTCAGCATCGATAGGCGGATCACCGATAAGGTGAACTTCGAAGCCAGCGCCCGAATGCTGGCGCGCTATCACCATGACCCAAACATTACAGCACTGAGTGAGGACAGCGCCATCATCGCCACCCTAACCTATGGATTCTGAGCCTTCCCACGGTTATTGAACTTGTGGCTATCGAAAGCTTAATCCTGTCTTATTAGAAAATCGACCGGTCTGCTGTGCGCCAGCACAAGGTCGGCATTCGACAGATCAATTTGCGTAACCCGTTGAGGAGCTGACCTCTGATAATGCCCGTGCATGATCCAGCATAACTGCAAACTTTGACTTAAGACGTCCATTACCTGAAACAGAGGGGCGATCAGCCCAAACAAACCGTCGAGTTGGAACCAGGTTTAAGGTTCGAAGGCCTCCAGTCCAAGTACCACGGTCCACGGACCGGGATTACTAACGCTGGTCGCCGACCGTGTATCCTAGCTTTCAGGCTGATCGAAAATTGTTTTTAAGAGATAAGAG
Source organism: uncultured SAR116 cluster alpha proteobacterium (assembly GCA_902578815.1). GTDB lineage: Bacteria > Pseudomonadota > Alphaproteobacteria > Puniceispirillales > Puniceispirillaceae > MED-G116. The sequence continues at coordinate 2,890 of CACHEI010000011.1, read as the reverse complement.
AGTGGCTCAAATGTTATCAACATAGTGTTGTTGGCCTTTAATTTTGTTTTTTCTGTTATTGTTGCGGAGTTACATCCATGAAGCACCTAAATCCTATCATAGATAATAATAACGGGATCTTTTGTGGCTCTTCTCATTTGATATAATTATTGCTTGTTACAACGGCAGGAGCAGATGCAATATTGTCATGATTTGCGATATACCAATTAAGGAAAATCATTCTGGTGATATCGTGAAATAGTGCATTTAGAGGTTTAAATGGCTCATTATTTTATCACCGGTGTAAGTTCGGGGATTGGCAGAGCACTCGTAACAGAGCTTTGTAGAGAAAAAAACAATGTTAGTGGTGTGGCTAGGCGAGCTGAGAGATTAGAAGATTTAACGACTAAAAATAAAAGTTTTTACGGGATGGTTTGTGATGTGACAGAAGTAGCGCGTCTTGCAGATTGCGTTTCCTACGCTGAAAAGATGCGAGGAAGCATTGATATTGCGATCCTTAACGCAGGGATTTATGTACCACAAGACGGGAAAGAAATTGACCCAAGCGTGTATGCCAAGCATATGGATATCAATTATATGGGCGTGGTAAACGCTTTGGCAGCAATTATTCCATCCATGATAAAACGAGGATCAGGTCATATTGCAATTATGGCATCAGCAGCTGGATGGCGTGGATTACCAAGGGCAGCTGCTTACGGTCCTACAAAAGCAGCATTAATTTCTTTAAGTGAATCCTTGTATTTCGACTTAAAGAAAACCGGAGTTACACTACAAGTTATCTGTCCAGGCTTTGTGCAAACAGAGGCAACCTCGATTAATAATTTTTATATGCCAGGGCTCATTACAGCCGATGCTGCAGCTAAAGAAATCGTTGCAGCTTTGAAAACTGATATTTTTATGCCACATTTCCCAAAATCGTTCACCACAAATTTAGCTTTGCTAAGTAAAATGCCCCACAAATTGTTTTTTAAAATTATTGAGAAGACCACAGACCATTAAAACGTTTAATTTAATGGACCAAAGAACTTAAAATTGAATTGTCAATGATTGTGTCCTTTGAAATTGAATATGTTTAAGGTTTCCATAACACCCAGTATCCCGTCAGACTCTTGCCCAAACCACACGAATGGAAAGTTTTTCCACGAGTGTTTGCGGAGTTCTCAAAAAAACGTATTGCTCTTTTTCAGGGCAGCATGCTGATATGGCCTTGGTTCATACGGCGCAAGCTGTAAATGGCGTCCATTAAGGAGCCTTTAATAGAGCCAAAATCATCTCAATTCAATTTTAAAAAATCTCCAAAGGTGAGATAGCCAAGTTTTCTGGATGTTCTTCATGAAAGAATTGGCTTATACCATTTGCAGACGTGCAAATAAGTCGATAGGAGAGTTTATTGATAGTTGTCTCTCGCTTAGTAATGCTAATAAAGGTGCTTACTACATTTGTATGAGGCGTTCTGGCGTTTGTCTCAATGGAAATTACATCGGATCGCCCAATACATCCCCTCTTTGACTTCCGCCACAAGATCAACCCTAACATCTCTGCGTTCGAAATCGAGTTCATCCAGTACTGATTGTGGGGTTTTAGAGTGTTGTCAAATTTTTTTAATTTTCAAAGAAAAGGTTATTTGGTCAGCAGATATAGTCGGGTTAACCTTCTGAAATAAATATATTTTTCATTTTTAATAATTTTCTCTCATTAATGATTAAAACATTTCCAATCGTCAACTTCGATAATGCGAGCGGTCTTTTCCATATTAGAAGCTTATCAGAAGCAAATGAGGAAGCGTAAATTCCCACAGTGCTGTCTTGGCTAGTCGAAAGTTTCAATGAGCGTGGATCGCGGATCGCGTGTCGCAAACGTCATGACGAACAGGGTAATTGCAGGTCACTATGCCTATATCAGCACCAGGGAATACCAAAGCTATTTTCTCTTGTGGTTTTTATGACGTATGATGACGCCCCCATGTTCAGCAACGGTTATAGGCGTTATACCAAGATTGATGTGTAGTAAGGTTCCTGACGCATAGCCCTGCTAACGGCGTATTTTGCCAGTTAATACGGGTTATCTGCGCTTGGAGTTCTAGGGGGGCTGCTGCTCTGTTATCCGCCATTCAGGCTTTTGATTCGGAGATCTCTACCACAACTAACGCGGTAGTATTTATACTTAATTGCCCGCTTTTTATAATAGTCCTGATGCTCTTCCCTTACCGGATAAAAGGTACTTTCCGGCTCTATTGGCACTACCGACGTTTCAGGCGCTAAACGTTCAGCTATCAAACGCTCTTCATCTGTTTTGAAATAAATTGCAGGACTATAGGACCGACCTCGGTCGCAAAACTGACCGTCATTGTCCTCATAATCGATTGTGGCATAAACATGCCTGACTAAATCCTCGTAGGAAATAATCGCTGGATCATAAATTATTTGAGCTGCTTCACGATGATCGCCCCATTTGCCGTGTTCATAACGCGGGTTGGGAGTGGTACCACCGGTAAAACCACTGATCACCTCACTGACGCCCTCTAACTTTTCTGAGTCAGCTTCAGTGCACCAAAAGCAACCGCCCGAATAGTTGAACGTTTCAGCTTCCGCAGTTAGTGCTGAAATCGCAGAGGCTAGAGCAAAACCTGCGATCAAAAGCTTTGTATTCCCCATTTTATCTCTTTCATATGCAAAGCGACGGCTATCATTTGGGGGCTGATCATCGGATTTTCCAGAGAAACCATATGGACATAAGAAGCGCGGTCCAAGGGACGCGATCTTTTTGTAACGCGCTACTGCATATAGGGCAGAAATTAAAAAAATATTTTTTGGAAAATATAGGCGGCACAGACGGTACTCCGGTTCAAACCGAGTTACGGTATTAATTTTTATGGATATGTTTGCAGCAT
>CACHEI010000010.1 GCA_902578815.1 uncultured SAR116 cluster alpha proteobacterium | reverse complement strand
AGCAGACCGGAACGATGGCACCAGTGCAGTTGATCAGGGCAGTGAGGTCGAGACGGAAACTAAACCAGCTAAAGCCGCCCGCAGCGGTGGCCGTGGCCGCAAGGTGATAAGCGGTGATGCCGGTGACGCAACAGCTGGGGAGACAATTTTACAGAATGCTGGAGAAAATGCCGGCGCAATGTCGAACGACACCGGCTCCACAAGCGATGCAAAGCAGGCAAAACCAAAGGGCCGCGCCCGTAAGAAAGCGGCAACCAAAGAATTAGCTGTCAAAGCAGCAGATGCGGCTAAAAGCGGTGAAGAGGATAAGCCGAAGAAAACCCGCAAAAAAGCCCCTGTCGTCAAGACAGGCTCCGCGAAAAAAGGGAAGAAGACAACCGCGAAGAAGACAACCGCGAAGAAGGCAACCGCGAAGAAGGCTGCTCGCAAGAAAGCGGCACCTAAAATTGCGGCTGTCAATGATGCTGGTGAGTCGGTACTTGTCACCAATGAGGCATTGGTCAGAGAGGCGCTTGTCGGTGACGCATCCGCTGACGAGACACCGCGGGCACCAATGAGCTCAGTGCCGCAGGATGTTATCGACGTTGGGGAGGCCAAACCCGAAGGTCGCAAACGCGGGTGGTGGAGCCGCAGCTAGAGGTTTTTCAGATAGGAAGGAAGCCAGCCGTTGATCCGACGGCTTGCTTCTAGCATGTCATCTATGCTGCCGGCATAGGAAAGCCGTAAGTGCTGATGACCAAGTTCGTGGTCAAAATCCACTCCTGGCGTGCAGGCAACATGCGCGTCTACCAGCAGCGCATCGGCAAAATCGACTGAGTTCAAAACCTTCTGCGAGAGTTGCGTCAGATCAGCATAGATGTAAAAAGCACCATTAGCCGGGGCCATATCACCTAGAAATTCAGGAGGCAAATCGCGGAGGAGCACATCGCGATTCTCGCGATAGCGCAGAACATTCTGATCGAGCGTATCATAATCATCAAAAGCCGCCATTGCGCCTTCCTGCATCGGGCGCGATGGCCCAATATAAAGGTTCTGAGCCAGGCGTTCAGTGATTTCTAGTAAATCATCTGGCAAGATCATCCAACCAAGCCGCCAGCCAGTCATGCAGAAATATTTTGAAAAAGAATTAACCACGATTGCAGTATCGCTATGCAGCAAGGCTGATGTCGGCCGCGTATCAAAGGTCAAGCCATGATAAATCTCATCCATAATAAGACGCACGCCATTGGCGTCACACCAGCGGCAGACATACTCCACGTCAGCATCGCTCATTACCACACCGGTTGGGTTCGCTGGACTGGCCAGCAGCAACCCATCGGGCAGATGGCCCCCACTTGCCAATGCTTCAAGCTGTGGCACCCACCCTTCAGCCACGCGTGAGGGCAGCAGCACGGGCTCTAGGCCAAGCGCCTTCATCAAGTTACGATAAGCAGGATAGCCCGGATTGGCGAGAGCAATCCGGTCGCCCCGGTCAAATGCGCCCAGAAATGCCAGCGCAAAGCCAAGGGATGAGCCAAGCGTCACCGCAATATTGGCAGGATCAGGACGACAGCCATACCAATCCGCGTAATGCGCCGCAATACGCCGACGTAAGGGCATCTCGCCAAAGGCCACCGAGTAGCTATGTGTCTGGGTGGTGCCAAGTGATTTCGACAACGCCTGCAGAACGGCAGGCGGTGGCGGCGATGAGGGCTGGCCAATTTCCAGATGCACCAGATTGGCACCGGAGGCCTCAAGGTCACGCGTTGCGTTCATCATCTCCATCGCCAAAAAAGGGGGAATTCGGCTCGTCGTCGAAACTTTTAGGGCCATCTGAAGTGCCACCTCGATCTTATCAGCAAAATGTAAAGACACCACCAAGCGGCGCAACAGAACAGTTATTTGGGTTTAGCAAAGTCCGACTGAAAAGACCACAGTCTGCCAGATTGATGGGCTGGCGAAAACAGGGTGAGCCCGATATGTTACAGCATGTTAGATTTACAGAGGCCTAAGATCATAAAGGGGATGATGTCTTGAACATACTGGCTTTCTACCTTCAGGCTTCCAATAGTCAGCCCGCAGGTTCGTCAAAACAAATCCGCGCCACCCTGATACGGATAGTTCTGAGCGCTATTGCCATACTTTTTTGTTTCACCACTACCCTTCCCACGCAGGCAAATATGATCCGCGACACCGAAATAGAGGCTGGTATCGACGATCTGATCGCGCCCCTGATTGATGTGGCGGGTTTTGCCCCGGGGGAAATTGATGTCCGGATCATCCTTGATAACAGGGTCAATGCCTTTGTACAGAGTAGGCGAACGATCTACGTTCACTCCGGCCTGATCGAGAGTGCTGAGGATTCATTAATGTTTCTGGGGGTGTTGGCGCATGAGCTGGCACATCTCAAGGCTGGACATGTGCAGCAGATTGACGAGGCGCTGGACCGGGCTGGAACCGCTGCCGCGCTGGCGACCATCACCGCGGCAGCGATCGCTGTCGGTGGCCATGGTGACGCGGCAGCTGGCGTTTTGGTGGGTGGCACCGACCGCGCGAACCGCAATATACTGTCATCGGTCCGCCGGAACGAGGCAATTGCTGATGAACTTGGTCTGGCATTCCTCGATGATGCCGGTATTTCTGCCACGGGGCTGCGCGACATGATGGCTCGGATGTCGCGCCAGCGCGCCCTTCCCAAATCTCGTCAATCTCAATATTACTCGACCCACCCCGGGACAGCGCAGCGTCTACAGACCTACCAAGACCATGTTAACAGCTCGCCACACAGTGACACAAAACCATCAACTGAGCTGGCAGAAAAATTCCGTCGGATCAAAACCAAGCTCTATGCCTGGACAGAACGCCCACAGACGGTTCTGGGCAGTAATGGGCAGGGTCTCAACCCCGATCTACAGACCTATGCCCACGCCATCGCCGCTTTTCGTCGCGGCGATCTAAATAGCGCACTAAAGCGCATCAACAGTCTGATTGAAACGCAGCCGCAGGATCCCTTTTACCATGAATTCCGGGGCGATATTCTGATGTCGATGGCGCAACCCTCTGCCGCAGCCGTAGCCTATGAGACAGCGATTAGCCTGAGGCCTAGCAGCCCACAAATTGAGTTGCTGCTAGGGCGCGCACTGATTGCGACAGGCGATAGGACCCGCCTGCCACGCGCCATCGAGGTGATCAGCAAAGCCCGAACGGGTGAGCCCAAATGGGCCTTCCTGCACCGGCAGCTTGGCATTGCCTATGGTAAAGCCGGACAAATCAACCACGCAGACCTCAGCCTGGCGGATGAGGCCATTTTACAAGGTGACACCATACGCGCTGTGCAGCTCGCCAAACGCACACTTAGGCGTGGTGATCTTTCCGATGCGCTGCGCAATCATGCCAACGACATTATCTACCGCTACGAACCAAAAAACTGATGGAAATTACCAACATGGCACGGCAAATTATTGGCGGTGATACTGCCGCTAGGCAAAGCTGGCTGCGGTTGCTATAACGCGATCAACTATGAAACGGTCGCACCGGTCAAGAGGAGCTCTGCGATGCTTCGAATTTGTGGATTATTTGCGTTGATGATAATAGGCCTGATCTCCTCTGTGCAGGCTGATCTCACATCAGTCGACAAGGCTAAGCTGGATGAGATGATACGCATTTACATCGAGGAGAACCCCGGGGTGATCCGCGATGCTCTGCAGCGATTGGCTGAGCGCGAGGAAAGGGAACAGAAACTGGCGGCGCTGGCATTTCTGGAAATGACCGAGGGCGATCCGGTTCTTGGCAACCCGGATGGCTCGCTAGTGATCTATGAATTCAGCGATTATAATTGCGGTTATTGCAAACGTATGTTCGGACCTATCCAAGAAGTGCTGACCGGGGACGATGATATTCGCGTCGTGATCAAGGAGTTTCCAATCCTGTCGCAATCATCACTTGTCGCAGCGCAGGCGGCAATCGCCACCCAGAAGCAAGGTGTTTTTCCACAATATCATGCCACCATGATGACCAATCCCGGTGCCATTTCGATAGACACAATTCTGGCGGCGGCGCGTAATGCCGGTGCAGACGTTGACCGACTTCAACAAGACATGCGCAGCGACGAAACTGCCACAGTGATCAACCGCACACGCATGTCCGCCGAGCAATTGAAGATTTCCGGAACACCTGGGCTGATCATTGGCTCGACTATCATTCCAGGTGCTATCAGTGGTGAAGAATTGCGCCGTCTGATCGCCGAAGAACGGGCGAGAAGCGGATAACAGCAGACCACACGGCAGGCGCTGGTATTCCGTAAGAAAAAAGTGATAGAGTGAGGCCGATGGCAGACAAAGTAAAAATTTTGGTGGTGAATGGTCCCAACTTGAATATGCTAGGGTCGCGTGAACCGGAGACCTACGGGGTTCTAACGCTTGACGCTATTCGCGAAAAATGCCTCGCTATATCCACGAAGCTAGGCTTTACCATGGAATGGATGCAGTCAAATTCCGAGGCAATTCTGATCGACACTATTCAGGCAGCCTGCAACAAATTCGATTGGATCATCGTCAATGGTGCCGGCCTTACACACACTTCTGTTGCGCTTCGTGATGCGCTGGCACTGTTTACGGGAGGTGTGATTGAGGTTCATCTGTCGAACATTCATGCCCGTGAGAACTTCCGCCATACGTCGCTGATCACTGCAATTGCAAACGGTGCGATTATTGGCTTTGGCGCAAGTTCATACACGATAGCCATCAACGCAATTGCCGAGATGCAAGAGGAGTCCTGAGACTATGGCAAAAGCACCGAAAAAATCCGTTGAACCCAACACTGCGCTGGTCAAGGCTCTTGCCGACATTCTGGATGATGCCGATCTTGCTGAACTGGAATTTGAGACGGATGATTTGGCTATCCGGCTGTCGCGTGTGTTTCGGGCAGCACCTGCCACGGACATGACGCCGTCAGTTGCTCCCGCACACGCTACGTTACAGGCTGCCCCGGCTGTGTCCATCAACGACAGCGCCACTGATCTCAGAGCCCATCCTGGCGCGGTTACATCACCAATGGTTGGCACTGCTTACACCTCGCCCGAACCTGGTGCAGCAGCTTTTATCGAGGAAGGAAGCGCGGTCAAGAAGGGCCAGACTTTGCTGATTGTTGAGGCGATGAAGGTGATGAATCCGATCACGGCGCCCACGGATGGAACCGTTTCCAAAGTTTTGGTGAAAAATGCCCAACCAATCGAATTCGGCGAAGTGTTAGTTGTGATCGAATAATGTTTAATAAAATTCTTATCGCAAATCGGGGTGACGTCGCGCTTCGTGTTTTACGCGCCTGTAAGGAAATGGGCATCTCAAGTGTCATCGTCCATTCGACGGCAGACGCTGACTCGATGCCGGTGCGTCTCGCTGATGAATCTGTCTGTATTGGCCCTCCGACCAGTGCCGACTCCTATCTGAACATCCCCTCGATTCTAGCAGCGGCCAGTATAACAGGCGCTGATGCGGTGCACCCGGGCGTCGGCTTTCTTTCCGAGAATGCCGATTTTGCGGAGATTGTTAAGGCCCATGGCTTGACCTTTATCGGTCCAGAAACGAGGCATATCCGGTCTATGGGTGATAAAGTTGAGGCGAAAATCACCGCCAACAATGCCGGCCTGCCGCTGGTGCCAGGCTCTCCGGGTAGCGTTCACACTATCGAGGACGCGGAAGAGCTAGGTAAAACCATCGGCTACCCGCTTCTGGTCAAGGCCGCATCCGGTGGCGGGGGTCGCGGTATGAAAGTGGCTGAAACAGCTGCTGATTTGGCCGAGGCCTTCGGCTCAGCGAGGTCCGAAGCAAAAGCAGCCTTTGGTGATGATACGGTCTATCTGGAACGCTATCTTAGCCATCCCCGCCATATCGAGGTGCAGGTTATCGCTGACCAGCATGGCAATGTAGTGCATCTTGGCGAACGCGAATGTTCAGTCCAGCGCCGACATCAGAAACTGTTTGAGGAAGCGCCCTCACCCGCGCTATCTGCAACCCAGCGCGCGGATATTGGCGGCATTGCTGCCGAGGCTACACGCAAGATGGGGTATCTTGGCGTCGGCACAATAGAATTTCTTTATAAGGATGGTGATTTTTTCTTCATCGAAATGAACACGCGGCTGCAAGTTGAACATCCGATTACCGAGGCAATCACTGGGGTTGATCTGGTTCGGGAGCAGATCCGCATCGCGGCTGGGGAGGTAATTTCCTTCTCACAAGAAGATGTCACTTTCACAGGCCATGCCATCGAATGCCGAATCAATGCAGAGCACCCCGAGACCTTCACGCCAACACCTGGCAAAGTGACAGCATTTCACGCAGCCGGCGGCCCGGGTATTCGGGTCGAGTCATGCCTTTATTCAGGTTATTCTGTGCCCCCCTATTACGATAGTCTAATTGCCAAGCTCGTGGTTCATGGTGATGATCGTGCGCATTGCCTTGCCCGCCTGAAACGCGCTATACAGGAGTTTATCGTCGAACCAATCCCAACGACACTGGCACTGCATGCAAGGCTGTTGGAGGCCGACGCCATCATTGATGGAAACTATAATATCCGATGGCTTGAAGAGAAATTTCTGGCCAGTGACTAGACCATTAGACAGCGTGACCCACCATCGGCAGAAGCGGGCAGAGCCATGTCCAGACGCTACGCATTTTCTCCAGAAACCCTAATCAAGGCCTATTCGCTTGGCGTTTTTCCAATGGCGGACAGTGCCAGCAGTAACAATATCAATTTCTATGACCCGGAACAGCGGGCGCTGATACCGCTCGCCGTCGGCAGCGAATCTAGGCAGCGTTTCCACATTCCAAAGAGGTTGCGCCGCACTGTGAAGCAGGCTCGATTCATCGTGACAATCGATAGGGATTTCTCCGCAGTCATTGCCGAATGTGCTGCGCCACGCCCGAACCGCGAGGACACCTGGATCAACAACGACATTAAACGCCTATATATCGCCCTGCATAAACTAGGTTTTGCCCATTCGATCGAGGTCTGGGATGGCGACAGACTGGTGGGTGGCCTTTATGGAGTGGCCTTGCGCTCTGCGTTTTTTGGTGAGTCAATGTTCTCACGTGCTACAGACGCATCAAAGGTCGCGCTGGTAAATCTTGTCGCGCGGCTGAGAGCAGGCGGTTTCCAGATGCTTGATGCGCAATTTACCACCGACCATTTGCAGCAGTTCGGGGTCTTTGAGATGCCACGTGAGCAATTCCAGCGACGCCTTGCAGTGGCGCTTGCAAGCCATGCCAGCATTTTGCCCAACGAACCCCACAAACCAATGGTTGCCGCGTTGCTGGCAGCAATCCAGAGTGCCGATTAGCCGCGTTAATCAATGATGCAATCAAGTAGCGTGATGTCATACACGGGGTGTTCAACCGCAGACACCGCGGGACTGGACGAGAACATCCAGCCAGAAAAAACCTGCCTGCGAGGCGCAGAAAGGTCATGTCCACGGTCAGTTATCTCGAGAAAGGCAACATTCTCTGGTGGCTCCTCAGGAGGGCGGAAGGCGCAGCGCTGGATGACAATTTTCAATGTGCCAAATCGGATGGGTTCGCCGATCGGCACTGACAGCGTCGAAATTCGGGCAGTGATCTTGTCAAGCGCCTGGAGTTGGGCAACTGTACCGTTGATCCAGCTGGCGTTCGCTGGCGTCAGCGCATATAGCTTTATTGCAACGACAGTCAGACCAGCGTATAGGATAGATCTACTGTGCATCGCTTGCTGAAAACACCGCCTTGCCAAGAAGATCGGTCAAGCTGACTGGGTCCCGTGTATCGTAGATCACGTCACCGGCAACCATCATCGTCTCATCGGCACCCGGCATTAGTTCCAAATAATTGCCGCCAAGCAGAGAGGCTGCGGTGATCCTAGCGCTAGTATCAGACGGCAACATAATTGCTGGGTCAAGCGAAATGACAATCCGCGCCGCATAGGTAATGGGATCGAGTTCCTGGTGGACAATCCGGCCCACTTTGATACCCGAAATACGAACATCATCGCCGGCTGAAAGTCCACCTGTTGAGCCGAATTCGGCAATTATCTCATATCCACCGCTACCCTTCAGATCAGCGGCCTCATAGGCCAGTGACATAAATCCGACAGCAGCCAACAGAACGATGGCTCCCATAACAAATTCCAATGTGTTGCGTTGCATTTTTCTACTAAATCCTTGAGAGATTAATGCCCTGTCCGACCAGCGCATGGCCCGCATAAATGCCTGGAGCCATCATAGCTCAGCTTGGTGACCAGGGTTCGTAATCGCCTGTTGCCGCCGCCCGCTTGCCGCCACGCAGCACATGGCCTGCTGGGCGGTGCGCATATTTGGTCCCAGTCAGATTGGGCAAATGATCCTGCTGCCATTCATGTTTGTAATAGCCATCAGCAGGTGGTGGCGTATCCTCTGTATGATGCAGCCAGCCATGCCAGTCAGCCGGCACCTTGGAAGCCTCGGCAATGCCATTGTAGCGCACAAAGCGGCGCGGCGGCTTACCAATTCGGGCTTTCCGCTCTTCATAATAGCGGTTGCCATGTTCATCACTTCCAACAAGGTTTGTCGTCAGTTTCAGAGATAGCAATGTCACGAGATCCATTTTCATCTGCCTCTGCAAAAGATTAAGCCGGGTATGCACCAGGCAGCCTTCGAGCCGCCAGCGATCATCATTTTTGTGCGAGTTAATTAACTCCATTATAAGCCGTTACCACCAGACGCGTCCAGTCCAGAACAGGCCAGTCCATTAGATCTCATACGACTGTCGGGCGTTACAGGGCCGAGAAATGTCTTTTGCATTCAACGCAATACACAAAGAAAATGTTCTCACCAAGGCTAAAAAAAGACTACGGCTCAGTTGCTTGCGAGAACTTCCTGCGGCCTGGCAGCAGTCGCCTGTTCGCCCGGTTACAGAAATTTTATGACAAAAAGACTTTTTTTTTGAGATTGCCTATTGTCCCAATACCGCAACATCATGTAGCCTCTTATACGCTGCACCGCTAAATGTGGTACCCCAACCACCTGCGTTCTGATAAGTATCAGTAAATTAACAACAAACCACAATAACAACACTGTGGTGTCTGTAAAGAGATTCAGAGGACCAGCCCATGCGTTTTGAAAGACGGTTCACAACAGCCGGACAAGATCCCTACGAGACCATTGAATTTCGCTTTGCCAACAGCGAAATCAGAAATCCGGATGGAACAATCGTATTTCAAGCAGAAAATGTAGAGGTGCCTGAACAATTCTCGCAGGTCGCCACTGACATTCTAGCGCAGAAGTATTTTCGCAAAGCGGGGGTACCCCGCGTGTTGAGGCGCATTGAAGAAACTGCTGTACCGTCTTGGCTGTGGCGTTCGGTTCCAGACGAAAAGGCGCTGGGCGACCTGCCAGAGGAGCAGCGTTTCGTTGGTGAAACATCAGCCAAGCAGGTCTTTAACAGGTTGTCTGGTACTTGGACCTATTGGGGTTGGAAGGGCGGTTATTTTAGCAGTGAGGGGGATGCCCTAACCTATTTCGAAGAGATGTGTCACATGCTGGCGACGCAGATGGCGGCACCCAACTCACCGCAATGGTTCAACACTGGCATGCATTGGGCCTACGGTATAGATGGCCCAAGCCAGGGACACTATTACGTAGATTTCAAAACTGGCAAGCTGACCAAATCCAGCAGTGCTTACGAGCATCCGCAGCCGCATGCCTGTTTCATTCAGTCGGTGAGTGACGATCTGGTAAATGATGGTGGCATTATGGATTTGTGGGTGCGCGAGGCGCGCCTGTTCAAATATGGATCCGGAACGGGGTCAAACTTTAGCCGCTTACGCGGTGGCGGAGAGAGCCTGTCTGGCGGCGGTAAATCATCAGGGTTAATGAGCTTCCTGCGCATTGGTGACCGCGCTGCAGGTGCAATTAAATCAGGTGGCACGACACGGCGTGCAGCGAAGATGGTCACAGTCGATGTCGACCATCCAGATATTGAGGAATATGTCGACTGGAAAGTCGTTGAGGAGCAAAAAGTTGCTGCCCTTGTTGCCGGGTCAAAACTGGCGCAGAAACACATGGGCGAGGTCATGGCGGCATGCCAGATCACTGAGGGTCTAGATGGCGATGAGCGATTTGATCCGCAAGCCAACAGGACACTTAAAAAGGCAATCATGTTAGCCCGCAGGGCAATGATTCCCGAAAATTACGTGCAACGGGTTATCCAGTTTGCCAAGCAGGGCTACAACGAGATTGAATTCAGGGTCTATGATACGGATTGGGACTCAGAAGCCTATCTGACTGTCGCCGGGCAGAACTCTAACAATTCAGTGCGGGTAAACAACGAATTTTTGCAGGCCGTTCTGGATGAGGGTGACTGGGATTTGATTAAACGCCGTGATGGCGGGATTGCAAAACGGATCAAGGCCTCCGATTTATGGGAAAAAATTTCACAGGCTGCATGGGCGTGTGCCGATCCAGGGCTGCAATATGACACCACAATCAATGAGTGGCATACCTGTCCTGAAGGTGGACGGATCAATGCTTCCAACCCCTGCTCGGAATATATGTTCCTGGATGATACCGCTTGCAATCTTGCGTCGCTGAATCTGATGCAGTTCCGCCATCATGACGGCTCCTTCAACATCGAGGCTTTTCAGCATTCTTGCCGCTTGTGGACATTGACGCTTGAGATTTCAGTACTAATGGCGCAATTCCCCTCGAAGGAAATTGCCCAGCTGTCCTATGAATATCGAACGCTTGGGCTAGGTTTTGCCAATATTGGTGGCCTGTTGATGGCACAGGGTTATTCCTATGACAGCGATGAAGGCCGTGCTATCTGCGCAGCGATCACTGCAGTGATGACGGGCGTTTCATACGCCACCTCAGCCGAGATCGCTAGTGAAGTAGGTGCCTTCTCAAAATATAAGAAGAACAAGAAGCATATGCTGCGTGTGATGAAGAATCACCGATTGGCAGCGCATGGTGAGGCAAAGGGTTACAAGGGCCTGAGCATCCTGCCGGTGCCACTTGATGCCTCCTCCTGCCCCGATACTGATCTTGTTGCCGCCGCACGCGCCGCCTGGGACCGGGCGGTTAATCTCGGCGAGGCGCATGGGTACCGTAACGCGCAGGCAACAGTAATTGCCCCGACCGGAACAATCGGTCTGGTGATGGATTGTGACACTACCGGTATCGAACCTGATTTCGCCATAGTGAAATTCAAGAAACTCGCCGGTGGTGGTTATTTCAAGATCATCAACCGCGTAGTGCCAGAGGCGCTGGCCAACATGGGCTACGGTCAGGAGCAGATTGAAGACATCATCAAATATGCGGTTGGCAACGGCAGCTTAAAAAACTGTCAGGCTATCTCGGTTAACGCCCTCAAGGATAAGGGCTTCGGTGATGGGGAACTGGCAAAGCTGGAAACAGCGATGGAAAGTGCGTTCGACGTTAAATTTGCTTTCAACCGCTTCACGCTTGGCGACAATTTTTGTAAGGAAACACTTGGTTTCACTGACGCACAGCTTGATGATTTCAATTTCAATATGCTTGAGGCGCTCGGCTTCGACAAGGGCGCAATCGAAGCTGCCAACATCCATGTCTGTGGGTCTATGACGCTGGAGGGCGCGCCGCATCTCAAAGATGAGCATCTGCCGGTGTTTGACTGTGCAAATGCCTGTGGTCGGCGTGGTAAGCGGTTCCTTTCGGTTCAAAGCCACATCACCATGATGGCAGCGGCCCAGCCCTTCATCTCAGGAGCAATCTCAAAAACCATCAATATGCCAAATACCACTACTGTGGTGGAATGTGGTGAGGCCTATATGTCGTCATGGAAGCTGGGGCTAAAAGCCAACGCGCTCTACCGCGACGGCTCAAAGCTGAGTCAGCCGCTGTCATCCGGCCTTATCGAGGATATCGACGAGAACGAGGAGGCAATGGACACCCCGGTTGTAGCAACCGCGCCACAGATGATTGAGAAGGTCGTTGAGCGTATCGTCAGGGCAGAACGCGAGAAGCTACCACATCGCCGCAAAGGCTACACACAAAAGGCGACCGTTGGTGGCCACAAGGTTTATCTACGGACCGGTGAATATGAGGATGGGCGTATTGGCGAGGTCTTCATCGACATGCACAAGGAAGGCGCGGCCTTCCGCTCGCTGATGAACAATTTTGCAATCGCCGTGTCAATTGGTCTTCAATATGGCGTGCCACTTGAGGAATTTGTTGAAGCCTACACATTCACCCGCTTTGAGCCACAGGGAATCGTGACTGGCAACGATGCGATTAAGATGTCAACGTCAATCCTCGATTATACATTTCGCGAGCTCGCAATATCCTATCTTGACCGGCACGATCTGGGCCATGTCGATCTGGATGATCTGGATGAAACAACAACCGGCTCTGGCGACAATCAGTCGGACCTTGTCAACAAGGTCACCAGCCGCGGTTTCATCCGCAAGCAGGGTCTGGTCGTCTATTCAAATGAGAGCAATGCTGCAACCGCAATCGCCCAAGACAATGGCGTCGCTGCGGCAGCCAAATCAATTGCAATACCACCAGCAACATCAATGGCTAGCGCAGTGTCCAGCGTCAGCCACGCAGCCGCTGCAAGTGACCAAACAGCAACACGTGTCAAACAGGCCCGCATGCAAGGTTATGAAGGCGAGGCCTGTCCTGAATGTCAGAATTTCACCCTTGTCCGCAATGGTACCTGCCTGAAATGCAATACCTGCGGTAGCACAACAGGGTGCAGCTGAGCTCTCCCTGCAGAGCAACCTGCAGAACTGGCCCCGCACCTTGGTGCGGGGCTTTTTTTAAACGCCAGCACTCTGAGATAGAGGGTGATTTCGCTTGTCCTTATACGGCAGTTTCTATATTCGTTCTTCCATCAATTCAGACCATCACTGTCTTGCTTAACAGGCCAATTCAGGAGACCAGAATGAGCAAAGTTGAAGCAAAATTGAAAGACATGGGTATCACCGTTCCTGATGCCCCGGCACCTGCGGCCAATTATCTGCCTTTTGTCACCTCCGGTAATTTTGTTTTCATTTCCGGTCAGGTTCCCTTTGTTGATGGAAAACTACAGATTACCGGAAAAATTGGTGACAACGCGACGATTGAAGATGGACAGGCACAGGCACGCATCTGTGCGATCAATCTGATCGCCCAGCTGAAAGTCGCCTGTGGCGGCGATCTTGACCGTGTGAAGCGCGTTGTCAAACTGGGGGCCTTCGTCTGCTCGGTAGATGGTTTTAACAGCCAACCTGACGTTGTCAACGGTGCCTCCAACCTAATGGTTGAGGCGTTTGGTGAAGCGGGCCGGCATGCTCGGTTCGCTGTCGGGACAAACGCGCTGCCCCTAGGCTGCCTTGTCGAGATTGATGGAGTTTTTGAAATAGCGTAGGGCACTATGATCGCGCGGGCGCACCTCACAAAAAATCAACCGGCCTCTTGTGGAGCGGATTTTTATTGCCATCTCTTTCCCCATGGATGGTGACAATTTTTCTTTAGAGTTCTGCGACGATATTAGCCGCATCGCCGCCGCTGAATGGGACGGTATTGCTGGCACCGAAAACCCCTTTGTATGTTACACCTTTCTGGCAGCTCTCGAGGCTGGCAAGGCGGTCGGAGGCGACACAGGCTGGGATCCGCTGCATTTGGTCCTGCGCGATGATAGCCGCAGGCTGATTGCGGCGATGCCGAATTACCTCAAGCACCATTCTTACGGTGAATATATTTTCGATCACAGCTGGGCTAATGGCTTCATGCGTGCCGGCGGGCAATATTACCCAAAGATGCTAGCCGCAATTCCCTTCACCCCAGCGACAGGACCGCGCCTGCTGACCGGCGCGGCCACGGGGACGCGACGCCAGCAGCTCATTCGCAGACTGGCCAAAGGGATGAGAGGATATGTTGAAACATTCCAGCTGTCCTCGGCGCATGTCAATTTTCTTCCCAGCGAGGATGCTAATGCACTTGTTGATGAGGGCTGGTTGCTGCGCCATTCAATCCAGTTCCATTGGCATAATAACGACTATAATTGTTTTGATGATTTTCTTGCAAGCCTGTCATCACGCAAACGCAAGAATATCCGCAAGGAACGGCAATCGCTAATCGACGCTGGTGTCCGGATGCTGCCACTGACCGGCACAGCTATTAAAAGCCATCATATTGACGCGTTTTACCGCTTTTACGTGTCCACCATCAACCGCAAATTCGGTGGTGCTTATTTGACCCGGGAGGTGTTTGAGATCTTACATTCGACAATGGCCGACCAGATGCTGCTTGTTATGGCTGAGTACCAAGGGCGTATCATCGGTGGCGCGCTGAATTTCATTGGCGGCAGCACACTTTATGGTCGCAATTGGGGGGCCGATCTTGACATTCCCAACTTGCATTTTGAGACCTGTTACTATCAGGCGATCGATTATGCCATTGCCAACAAACTGTCATCTGTCGAGGCTGGTGCCCAGGGCTTTCATAAGGTCCAGCGCGGTTATCTGCCAGCGAAAACCTTATCAGTGCATTGGGTTGCCCATTCCGGCTTTAGACAGGCCGTCGCACGCTTTTTAGAGGCCGAAAAACGCGGCATCGGCGAGGAAGCAAACCATATCAACATGGCCAGCCCATTCAAACGGGGCGATACGCCAGACTGACGCTTTGGCTTCTGCCAGCCTAGCCTCGCTCGGGGGCAGGTAAGGCAGTGCGCTTGCCGGGAAGCGCCTTTTGTGGCGGTGCTTTAACCGTCACCACAAGCGCGTCGTTTTCAACATCGACTAGCGCAAGCCCACCACCGGTCAGTTCGCCAAACAGCAGCTGGTCAGCGAGTGGCTTTTTGATATGTTCCTGCACAACACGGGTCAGCGGGCGGGCACCATTGTTGCGGTCGTAGCCGCGCTGAGCCAGCCAATCCCGCGCTGACTCGCTCAACTCAATCTCGACATTGCGTTCAGCAAGCTGGGCATCAAGCTGCATGATGAATTTATCGACTACGAGGCGGATCACCTCATGTTTAAGTGGGGCAAAAGGGATGATCGCATCAAGCCGGTTGCGGAACTCCGGACTGAACAGCTTTTCAATGGCCTCGACGTCAGCCCCCTCATTAACTTCACGGTTGAAACCGATCGCCTTTTTCGAAAGTTCCTGCGCCCCGGCATTGGTTGTCATGATCAAGATGACATTGCGGAAATCAACCGATTTTCCATTGTTGTCCGTGAGCTTTCCATAATCCATAATCTGCAGCAGAATATTGAACAGATCCGGATGCGCCTTTTCAATCTCGTCAAGAAGCAGAACCGCATGTGGCGTCTGGTCTACGGCGTCGGTAAGCAATCCGCCCTGGTCGAACCCGACGTAGCCCGGAGGCGCGCCGATCAGCCGCGAGACAGTATGGCGTTCCATATATTCAGACATGTCATAGCGCAGCAGCTTGATGCCGAGTGCTTCAGCAAGCTGGCGGGCAACCTCGGTTTTGCCAACACCAGTTGGGCCAGAAAACAGATAATTGCCGACTGGCTTTTCTGCCTCACGCAAACCGGCACGTGACAGCTTGATCGCCGAGGCCAACGCGCTGATCGCGGGGTCCTGGCCAAAGACAAGACGCTTCAAATCACCTTCCAACGACGCCAGAACCGCCTTGTCATCACGGCTTACATGCTTTGAGGGGATACGGGCCATGGTAGCAACTGTCGCTTCGACCTCGCGCTGGCCAATAGTTTGTTTGCGGCGTGATTTTGGCAATAAATTCTGCGCCGCAGCCGCTTCGTCGATAACGTCAATCGCCTTATCCGGTAGTTTGCGATCGTTGATGTAACGGGCCGACAGATCAACCGCACCTTTCAGCGCCGCACCGGTGAAACGCACCTTGTGATGGTCCTCGTATCGGCTTTTCAGCCCGTTTAGGATCTTGATCGTATCGGCAATGGTCGGCTCATTTATATCAATTTTCTGGAACCGGCGCACTAGCGCACGGTCCTTTTCAAAATGCCCGCGGTATTCCTTGTAGGTTGTCGAACCAATACAGCGCAATGTACCTTCCTGAAGCGCCGGCTTGAGCAGATTGGAAGCGTCCATGGCCCCACCCGAGGTCGCGCCGGCACCGATCACTGTATGGATCTCATCAATGAACAGAATAGCATTCTCGTCCTCCGCAACAGCCTTCATTACGGCTTTAAGCCGTTCCTCAAAATCACCACGATAGCGTGTGCCAGCAAGCAGCTGGCCCATATCGAGCGAGTAGATCACCGCGTTGCTGAGAACATCTGGCACTTCGCCGTTGTGGATACGAAGCGCCAACCCCTCTGCAATGGCTGTCTTGCCAACACCCGGATCACCAACATAAAGCGGGTTGTTCTTGGTGCGTCGGCACAGCACCTGGATCGTGCGGTCAAGTTCCCGGTCACGTCCAATCAACGGATCAATCCGGCCAGCAGACGCCTTTGCAATCAGATCAACCGCATATTGGCTCAGCGGATCGCTGCCTTCGGCTGTTTCGGCGTCTGTCTCAACCTGCTCATCAGCGCCGCGGCCTACGTTGCCATCGCTACCGTGGCTGATGTAGGACACGGCATCAAGGCGGGTCATATTCAGCGATTTGAGGAACCAGACGGCATGGCTCTCCCGCTCGGAAAAAATCGAGACGAGGACGTTTGCCCCTGTTGCCACTTCGCGGCCTGATGATTGGGTGTGGATGATTGCGCGCTGGATCACGCGCTGGAAACTAGCTGTTGGCTGAACGTCGAGGTTGTCACTGTGGCTGACAATCGAGGCAAGCTCGGTTTCAATGTAGTGAGTCAGGCGCGAACGCAATTCCTGTATATCAACTTTGCAGGCAGAAAGAACTTCAAGCGCGTCGCTGTCTTCCGTTAGCGCCAAAAGCAGATGCTCCAACGTGGCAAATTCATGCGCTTTTGCTGTAGCCACACCCATCGCCCGGCGCAGGGTCTCCTCAAGTTCTCTTGAAAGCATGGTCCCTATCCCTATCCCTATTCCTTTTCCAGTTGCAGCTGCAGCGGATGTTCATTTTGTCTCGCATATTCCATCACCTTGGTGGCCTTTGCCTCAGCAACCTCGTAGGTGTAAATTCCACAGACACCGATACCCCGACGGTGAACATTTAGCATGATTGCATTGGCCTGGCTGTTGGACAGGTTGAAAAAATGCTGCAGCACGTGAACGACGAACTCCATCGGCGTGTAGTCATCATTCATCATCAGAACTTTGTACATCGACGGTTTTCTAGTCTTTGTGCGGATGTCGAGAACCAGTTGTGACTGACCACCTCGATCATCGCTGTCTTTTCGGTCTGCGCTAAGTGTATCACTGTCCATCATTTTTTTCACGATCCGGTTTGCCACTTTGTTAATAGTTGCCTTGACTCAAAGTTGCCTGCGATAGCACCTGCTCTGGTTGACACATTGTTCTAAATATCGGACACAAAATCAACCAGCCCAAACTATGCAATGAACAGGCGAAAAATTTGCCTCAGTACAGTGATATTGGCATTAATATTGCTGTGATAAAGAGCGGTTGCAAAAAAAACAGATATGATCGTTGGAATTGATCACCTACGCGCAAATGATGTGTCTTTCGGCAAGTTGGAGATAGTTCTATAACAGTGTCTCCACCTCTTGTTGAAAAGGAGTTAAATGCGCTATGCTGAAGATCTTTAGGACCTCATGTCTCAGTTCGATTCACGGAGACCTGCCTTTTGCGTGTTTTAACCTGCCTCAATCATGACAAAACGTGGTTAAGCACTGAGCTAGCCCTGAAATTATTTGTTCCGTTTCAACCAATCTACAATGTCGTTACTCCGCTGCTGCTGGCGCTTTCGGTGATTGCGATGCTGATTGGTGGAATCAGCCAGCGCGCCGAAGCGGCAAAATATGCCGCCATCGTGATCGAGGAGGACAGCGGCAAGGTGCTGTTCTCACGCAGTGCCGATAGTCTGCGTTACCCAGCCTCACTAACCAAGATCATGACGCTCTATCTGGTGTTCGAGGAGCTGGCGTCAGGGCGGCTGAAAATAGACAGTCGTATGAAGGTGTCACGGCTTGCCGCCGGGCGCTCCCCATCGAAACTCTATCTCAAGACAGGCCAATCGATCACTGTAGAAAATGCCATCTATGCGTTGGTTACGAAATCAGCCAATGACGTAGCAACAGCAATCGCTGAGCATTTGTCTGGAAGTGAGCGCGAATTTGCCAAACGAATGACGCGCAAGGCGCGTGCGCTCGGAATGTCGCGCACGACCTTTCGCAATGCCTCTGGTCTGCCACACAGCAAACAGCGCAGCACAGCACGAGACATGGCGCGCCTTGCCGTAGCGATGCGACGCGATTTTCCGCAATTCTATGATTTCTTCAGCGCCCGGAGTTTTCGCTGGAAAGGTCAGAAATTTAGAAACCACAACAAGTTGCTATCTGCCTACAAGGGAACAGACGGCATCAAGACAGGTTATATCAACGCCTCTGGTTTCAATCTTGTTGCGTCGGTTGAACGGCAGGGCGTCAGATTAATTGGCGTCGTCTTTGGCGGCAAGACTGGCCGCAGCCGCGACCGGCATATGATGCAAATCCTCGACGCCTCCTTCCAGCGGGCCAAGCCTGCCGATCTGGCAACGCAGGTTACGGCAGTACGTGTGCTGCCAAAGCGCAAGACCACAATCCCGCCCAAAGAACTTCCGGTGGCGCATCCCAACCGACGCAACGTGCGGGCCAATGTCGATGTAAGCGTAGCCGATGCCACAGCCTATCTTGATGTAGACAGTCGCACCAACAACACAAGCGAAGGCAGTTTAAAGACCATCTGGAGCGTGCAGATTGGCAGTTTTGCCAAACGGGCAAATGCACACAAGGCAGCAGCCCGCGCACGGCGGGTCGCCGATAATGTGCTGAGTCAATCGCCGGCACGTCTGACATTAGTGACAAGAGGCAACCTACCTCTATGGCGGGTGCGTTTCAACAATCTGGATGAGGAACAGGCCCGGTCTGCCTGCGCCGCGCTGTTCGCAAAGGGGCGGCCGTGTTTTGCCGTACAGGAACAGCTGAAGCGAGCCGGTTAAGCTCGGCTGTCAGCTAGCATCAAAACGAACTGGTAGCGCATCATCAAGATCAAGTGTTTTTGCTGGCAGAAGTTCCCACTTAGCATGGCTTTTGGCAAAAAGCTGGTCTCCCACGGCCAAATCATCAGTATTGTTAAGCATTTACGCAAGGACCGACATCATATCTTCGCCATCCAGTTGATGGAACAAGTTGGAGCCACAACGGTTACAGAATTCTTGCTGTACCTAGGTCAAACTGCGATAACAGGTCAGGCTAGCGTCTCTGGCAAAGCGGTAAATGTCACGCACGGCGGCCGCAGCGGCTGAGAATTGATAAAAAGTTAAAATCACCGAAAATCACGGCTGCGCATCCCAGTGCTACTGGTGCTAGCCGTACCGACGCTGCCTAGATGACGCAGAAACCCGTTGAGATTGAACAGCGACTCAGCAATGAAATGCACTACTGACTGTTCGCGCTGGACGCAACCAACAACCCCTAGGATCTGTGAGCGCAGCAACGCCTCGCGATAGGTTTCAGTCAATTTTGGCCAGATGATGACATTGAGCGCGTGAACATCATCCTCAACTGTCAAAAACACGGTGCCACTGGCGGTTCCCGGACGCTGGCGCATAGTGACCAGTCCGGCCAGCCGCAGACGAGTTTCATCGCGCACATCATGTGCCACGGCGCAGCTCTGCCACCCTGCCGCCTGCAGTGATGGTGCCAGCATGGTAATCGGATGTGCCTTGAGCGACATACCGAGACTGCGGTAATCGGCGGCCACCTCCTCACCACCGCTAGCAGATGGAAGACTTACTGCAGGTTCGATACCAGCAACACTGTCGTGGCGGCGGCCAGCCTGTGCAAATAGTGGCATTTCATGCAGGCGTTGACGGGCAAGCGCCTGCACTTGCCACTGCGCCTCCCGCCGGCCCACTCGCATGCTGGAAAACCCATCTGCTGCGGCTATCACCTGAAGCGCATTGGCCGACACATCGGCCCGCCGCATGATATCAGCAAGGCTTTCAAAAGCTGGGCGTCCCTCTTGCTGCTGGCGGCTGGCGGCAATACGCTCTCCCTCGCCGCGGGGCAACCCCTTGACTAAACGCAGGCCAAGACGCAGTGCATGATGGCCTCGCCGATTGTGCGGGTCTGGTTCCAGCGTGCTGTCCCATGTCGAATGACCGACATCGACAGGACGCACTTGAACGCCGCTGCGCTTTGCTTCGGCAACCAGCTGGGAAGGTGAATAAAACCCCATTGGCTGGGCATTGAGCAGCGCACAGATAAATACATCCGGATAATGGTATTTGATCCAGGCCGAGATGTAGACAAGCAGCGCAAAGCTAGCAGCATGTGACTCAGGAAAACCATAGGTGCCAAACCCCTCGATCTGCTTGAAACAGCGCAGCGCAAACTCACTGTCATAGCCACGCGCGGTCATGCCAGTGACCATTTTTTCACGAAAGCGGCTGACCTCGCCATTTTTCTTGAAGGTGGCCATAGCGCGGCGCAGTTGATCAGCCTCGCTGCCGGTAAAGCCAGCAGCGACAATGGCAATCTGCATCGCCTGCTCCTGAAATAGCGGCACACCAAGCGTGCGTTCAAGCACTGCACGCAGATCCTCAGACGGGTAGCTAATACGTTCAAGACCAGCCCGCCGCCGCAGATAAGGATGCACCATATCCCCCTGAATGGGGCCGGGCCGGACAATCGCCACCTGCACGACAAGATCATGAAAACAGCGTGGCTGAAGCCGCGGCAACATCGCCATCTGGGCCCGCGATTCAACCTGAAATACGCCGACCGACTGGCCAGCGCACAGCATGTCATAGGTGGCCTTGTCCTCCGGCGGCACTGATGCCAGCGTCAGTGGCCGGTTGTAATGGAGACGCAACAGGTTAAAGGCGCGGCGGATACAGCTGAGCATGCCAAGCGCCAGTACATCCACCTTGAGCAGTCCAAGCGCATCAAGATCATCCTTGTCCCATTCGATAACAGTACGCCCCTCCATTGCCGCCGGGCTGATTGGGCAGAGATGATCGAGCCGTCCTCGGGTAATGACAAAACCACCAACATGCTGCGAGAGGTGCCGAGGAAAGCCGCTGATATCAGCAACAAGCCGCATCACCAGGGCAAGCCGCCTGTCGGCTGGATTAAGCCCGGCTGCCTGCAGCGCTGCACCGTCAAGCACTTGTTTCTCACGGCCCCAGACCTCGCCAGACAGCGCTGCCTGCATATCCCGGCTCAGACCGAAAACCTTGGCCACCTCACGCAGAGCGCTGCGCCGCCGATAGGTGATCACGCTGGCGGCAAGCCCCGCACGCGACCGGCCATACTTGGCATAGATATGCTGGATTACCTCCTCACGGCGTTCATGTTCAAAGTCCACGTCAATGTCGGGTGGTTCACCTCGGGCCTCGCTGATGAAACGTTCAAACAGCGGCTGCGAGCGGTCCGGATCAACCGCGGTGATGCCAAGGCAATAACAGACCGCCGAATTCGCCGCCGACCCGCGTCCCTGACACAGAATGCCACGCCCCCTGGCGAAACGGACAATATCAAAAACCGTCAGAAAATAGGGAGCAAATTCCAGCTTTGCGATCAAGGCCAGTTCACGGTTGAGATAGGTCTCAACCTTTGCCGGAATACCATCGCGGTACCGATCACGCGCCCCTTTCCATGTCTGATATTCCAGCTCCTGCATAGCGTTGCGCCCACCTGGCGAAACCTCGTCCGGATATTCATAGGACAGGTCAGACATGCTGAATTTGCACAGACTGGCAAGAGCAGCAGCAGCAGCCAGCGCATCGGGCCAATGCCGCCAGCGCCGCCCTGCCTCTTCCGGGCTGATTAGCTGTCGTTCTGCATTGCGCGAGAGCAGATGGCCTGCCTTGTCCAGCAGCTGTTTCTCGCGGATGCAGGTCAGCACATCGGCAAGCGGCCGCCGTTCAGCAATATTGTAAAGCGCATCACCAGCCGCTGTCAGCCGCAAACCAGCCGCCTGCGCCATATCCCCGAGAAGCGCAATGCGCGCCTGATCCGCACCATCACGATAAAGGCTCGCCCCAGCGAAGAGCTGACCCGCCACAATCTGCCTGAGTTGAGTAAGCTGGGCCTGATAATCCAGCGCCGGATGCATGGACGGCATCACCAGCAGTGCCATGCTGGCAGACAGGCGGGCAAGATCAGCAAGATGCATGATGGGGGCGGCCTTGCTGCCCCGCAGATTGGCCTCGCTCAGCAGCATGGACAGAGATTCATAGCCCTCACGATCAAGTGGATGGGCAATAATGTCTGGCCCATCAACCAGTCGCAGCCGCGCGCCAACAACAAGACGGATGTCATGATCACGCGCAGCACAATGCGCCCGGACAATGCCGGCAAGCGAATTGACATCAGCAATGCCAATCGCCTGCCAGCCAAGCGCCGCCGCCGTTGCCACCATTTCATCAGGATGCGCGGCACCGGTCAGAAAGGTAAAATTGCTGTAGCAGCCAAGCACGGCCGAGGCAGGCTGGCGCATCCTGGCAGCAGTCATCCGGTCTGTCCGGGTCATGCAAAAAAACCATGCAAGAACCAGTTGATATCCTCGCCACGTTCAGGCAGCCCCTCGCGATACACCCAGAAACGCGCACCCATTTCATCCTGAAGCCGGAAATAATCGCGGGTCCGGGTGCCAGGTGGCGCCGTCCACCATTCGGGCGCAATCCGCTCAGGACCGCTGGCGCGGCTGATTCGGTGGGTCTTTTTGTGCCAGACAAATAGGGCTGGTGGATGATCAGGCAGCAGGGCCGTCACCGCCACTGGCTGCGGATGCGGCAGCAGCCGGATGGGCCGCGGCGCAGCAGTGGCAAGCTGTGTCGGCCAACCATCAGCGGTGAACATGTCATCAGGGTCAGCGGCAGTGGCAGTGGCACCACCCGGCATGTCCTCCATATCAGGCAGCGCCATATATTGCGCTGCCTCAGGTTGCCAGCTGGCCCGTGGGCGCAGACGCAGTACCGTTCCATAGCCAAGCCGTGCCACCAGCCTGTCAACAAGGCTGGCATAGCTCTCGGCCGTGGTCAGCCCTTCATCAAACCGACGGCAAATCGGACTTTGCGGGCTGCAGCCATGCGCCTCCATCCAGGCGCTTTCCAGACCGAATTCCGGATTGATCGCCTCGCCAGCATCAGCCAGCAACCGGTGAAAGGCATAGGCATCCCGGCCAGGACGCGACAGATGGGTGTCATGGAACAGCACGGCGCCGTCAACACGTTGCCAGCCAAGCCGTAACCGTCGCGTAGCAAGGCCATTCTGCTGTAGAATGTCAGCAATATCCCCGGTCAACCGGCGGATGATTGCCCTGATATCATCAGGGTCTGACACCGGTTCTGCAAAATTCAGCACCGCCAGCAACGGACGTTGTGGGGCAATCGGGGAAAAGCTCTCATTGATATGACCAAGCGCGGCATCAAGCCGTTCGATCAGCTGGCCGCCAAAGCGGTTTGCCAGCGGCGCCCGCGGCATGCCCAGAATATCACCAACATGGCGCAAACCGGCAGTCGCCATTGCCGTAACGATGCGGCCATCAAGACGCAGCGCCGCCAGCGGCAGGGGCGCGAGCAATGCGGCCGTCGCTCTGGTGCTGGTTTTCCTGTCTGATGGGGGCAGCCGGCTTTGCACCCGCCCATAGCGGGCAAGTCCCCAGGCCGCACCGCAGCTCGACGCCACACCAAGGCGTGCCCGCAGGCCAGCACGCCGCAAACGCCACAGCATATCCACCAGCAATGGCCGCAACCCACCATGAAGATGCGTCGCCCCGGCCACATCCAGCCAGATGCCATCGCCATCCCTGGCAATGGCGCTTGCCATCATCGCCCCTGCACCAGAGTTGATTGCAGCAGAGCCGGCAACGCCATGGTCCGGCGCGGTAAGAGGAGAATAACGCCGCGCCCACAGGGCCAGATGATACAGGTCCCGTGCATCTGCTGCCGGTGACGTTAAGCGTGACACCAGATCCGGACACAGCGCTCGCGCATCCGTAAGCCGCATGCCGATTTGCAGGCCGCGGCGCTGGCCCCGCCGACAGAGCGCATCAATATAATCAGTCCCCTGATATCTGCTGGTCAGGACCAGTGTCTGCTGGCTGTCAATTTCACCGCTCTGACGCAGCCGATCAGCCGCCAGCCAAGGAAACCAGGCATGGATGATGAGACGTTCCATGGTACAGACACCTAACCGGCACGCCCAGCCTGATGCCCGGTGAGGCTATTGCTGCCATCGGGGATGGCTGGGCTGGCGTGTGGTGTGGGTTTGACAGGCTGGCCTAGCGTCAACTGGCCCAATGTCAACTGACTGGGGCGGGCTGGCAGTTCGGCAAGCCGATTGTCAAGCGGATTCCATGCCAGCCGCAGGCTGTATGGCCGGCCGCCACGCACCTGCTTGAGATCGACGTCCCAGACGCTGTTCCATGTGGCGTCTGCTGCGCTGCTGTCATCGGGCGCTGGCGCGACATGCCAGAGACTCTCAAAACCGCTGGCAGCACCTGGCCAGCCAAGCAGAAAGCCAGTTGTCTTGCTGGCCTCAGCGGCAAGCTGGGTCCGACGGGCAAGCCGCATCCAGTAATCAGCCGATTGCCGCGTGCCGTCATATTCAGCAACCACCGCCGCCAGCCCGTCGGTGCGCAGAATATCCTCGAGCACCGCCAGACGCCGCGCCGGATTTGGCGTGTCGACAATCAGCAACCGCGATGGATCCAGCCCCAGCGCCGCCAGCCCCGCCGCATAGAGCATGCCGCCAGCCGCATCATGCGACGCCGGACACCAGACAACAGGTCCCGCGGACCCCGCCCCCCGGCGACCCGCCCCCGCACCGCCTGTGTGCAGGGCCTGATCTGGTTTTTGGGCATTTGGCGCAAGACCATTCGGCGCCAACAGCTGGCGCAGCAGACAGATGGCAAAACCGGTCAACGCACCATGCGTCCCAGCCCAGTTGGCACACAGCATATGCACCCGTCCCAGCGCCAACCCACCGGCAAGCGCCGAATCGAGGCCGGCAATTCCCAAGGCTACCCGCTGCCGCGCCATGCAGCCGTCAAGAACCGCAATTTGGCGGCGCAGATGGGCGAAATTCTGATTCCGGGCCTGATGACAGGCCTGATGCCGGGCAGTGGGTGAAGCGCTGGTTTGCCCGGTCATGTTCCAGGCGGTTTTCCGGATGGTTTTCTGAGCAAAATATCTGTCTCTCTTCACCGCATTTTCCATTGTCCTGAACTGTTCTGCCCCGGACTGCTCCTTGGGGTGTTTTTCAGAATATTGTTCCGGGGGATTCCCGGGGTTTTTTTCTGGGATTTTCACTGGGGTTTTCACTGGGTTTTGACCCTGCTGGCGCCGGAGAATGTGCGGCGCTGTCACCGATTGGTTTGTGGTCGCCATAATGCGCCCTCCATGATCACTTCATATGCTGATTTCACTTTTTTGTTCATGTTTTGTTCTAAAAGCAAATGAATGCTGAGTCAATGGGCTGGACAAGCATGTGGCACAGGAATGTCGGACGGGTTGCAAAAAAGCAACAGACAGGCATTGTCCTAGCACTTGCCGGATGGCAGCGGGCGCAATAATTGCGAGAACAGACTGGATTTTGAGCCACAGACCAGGTAGCGCGACGGATAGCAGCCACCTGTGCAATTTATGGTGTTTGGTGCATTATGCGACGTCTGGGCAGGGCGAAGCGTCTGGTGCGGATGCCACCCCGCCTACTTTGGCAATTCGCTCTCGGCCAGTCGCGCCCAGTAGGATGCGCCAAGTGCCAGAACCTCATCATTGAAGTCAAAACGCGCATTATGCAGCATGCCATCAGCCGGTGCCGGGCCAGACCCAAGCCAGATATAGGCACCGGGCCGCTCCTCAAGCATGTAGGAGAAATCCTCGGCACCCATTGACGGGCTGACATCGGTATCGACATTCTCCGGCCCAATAAGGCCGCGCATCACCTCGGCGGCGCGGCCAGCCTCGGATGCGTGATTGACTGTCGGGGGGTAGCCTGGTATCCACTCAAATTCCAGCGAACAATTGTAGGTGCGGGCCGTTTGCTCGGCAATGTCGCGGATCGAATCGGCCAGAAGCTGGCGTGTAGCTGGGGTGAAGGAGCGCGCAGTGCCGGCAAGACGCACACTGTCCGGGATGACGTTATAGGCCGAACCAGCCTCGAAGATGGTGACCGTGACAACACCTGATTCGACAGGCGAGACACGGCGGGCGACGATCGTCTGGAGCGACTGCACAATGGCCGCGCCACAGGGGATCGGATCCACGGTCAGATGCGGCTGTGCGGCATGGCCACCAAGACCGGTGACGGTCATGTCAAACATATCAGCGGCAGCCATACAGGCGGCGGAATGCACACCGGCCCTGCCCTGGTCCATGCCCGGCCAGTTATGCATGCCCCAGACGGTCTCGACATCAAATTTTTCAAACAGTCCGTCCTTGATCATCGCCTCACCACCGCCGCCACCTTCTTCAGCCGGCTGAAAGATAAAATAGACGGTGCCATCAAAATTACGTGTCTCGGCCAAATACTGTGCGGCGCCAAGAAGCATCGTGGTGTGGCCGTCATGACCACAGGCATGCATCTTTCCCGGCGTCTGCGAGACATGGTCAAACCCGTTGAGTTCCTGCATTGGCAAAGCATCCATATCGGCGCGTAGCCCAATGGCCCGGCTGCTGGTACCGGTGCCATGAAGGATGCCGACAACGCCCGTCTTGCCCATTCCTCGATGCACCTCAAGGCCAAAGCTGGCGAGCTTCTCAGCGACGAAATTCGAGGTCCAGACCTCTTCATAGCTGAGTTCGGGATGTTGGTGCAGTAGATGCCGCCAGGCACGCATTTCATCCTGTCGGTCAGCAATTGAATTGATCACGGCCATCTGTCTGTCTCCGGCACTGTGGGTACTTTAATGAATAATCTATCACTGGAATAAATGAATGAATACTGGTTTAGACTGTGATCGGCTTGGCGGCGTGGGTCAAGGGTCCGGCACGGTGAATATTGCCCGCACACATGCCGGCATGTATGCCAGAACGGGGGGGCAGCGCTACATGCTATCTGTCTCAGTTTGGCAACGGTTGTCGTAGATAATAAGCCCATGGGCAGGGTCTGGGGCATTCAGACGCAGCGTAGTGTCGATTGCGCTAAACCCAAGGTCGTAGGGGGAACAGGAATTCCGGGCTTGTGATCGCAAATTAATAATCATACAAATTTTTGGCTCAAAGAGTGACAGCAATAGGAATTAGCCTGCCTAAATAGCCGGCCTCGCCTCAAAGCTGAACGACTGGCAAGATGGACGAGGCCGGCGTAAAAGAGGATTTATATAATGGCATCACATAAGCCCGACCGCGGACAGCGCGGCCTGCCAGGCGGAAAGCCGAAATATTCGGCTTTCGCGATAGCCAGGGAGGCGATGAATTATCATCAGGACTGGCAGCGCGCCTGGCGCGATGCCGCACCCAGAGATGAATATGATGCTGTGATCATTGGCGGCGGTGGCCATGGCCTTTCCACCGCCTATTATCTGGCTGCAGTGCATGGCATGACAAATATCGCCGTGGTAGAAAAGGGCTGGCTTGGTGGCGGTAATACCGGCCGCAACACGACAATCATCCGCTCGAACTATCTGTGGGACGAGTCGGCGGCGATCTATGAACATGCGCTTAAATTATGGGAAGGCATGTCGCAGGACCTTAATTATAATGTGATGTTCAGCCAGCGCGGTGTGCTAACGATTGCGCATAGCGAACATGAATTGCGCGAAATGTCGCGCCGTGTCCATGCCATTCGCCTGAATGGTATTGACTCAGAAATTCTGGGACCTTCTGAGATCAAGAAATTCGTGCCGACAATCAATATCGACCAGTCGATACGCTACCCAGTTATGGGGGGCTTTCTACAGAAACGTGGCGGCACAGCGCGGCATGACGCCGTTGCCTGGGGCTATGCACGGGCGGCCGACGATCTGGGCGTTGACATCATCCAGAATTGTGAGGTGACAGCTCTACGCCGTGAGCGCGGCAAAATCATCGGGATTGAGACCAACCGTGGCTATATCAAAACGCGAAAGGTGGGCTGTGTCGTTGCCGGCCATTCGAGTGTAATTGCGGCGATGGCCGATATCCGCCTGCCCCTCGCAAGCCGGCCGCTGCAGGCGCTTGTCTCGGAGCCAATCAAGCCAATCCTCAATACGGTGATCATGTCGAATGCGGTGCATATGTATATCAGCCAATCGGACAAGGGCGAGATGGTGCTTGGTGCCGGTGTTGACAAATACAATTCCTATGCTCAGCGCGGCTCCTTCCCGGTGCCAGAACATATGCTGGCGGCGGCGGTTGAGCTATTTCCGGTCCTGTCACGCCTGCGGATGCTGCGCCATTGGGGCGGCATTGTGGACACCTGTCCCGATGCCTCTCCAATCATTTCGAAGACAGATGTCGAGGGGCTGTATTTCAACTGTGGCTGGGGTACTGGCGGCTTCAAGGCAACGCCCGGTTCCGGCCATGTTTTCGCCGATCTGATTGCCAATGACAGGCCAAACAGGATTGCCGCGCCCTACACGCTTGACCGGTTCCAGACAGGCCTCTTGATCGACGAGCATGGCGCCGCCGGCGTGGCACATTAGGCAAGTCTGGGAGACAGGAAAATGCTTATTATCAACTGCCCATATTGTGGCCCGCGCGAGGAAAGTGAATTTGCCTGCGGAGGCGAGGCACATATCGCGCGTCCGCTTGCTGAAAACAGCATTAACGATGCCGAGTTCGCCGAGTACCTGTTCCTACGCGATAATCCCAAAGGCCTGTTTCTGGAAAGATGGCGGCACACCGCCGGCTGCAGGCGCTGGTTCAATGTCGCGCGTGACACGGTGACCCACGAGATCATCGAAGTGTATCCAATGGGCGCATTGCCTCGCAAAGCTGAGGCGCTGGAAACATATGCTGCCAGCTGGCGGCGGGACACCACCGCGGAAAAGGCAGCGCAGAAACCCTCCCAGCATAATGCGGCAGCGAAGAAAACAGGTGGCACGGCCAGCAGGCAGGAAGGCCGATAATGAGACTTTTGAAACCAAAACGAGCCGCCCGTCAGATGAGTCGGCTTAGCAGAGGTGGCCGTATTAATCGGACAAAGCCAATCACCTTTACCTTTGATTGCAAGCAATATCAGGGCTACGAAGGTGACACGCTGGCCTCGGCGCTGCTGGCCAACAATGTGCACCTGGTTGGCAGGTCATTCAAATATCACCGCCCGCGCGGAATTCTTGGGAGTGGGTCTGAGGAACCAAACGCGCTGATACGGCTTGGCCGGGGTGCCTATGCCGAACCCAATCTGCGCGCCACGCAGATTGAGCTATTCGAGGGGCTGTATGCCCAGAGCCAGAACCGCACACCCTCGCTGAAATTCGATATCGGCGCGGTGAATTCGCTGCTGGCGCGCTTCTTTCCGGCTGGCTTCTATTACAAGACCTTCATGTGGCCGGCCTCGATGTGGATGAGCTATGAACGTGTCATTCGCTATGCCGCCGGCCTTGGCAGGGTGGCGGACGACCATAACGACCCGGACCGGTATGAAAAGACACATGCGCATTGTGATGTATTGGTTGCCGGAGGCGGCGCCGCAGGCCTGATGGCGGCGCTTCATGCCGGACGCAGCGGTGCCCGGGTGATTCTGGCCGATGAGCAGAATGAGTTTGGCGGCTGGCTGCTGGCTGAGAATGACACCCGAATTGAAGGTGTGGATGCAAGCGCCTGGATCGCCGGGATGGTTGCCGAACTTGAAACGATACCCGAGGTCACGCTGTTGCCACGCACGACGGTGTTTGGCTATATGGACCATAATTACCTGACGCTCGTGGAGCGCGTTACCGACCATCTGGCTGAGCGGCCAGCGCATCTACCGCGCCAGCGGCTTTGGAAAGTGCGGGCCGGCCAGACCGTGCTGGCGCAGGGCGCGCATGAACGGCCCCTGGTGTTTTCCGGCAATGATCTGCCTGGTGTGATGCTGGCAGGCGCAGTGCGCAATTTCGTCAACCGCTATGGCGTTCTGCCTGGCAACCGCGCGATTGTGGTGACAAATAATGATGATGCCTACCGAACCGCGCTCAGCCTTGATGAGGCCGGCGCGAATGTGGTCGTGGTCGATCTGCGGATCGATGCGGCTGGGCCATTGATCACTGCCGCCAGGGATGCAGAGATCGCGATCATGGCCGGGCATGCTGTCACGCTTGCCCATGGCGGCCATCGTGTGGCCCGCGCCGAGATCTGCCCTGTTAATGAGGGGGCCACCCAGATCATTGGTGATGCCGTTCATATGGATTGTGACCTGATCGCCATGTCAGGCGGCCTGTCCCCCGCGGTGCATCTGCATTCGCAGGCACGCGGCAAGCTGGAATGGGATGACCGGAACCTGTGTTTCAAACCGTCAGCAACGCATGAAGCCTCATTCAACGCCGGGGCGTGCAATGGCGGTTTCGATCTTGGCGCGGCACTGCGCGAAGGCGCACGGGCTGGTGCCAAGGCCGCCAGCGCCACCGGTTTCAAGACGTCTGCCACCATCGAGGCCCCCGCTCTGGACACGCCAAAACAGAGCTGGCGCCCACTCGCAGCATGGAAAATCACCAACGGTGAGGGTCCGGGCAGAGGGCCAAAGGCGTTTGTCGATTTCCAGAATGATGTAACAGCATCTGACGTTGTGCTTGCCGCGCGCGAGGGCTTTCAGTCAGTCGAGCATCTCAAACGCTACACCACGATGGGAATGGCAACCGATCAGGGCAAGACATCGAACATCAACGCGCTGGCCATTCTCGCCAACACGCTTGGCAGTGAGATCCCCGAAGTTGGCACAACGACGTTCCGCATGCCCTATACACCGGCAAATATCGGCGCGATTGCCGCGCGCGATATCGGCCATCTCTTCGATCCCACACGGCTGACACGCATGGATGACTGGCACCGCGCCAACGGTGCCAGTTTTGAGCATGTCGGCCAGTGGATGCGCGCCTGGTACTACCCCAAGGAGGGTGAGACCATGACCGAGGCGGTCAACCGAGAGGTGCTGGCAGCGCGGACAACAGCAGGTCTTCTGGACGCATCAACGCTCGGCAAGATCGACATTCGCGGGCCGGATGCCGCCGAGTTTCTCAACCGCATCTATACCAACAGCTGGCTGAAGCTCGGCGTTGGCAAATGCCGCTATGGGCTGATGCTCAAGGATGACGGGATGGTCATGGATGATGGTGTGACGACGCGCCTCGCCGAAGATCATTTCCACATGACAACGACAACCGGCGGAGCCGCTAATGTCCTTGACTGGATGGAGGAATGGCTGCAGACCGAATGGCAGGAGCTCAAGGTGTATCTGACCTCGGTGACTGAGGAATGGTCCGTTGCCACCTTGTCCGGGCCGAATGCCGCAAAAATCCTAGAGGCAGCTGGTGTTGATATCGATCTCAGCGCCTCTTCATTTCCGTTCATGTCGATGCAGGAAGCGCATCTTGGTGGATTGCCAGTGCGGCTTTTCCGGATTTCCTTTACCGGCGAGCTGTCCTACGAAATCAATGTCAAGGCACGCCACGGGCTGGCGCTCTGGACCTTGTTGATGGAGGCCGGTGCTGAGTTCGGCATTACCCCCTATGGCACCGAGGCGATGCATGTGCTGCGCGCCGAGAAGGGCTTCATCATCGTTGGCCAGGAAACCGATGGTTCGGTCACGCCGCAGGACCTGAAAATGGACTGGATCGTGTCTGATGTGAAACCCGATTTCATCGGCAAGCGGGCGCTGGCCAGAGCCTCGATGGGCTTTGACGACCGCAAACAGCTTGTCGGCCTCCTGACAACCGACAGCCAGCGAGTGATCCCCGAGGGAGCGCATGCGGTGATTGACCCAGACCAGCCGATGCCAATGGAAATGCTTGGCCAGGTGACATCGTCCTATTACTCGCCAAATGTCGGCTCGTCGATCGCCATGGCGATGCTCAAGGGCGGCCATAGCATGCTGGGTTCGACGGTGTATTTTCCGATGCTCGATGGCGATGTGATCGAGGCGGAAATTGTGGAGCCGACGTTCTTTGACGCGAAAGGAGAGCGGATCAATGGCTGATATCATGACAGGTGATGCAATGCTTACCGGCCGCAACGCCCTTGCCGGGCGCGCCGGTATGAGTACCGCCGCCCCAGATGGTGGCAGCGCCGGTCTGCTCATAAAGGAGGTGGCGCATATTGGCAAGATCAACATCCGCGGCACCAAGGCCTTCGCCAAGGTGATCTGGAACCATACAGGCTGTGAGTTTCCCCCGGCCAACAATATGGTCAGTTCAGCCGGAGCCCGGCACATTGTTTGGCTTGGCCCGGATGAGGCGCTGCTGCTGTGCGAGGCCGGTATGGAGCGCGATCTGCGGCGCAAGATCAGTGACGATCTTGCCGGCCAGCATTTCGCCGCAACAAATGTCACTGACGCGCTCTGCGTTCTGCAGGTTGAGGGACCGGACGTGCGGGCGGTACTCGCCAAGGGCTGTGCGCTTGATCTGCATCCCAAAAAATTTGTCCCCGGCCAATGTGCGCAGACGATGCTGGCGCATGCCGGTGTGACAATGATCGCCACCGATGAAAATTGCTTCCTGCTGATCTGCCGGACGAGCTTTGCCGCCTATACGCTCGACTGGTTGCAAGATGCAGCACTTGAGTTCGGCTTTGTCTTTCAGGGTTAGGTGAAGCGGTAGCCTTACGAGCAAAAAGCCTCGGCCAGATCACCGGGGCTTTTGTGATTTCCGAGGCATGAATGTCTGCTGACCTAGTAGTCGGCGTCCGGCAACTCCTCCATCCGGCAGGCAATAAAGGCGCGCAGTGCCTCATCAATCGCCTTATCGAGGGCCGGTTCCTGATATGAATCCAGCATCTCGCGAACGCGAACGCGGGCTCTGGCATTGCTCTCGATGCAGCCTTCGGATGACCATTGTTCAAAAGTGTTGTTGTCGGCCATTTCCGAGCGCCAGAAAGCCGTCTCAAAATTCGCCTGGGTGTGGGATGAGCCGAGGAAATGCTGGCCCGGGCCGGTTTCGTGAAGCGCATTCATCGCCTGGCCGTTTTCCGACACATCAATGCCATCGACCAAATTCTGCATCATCGTCAATTGATCGGCATCAAGCAGCAGCTTGGCGTAGTCGGCGACCAGACCGCCCTCCATCCATCCGCCAGCATGAAGAACAAAATTAACGCCGCCCATCACCGTTGGCAAAATGGTATGGGTGGACTCATAAGCGGCCTGCGCATCAGGGGTCTTGGCCCCGGTGAGCGAGCCGCCAGAACGGAACGGCACCCCAAGACGGCGAGCCAGTTTGGCGCAGCCATAAAGCACCTTGGCAGGTTCCGGCGTGCCGAAGGTCGGGGCGCCTGTCTGCATCGACATCGAGCTGGCAAAACTACCAAAAATCACTGGCGCGCCAGGATTGACCGCCTGGGTGAAGGCGATGCCGCTCATCGCTTCGGCAAGGGTCTGGGCAAGTGTGCCAGCAACCGAGACCGGCGACATTGCCCCGGCCAGAATGAACGGCGCGGTGATCACCGCCTGATTGTTCCGTGCATAGACCTTAAGCGCGCCCAGCATTGTGTCATCCCAGGTCATCGGCGAATTGGCATTTATCAGGCTGACACAGACCGTGTTGTTGGCAACAAACTCGTCACCAAACAGGATTTTTGACATATCAACCGTGTCCTGCGCCCGGCTAGGGGCCGTGACCGAACCCATATAGGGCTTGTCGGACAGGCGCTGATGCGCATAGATCATCTCGAGATGACGCTTTGTCACCGGCAGATCGACAGGCTCGCAGACGGTACCGCCGGAATGGTGAAAACCGGGATGCATATAGACGAGTTTCACGAAATTGCAGAAATCATTCATCGTGGCATAACGGCGCTCACCCTCAAGATCACGAACAAATGGCGGGCCATAGACAGGCGCAAACACTATCTTATTTCCCCCTATCTCCACAGAGCGGGCAGAATTGCGCGCATGTTGGGTGAAGCTGGCAGGGGCCGTGGCGCAAAGCTGGCGCGCCAGCCCGCGGGGAAAATGCACCCGTTCACCTTTTACGTCGCAGCCGACATTGCGCAGGATATCGAGCGCCTCCGTATCATCACGAAAATCAATGCCGATGTCCTCAAGGATGGTCTCGGCATTGGCCTCAATGATCTCTGTCGCCTCATCACTGAGAATATCGACAGGCGGAATGTTGCGCGTAATGAACGGCGCGCTAGCACCGCCACCGCCACCGGTCCGCAATTGACGCCGCGCATCACGCCCGCCGCCGCGACGCGAACGCCGCCCTGTTACCTGAATTTCAGACATTTACTTGTTTCCTCTCCTGCGACGCTGTTGTTATTCGCCAAGCAGCTCAGGCACGCAGTTTTTCATTACCCGGGTCATAGGGGGATTCGTTGACAATCGTAGCTCGCAGGCGCTGGTCAAGAATGTCGATCATCAGCTCCGTGTCGACGGCGGCATGGTCCGGCCGCACCATCGCCAGAGCCAGGGATTTATTAACGCGGAATCCAAAGCCACCGCTGGTCGCGCGGCCAATGACCTCGCCATCGGGAAGCATGATCGGGTTGCCGCCAATGGCATCGGCATCGGTGGTGTCATGCACCTCGAGCGTGACCATAGTGTTCGCAAAGCCAGCTTCCTGCCACTGGCTGAGTTTCTGGCGTCCCTTGAAATCACCCTTGTTCAGATGAACAAACCTGTCGAGGCCACTCTCAAGCGCCGCATATTCGATCGACAATTCGGTACCAACAAGGCGGTAGGATTTCTCCAGCCGCATGGCGTCCATGGCCCGGATGCCGAAGGGCTTCAGGCCAAACTCGGCACCGGCATCCATCAGCGCATCAAAGATATGGTTTTGATATTCGATCGGGTGATGCAGTTCCCAGCCAAGCTCGCCAACAAAATTCATGCGGAACGCCATTGCCGGTGCGAGATTTACCTCGATCAGGCGACTGGACAGCCACGGAAAAGCCGCATTGCTGAGATCGGCGCGGGTGATTTTCTGCAGAATGTCACGTGCCTTTGGTCCGGCCAGAACCAGCACACCGATGGAATTGGTAATGTTGTCGAAACGGACAGAGCCATCATCCGGCATGTGTTTCCTGATCCAGTCATGATCCAGCCGCTGTGCCGCGCCGGCGGCGACAAGATAGAAACTGTCCTCAGATTCACGCTGGATGGTAAATTCAGAATGCACCCCGCCGCGTTCAGTCAGGGCATGGCAAAGCGCAACCCGCCCCACCCTGCCTGGCAGCCTGTTGGCAACAAGATGATCGAGGAAAGCCTCGGCACCCGAGCCGGAAATACGGCATTTGGAAAAGGCCGACATATCCAGCAAACCGGCATTTGCCTGAACGTTGCGGACTTCATTGCCGACATGTTCAAACCAGTTCGACCGGCGGAAGGACCAGTGATCCTCCTGCGGCGTTTCCGCCGGCGCGAACCAGTTGGCCCGCTCCCAGCCAAATTTCTGGCCGAACACAGCACCAAGGGCCTTTAGGCGGTCATAGCAGGGTGCAGTGCGCAGCGGACGCGCGGCAGCCCGCTCCTCATCCGGGTAATGGATGGTGAACACATTCTCATAGGCTTCTTCATTTTTGACCTTTAGATAGGATTGCGAAGTATAGCTGCCATAGCGCCTTGGGTCGACGCCTAGCATATCAATGGCTGGCTCGCCTTCAACAATCCATTCGGCAAGCTGCCAGCCAGCGCCGCCAGCGGCGGTGATGCCGAAGCTATGCCCCTCATTTAGCCAGAAATTCGGCACATCCCATGCCGGACCGATGATTGGATTGCCATCCGGCGTGTAGGCAATAGCGCCATTGTAGACCTTTTTCACACCAACCTCGCCAAAACCTGGAACTCGTTCTATCGCTGACTCGATATGCGGTTCCAGACGTTCAAGATCTTCCTGGAACAATTCATATTCTGAGTCATCGCCTGGCCCATCGACATAGCAGGCTGGCGCGCCCTTTTCATAGGGGCCGAGGATCAAGCCACCCGCCTCCTCGCGCATATACCATTGACCATCAGAATCCCGCAGCACTCCCATCTCTGGCTCGCCCCGCGCATGGCGGTCCTTGATGTCCTGATGCGCCTCGGTGACTATATATTGATGCTCAACCGGGATCACCGGCACGTTCAAGCCAACCATCTGGCCTGTCTTGCGGGCAAAATTACCCGAACAGCTGACCACATGCTCGCAGTTGATCTCGCCCTTGTCGGTTGTCACCTTCCACTCGCTGTCGGTGGTCCGGCTGATCGCGGTCACGGTGGTATTACGATAGATTTCGGCGCCCCGATCCCGCGCGCCACGCGCCAGTGCCTGTGTCAGGTCGGCAGGCTGGATATAGCCGTCACCCGGGTGCCGGATCGCACCGATCAGGCCATCGGTGTTGCACATTGGCCAGTAATGCTTGACCTCCTCAGGGGTCAGAATCTGGACATCGACACCAATGGTGCTGGCAACGCCGGCATATTGCCGATATTCGTCCATGCGGTCAGGCTTTGAGGCAAGACGAATGTTCGAGACATTGCGGAAACCGACATCCATACCTGTCTCTTCCTGCAGTTCCTGGTAGAATTTGACCGAATATTTATGCACCTGGCCAACGGAATAGGACATGTTGAACAGCGGCAGCAGGCCGGCGGCATGCCAGGTCGAACCCGAGGTCAGTTCCCTGCGTTCCACAAGAACAACGTCAGACCAGCCTTTTTTAGCCAGATGGTACAAGGTGCTGACACCAACAACACCGCCCCCAATGACAACAACGCGTGCATGCGTTTTCATGTTCCAAACTCCCCTTCAAAGCAGGTTCGACGCCAATATCAACAAACCGCCGACCGCCATTCATTCATCGGAGCAAGCATATTGAAAGAGCGTAAAAACAGCGTCTTCCATCCGACTTTTTTTGCCCAGAATAGGTAAACAGAACAGACAAGGGTGACAGCCCGGCCGAATTCAAACAACACTGCAAGCGCCCCGGCATCTGGATCACAGGCGACGGCGCGGCGTGTCAGGTAATGCCAGGAATCAGGGGTTCAGACGCTGCACATTCCAACCCTCCGCACCGTTGCCAGTGAAGCGAAAGCGATCATGCAGGCGGTGTTCACCATCAGCCCAGAATTCGATTTCCTGCGGTACAATGCAATAACCACCCCAATGAGGTGGTCGCGGCACGGCATCGGGAAAACGGGCTTCGCTCGCGGCCACCGCCGCCGCCAATTCGGCACGGCTGGCAAGCGGCTGGGACTGTGCTGAGGACCAGGCACCAAGCTGGCTGCCACGGCCACGGGTTTCGAAATAGGCGTCGGATTGCGCCGGCGACACCTGAGAGACCGGGCCGACGACACGCACCTGGCGGCGCAGGCTTTTCCAGTGCATGCAAAAGGCGGCCTTTTCCGTTGCCAGCAATTCGTCCGATTTGCGGCTTTCGTAATTGGTGTAGAAAACAAAGCCATCTGGCGACCATTGCTTGAGCAGGACCATCCGAACAGAAGGCATGCCATTCCTGTCCACACTGGCCAGCGCAATCGCATCAGGATCATTGATTTCCGAGGCAACGGCCTCTTCAAACCATTGACCGAAAAGTGCAAAGGGATTGGTATTCTGTTCAAGCTCCATGCCGGGAATCTCCTGTCCGTTAGTGCGGAGATGGGCATTCACCATTGCGGCTGCAATGGTGCAGTGCTGAAAAGCGGCGAGAGTTTGTTGGCAAAAACAAATTATTGCCTTATTTTTCCGCAATATTGTTGCGCGTGATAGGTTAATAACCCGCACACCACACAGAAAATTTGATAGAAATCAAAGGTATTCAACGATGAAGCATCCACATCAGACTACCCCATCTGCTAACCGTGCCGCTGTCGGAACGACTGTATTGTCAGCGGCGATCCTGTGTGTCGCCATGCTTGGCACCGCCACCGCCGAGACCCGCGTCGAGACGGTTCTGGGAACAGTGACGAAATCCGACCCGATCCGCAGCAGCTATGTGCGCAAGACGCCCAAGGACGAGCGTGTTTGCCGTACCGAGGATGTGCCGATCTATGGTGAGTCCAAGAGCGGCCAATCCGATCTGGGGGCGATGATTGTTGGCGGCCTTATCGGCTCGGCCATCGGCAACAAGCTGTCCGACAATGAGGGCGCGGGAGCCGCAGGAACGGTTGCCGGTGCTATTCTCGGACGCGAACATGCAAAGAACACCACCGGACAGGGCGAAATTGTCGGCTATCGACAG
Source organism: uncultured SAR116 cluster alpha proteobacterium (assembly GCA_902578815.1). Taxonomy (GTDB): domain Bacteria; phylum Pseudomonadota; class Alphaproteobacteria; order Puniceispirillales; family Puniceispirillaceae; genus MED-G116. Next base: position 26,693 of record CACHEI010000010.1, on the reverse strand, counting down.
CAGAATATCTGTGAGACGCGAACGATCATGACCGAACAGACGATCGAGGAGATCACCGGTTATAGAAATACGATCGAGATCGACAACAAGATCATCATGCTTGAATCGGCGCGCCCACTGGCTCCGAATGAACGTGTCGAGATTACCCGTCAGGTCACCTACTCGCTTCGCTAGACCGCCAGCAGTTAGAGAGTGGGCTTTACCGCCCGCCACCAGCAGGTTTTGCACCTGCTTCTGCTTGCCCTAGACGCTGGAGCCTGTAAAATGGTGGCAGTTAGTTGTCGGTGGAAGCAAAAGCTATGCCGGCCGCGCATATACGGGAAAGACCAAAGCCATGAGCAAGCAGAACACACCGAAAAACAAGCCTGAAAATTTTATTGGCGTAATGGCTGGCAAACGCGGACTTATCATGGGCGTGGCAAATGAGCGCTCGATCGCCTGGGGAATCGCCGCCAAGCTCGCTGAACAGGGCGCCAAGCTGGCTTTTACCTTTCAGGGAGAAGCGTTAGAAAAGCGTGTCAGGCCGCTGGCCGCATCGGTCGATAGTGACCTTGTTCTTCCCTGTGACGTCACCGATGAGCAAAGCGTTGACGCCGTGTTCTCGACGCTGGCCAAGAAATGGGGCAAGCTCGATTTCGTGCTGCATGCCATCGCCTATTCCGACAAAGAAGAGCTAAAAGGCCAATATGTCGATACCAGCCGCGAGAATTTTCAGCGGACGATGGATATCTCGGTCTATTCCTTCACCCATATCGCGCAAAAGGCCACGACGATGATGAATGATGGCGGCTCATTGCTGACGCTGACCTATTACGGCGCAGAGAGGGTGATGCCGCATTACAATGTCATGGGCGTCGCAAAGGCAGCTCTCGAGGCATCAATCCGCTATCTGGCGGTTGATCTTGGTGGCCGCAACATCCGGGTCAACAGCCTGTCGGCCGGCCCAATGAAAACACTGGCTGCATCTGGCATTGGCGATTTCCGCTATATCCTGAAATGGAACGAGTACAACTCGCCACTCAAACGCAATGTTACGCTTGAGGATGTCGGTGGCGCCGGGCTGTACCTGCTCTCCGACTTGTCATCGGGGGTTACCGGCGAGACACATCATGTCGATTGCGGTTATCACGTTGTCGGCATGAAGGCGGTTGACGCGCCTGACATCTCAACTGTCTGACATGTCTGATAACAGATTTGGAAAACTGTTCTCCTATACAAGCTTTGGTGAAAGTCATGGGGCGGGCATTGGCTGTGTGGTCGATGGCGCACCGCCACGCATGGCGCTGTCCGAAGACATGATCCAGCCCTACTTAGAACGCCGCCGGCCCGGCCAGAACCGCTTTGTTACGCAGCGCCAAGAAGAGGACAGGGTTGAAATCCTGTCCGGCGTTTTCGAGGGGCAAACAACGGGAACACCGATCGGTCTGTTAATCCGTAACAAGGATCAGCGATCAAAGGATTATGGCGATATCGCAAAGCAATTCCGGCCCGGCCATGCCGATTACACCTATCAGAAAAAATATGGTATCCGCGATTTTCGGGGAGGGGGGCGGTCCTCAGCCCGCGAGACTGCGGTCCGTGTCGCCGCCGGCGCCATCGCCGACCTGTTTCTTAAACATGCTCTTGGCGACAGCTATCGGGTACGTGGTGGCGTTGTGCAGATCGGACCGCACAAGATTAATCGAAATAATCTCGATTGGGACAATTGCGACAGAAACCCGTTTTTCTGCCCTGACGCCGAGGCGGCAGCCGCGTGGGAGGGGTATCTCGATAATGTTCGCAAGAAGGGATCGTCAGCCGGGGCTATTCTGGAAATTGTTGCGGATGGCATTCCTGCCGGCCTGGGCCAGCCCATCTATGGCAAGCTAGATACTGAACTTTCTGCAGCAATGATGAGCATCAATGCCGTCAAGGGTGTTGAGATCGGCAGCGGCTTCGCGGCAGCGGCAATGGATGGCCGGGAGGCAGGTGACGAAATGCGTAAAGGGCCAACCTTCCTTAGCAACCATGCCGGCGGCATTCTGGGTGGCATCTCGACGGGTGAGCAGATCGTCGTTCGCATTGCGATCAAACCCACCTCATCGATCCTGACAAAACGCCGCTCAATCGACGAGAATGGCCAGGAGGTTGAACTGCTGACCAAGGGGCGGCACGATCCCTGTGTTGGTATACGTGGCGTTCCCGTTGCCGAGGCGATGATGGCGGTCACGCTAGCTGATCACTTAATGCGGCATCACGCGCAATGTGGGATCCTACCTAGCGACTGAATGGGTCAGTGCGACGACTTGCTGGCCGCGATTAGAAATTCACGGTTGCCATCTGGTCCATCAATCGGTGAGGGTACGGTGCCAATATGGCTCCAGCCCATTTCGTCTGTGAGCCATTGCGCAATTCGTGCTGTTGTCTGGGCGTGAAGTTCGGCATCGCGCACCACACCACCCTTGCCTACATTACCCTTTCCAACCTCAAATTGTGGCTTAATCAGCGCCAGGAGAGCGGCACCGGGAGCCGCAAGCTTAAGCGCTGCTGGTAACAGTTTGGCAAGGCTAATGAAAGACGCATCACAGACAATAAGCTCAGGCGCCACACCAAGCATGTTCGGCGTCAGATTGCGGGCATTTACCCCATCCAGAACCACCACTCGCGGATCACCAGACAGGCTGGGATGAAGCTGGTCACGGCCAACATCAAGCGCGAAGACGCGCAATGCACCACGGGCGAGCAATATTTCGGTAAAGCCACCCTTACTGGCCCCGATGTCAAGACAGGTGAGGCCTGATGGATCAAGCTGGGCAAAAGCGTCAAGCCCGCCGATCAATTTCAGCGCGCCCCGGCTAACCCAGGGAAAATCACTGGCTGTCAGCTCTAACTTGGCATCAGGTGCAAGCAACCGCGATGATTTTGTTAGGGTTTTTCCCGCAAGCAAAACAGACGATGATGCGATCAGCGTCCGCGCCCTGTCCCGCGAGGCAGCCAAACCGCGCGCCACCAGCAATGCATCGGCCCGAATTCGATTGGGCGTTTCATTCAGCAAATGTCTCTGTTGAGATTTTCTTCGAGAACTAGTCACACCAAAACCATAAAACACCAATGTCATGTTGTGGAAATGATCACCAAAATATCACCCAACATAACTCAGCAATCATCAATGCCAGAATTTGACCAAGTCACCGAAACCTCTATTTTTTCCGCTTTGCGGTGCTAACCAGATTCCTGGCTGAGCCGACAAGGGCAGAAAGCGCGGCAACTATACCATCACGATCAAGTCCGCAGTCAGCAAGCTGGCCTGCCTGACTATCATGTTCAATGAATTCATCGGGAAGCGACAGAGTGCGAACGGTGAGGCCGGCATCAAGATTGCCCGCATTTGCCATATATTGCAGGACATGGGCGGAAAAACCCCCCAGACTGTTCTCCTCAACAATCAACAACCTGTCATGCCTAGCTACCAATTCATTAAGCAGCACCCTATCAAGTGGCTTTGCAAACCGCGCATCAGCGACGGTTGTGGAAACCCCGGCATCAGCCATTATATCAGCAGCAGCGAGACAATCGGCAAGGCGGGTGCCCAGCGAAAGAATGGCCACATCATCCCCCCAGCGAATGACACGACCCTTACCAATCGGCAATATCTCGCCACGTTCGGGAAGCTCACAGCCGATCCCCTCGCCGCGCGGATAGCGGACGGCCGATGGCCCATCATCATAGCTAGCAGCGGTTGCTACCATATGTGTCAGCTCCGCCTCATCTGACGGGCACATGACCACCATGCCTGGCAGACAGCAAAGATATGCCACATCAAAAATACCGGCATGTGTGGCCCCGTCGGCACCAACAAGACCGGCCCGGTCAATAGCGAATCGTACAGGAAGTTTCTGTATCGCAACATCATGAACCAACTGATCATAACCGCGCTGCAGGAAAGTAGAGTAAAGCGCACAAAATGGTTTCATACCCTCACTGGCCAGACCAGCGGCGAAGGTCACCGCATGCTGTTCAGCAATACCAACATCAAAAACACGCGTCGGGAAACGTTCCTTGACCTTGTCCAGACCAGTTCCAGACGGCATTGCTGCAGTGATGGCAATAATGCTGTCATCCTGCTGTGCAGCATCTATCAGCGCCCTAGCAAAGACTGACGTGTAGCTGGAGACATTTGCTACCGCCTTCTGCTGGGTGCCAGTTATCACATCAAATTTTGGCACGGCATGGTATTTTTCGGCAGATGGACCAGCAAAGGGATGCCCCCTACCCTTTTCAGTCACGACATGTACCAACACCGGCCCAGCTACATCACCATCACGCAGATTTTTCAGAACCGGCAGAAGATGCCCCATCTCATGGCCATCAATCGGACCGATATGCAAAAAGCCCAGCTGACTGAAAACTGAATTGCCGCTTATCAGATCACGCGCCATGTCCTTGGCACGGCGGGCCGTGCGCTCTATCTCGGCGGGAAATTTGCTGGTCACTTGACGCACCAGATCACGAATGGAATGGAACGGCTCCGAAGTGATAAGACGTGAGAGATAGCTGCTCATCGCGCCGACCGGTTGGGCGATCGACATATCATTATCATTCAGAATGACAATCAACCGGGTGTCAGAGGCGCCCGCATTGTTCATCGCCTCATAGGCCATGCCAGCGCTCATCGATCCATCGCCAATCACGGCAATCACATTGCGTTTGCTGTTCTGTAGATCACTGGCCACCGCCATTCCAAGCCCCGCCGATATTGAGGTGGAGGAATGGCCAGCACCGAAAGGATCAAAAACGGATTCGTCACGCTTGGTAAAGCCCGAAAGGCCATCCTTCTGACGCAGGGTCTCAATCCGGTCACGACGGCCGGTGAGAATCTTGTGCGGATAGGCCTGATGCCCAACGTCCCAGATCAGCCTATCGTCCGGTGTCTGGAAAACGTAATGCAATGCGAGGGTCAATTCGACAACCCCAAGCCCGGCGCCAAGATGCCCACCAGTTTTCGAAACAGCGGAAATTGTTGCATCGCGCAGCTCATGCGCAAGGCGCGGCAGTTCTGCCTCAGGCAGCCGACGCAAATCTTCTATTCGGCCAATCTTATCAAGCAAGGGGGTAGACACCATTTCAACTCCACGATTATCAGCCCACCTTCGGCTCATAACACACGACGGACTCTTCAGATGTTAATAGGCTATCACGATTTGCGTGCAATAGCGAATGTCGCCAGGTAACCCAAATACCCAGCCTGTGGCCAAGGTGCCAAAACAGCCAGCGCGTCCTCGATGAGACGGTGCGCTGTGGCGCGTGCCTGGCCGGCGCCCATAATAACAACAAGGCTACCTTTGCCGCGGTGGGCATCCTGTCCAGTCGGTTTGCCAAGCGCCGCCGCATCGCCATCATAATCAAGAAGGTCATCGGCAATCTGAAACGCCAACCCAAGATCACGCGAAAATGCTCTCAGTGCCTCCAGCAACCGGTCATCAGCACTGCCCACGATGCCACCGCAAATAGCTGCACACTGGATCAGCGCACCAGTCTTCATCGACTGCATTTCAGTAACTCCAGCAAGATCAAGCTGGCGCGTTTCAGCCTGTAAGTCCAGCATCTGCCCGCCAGCCATGCCTGCAAGACCAGAGGCGCTGGCAAGAGCTGCAACTAGCCGGATCTGAACGGCTGGATCAGAATGCGTGCGGGCGTCAGCAAGGACGCCAAAAGCCATAGTCTGCAGCGCATCCCCAGCCAGAATGGCCGTCGCTTCATCAAATGCCAAATGACAGCTGGGCTCACCACGCCGCGTTGCGGCGTTATCCATCGACGGTAGATCGTCATGCACCAGCGAATAGGCGTGCAGCATTTCCAGTGCCGCCGCCACGCGTAGCGCCCCTAGCTGGTGGCTACCCTTGCGAGACAGCCGTGCCGCGCCAAGTACCAGAGCGGCCCGTAGGCGCTTGCCACCGCTCATCGTGGCATGGAGCATCGCCTCGCGCAGTCGCTGTGCCGAGGATTGTTCCGTGCGTAGGATGTCATCAATTAATGCAGCCGTTGCCGCAGCATCGCTGGCGAGTTGCTCAGAAAATTCCATGAAGCACTAGTTTTCGGCCAAAAAATTGCTAGCTTCGACAGGGGAGGTACCATCTGCCGGCACCTTGATCTGCTCCACCTTCATCCGAGCCTCTTCAAGCCGCTTTTGACAATGTGCCTTGAGTGTGGTCCCTTGCTCAAATGCGGAAATCGCATCATCAAGTGATACATCCCCTCGCTCGAGAGACATCACGATCGCCTCAAGCTCTCGCAACGCATCCTCAAAGCTGATTGTCTCTAAATTCTTATCTTCACTGACACTATTCATGAAATTGTCCGGTCCAGTTGCGTGTTACACTCCGCCGAACACGTGATTGCGTAACATGGCAGTGCGGGTATTGCCGCATTCAATCACCAGCCAGCGTGGTTGCAACAGATCTAACCATATACGCCACACGCTTGCGCAACGACGGTCCCTCAATACTATAGCAAGTGCGGATAAGCTCAAGCGTTTCTCGCTGTGCCATCAGATCTCTTATTTGCTCCTTGCAATGGATTACCTCTGCGTAAAGGTTAATCCGGGAGTTTCAGTGAGTCTAATTATTTTTAGCAATAGTTTCATACTTTTGCTTTAAATGGCCATGCCTCTAGAGGTTTTAGCCAAGTTAAGTTCAAAAACTTGTGAGTAGCATTATTTAACTGCACTTACCTTATTGAACCTAATTATAAATCTGGAAATATCAGAACAAATGAACAATCGGACAGAGCGATTAGCAACATTTCTCGAGGGCTGCTAGGAGCGCATGCGCGATACCGGATTCAAATGTCGAGTGTCCTGCCTCGTCGATGAGCCTAAGTTTGGCTCTGGATCCCCAACCTTTCGCCAACATTCTCGCCGTGACCGGAGGACAGATGACGTCATGACGCCCCTGAATGATCTCGGCTGGCAAATGCGTTATGCGATCAAGATTTTTAAGAATATAGTCAGGCGCAAGAAAACATTGATTAACAAAGTAATGTGCCTCAAGACGCGCCATGCTGAGCGCCAATTTGCCGCCCACATGACGAACCCCAGAGCGCAGAGTCGAGCAGCTTGTCTCATATGAGGCCCAGCGTTCAGCTGCTGCCTGATGCGTACGACAATCAGAGTTGATCAGGCGACTGTGATAACTCGTCAGCAGATCATACCGTTCCTGTAGCGGCAGAAATTCGACAAAACTCTCGTGGGCCTCGGGGAAAAACCGCCCCATATCATTGAGAAACCAATTTACTTCCGCATCCGTACCAAGGAAAATACCGCGGAGGATGAGGCGCGACACATTTTCGGGATAGGCAATCGCATAGGCCAGCGCCAGCGTACTCCCCCAGGACCCACCAAAAAGTACAAACTGGTCGATTCCAAATGTGGTGCGCAGCGCCTCGATATCGTCGATCAGATGCTGGGTCGTGTTTTCGGCAATTTCACCATGGGGTTGTGACTGACCACAACCGCGTTGGTCGAACAGCACACAATGGAAACGGTCCGGGTTGAACAGGCGACGGTGTGCTGGGGCAATGCCTGCACCCGGTCCCCCATGCAGAAAAAGCACAGGGACACCATCGGGATTTCCGCATTGTTCGTAATGTATGCGGTGGATACCACGAGCTAGATAGCCCTGATTGAACGGAACAACCGGTGGAAACAGTTCTTTTTCCTGAATGAATGCATGTGCCATACTCCATCATAGCCGAGACCGCGCGAACCTTTCAATCCCCGCAGGGCGGTGCATCAAAGAGCAATGATGGCGCCGACGACCATGGCGATCGTTAGAGGTAAAAACGCCGCCGGTCAGGCGACGTCCATCAAATCCTCGAGTTTCATCGCAGCCGCATCCTGATCGATCTTTTCAATAGCCGCGAACTCCCGCGCCAAACGCTCAAGCGCGGCTTGGTACATTTGCCGCTCGGAATAGGATTGCTCAGCCTGGTTAGTCCGACGGTGCAGATCTCGTACAACTTCAGCGATTGACACCGGATCGCCAGATTTGATTTTTGTTTCATATTCCTGTGCGCGGCGAGACCACATCGTGCGGCGCACACGTGCCTTGCCCTGCAGGGTAGTAATGGCCTGATCCATCTGCTTACGAGAACTCAAAGTACGGAGGCCAAGTGACTTTGCCTTTTCCATTGGCACACGCAATGTCATGCGGTCCTGCTCAAATCGAACTACAAGCATTTCCATGATAGCCCCGCCGACTTCGCGTTCCTCAGAGCCAAGAATGCGGCCAACCCCATGAGTCGGATAAACGACAAAATCACCTTCTGCAAAAGTGGTTTCTGACTTCTGTGCCATGGTTTCCTCTTCTTCGTGCCGTGCCTGTAATCCAATAATGAAACTGCCCAGCAAGACGGGATGGCATGGCTTGCTTTTGCAACAACCAAATGACGAAGTTCGAAAGCACCCGGTTACCAAAACTGGTCTCAATGGCCGCAAACGCTGCAAAGCGATTCTGCCCCATACTAAGCCCTTAATATACTCCAATTTTTTTCAAAAAACAACTCTTGGAGAATTAAATAGATCGACCAGCCGCATCACGCAACAGGCGCTAATTGCCCGTACCCGATGCTTTAGTAAAATATTTTTCATATTTTCCCGTTTCACCCTGACTGGCCTCGGCGTTTGGCATTGGATCGATTCGCTGTCCGATGTTGGGCCAGATTTCCGACATCTCGCGATTGACCTCAAGCCATGCCTCGGCACCCGGCTCTGAGTCCGGGAGGATAGCTTCGGGCGGACATTCGGGTTCACACACGCCGCAATCAATACATTCATCAGGATGAATCACCAGCATGTTTTCACCCTCATAGAAACAATCTACAGGGCATACCTCGACACAGTCTGTGTATTTACAATTGATACAGTTTTCATTGACGATATAGGTCATGATTGTGGTTCCATTGAGTTGAGACCTGAGCCGCGAGTTCTATCGCAGAATAACCGGATGGGCAAGGCCTACACGCCACGCTCTAAGCGAACTCTTGCGCGTTTGGCGGCGCGCCCGGAATCCACATCCTCGACAAATAGCAGACCCGCTAAACGGCGCATAAGCTGTGCCTCGTATTCATGCATCTTACCATCAGCAAGTACAACCATCCACGCCATCTCCATGATCGAAATCCGGCCTTCAACGTCAGTTTCTGACCTGATAGCCCGCAATAACGGGTGAATCTCAATACGGTCCTCATGGGCGATAACAGCCTTGTCAATGATGCTGCAAACTTCCTCGTCGCTAAGGTCCAGCTGGTTAGTCAGCGCGTGCGAAATGCTGGTCCTTTCATCCTGATCAAGCACTCCATCGGCCATCGCCGCCTCAATCAGAAGACCAGCGAGCGTTTCCGCCCATAGATGATCGTCCTTTGGGGCGACATTTGCATCAGAAGAAAATGTCTTTATCCAGCTGTCAAGTTTCTCAAGCATAATGTCATCCTGTCATTAGTTTCTGGTATGTCACAGCCTTGGTTTGAGCCTTTCTGTCAGGCGGCGTTCACGTTTTGTCGGTCGACCGGCTCCCTTTTCTCGTGCCTCAAAATCAGGATCATGTGCCGTATTCTTTGCCAATTTGGATTGCTGCGGTGCCAAATCTTCATAAAGCGACATAGCCTCTGATGCCGGTCCCCGCCGGCTGCCAATCCCTACGATGCGGATCACACGGATATTGGCACCCTGTGCAAAAGTAAGTGTCTGCCCAATGGCGGCGGCACGATGAGGCTTGCTCATCACCTCACCATCGAGTCGAAACCTGCCACCAGCTATGGCTCTTGTTGCTATCGCCCTGGTTTTAAAAAAACGTGCGTACCACAGCCATTTATCAAGGCGCAGCGATGTGTCTGATCCGCTCAAGGCTGTCCTATTCCTTTAGCTTCAGTCCCGCCAGAACGGCAAAGGGAGAATTGGGATCAGGCTGTTTTTGAGCGGGCTTAGCCGAACGGGAATGTCCCTTGCTAACCGCGCGTCGCTTGCCATCAGCCTTGGAGCGCCAACTACTCTTTTTTGCCTTCTGGTTAGCCGGCCGATCACCACGGGGTTTGCCTGCTTTCTGGCGGGCGCGGCGGACACGCTCAAAAATCTGCAGCGCCGGCTTTTCAGGACATTCAGATGGTTCCTCACCAACGATCCTGCACTGCATTTCCAGCAGCATCGCGCCCATCTGATCACGTGTTGCCCCAGCAAGCGAGAGCATGTCTTCAGTAATCTTGAAATGGCCCTCTCTTGCTGCTGTGCGCACCAGTAGCGCCACCCGCTCAACCATATCAACGCGCATCACGCGTCCACCAAGGCGGCAATAACCAACAGCAAACCAAAATTCATCAGGGACATTCTCAACTGAATCGGTTGTGACACGACCGGCAGGTGGCGGCGCGTGAAAAATACCGCTGTCATTGAAAAACAAATTCCATAGCAGCGCCCGCAATTGGATCTGCGCCGGTTTCAACATATCCGGCAGATAAACCGTCTCAACGCCAAAGCGCAGGCCAAGACGCGCCATTGCGAGGCGATCGGATTCCTCAAGTGCTCTTGTCAGGTGCGCAATCTCAATACTGCGAACTGCGCCGAGACCCTCAAACAGCGTATATGCAATGCCCTTGGCGGCACCTGACAGGATTATCGGTTTGGTCACGGGTTCCTCGAGGATATCAGGCTGTTCAACCGGGGGGGGTGCCGAGATTTCATCCTTGGCCGGTTTGCTGGTTTCTTCAGCCTTTACTATTGCGGCAAATGGCGCGGCATTGCCTGGGGTCGTTTTGCTGGACGCCGGCATTTCAATGGCTTCCGGTGACTCAAGCGCCAACAAACGAGACAGTACATCACGCACATGCTCAGCGACAAAGTCATTGAGCCGCGCATAAAGGCGTTGTGTCTGATCAATGGAAAGTAGATCACTGTCAATCAATTCCGGACGCGGAGCATAGAGGCCATCGCCTTTGACGAGCCGTGCCACCATGGCTTCGCGCCAGCTGATCATGCCCGCCTTATCAAGCCTGAAGGCAGGGGTTGACGACGCCGCAAAGGCTCGCACGCGGGTCTCAATCTCATCGGGAAGGCCACGACGCGCCGCTGCAAGGATGGTCGATTTTTCTTCTCCATCCGCAAGAGTCGGCCGGAACACAAATCCGTCCAGCACTCCTACTTCCTCACCTTCAACCAGAACCGTACCGTCCATTTTTACCGAAGCTGTCAAATTCTTCTTTTCCTTCAATCTCCGACTTAAATGCGCGGCCCGTCGATCAACAAACCGCTCTGACAACCGACTGTGCAGACAATCTGAGAGCCGGTCTTCAATTTTACGCGCACGATTCTGCCATTCGGTGGGGCTGTCTGTCCAGTCAGATCGGTGCGTGATGTAAGTCCATGTTCGGATATAGGCAAGGCGGGTCATCAATGTATCAAGGTCGCCATCCAGTCGGTCGAGCTGACCCATCGCTTTTGCCACCATATTCGTGCCAAGAACCCCATGTGTCGACAGCGTAGCGTAAATGCCCGCGAGCATGTCATAATGATTTTCATTCAGGCTCTGACGAAAATTGGGAATACAGGCAACATCCCAGAGCAGACGCACCGCATGGCGATTGGTGGCAGCCACCAGAATTTCGGGGCGGCTAGCCAGCGCCGCCAATGCCTTGTGATCCAGCGCATTGCCCTTACGAATAAGGAAAGGCAGAGGCGGCGGCATCTCAAGCGAGGTAAGCAGCGTATCCACCGTGGAAAAATCCAGATCACGGCTGCGCCAGTAGAGAGCGCGCAGCGGTTGGAATCGATGCTGCTCAATGGCCTCGATCACTTCCAGGTCAAGAGCGCGGCAGCCATCAGTGATACCAAAGGTGCCGTCATTGACATGTCGGCCGGCCCGGCCGGCAATCTGCGCCATCTCCGCCGGCGCCAGTCTGCGCATCCGCCGTCCATCATATTTGACATCGGACGCCAGCGCGACATGGTTGAGATCCAGATTTAGTCCCATACCGATCGCATCGGTCGCAATAAGGAAATCAACATCACCACTCTGGTAGAGGTCAACTTGCGCATTGCGGGTACGGGGGCTGAGCCGGCCCATAACGACGGCCGCCCCACCACGCTGGCGGCGCACGAGATCAGCGATCTGGTAGACATCGGCGACGCCAAAGGCAACTATCGCGCTGCGCCGCGGCAGGCGCGTCAGCTTGCGTGGGCCTGAGTAGGATAGTTGTGACATGCGCTGGCGTGTTTCGAATCGGGCCTCGGGAAGCAGTTGCCGTAGGAGTGGACCAGCTGTTTCAGCGCCCATCAGCATGGTCTCGAACTGACCACGCGCATGCAGGATGCGGTCAGTGAAGACATGGCCGCGCTCGCGATCTCCAGCAAGCTGCACCTCATCAACGGCGACAAATTCAAAGCCGCGATTGACCCATTGATCACTCAGAAAATCCGCCTTTGTCCCAGTGTCATTACGCTCCAGCGGCATCGATTCAACGGTGGCGCAAATATAGCGTGCCGATGGCGGCAGAATGCGTTCCTCACCGGTAACAAGGCCAACCTTTGATCGGCCAAGGCGCGCGACCAAACGGTCATAATTCTCGCGCGCAAGAAGCCGCAGGGGAAACCCGATCAGGCCCGAGGCATAACCTGTCATCCGGTCAATCGCCAAATGCGTCTTCCCCGTATTGGTCGGACCAAGAACAACGGTGATCACGGCAGAGGGGCGCGATGCAGACGCACGATACGAGGTAGCGGGAGGTCTGGTGACTGACATCAGCGAAAGACCGCGGGGCAAGGAAACAAACAAGACACCTCAGTAGTCTAACGATATTTACCGCACGGCGCACCGGATTTCTGAGTTGAAATCACCAAAAATCCCCACCCGGGATCATCGGAGTGGGGTTTTGTGGTCTATTGATCTCCGCTTGGTCATCGCGCGATGGCGGAAAAACCCTAGAAATGGGCTGATGCCTTCGTCATTGGCCTGTTCAGCGGCGGTGCAAACCTTGTCAGGTCGATGCCCTCAACAGCAGTCTTATATTCATCAATCGTCGGCGTCCGACCCAAAATGGCAGATAGAACGACAACCGGCGTTGATGCCAGCAAGGACTCACCCTTCTTATCAGTGGAATCCTCGACCACGCGTCCCTTGAACAAGCGGGTTGAGGTGGCAACAACTGTATCGCCCTTCTCCGCCTTTTCCTGATTGCCCATGCACAGGTTACAGCCGGGCCGCTCAAGATAGAGAATATTCTCATAATTCGCGCGCGCCGTGTTCTTTGGCGCGGTATCATCGAACTCGAACCCGGAATATTTCTGCAGAATGGCCCAGTCACCCTCTTCCTTCAGTTCATCGATGATGTTGTAGGTCGGGGCTGCCACAACCAGCGGCGCCTTGAACTCGACACGACCGGATGCCTTTTCGAGATTGCGCAGCATCTGCGCGACAATCTTCACATCGCCCTTATGTACCATGCAGGAGCCAACAAAGCCAAGATCGACCTTCTTTTCAGCCTGATAGAAGGAAATGGGTCGAATGGTATCATGGGTGTAACGCTTCGAGACGTCGACATTGTTGACATCAGGATCAGCAATCATCGGCTCGTTAATCTGGTCCAGATCAACGACGACCTCGGCGGCATAGCTGGCATTGTCATCAGGAGTCAAAGCTGGCTTCTCGCCAGACCGAATCTCGGCGATGCGTTTTTCCGCGATACCAATCAGCCGCTGGAGCATTCCCGCGTCATTGTCCATGCCCCTGTCAATCATCGTCTGAATGCGATCCAGCGCGATCTCCAGCGATTTCACCAGCGTCTCATCCTCAGAAATGCAGATTGCCGCCTTGGCCTTCATTTCCGCCGTCCAGTCAGTGAAGGTGAACGCCTGGTCAGCTAGCAGGGTTCCGATATGAACCTCGATGATCCGTCCCTGAAAGACGTTGTCACCAAACTCTTTGAGCATCTGCGCCTGGGTGGCATGAACGACATCGCGAAAATCCATATGCGCTGCCATGCTGCCCCTGAAAGTCACCTTGACGGATTCGGGAATGGGCATCGTTGCCTCGCCCGTGGCAAGAGCAAGCGCAACTGTTCCGGAGTCAGCGCCAAAGGCCACCCCTTTTGACATCCGCGTGTGCGAGTCACCGCCGATGATGATCGCCCAGTCATCAACCGTGATGTCGTTCAACACCTTGTGGATCACATCTGTCATGGCATGGTAGCCATCCTCGGGATCACGCGCCGTGATCAGCCCGAACTCATTCATGAATTTCATCAACCGGGGGGTGTTTTCCTGCGCCTTTAAATCCCATACCGACGCAGTGTGGCACCCAGATTGATACGCGCCGTCAACAGTCGGCGAAATTACCGTTGCGGCCATCGACTCCAGCTCCTGTGACGTCATTAGACCAGTGGTGTCCTGCGAGCCGACAATATTGACCCTGATCCGGACATCCGATCCAGCATGCAGAACCGTGTCCGGTTCCACACCGATGGCATTGGCGTTGAAAATCTTCTCAACGGCAGTCAGTCCCTGATTTTCATGGAAAATTACCGTCGACGGCGCAAAGGCCGATTGCAGGGGAAGGTTTAGCGTCTCGCAGGCAAAGCTCTGTAGTTTCTTGCCAAAGACGACGGCGTAGGAGCCACCAGACTTGATGAACTCAACTTTTTGGGGCGTGAATGACGAGGCAACGTCAACCAGCTCCTCCCTGCCATCGTCGGTGAACAACTTTTTCTCCCTCGTGTTGATCGTCAGCAAGGTTCCCGTCTCGACTGAATATTTCTGCTCAAGAACAGGATTGTCATCATTGTTTAAAATTGGCTTGCCGTCGGGACCAATTTTCTTAACCCAATTTTTCAGGTCAATGCCAATGCCACCCGTGACACCAACAGTCGTAAGGAAAATCGGTGAGATGCCGTTCGTGCCGGCGACGATTGGCGAAATATTGACGAAAGGCACGTAGGGGCTGGCCTGCTTGCCGGTCCACAGCGCAACATTGTTAACGCCGGACATGCGCGAAGAGCCAACACCCATGGTGCCCTTCTCGGCAACCAGCATCACACGTTTGTCTGGATGCTGACGCTGGAGTTCCCTGATTTCCTGCTGAGCGGTCTCGGAGATCATACAGCGGCCATGCAGCTCGCGGTCTGAACGTGAATGCGCCTGGTTTCCCGGCGAGAGCAGATCGGTGGAAATATCACCCTCGGCCGCGATATAGGTGACGACTTTTATTTCCTCGTCAATGTCCGGCAGGTTGGTGAAAAACTCGGCCCTGGAAAAACTCTCGAGAATGTCGCGGGCAATTTCGTTTCCTGCCTCAAAAGCGGCTTTCAGACGGTCAGTGTCGGCGTCATACAAGAAGACTAGCTTTTTCAGGACAGCCGCAGCAGGCTCAGCCAGTGCCAGATCATCGCCAAGGGCCAGATCGAGCAGAACCCTGACAGAGGGACCGCCCTTCATGTGCGCCAGCAACTCAAACGCGAACGCCGCCGAAATTTCTGTTACCACCACATCACCGGTGATGATTTCCTTTAGGAAATCGGCCTTTATACCTGCAGCGCTCGTGGTGCCGGGTACCGTATTGTAGATCAGCATCTCCAACGAGTTGTCCCGATACGGATTTTCCTGATCCTTTATCTGCAGGATGATCTCGTGAAGCAGCGCCCCGTCATCGATTGGCTTTGGTGCCAATCCCTTTACCCTGCGGTTTTCAACCTCTTCGAGATAGGTGTGGTATAAACTCATGACATTCCTTGCTGACTGTTTGTACTTGCCTCGCAGCCAGACCAAGAACCCGCTAGGACCGAATCAGAGGCGCTGAAGCACAAATGATTATATTGGGGACACCCCAAAGCAGATGTCAGGTCGCGGCGATAATCGGGCATTTCCCCAGGAGACAAACCCTGAAAAAAGACAGCGAGACCTACGGCTCATAATAGAACCAAACTAGCAGATTTTCCAGCCCGTTTATCCGCTTTGGATCGGTTGTCAATAGCCATGGACAAACGCTATCATTCAGCCATTTCACCCTCCAGCATCAAAGTTTACAGCTAAATCAGCATCCCTGCGGCGTGTTTGCCTCTAGCCGCTAGGCTCAGTTTTCGCTAAACAAGGCTTATGGACAGCAAAGCAGACAGCATCCGCAGAAAAGCCGCATCGCGTGGTGCCGCAAGCCGTGATCAGCCAACCGCTACCACCGCCAAAAAGGCGCGCAGGGCGACATCCACAAAAACAGCTAATACGATTGAAAAAGCAGCCGCTAAAAAACCGGTGGAAAAGGCGAGCCTCAACGCCGGGAAGAGGCTGGAGCAAGATGTCCGGTTGGGGCCAGCGCTGCGTCTCTTCAATGTCGCTATCATGCGGGGTGAGCGGCTCATCCAACAGAATATAAATCATGAAATGAGGCCGGGACAAATGACCCTGCTAACCGGTCCAAACGGTTCGGGAAAATCCTCGCTTCTCCGCGCCATTTCAAGACGTCTGACAACAGTACGCGGGAGCATCAGCTGCACCGTACCGATTTTGTATGTCGGGCATCAAGATGGTATTTCAGGGGTGCTGTCGGGGCGGCAGAATCTTACCAGCTGGGCCGAGATGAATGATGTAGCTGATGCCGAGAGCAGGATCAAGGATGCTATCGGTCAGCTAAACGCGGTCCCCTTCGCCAATCTGCCAACACGCGTGCTGTCGCGTGGGCAGCGTCGGCGTTTCGCGCTAGCCCGTCTGCTGCTAGGGCCATCGGGCGCACTCTGGTTACTGGATGAGCCGAGTGTCGGGTTGGATATCGATACGATGCAGGTTCTCGACAGTATGATCAGCCACCATCTTGGCCGCAACGGTCTGGTGATGGCAGCAACGCATCTGCCGCTGGCTCCCTATGCCCAGCCTCAGGTGCTGGCGCTAAGTGACAGCGCCGACGAGGGCATGAGTGTGATGCTGGGATCCCGGAGAGTTGGCGAATCCGCCGCATCTGAGTCTTCTGCTGAAAAGGCACCGGAGAAATGAACGGTTTCATCCATCAGATCAGACGCGATTTGTCAATTGCCTGGGCAAGCCGACTGGATATCGGCGTGATCCTGCTGTTTTTCGTAATCATCGTGACCATGTTTCCACTGGCCATCGGCCCACAGCCAGAAATTTTGCAACCGCTTGCCGTGCCGTTGCTGTGGATCGCCGCCTTTCTGTCAATCCTTGCCGGTTTTGATCGGTTGTTTGCGGCTGATCTGCGCGATGGCTGGTTGGATCAGGTGGCGCTCTCGAAGTTGCCACTTTTTGCCTATGTGATTGCCAAGGCAATCTCGCACTGGCTTGTCAGCGGCCTGCCGATTTTGCTGGCGGCGCCGCTCATCGGACTATTGCTGCAGATCGACCCCTGGGTGCTGCCAAGCCTGTTGATCGCGCTTGTCATTGGCACAGCGTCATTGACCCTGCTTGGGGTGATTGGCGCCAGCCTTGCCACCGGCGCGCGCCATGGGGGCGGCCTGATGGCGTTGCTGGTCCTGCCGCTGGCGGTTCCGGTTTTGATCTTCGGGGTGCTGGCATCAGTGCCTGAGACCAGCGTGCTATTAACACCACATCTGAAATTGCTGGGAGCCATCATGGCTGTCCTGCTGGCCATCGCTCCGCCCGTAGCTGCGGCAGCACTTGGCGAGGCGGACGATGATGGGGGAACATGATGTTTGATTATTTCGCCAACCCCACACGCTTTGTCAGAATCGCCGACGCGCTGTTCTGGCCACTTGTCGTCGTCGCATCCGGGCTGTTGATGGCTGGACTTTATTACGGGCTGATTGCTTCGCCAGCCGATTACCAGCAGGGAGACACGGTGCGCATCATGTATGTGCATGTTCCGGCTGCCTGGTTGGCAACATTGGGATATGTGGCGATGGGCATCTGCGCGCTGTTCTATATCGTCTGGCGGCATCCGCTGGCTGATGTCGCGCTGCGGGCGATGGCGCCGGTGGGGGCTGTCTTTGCGATGCTGACGCTTGTCACAGGGGCGCTGTGGGGGAAGCCGATGTGGGGCGCCTGGTGGGTTTGGGACGCGCGGCTGACGTCAATGTTGATCCTGTTCTTTTTCTATGTTGCCGTGATTGCTCTGGCGAACGGCTTTGACAGGGTGGAGCGCGGCAGCCGACCAGCCGCATTGCTGGCACTTGTCGGGGGGCTAAATGTGCCGATCGTTAAATTTTCGGTTGATTGGTGGAACACACTGCATCAGCCGGCAAGCCTGATCCGAAGTGGCGGTGTCTCGGTTGATCCGGCGATGCTTACGCCGTTGTTGCTGATGCTTGGAGGCTTTCATGTTTATTTTGCCGCAGTGGTCATTCTGCGGATGAAAACATTGCTGATCGACCGACGCATCACCAGCCTGCAGCTTCGGCACAGCCGCTTGCCAGCGGCCGCCAGCGAGGTCTGGTAATGAGCGCGTTTTTCTCAATGGGTGGCTATGCCGCCTTTGTCTGGCCCTGCTATCTGCTAACGGCGGTGGCGATGGCCTGGATTGGCTATACCAGCTGGAAAAAGGCCAAAACAAGCGCCGAAATACTCGCTTCGCTCAGCGAACGGGATCAGCGACAATAACCGCTTAGGCACGGCGGCGGCCACCACGGCGGCGGCCACCCTCGATGGCTGGGGCGTCCTCAGCCGTCAGAATGCGCTCAGGCAACTCAACCTCGGCGGCGAGCCTTGCATAGGGATCGCTTTTATGCGGGATCGCCATTGCCTTGACAAAATGGTCCTGAAACGATGGTTCGATGGCCGTTTCGATCTTTTCGATGTCACGGACAACAGCCTCGATCTCGCGGCGGGCACCACGATTGAGCAGCGCTATCCGCGCCCCGGTCCCAGCCGAATTGCCAGCAGCGCGGACATTTTCCAGTTGGCAATCGGGGATCATCCCAAGCACCATCGCATATTTTGGGTCGATATGTGTGCCAAAGGCACCCGCCAAAACAACTCTGTCGATGGTTTTGATCTGCATTTTGTCCATCAGCAGTCGAAAACCGGCATAAAGAGCTGCCTTGGCAAGCTGGATCGCGCGAACATCATTCTGCGTTACTATTACACTCTCTGAAATACGGTAGCAAAACGTGCGGCCATCGGCCTCGATACGGGCCGATTGATCGGCCTTTTGACCATCGATAACGCCGTCCATCAAAATGATCCCAGCAAGATACATCTCCGCTAAAGCCTCAATGATACCCGAACCACAAATACCAGTAATGCCGGTTGTCTTAACCGCATTATCAAAGCCCACCTCATCAGACCATTGGTCAACTCCGATCACCCGAAACCGGGGTTCAAGCGTGTCCCTGTCGATGCGAACACGCTCAATCGCTCCAGGCGCGGCGCGCTGGCCGGAGGAAATCTGCGCCCCCTCGAAAGCCGGGCCTGTGGGTGACGAGGCAGCAAGCATCCGCTGTGAGTTGCCAACAACAATTTCAGCATTGGTGCCTACATCGACTACAAGCGTGTATTCATCATGTTTCTGTGGAGCCTCAGCCAAAACCACCCCTGCGGCATCTGCACCGACATGACCGGCGATGCAGGGCAGAACATAAACACGCGCACCCGGATGAACGCTAAGGCCAAGCTCGCTAGCATGAATGTCAACGGCGGTATCAACCGCAAGGGCGAAAGGCGCTCCACCAAGTTCAACCGGATCGATTCCAAGCAGCAGATGGTGCATCACCGGATTGCCGACAAGCACAATTTCCAGAACATCCTCAGGGGTCAGGCCGACCTGTTCCGCAGCGCCCGAAATCAGGCTCTGCAAATCTTTAATCACCGCAGCTGTCATCTCTCTGTCACCGCCGGGATTCATGATCCCATAGGAAACACGGCTCATAAGATCCTCGCCAAAGCGGATTTGTGGGTTCATCGCACCTGTTGAGGCAAGAACCTCGCCAGTTACCATGTCGCACAGATTCGCCGACATGGTTGTCGATCCCACATCAATGGCAACGCCGACAATGCGGTCCTTCAGGCCGGGCCAGATGCCGACAATGTGATGCCCGTCACGAAGTGCCACCGTCACCTGCCATTTGCCAGCACGCAACACCGGTTGCAGGGATTGCAGAATATTCAGATCACAGCTGATTCTGCCGATCACGCGATCCGGCCATTGCGCCTCTACCGCCTCCACCAAACGGCGAAAATCACCCGAGGGTTCGTGCATGTCCGGTTCGCGCACCTCAACAAGGCACAGGCGGACAATCGGATCCATCTCGATCTGCCGGTCATCTGCGGCCTTGCGCACAAGCTGGTTATGGACCTGACTTTCAGGTGGGACATCAATGACCACGTCACCGCAAAGCAGCGACTGACAGGACAGGCGCCTATCATCACGAAGACCCTTTTTATCTGCATAACGGGTCTCAACTGCGGTCACATCTCCAAGGCTTTCAGCGCCCGAGGTGATGCCATGTTTGGCAAACTCGCCACTGGCAACCGTAATCTGACAACGCCCACACAACGCACGCCCACCGCAAACGGAGTCGATGTCAACACCGAGGGTGCGCGCGGCCTTCAGCACGGTCGTTCCAACGGGAACATGGCCCTGTCTGCCCGATGGGATAAAAATGATTTTCACCTCATCCGGCGATTTTCCAAATCTCGCGCTGTTGTCGTCGGTCATTGTTCCAACTATAAAAGTTCTGCCTCAATGGTTCAGGCGCTGCGCCGGCGGCGTGTTTGCCTTCGCTGACGAGCGCCCCCACCCTGCAGCGCAGGTTCGCGGAATTTTTCAATCCATCTCCGGCATTCCGGATCGTTGCCATTCATTACATTAGCGCCCATGATACCTGTCATTTCCTCGGCGTGAAGCGGATTCATGATAGCTGAGGTCATGCCGGCTCCTGCAGCCATCGATAGGAAAGCAGAATTGAGTCCATGCCGATTGGGCAGTCCGAAGGAAATGTTTGACGCCCCACAGGTGGTGTTCACTTTCAACTCGTTGCGCAGGCGAATGATCAAATCAATGGCCGAACGGCCAGCAAGGTTTATCGCGCCAACCGGCATGATTAGTGGATCAACCACCACATCCTCGCGCGGAATGCCATAATCCTCGGCACGCTCAACAATTTTCTTGGCAACATCGTAGCGAACATTCGGATCCTCTGAAATTCCCGTCTCATCATTCGAAATAGCAACAACTGCAGCGTTGTATTTCTTCACAAGCGGCAAAACTACCTCGAGGCGTTCCTCCTCGCCGGTGACCGAATTGACCAACGGCTTGCCCTTATAGACGGACAAGCCGGATTCCAGTGCGGCAACAATTGAACTGTCGATTGCAAGCGGCACATCGACCACATCTTGCACGAGCCTGATCGCCTCAGCCAGAATGGCAGGTTCATCGGCCATCGGAATACCGGCGTTGACATCGAGCATAGTCGCGCCAGCTTCCACCTGGGCGACAGCATCAGAGATCACCCGGCTGTAATCACCTGCGGCCATTTCAGCAGCGAGCAGCTTTCTGCCGGTGGGGTTGATCCGCTCACCAATCACGCAAAACGGTGAGTCAAAGCCGATGGTGATTTCATTTTTGTCTGATGAAATCAGTGTTTTGGTCATGTTTTATATCTCCGTTTACGCAGCCCCTTTAGGCGGCGATAACCTCAAAGCCGCCTTTTGGCAACGTTTCAATTTTTCCGTCGGCGATTGCTTGGGCGTAAGCCGCTGTTTTGGCAAAGCCACCAAAGGGGTAGAAATGGAAATGACTTATCAGACAGTCTGGATCCCCTGCCATTCCCTGCGCAAGACCATCGAGCATCAGGTGTGGTGATTGTACCGTCATCAATTTGGCAACATTGCGGGCCTGTTTCGAGATGAAGCGCATTGATGGACCAATCCCCGAAATCTGGGCGAAGCGGAACAGTGTTTTGATCGTGGCTGGTCCCGGAATGCCGATGCGGATGGGCAATTTGTTGCCGGCGGCACGTACCGCCCTCTCCCAGTCCAAAACAATATCCGCCTCGAAACAGA
Organism: uncultured SAR116 cluster alpha proteobacterium; assembly: GCA_902578815.1. Classification (GTDB taxonomy): domain Bacteria; phylum Pseudomonadota; class Alphaproteobacteria; order Puniceispirillales; family Puniceispirillaceae; genus MED-G116. The sequence goes on along the minus strand of CACHEI010000010.1, from coordinate 4,717 downwards.
ATTGGGTTTCGATATAAAGGTCCAGCCCTTCGCGAACGGCGAGTGCATTCTTTGCCGCCAGAGCCTCGGCAATCTCGTCATCGCTGATATCGGGACTTCCCTCGGGATGGCCGGCAACACCGATGGAGCGGATGCCATGTTTCTGGATCAATCCTGTATTGAGTACCTGCACGGATTCGGAAAATTGGCCGAGCGGATTGTCGACACCCCCACCAATCACGAGAACCTCACTGACGCCTGCTTTGGCGGTGAAAGCTGCCAAGAGTTCATCAAGCTGATCTGCATCACGCAATGACCTGGCGGCAAGGTGCGGCACTGGCTTCATGCCATCATCATGCAGGCGTTGCGCCACCGCGATTGTATCCATCGGATCACTGCCTGGCAGAAAGGTAACGTTCACCGTTGTTCCCGGGGCAAGGCAATCGCGAAAACTCTTAATCTTGGTGGCACCTGTCGGTGTCACCTCAATCGACCAATCTTCTGCTGCCTGCCGAATCTGCTCAATGGTCGCTGCCATTTTCCCCTCGTTCAAAAATGGAGTCGGGGCTCCGCTTCAGCTTTGCAGCATATGGCCCCGCTTCCTTAGTCGCCGCAGAATGACGATTCTGCCCATCGTCAGATAGTTTGCCGACGCCTCACTATCTCCCGATTGCGACATCAGCTTGAAAACTGCTGGGCGGGCATCGCCTAAGCAGGCGACTTTCCACCATTTTCCACCAACGTGCGGACGCGGTCCGCAGGATATTCCGCCTCTAGCGCGGCAGCACGCTCAGCAGCAACAGCATCAAGATCATCCCCACATTCGACTGGCTCACCCCGGCGCCATTCAGCCAGATAATCATCCGTCTTGTCGGCACGATCGCGCATCGCCGCCTCATCAATGGCGATGGCAAAGCGCCGTGAAAGCTCGATCTTTGCCTGTTCGCGCTTGCGGCCACGGCCGCGTTCCGCAATAACCTGTGCCGGGATATCACGCCAATAAAGTGTAATTAATTTAGCCATGTGTCCGTGATCCTGTTGCTGCGTTACCCGTGATCTAATCGCCTATGAAGCAGGAGGGTTGGCGGTTGCCTGCGGTGTAGCGGGGGCGTCTTCAACAAAGCGCGGAAAGCATTTATATACGGCCAGTCAGCACTGATTACTGCGCTGCCTGCTCGCACTGACCAGAAATGCTCAATCCTCTGTCTGGGTAATGTAAAGAACGCGTGTTTAATCACCAAAATAGATATACTGGAGCTGCGGGTGCGTGAGTAGCCCAATCCTTGCATGACGACCCTTTCAAAATGCCAAACCATGTAATCGGTCAAGGAAGAAGGTTGCGAGCACGCTGTCCATTTAATCGTCAAAGACAGGCTTGCAAAGAAACACCTCAAAGCAGTAAGGCACCAAAATGCGGAAAACACCCACTTGTTCTATATATGCATCCAAATCGCCGCCAGTCCCGCAATCACCATAGACCACCGTAACATTACGCGTGCTTCTAAACATAGCATCCAACTTGCGTCTATCGCCAGGAACAATTTTTTCCAAAAGATTATGCCAGGAGGCACGAAGACAAGTAATTTCGACAACCTCGTAGAAGAATTGGCGCTGGATATTGACTTCTTTACGGGCCACCGTACCACACGCCAAATTAAACAGGCCGACCTTTCTGGAAGGCTCGACAAAATATGCCGCAGTCTCCTGCCTACCCAGCGACCTGCGCCTTTTCACGCTTTGCCGCAATCATCTCCTTGGCTGTCTCAACGGCAACCGCTGCGTCGCGGCAATAGGCATCGGCACCGACCGAGTCGGCAAATGCCTCATTCAGGGGCGCACCACCGACGAGCACGATGTAGTCATCACGGATACCCTTTTCGACAAGCACATCAATTACGACTTTCATGTAGGGCATCGTTGTCGTCAGCAGCGCCGACATGCCAAGAATGTCCGGCTTGTGCTCCTCGAGTGCTTCAAGATAATTTTCAACAGGATTGTTGATACCGATATCGACAACATCAAAACCAGCACCCTCAAGCATCATCGACACCAAATTTTTGCCGATGTCATGGATGTCGCCCTTGACCGTTCCAATTACCATGCTGCCGACACGGGGCGCACCAGTTTCGGCAAGCAGTGGGCGCAGAATTGTCATTCCCGCCTTCATTGCGTTGGCCGCCATCAACACCTCTGGCACAAACAAAATGCCATCACGGAAATCAATGCCAACAATCGTCATACCCTCAACTAGAGCTTTGGTCAAAACCTCATAGGGTGTCCAGCCACGGCTTAGCAGGATTTCAACGCCCTCGACTATCTCTTCCTGGAGTCCATCATAAAGATCGTCATGCATTTGCTGCACGAGTTCGTCATCGTCCAGATCAGTGAGAATAATTTCGTCTTCATCAGCCATCTACGCATACTCCGCATTAGCTCTTTGGAAGGGCAGACACTGGCTACCCGCGATAAGTAAGTCTTGCGGCATACGTAACGCGTAATGTGAGGCGCGCACGACTGAATCTGTGCTTGGCGCGACAATGCACCGCTGAAACATTGGAACAGCTCTTATTTTTCAATCTGCTGCTTGCTCAGCACTGGAAAGCTAGCCACCATGAAAATCAGGGAAATACCAGTAATTCCAAAGGCTTTAAATGTTACCCAATGATCGGTGGACAGCGCACGCCAGGCAACTTCATTGGCGACCGCTGTTGTCATAAACATGGCAACCCAAAGCCAACTCATCTGCCGCCAGCCAGTCTCGGTCAGATTGATCTGGCTTCCCATGATGGCCCGGAGCGGATTACGTCCAATCAACCGGCCACCGGCAATGAGAAATGCCAAAAGTCCGGTTAGGATTGTGGGCTTGACCTTGATGAAGATTTCATTGTCGAAATAGACAGACAAGCCGCCAAAAAGGGCAACGGCAACACAGCCGACAGCCGCCATTAGTGATATGCGGCGCTCGGTCAGCCAGCCAGTGATTAAGGCAATGATGGTCGCAAGAATAAGCACCTTAATGCTGAGCATGAAATCACGTGTCATATAATTGGTGCAAAAAAATAGCACCAAAGGGCCAAGGTCTAGAAGCAATCGGCGACCGGGGCGCTCGCTATTTTCCGCTGGTGCATTTGAATGATTATCTGTGTTTTTTTCTCGCACGCTATTGTCTTCCTTGTTGTACTGCTGCTCTCTGGCAGTAATGGTTCCTAAACTGCCGATTAGGGTGTGCTGACATCTGTTGATGTCAGGCGGCCCAAGATGTTGATATTTCTTCGCAGGCAATTGCAGTTTTACGGATCAGTGTCCCACCACGCCTGTCTTGTCTTGCCTTTTCGCCGAGCATACGGCGCCAATATCGCGCACCTTTGCAGGACGCATACAGCCCCAGCATGTGCCTGGTGATCGCATGCAACGGAATTTCCTCCATCATATCGGCATAGTCAGCCATCGCCATGGCCGCCTCAAGGCGGGTTTTTCCGGCGCGACCAAAAATGGACAAATTAAGGTCAGAAAGCAGCATTGGTGTCTTATAGGCAGCCCGGCCCAGCATAACCCCAGCAAAATTGGACAATTCGGTCATGATGGTTGTGGCATCAACAAGACCACCATTGAGATGAATCATCAAATCGGGGCGGCGCACAGCAAGCCGGCGCGCCCGCGCATAGTTCAATGGCGGTATATCACGGTTTTCCTTAGGGCTGAGCCCTTTCAGCCAGGCTTTACGAGCATGGAGGTAAAAAATCCGGACACCAGCGGCGCTGAGCGTGTCGACAAACACATTAAGGCCGATTTCGTCGTCCATATCATCAATGCCTATCCGACATTTGATCGTCACCGGCAGATCGGTCTCGGCCTGCATGGCGATGATACAATCGGCAACCAGATTGGGCTCAGCCATCAAGCAAGCACCAAAACGACCAGATTGCACGCGACCCGACGGGCAGCCAACATTGAAATTGATTTCCTGAAAGCCATGGACGGCTGCGATCCGCGTTGCTTTTGCTAGCCGGTCTGGGCTATTGCCACCAAGCTGCAAGGCAAGCGGATATTCCGCAGGGTTATGACCTAGCAACCTCTCAATATCACCATGCAAAAGAGCCTCAGCCGTTATCATCTCGGTGAAAAGCAGAGCGTCAGGAGCAAGCAGACGATGGAAAAATCGACAATGCTGGTTTGTCCAATCCATCATTGGCGCCACCGAAAGGCGGCGATCGATCGCATTGTTTGGCTTAATTTTTGTCATCTGACCATTATATAGCAAGCCACCGCAAAACACCACCAGTCACGCAATATATCACCCAGAAGAAGTAAGGAATGGGTTTCGCGCCTTGGTGTCGGCAACGGCAATGACATAAGCGTCGGGGTCCATAGCCAATTCGCGATCTAGCCGCCTGGCCACTGTCTGCGCATCGACCCAGGCGGTGTCAGTATCGCCATCACCGGTTATAGCGCGCCAACTGTAAACCCCATCAAAATCAAGACTCCGGGCCAGCAGTTTATGGCGGCCATCCAGCGAGTCCATATGAAGGAAGATGGTGCCGGCGTCGCGGTCGCCGCGCCGAACCAATACACAGTCGATTAGCTCTGCGGCGGCATAGCGCATGGCAGCGCTGACCAGCATTTCAGATTTCAGCCTTGTCATGTCATAAGCATCTAAAAATCAGTGCAGCGGCCTTTTTGTTCCCAGTCGCCATAACGAGTTGGCTCCAATCCCTTTGGCCCGTTCGTTTCTTTAGGT
>CACHEI010000009.1 GCA_902578815.1 uncultured SAR116 cluster alpha proteobacterium | reverse complement strand
ATAGAAGAGGCCAAAATGGAACGACAGGAATGGCTGAGCCTGATGGCAAAGGCAGATGCCAGCGAACTGATGGGATGCTGGGCGGCGGCAAATCTGTCGCCGGACTACGCCGAATTGCGCCCCCCGGAGATTGGCAGCGTCATGGTGCGTGGCCGCATGGGCGGCAAGGGTGATGCTTTCAATCTGGGTGAGATGACGGTGTCGCGTTGCTCGGTGCAGCTGTCCTGCGGCACGGTGGGTCATGGCTATATCAGGGGCCGGTCAAAACAGGCGGCCCGGCATGTGGCGTTGTGCGATGCGTTGCTTCAAACAGACGATGCCCCCACCATTATCAGCAAAATCCTGTCGGTGTTGGCTGGCAAACGTGAGGCGGCGGTGGCTGAGACTGCGGGCAAGGCGGCGGCGACCAAGGTTGATTTCTTCACCCTTGTCAGAGGAGAGGATTGATGCAGCCAGATGCACTCAAAGGCGGCTTTGCCGATTTGCCGATTCAATCGGCCACCGCGTTTCGGTCGGTCCTGCAGGCGATGGCTCGGCCCGGAACGATCCACCAGTTGGCAGGTGCGGCACCGCCGCCACCGCTATCGGTGGCCGCTGGGGTGGTTCTGCTCACCCTGTGTGACCCTGAAACGCCGTTATTCGTTGGTGCGTCGGTTGATACGCCAGACCTTCGAAGCTGGATTTCCTTTCACACTGGCGCACCCTTTTCTGCGGCTAGTGCGGCGGTGATTGCGATTGGCAGTTGGCAGGATTTTACCCCCCTCAGCGCCTTTCCCGTTGGCAGTGCTGAATATCCTGACCGCTCGACAACGCTGATCACCGAGGTGGATTTGCTGGGCCGTGAGGGCAGCAACGCCTGCCGTCTGACTGGGCCGGGCATTCAGGATTTCTACACATTATGTCTACCTGATCCGGCGCTGATGCAGGCGAATAGAGCCCTCTTTCCCCTAGGTCTCGATTTTATCCTGACGTCAGATTCCAGCGTTGCGGCGCTTCCCCGCTCAACCAAAATTGAGGTGATGTAATGTATGTTGCGGTCAAAGGTGGCGCACGCGCCATTGCCAACGCGCATCAATGGCTTTGTGAAATGCGGCGCGGTGACACTCTGTTTGACGCCCTGTCGCTGGACCAGATCAGGGAACAGCTTGCCCTTTCGGTGGCCCGGGTCATGGCAGAGGGGTCGCTCTATGATCCCGATCTGGCAGCGCTTGCCATCAAACAGGCACGCGGTGATCTGATTGAGGCGATTTTCCTGATCCGCGCCTATCGCACCACACTGCCGCGCTTTGGCTATGCGCTGCCGGTTGATACCTCTTCAATGCGGTGCGTGCGCCGGATTTCGGCCACCTTCAAGGATATTCCGGGCGGACAGATTTTGGGCCCCACCTTTGACTACACGCACCGTTTGCTTGATTTCAAATTGGCAGCCAATGGTGAGGTGGACGCGGCAAGCAAGGCTGAGGCGTTGAGTGAAAATGTCCCGCACATTCTTGAATTGCTGAACCGGGATGGTCTCATTCAGGAAGAAGAGCTGACCGATGCTGAGCCGGTTGATCTCACCCGTGAGCCGTTGGCGCTGCCGGCAAGCCGGGCTGTTCGCCTTCAGGCATTGGCGCGCGGTGATGAGGGGTTTTTACTGGGGCTTGGTTATTCAACGCAGCGTGGTTATGCCCGCAATCACGCCTTTGTTGGTGAGTTGCGCATTGGCATGATTGCTGTTGAGATGATGATCCCCGAGCTTGGCTTTGCCATCGAGATTGGTGAGGTGGAGGTCACTGAATGCGAGACCGTGAACCAGTTTCAGGGGTCAAAGACCGAACCGCCGCAATTTACCCGTGGCTATGGGTTAACCTTCGGCCAACAGGAACGAAAAACCATTGCCATGGCGCTTGTCGACCGTGCCTTGCGCTGGCGCGAACTGGGCGAGGATGATCTTGGTGCAGCGGCACAGGATGAGGAATTTGTCCTCTCGCATTGCGACAATATCCAGGCCACTGGCTTTGTCGAACATATCAAACTTCCCCATTATGTAGATTTTCAATCCGAACTCGAACTTGTCCGGCAGATGCGAAGAGAAGCCGCTGCACTGGCGGAGGCGGCAGCAGAATGACTGAACAGATCACCACACCCTCGGCAAATGACACAAATGATGCCCCCAAACATAATCTTGAGGCCCATAATTTTGATGCCACTGACAGCTATAATTTTGCTTATCTGGATGAACAGACGAAGCGGATGATCCGGCGTGTCCTGCTGAAGGCGCTTGCTATTCCCGGCTATCAAGTACCTTTTGCCTCACGCGAGATGCCGATGCCCTATGGCTGGGGAACCGGCGGTGTGCAGGTCACGGCTGCTTGTCTGACGCCTGATGATTGTGTCAAGGTGATTGATCAAGGCGCGGATGATACGACCAATGCTCTTTCCATCCGTAGTTTCTTTGCCAGCACTGCCGGCGTCAGAACCACCGAGGCAACAGACAAGGCGAGCCTGATCCAGACACGTCACCGCATTCCCGAGATCGAATTAACTGAGGGACAATTACTCGTCTATCAGGTGCCGATACCCGAACCCCTGCGCTTTCTCGAACCACGCGAGACAGAAACGCGGAAAATGCACGCCCTGTCTGAATATGGGCTGATGCACGTCAAACTCTATGAGGATATCTCCCAGCATGGGCACATTGCCACAGCCTATGCCTATCCGGTGAATGTCGAGGGCCATTATGTGATGGACCCATCGCCCATTCCCAAATTTGACAATCCGAAGATGAACAATTGCGCCGCTATCCAGCTGTTTGGTGCCGGGAGGGAGCAGCGGATCTATGCCATTCCGCCCTATTGCCATGTCAAAAGTTTGGATTTTGAGGATTACCCCTTTGACAGACTGCGCGCGCCAGGTGCCTGCGCGTTATGTGGGGCTGATGACAGCTATCTTGACGAGGTGATCATGGATGATGAGGGAACCCGCATGTATGTCTGTTCAGACACTGACTTCTGTTCGACCCGGCGTGAGCAGGGGCATGTTGGCGACCAGTCGGGTCTGTTCGACAGCGAGGAGGGGTGATGCAGAAAACACCTTTATTCAGTGTTTCGGATCTGAGCAAAAGCTACGGTGCACAGCTTGGCTGTTGTGACGTCAGTTTCGATCTCCATCCGGGCGAAATCATGGGGATCGTTGGCGAATCCGGTTCCGGTAAATCCACCTTGTTGAACTGCCTTGCGGGGCATCTGGCCCCTGATCGCGGCGATGTGTGTTTTGATGTCGATGGCACAGGATTGGTCTCGACACTGGCCATGTCGGAACCCGAACAACGCCTTCTTGCCCGCACGCAATGGGCCTATGTGCATCAAAACCCGCGCGATGGGCTGCGCATGTCGGTTAGTGCCGGCGGCAATATTGGTGAACGGCTGATGAATGTCGGCGCCCGCCATTATGGCAATATAAGACAGGATGCGAGCAGTTGGATGGAGCGTGTCGAGCTGTCCACGGGCCGCATTGATGACCGTCCGGCAACCTTTTCCGGCGGCATGCAGCAGCGGTTGCAGATCGCCCGTAATCTGGTGACGGGTCCACGCCTTGTGTTCATGGATGAACCGACTGGCGGACTGGATGTCTCTGTTCAGGCGCGGCTTCTCGATTTGCTGCGCTCCCTTGTTCAGGATTTGTGCCTGTCGGTGATTATCGTCACCCATGATCTAGCTGTTGTGCGCATGCTGGCGCATCGGATGATGGTCATGCAGCGCGGTCATGTTGTCGAAACAGGCCTTGCCGATCAGGTTCTTGACGACCCCCAGCATCCCTATACGCAGCTCCTCGTCAGCTCCGTTTTGCAGGTATGAGCCATGTTTGAAATTACCCAACTATCAAAGACATTTCATCTTCATACACAGCAGCAGGCGGAAATTCCGGTTGTGACCAATGTTGGTTTTGCCGTGCAGCCCGGTGAATGTGTCGCCCTGACCGGCGAGAGTGGGTCGGGAAAATCGACAGTGTTGCGGTTGATCTATGGCAATTATCTGGCCAAGACTGGCAGCATCAGCGTTGACGGTACCGAAATTGTTGCCGCTGACCCGCGCACCATCCTCGAATTGCGGCGGACAACGCTTGGTTATGTGACACAGTTTCTGCGGGTGCTACCCCGCGTGCCGACAACGCGGGTTGTTGCTGAACCGATGATCCAGGCCGGCCATGATGCCACCGCTGCAGATACACATGCTCGCGATTTACTACGCCGGTTGCGGATTCCCGAAACATTGTGGAATCTGTCGCCCCTGACCTTTTCTGGCGGTGAACAGCAACGCGTGAATATCGCGCGTGGGTTTGCCCATGATTATCCGGCGCTGCTGCTTGATGAGCCAACGGCAAGCCTCGATAGGGCGAACCGGCAAACCGTTCTTGATATGATCGACGCCGCAAAACAGCGCGGCTGTGCTATAATTGGGATATTCCATGATCATGCCGCACGCGAGGTAGTTTGTGACAGGGAAATCGACGTCAGTCAGTTTGCCGCCGCATGACTAATCAGAACACTGGTCAGCTTGTTTGCGTCCTCGGCCCGTCAGGTGCTGGCAAGGATGCGGTGATGCGCGGTGTTGTGGCGGCGATGCCACAGGTGCATTTGGCACGCCGGCTGATCACCCGGCCCGCCCACAATGACTCTGAGGATTATGACAGCGTTACAGAAACTGACTTTGCCGCGTTGCGGCAGGCCGGGCATTTCCTCTTCCATTGGCAGGCGCATGGCCTCTTCTACGGCGTGCCGGCCAGTGTGCTGTCCCGTGTCCGGTCGGGCGCGACCGTACTATTCAGTGGATCACGTGCTGCTTTGCCGACGATGCAGCAGATTTATCCAGATTTGCGGTTTTTTGTGATTTCTGTATCGCCAGACGTGCTTGCTGAACGCCTTCATAAGAGAGGCCGCGAAACAGCCTCCGAGATTGCCAAACGGCTGCATCGACAGGTTGATTTCACCAATCAAACGGCCGAAATCATCAACAATGATGGCGCGCTCACCAACAGCGTTACTAACTTCGTTAACGCTTTGCAGCGGCCAGAGGAAGGCGACGAATGAGATGAAAGCGCCCGTCCTCCGCCTCGCCAACAAGCCCGACATCATCGACCTGAACGGGTGAGCCGGTGAGGTGGGATGTCTGCGTCTGCAACATCGATTTGATAGATTTTAGCTCCTCTGTCTGCAACCTGCCGCTCAGCGTCAGATGAAAACGAAACTCATCCATTACGTAAGGATAGCCCCATTTTTTCAGCAAGATCTCTTGAGCTGGAGTCAGGCCGGCACGGCGCTGACGCGCAAGCTCAGCATCGCTCAGTGGCGCGCGCAGGATGTCCAATTCCTGGACGAGGCTACTGGCAAGATGTTGCAATTCTGCGCTCAGCTCCTGGGGCACGAAGGCAAGGAACGATCCGAGGCTGGTGATATGCAAGGCAGGCATCTCAAAAGCTGGTATCGAGCTTACAAGAGCTGTCGCCTCGGTGATAAGGTCACTCTCACGCACACCATCGGCAAGCCGAAACGGCGCTTTCAGTGTCCCGTGAAAACCATACCTGCGGGGTCTCTTGGTTATGCTGGCGATGGGTAGATTGGCAATTTGCGGGTGGGCAACAACTCTGCCTTCCGTTATGCTCCAGCCAAGCCAGGAAACGCCAAATTCTTCCAGACCGCTGCCTTTGGGTGGCAGAAAATATAAAGCATGCCGGATGAATTTACGGCTCATTTATAGACTCCTCTAACCCTGAGATAAAAAAAGAAATAACAATGAATAGTTAACAGGCAATAGATTAAGGTTAGGTATGAAGGCCGTTTTAAAAAAATGAAATATAAAACCCTTATTATCTTCTAAGTAGATCATAGAGAAGTTTCACTGTTATGACAGAAACAGTTTTTGCCAACGCCAAAATCATCACTGAGGACGCCGTTGTACATGGCACAATGAAAATTGTGGACGGAGTCATAGCCGCAATCGACAGTGGTGCGGGCGTGCCATCGGGTGCGATTGATTGCGAGGGTGATTACATCGCCCCGGGTTTGATTGAGCTGCATACGGATAATCTAGAACGTCATCTCAGTCCGCGCCCTCGGGTCAACTGGCCAAAGCGCGCGGCAGTTCTAGGGCATGACCGAGAATTGGCCGGTTCTGGCATTACCACGGTTTTTGATGCGCTTCGTGTTGGCTCGGAAGCTGATCAGAAACGCAAGGGCTTTGTAAGATATGCCCGCGAGACTGCTGATAATATTCTCGATCTGATGCACCAGCGTGCGCTCAAGGTTTCCCACTATATCCATCTTCGCGCCGAGCTTTGCACCGACACTTTGGTTGAGGAACTGCATGAATTTTCACCCAATGACCGTGTCGGCCTTATCTCCTTGATGGACCATACGCCGGGCCAGCGGCAGTTCCGCGATACGGCAAAGCTACGTGTATATTTGATGGGCAAACACGGTTATGACGATGCAGGTGTCAAGGCGCATATTGATAGGCTGAAAAACATGCAGGCTGTATATCTGGACAAGCACCGGGCAGCTGCCGTCGCCTATGCAAAGGAAATGGGTGCCGTTCTCGCAAGTCATGATGATACAACGGCAGATGATGTCATAGCATCGAGTGGTGAGGGCGTCACTGTTGCCGAGTTCCCAACGACATCTAAAGCTGCCACAGCCTGCCGTGCGCATGGTCAATACATCGTGATGGGGGCGCCAAACATCATCCGAGGTGGCTCGCATTCTGGCAATGTCGCGGCGCATGACCTTGCCAATAACGGGCTTCTCGACATTCTGAGTTCTGACTATGTACCGGCGTCTCTGTTGAATGCAGCGGTTTCTCTGGGCATGTTGATGGAAGATATAGCGGCTGGCATCCGCAAAGTGACTGCCGTTCCAGCCGATGCCGCAGGCTTTGATGATCGTGGTCGTATCGCCTTTGAGAAGCGTGCGGACCTTGTCCGCTTTGCCGTGCAGGATGGTCTGCCGATGATCTCATCTGTCTGGGTGCGAGGCACGCGCGTTTCCTAGCAGCAACTACACAGGTAGCTTTGAGGCAAAAACAATAGATATAGCCGCATCATTTATATCGAAATAAAGTTATTGGGCGCTAACGCGAGTGAGATTATCGATGATTTTAGATAATGGTAATGAAAGGAATGACCAAGGAACTAAAAATCCCTAATGTGGAAATTGCCAAAGGTTTATAAAACCACTGTCATTCTTGTCATTTGTGTCATCGGGATGGTCTAATTCATCACCTGATTAACAGCAGCTGTAGAGAGACGAAGATATGATATCAAAAACCAAACCCATTTATACTTGGGATGCAAAGCCATCACGTCGCAATTTAACAGCCGCGGATATTATAGCCTGTAAAGGAAATAAAAAGTTAACCCAAACAACTGCAAACACAATTGAGGAAGCCTCAGCAGCAGTTGACTCAGATATAGACATGCTCATTTGTGATGCTTCAAATGTAGAACTTGTCCGAGAAGAATTCTTAATAAATGAAAAATAATGATTAGAGTACCTGTCTCAGAAATCTATAGAGTTATTAGGCTCCACTTCCACCAGTATTTCAACGCCAAATGCCCAAGGCGCGGGCACCTCCACCCAATTACACTGCTCCTTCCAATCGAAAAACGATCCTCGCTGACAACCAGTATCAGTAACTTCGCTCCCGTGGAGCATGGTGCACGGACCGCGCCCGGATTATGAGCTGTAGAAAAGCTTTGTGCTTGTGACGTCTGTGTGGGGTGACGGTGAAACCCGCTGGTCTTTTGCCCTCTATAACGCGGCAATGGCGGACTCCAGATCGTTGGCAAAAGGCGAATCTGCTGGCAATTTTTGCAAAAGGCTCTGCCAAAGTTCACGTGCCTTGTTGTTGTTGCCTGCCAGTTTGGCGAAATGACCACGTAGAAACAACAGGTCAAGCCGCCCCGGTGCCAGCTGAGTGGCGCGCTCGATCAAACGTGACGCCTGCGTGATATATTGCCGGTCAAGGCCGCTTGTCATGATTGTCTGCAAACCTGCGATCTGCTGGTCCGCATCCTGTGGCGCTGCGTCGGCCGCGCTCACCATTGCCGATACTGCGTCTGCGGGTCGGCCTAACACCTCATATGCTCTACCAAGGCGGCGCCAGCCCTCCACATCACTTGGGTTTTCAACTAATTTCTCGGCAAGGCGGCTGACCATGCCCTCGATCATCACACGTCGTTCCTTCTCTGTCATTTCGTTAGCTGCTGCAATGTCTGCCTGATCTGGTCCTGGGCGTAATTGCCGTTTGGGAATGTCAATGCCGCCAGCTGCAGCCGCGTTGGCGATATTTTGGTCCACCAGGGTCATCCAGGGAGCATCGACCGCAGATACGCTCTGTAATTTCTGCCAGGTGCTTACGGCGTTCGCATACTCTCCATCCTGATAAGCGGCAAGCGCGGCGAGATAAAGGGCGCGGGGTTCTGTGGGCGATCTGGCCAGCACACTAGCAATGAGCTCACGCGCCGGCACTGTAATCTGGCCACCGGCCGCACGGCTCAGCGCTTCGGCGAGCATGCTTTTCACCGTGTCATCACCGCCTGTCATTTCATCCGCAGTCTTAAGCGCACGTATCTCGGTCTTGCTGTCGTCAACCATGGCGGCGCTCTGGGCCAGACGCAGCCAGCTGCGGACATTTTCGGGCTGATCGATTGTCTGCTGTTTTGCTGCCGCAAGTGCGGTGGCCAGCTTTTCGGCCTGCGCCGCCTGGGTTCGGGCTGCGGTCTCAATCTCTGCTTGTCGCAGGGCTAGCGGCTGGTCGCCAAGGTCGGCACGCCCTAGCAGCAGATAAAGCCCCAGACTTGCCGCCAGCACCAACGTTCCACAAATGAAATAGAGATAAATGGAGGTCTTTGATTTCTCGGTGCCACTTGCCACTACCTCAACAGACTGCAACGGCGACTGGGCGGTCTCCCCGTTAAGTCGTCGGGTGCGGAAGGCAGCCAGAACAATGCCGACACCCGTTACGAGAACTGCAACAGGGGCCAGCCACAGAACAAAGGTACCAGTTGAGATTGGCGGGTTGAGCAACAGATAGTCGCCATATTTTCCGCGCAGCATTTGAATGATTTCGGTATCGCTTGCCCCTTCCAGCAGTTGCTCACGCACCTCACGCCTGAGGTCACGGGCTAGTTCTGCGTCAGAATCATCAATCGACTGGTTCTGGCAAACGAGACAGCGAAGCTGTTTGGACAGATTGCGGGCGCGTGACTCCAGCTTTGGGTCATCCAGCATCTCCTCGGCGGTAATCGCCTTGGCCGGCGTGGCGATACCAGAAACACCACCAATATCCATGGCGACAGCAAAGGCAAGCAATAGGATCAAGCCGAAATTGCGGTACACTGGTCTCATTGCGCATCCCTAATTGCCGGTATCAAGACCTCATCAAGCACCCGCCTGTCAATAGGTCCGGCATGCCGGAGCAAGATCTTGCTGTCAGCACCGATCAAATAGCTTTCGGGGACACCATAGACGCCCCAGGCAAGGCCTAGCCTGCCATCACGGTCGACGCCAATGGCCGAGAATGGATTTCCATATTGGTTTAGAAAGGCTTGCGTGTCTGCCGGCTTGTCCTTGTAGGCGACGCCAATCACCGGCAGCGTCTCAGAAAGCAATGCCAGCGCCGGAGCCTCTGCCTGGCAAGGGGCGCACCAGCTAGCAAAGAAATTGACCAGCAATGGCCGCCCTGCAAAAGTAGCCAGATCAAGCGTGGCAGCAGCATTGTCCAGCATAGGAGCAGGGGTTGCGGGGGCTGGTTTGCTGATCAGAACCGAGGGTAGCTGCGCGGGATTGCGGCTTCCTGACAGTGTGGCAAAAAGCGCCGCAGCGGCGAAACCCGCAAGGATCAAAAAGCCAACCAGCGGCAGAATGAAGGACAGTTTTGGGCCTGCCCGTTTAGACTGGTTGTTGGTTCGACCGATCATGTCCAGGTATCCAGTTCTGCGCTGTGATGCGGGATCCGCGCCCTGCCAACTGCCGCCAGAAGCCCGCCAAGTGCCATCAACCCTGCTCCTGCCCAGATCCAGCTGACAAGGGGTTTATGATAAAGCCGCAGGGTGTAGCCTTTACGTGCATCGCCGTCGCCAAGCACGGCATAATCGTCACCGGTCAGGCGCGGCCGGATCGCCGCTTCCGTCGTGGTCTGCCGCTGAGCGGTATAGAGACGGTTTTCAGGTTCCAGGCGGGCCAAAAACTGGCCATCACGTCGAAGTTCAAGCATGGCTGTCGAGGTCACATAATTTGGCCCCTGCCGCGCCTCAACACCGGCAAAGGTGATTTCTTTACCCGCAAGATCGATCACGTCGCCCGGTTTTGCCCGCACAACAGTCTCGGTAGCGAAAAGCCCGTTGCCAAGGGCACCAAGCAAAAACACGACCATTCCAAGATGCGCGCACCACATGCCCCATACCGGCATCTGAACCGCCCGGCGTTCACCAATTCTGCCCTTGCCGGCGTGTTTCACGCGGTGAAAGATGTCGGCCAGTATGCCCCCGCTTAACCAGGCAATCATGCCGATCCCGGAAAGTCCGGCGAGCGAGATACCGGTGAAAAGCGCTAGCCCAGCAAGCACCGCTACCAGTGTCGCCATGATCGCGCCACTGGCGACAAAACGAAGTGCCGGCAACGTGCCTCTCCGCCATGCCATAACCGGACCAAAGGCCATTGCCAGAACCAGCACCCCCATGATCGGGTTGAAGGTGGCATCGAAATAGGGTGGGCCCACTGTAATCCGTGCGCCGCTGACCATCTCCAGCCCAAGGGGATAGAATGTCCCAATTAGCACGACAATTGTTGCCGCTGTCAGTAGAAAATTATTCACTAACAGGCCAGTTTCTCGGCTGACAGGCTGATAATCGCCATCATTGATCAATTGAGGTCCGCGCCAAGCAAACAACGCCAGCGGAATGCCGATTGCAAACAGGAGAATGCCGAGAATGAAAGCGCCACGGGCTGGATCGCTAGCAAAGCTGTGAACCGAGGTCAGCAATCCC
The DNA here is from genome assembly GCA_902578815.1 of uncultured SAR116 cluster alpha proteobacterium. GTDB lineage: Bacteria > Pseudomonadota > Alphaproteobacteria > Puniceispirillales > Puniceispirillaceae > MED-G116. The sequence goes on along the minus strand of CACHEI010000009.1, from coordinate 55,534 downwards.
GAACGGACGATAAAAGTGCCAACAAGTGATAGTGAGAATGCTAGTATGGCAAGCAGCACCGTCCAGCTTTTGAAAATCCCTCGGGCGGCGACCACACTCACTGAATGGATCAGTGCTGTGGCTACAAGCCACGGCATTAGCGATGCATTTTCCACTGGATCCCAGAACCACCAGCCGCCCCACCCAAGCTCATAATAGGCCCACCAGCTACCAAGCGCGATCCCGATTGTCAGGGCGCACCAGGCGGCGGTGATCCATGGCCTTACATAGATAGCCCAGGCGCGGTCAATCTTGCCATCAAGAAGGCCGGCAACGGCAAAAGAAAACGCCATTGAAAGCCCGACATAGCCGACATAGAGCGTTGGTGGATGCAGGGCCAGTCCTGGGTCCTGCAGAACTGGATTTAGCCCATTGCCGTCGAGCGGTGCCGGCGACAGTCTGGCGAAGGGGTTTGAAGTAAAGAGCGAGAATGCCAGAAACGCAGCACTGACAATGCCTTGAATAGCAAGTGTGCGGGTTTTCAGAACCATAGGCATGGCGGTGCCGCTAACTGTCAGGATGGCGGCAAAGCTCACCAATATGACGATCCATAATAGCAGGGAGCCCTCGTGATTGCCCCATGTTCCGGAAATCTTGTAGATCAGTGGCTTTGCCGAATGCGAGTGACTTGTCACAAGGGCAACCGAGAAATCAGAGGTCACAAACGCCCAAACAAGCGCGGCAAAAGCGATGAGAACGCCGCCTGTCATGACTACAGTCGCTGGCACCGCAAGCTGCATCATTTTGGTATTGCCAAGTGCCACCCCAACTAACGGCACGATGGACACCACAATAGATGTCACAAACGCAAGGATCAATGCGAAATGGCCTAGTTCGGCTATCATCAAAAGGCCTCGTCTTGTCTACCATGAAAATGAGTGAAAATCGTAACTCAGATATCATGTCTAAAGGACGCATTGCAAACAGGCTGTGCTATTATGCCGCCCGCTGCTGATTGTCTGGAGTAGATTCTCAAGAATCAAAAATTAAAAGGCAGCAGAAAATTTGTGCGGGAAAATAAGCTAATTTTGTCAGGTAAAATTTGCTGTTTTGACAGCTGCAGTTGTGGTCACAGTAAAAAAATTATCAGAGTGACATGAGTCTAAAGCGGGCTGAAGGTAAAATGAAGATCATTACTAACTGATGATTTTTATTTTCTATTAGTAAAAAAAACTTTCCAATGGTAAGCATTTCGGTGAGTCTGTGATGGAGGTTTTGAGATAAAAGCGCTCAAAAGATTACATGACCAGGAGCCATAAATGGTAAATCTTCAAGAAGAAAAAGATCTGGACAATAATGTATTAATCAGTGCTCGTAGATTTGAGGAGTCGCCTTTCATTGCTAGACATGACACCTCGAAAATGGTGCGTGGCGTTTATGCGGGGCGGTTCCAAGCTGTTTATGCTGGAGAAGATCATCTTGAAAAATATTGGTTACTGCGTCGCAAGGCGCTGATTTTTGACGTGCCCGAAAAGCCAATAGAAATTTCTGGCCCTGATGCAGTGCCATTTTTGGACAAAGTGCTTTCACGCCGCATTTCAACTATGGAAGAAGGGCGGGGATATTACGCTCTCGCATGCACTCCAAGTGGTGGTGTTTTCATGGACGGGGTGGTGTTTAAACTCGGCACTAATCGCTTCTGGTATGTACAGGCAGATGGTCCCTTTGAAACTTGGTTATTAGCGCTTAGCATTGGCTTTGATGTTGAAATAAAAGATCCAAAATCTAGAGTGCTACAAATTCAAGGTCCGGCATCCATAGCAATTATGAACGCGGCATCTGGTGGTGCAATTGATGAGACAATGCGTTATTTCAGGTCAGGCTACTTTGATCTAGGTGGACAATCGCTTTATGTGTCGCGAACTGGCTTTACTAATGAGCTAGGGTTTGAGATTTATTGTGATGGTGAAAAGACTAACCATCTAGCACTATGGGACCACTTGATGGCAGCAGGTAAGCCCCATGGAATGGAATTTTCGTCTACACGCGCGCTTACGATCCGACGAATCGAGGGCGGTATTCTGGGCAACACAACCGACATGGATGCCAGCATGACGCCCTTCGAGGCAGGATTGGGTGCATTTATTGATCTAGAGAAGGAAGATTTCATCGGTCGTGAAGCGCTGATTGATGCTGACCAGCGGTCACTTCTTTTTGGACTGACCTGCTCGGCGGCAACACCGTCCTCAGGCAGCGAGATATTGGATGATCAGGTAGTCGTCGGCCACATAACTGCCGGCGTTCCATCGCCGACACTTGGCCTTGGCATCGGTTATGCCCGCTTCGCCGAACCTGGTGATTGGGTTTGCCGCACAATGGCGTTGCGTCTGCCCGATGGCAGCACACATGCCTGCGAGATTGTCGATCTGCCCTTCTTTGACAAAGAGCATAAAATCGTGCGTGGGCTAGACCACACAATTCCCTGAGCCGTTTTCCGATGGCCAGGTGGACTAGCCAAGCCCATGCAGGGTTTTGGTCTCGAGGTAGTCTTCCAGTCCCATCATGCCGCCCTCACGGCCATTACCTGATTGCTTGTAGCCACCAAAAGGCGAGCCATATTCGAAGCCGCCGCCATTAATGTGGACAGCACCAGCCCGTAATTTGCTCGCTACACGTTCCGCGCGGTCGTAGTCGCCTGTTTGTAAATAAGCGGCGAGTCCGTAGGGCGTGTCATTTGCAATTGAAATGGCGTCTGACTCGTCTTCGAAGGGAATTATAACCAGCACCGGCCCAAAGATTTCCTCGCGGGCGATCCTCATGTCGTTCGAGACATCGCTGAAAATTGTCGGTTTGACGAACCAGCCTGTCTTATGGCCGTCTGGTTTTCCTAGCCCGCCAGCCAGCAGTGTTGCGCCTTCATCAATCCCCATTTTGATCATCTTCTGAACCCGATCAAACTGGATTTGGTCAAATAGTGGACCGATATGCTCTCCTTCAATTTCTGGGTCGCCAACTGTGGTGTCTGTCGCCGCCTGTCTTGCGATCTCCAGCACTTTTTCATAGCAACTGCGCTCAACAAGAAGGCGGGTGGGCGCGTCGCAGGATTGGCCAGAATTAAACATGCACTCGGCAACTGATTCGGTCACGCGCTCTTCAAGGTCGCAATCCGCAAAGATCAGATTTGGTGATTTGCCGCCCAACTCAAGCGTTACGCGCTTGATAGTATCAGCGGAGTCGTGGGTGACGGCCGTTCCTGCGCGTGTTGAACCAGTAAAGGAAATCATCTGGATGTCTGGATGGCGTGACAGCGCCGCGCCAACGACTGGCCCCTCGCCATTGACCAGATTGAACACGCCTGGGGGGTAGCCCGCCGCATGCAGAATCTCGGCATAGATCATCGCAGAGACAGGAGTATGTTCGCTAGGTTTCAACACACAGCAGCAGCCTGTCGCTAGTGCTGGCAATACCTTTAGGGAAATCTGATTGATTGGCCAATTCCAGGGTGTGATAAGGCCACAGACCCCGATTGCTTCGCGCACCATGACATCACCATTACCAAGCGTCCGCCGTTCTGCAAGCTCTTCAAGGGCAGTGATAAATCCGTCCAGATGCCCGATTGCGGCATCAGCCTGGGCTTCGCGCGCCATGGTGATCGGCGCGCCCATCTCCATCCGCATCGCCTGCGCCAAATCCTCAAAGCGGGCTTTGGTGATTGCCTTAACCTTTTTCAGCAGCGCCAGCCGCTCTTCCTTGTTGGTCTGTGAGAATTCCTCAAAGGTGGCGTTTGCGGCGGTTACGGCGCGGTCAACATCTGCTGCATTGCCAAGCGCCACAACGCCAATCTGCTGCTCTGTCGCCGGGTTCAGCACGGTCATTGTGGCTTCTGACAATGGGTCTACCCATTCGCCGTTAATATAGAATTTTTGCAGCTTTTCCATACTTCTGTCCTTTACGATGATCTGCTTACTGGCGAGCCTTGACTATTGCTTCTTCAATCAAAGACTGCATTTCTTTTGCTGTTGCTGCTCTTGGGTTTGTTGCGTATGCACTATCTTTGAGTGACTTGTGAGAAATTCTTTCCGCGCAATCTAATGGAATGCCAATTTCTGAGAGAGACTTCGGTATATCTATCTCGTCGAGCAGACCTTCAACCGCAACGCATACTGCATCATTTGATTTCTCTGTCAATTTCATGGCCTCAGCTATTCGCTGTGTCTTTTTATCCAAGTCTTGGAGGTTGAAGCGTAATATTACTGGCAAAACTATCGCGTTTGTTAGGCCGTGCTGGGTATCATATTCTGCGCCTACCATGTGAGAAATTGCGTGCACAAAACCAAGCCCTTTTCTAAAGCTAATGCCTGCCAAGCATGAGCCAACAAGCATACCACTCCGCGCTTGTAAGTTATCTGGCTGTTTTACAACCAAAGGTAAAAAATGAGCAATTAAAGCCAGCCCCTCTAATGCCAGACCATCACACAGCGGATTAAAACCAGGAACTAGGTAAGCTTCGATTGCGTGGGTTAAAGCATCTGCACCAGTCCAAGCCGTTAAACTTTTGGGAAGAGCTAGAGTAAGTTCAGGGTCTAATATAACAAATGATGGGCTATAATTCGGGTGACAAATACAAAACTTCATTCCTTTTTCAACGTGCGTCACCATAGCGGTTCCCTCCGCTTCAGCACCAGTACCTGCAGTAGTGGGAATAGTGATTAAAGCCGGGAATCCATTTTCCGTTGGTATTTCAGGTGGATCTTTTTCCCATTCAAAATCCCATAAATTGTGCTCATTCCACGCGGTCAAACCAATGGATTTTCCCCCATCCATCGCACTTCCGCCGCCTATGGCGATTATGGCGTCATGCTGGCCATCTAAAAAGCAACGTTTGCCAGCTTCAATCTCGTCGTCACGCGGGTTGGGAGAAATTTCAAAAAATATTGAGGAGGCTATTAAAGATCCAGATAAGTAGTCTTTTGTCTGTTGAATGAATTGAAGGTCTTTGCTGCCGCGATCTGTTACAATTAGCGGATTCGAAATATTATAAAAACCGCAAAATTTACCAATCTCTGCAAGGCGTCCAGGGCCATAAAAAATTGGTACAGGAAAGTTCCAATCCTGCGATTGAAGGAATTCATGTTGAGTGACGCCAAAGGGTGTTTTCTGTTGCATGTAACTTTCCTAAAAGTAGCTAATTCAACTTTGATCCACTCCTACCAAATACGGACCTCTACAATGCTTTGCCTTTTCCTGCTCCAAGCTTGTGTTGTGCGGTCTGCAATCATAGCGATGATTGCTAAACCCATACCAGCTATGAGTCCGACCCCAAAATTCCCATCGCTAAGGCCGATGTATACTATCTGCTCCAGCCCATTTGTACCAACCAGAGCGGCAATCACTAGCATGGCAATACCATACATTATCGTCTGGTTTAACCCGAGCATCATAACAGGTAACGCCAGTGGAATTTTAACTGACCAAAGCATTTGTCGATTTGAGCATCCCATCATTTGGGCAGCCTCAATCACCCCTTCGGGTAGGTTACGTAAACCGTGTTCAGTATAGCGAATAGCTGGAACAATGGCGTAAGCGACGATTGCCAGAAGAGCCGTAAATTCGCCAATTTTGAAAATCATAACGAAAGGAATCAGAATAACGAAAAGTGGCATTGTTTGAAGGGTGTCATTGATAGGTCGCAAAATGGCCGACACAGTATCATTGCCTGCTGCCCAGATGCCGAGCCCGGCTCCCAAAATAAAGGAAATGATGACGGCAATGCTGCACAGATAGACCGAAAGCATCGCCTCAGGCCAAATGCCAGTGACGACAATAAAGCCTAGGCCGAAAAAAGTTCCCAGCCCCAACCTAGTTCCGCCAATGCGCCAGGCGGCAAAACTATATATTAAAAGTAGTGCCGGCCAGGGCATTTTGGTTAGGCCAAAATAAAAGAAAATGGCAAATAGCAGCACGAAAATGGCGACATGGGTATTTACTCGATAGGCGCAGAATGCTCCGATCAGCGTCATCCCGGCGGCATAGGAAAGCGAATGCCATGTCTGCAACTCAAAGCCCCAGGTAAACGGACTGACCGATCCCTGCAGGCCAATCTTGGTTGGCAGCATAACAAAGAAGAAGGCTAGCGTCTTGATCGTCTCGATTTCAGTCCTGAAATTGACGATCAGATAGGTCAAGCTCTCATTCATGCCGCGAGCCGGGCTAAACTCGAGTTCTCGAGGCCAGACTTCCAGCGCTGGAATGAATTTGGCAAGCACGTAGAAGGCCACGAACCCACAACAAGCAATTAACACCTTGTAGTGGCGTAGGCTCTGGCTGCGATTGCGTTTCTCATAATCACCTGATTGAGTGGCAAGGCCGGAGGTCACCCGGTCAATCACCATGGCCATTAGCGCGATAACCAGGCCGGCAAGCAGGCTCTCACCAAACTGCGCCTTGCGGATCTGCGAGAGTACCTCCCACCCGATATCCGCGGTGCCGCCGATAATCGACGCGATGATGACCATGCTAAGTGATGCCATGGTCGCCTGGTTGACCCCAAGCAAAAGCTGACGCTTGGCGTTTGAAACGCGCACCTGCCAGAATAGTTGGCGTCCTGTTGCACCTGACATCAATCCGGACTCAATGACCTCGGCGGGGACGCGGCGGAGGCCAACAATGGTGTTGCGCACCATCGGCGGAAATGAATAGAGAACGCTGGCAATCAGGCCAACAACCGTGCCAAAGCCAAACAGCATCAAGATCAGCAGCAGATAGGCAAAAGCCGGGACCGTCTGCAGAATATCTAGAAGAGGCATGATCGCCCGTTCGGCGCGCCGCGAATAAAACGCCCAGACGCCCAGCCCAAAGCCGAACAGGATCGCCATCGGCACAGATATAGCAACCAGTGAAAGGGTGTTCATACTTTCTGGCCAGTAACCGATGATAACCATGTAAAGGCAGGAGGTCAGGGTGAAAAGCGCCAGCCGCCAGCCAGAGGCGATATAAGCGACAAGGCAGAAAAGAAATCCCGTGACCGACCAGGGAAGGGCCTGCAACACCAACCGGACCCCCTTAATTGGCCATTCTAGCAGCCAGGACACGCCCATGAACAGCCAACCAAGGTAGTCGACTAGCCAATCCATAATGGCGTTCAGCCAATCGGCAAACGGAACTATCAAATCCTCTGGATAGGTAGCCAGCCAATTGAAATGTGGCTGTGCAACGATCAACGCAAGCGTGATCAGGACAATTGCAAACCAGTGATAGAAAGCGCGATCAAATCTCTCCCACATGAGCGCTATCTCCGCACTTGTGCGGGGGCGGTATCACAGCCATTGGCCAGCGCCCTGACAACATTTGCGGCGCGGGCAACGCCAATTACAGAGCCATCCGCAGCCTCGACAGCGACACCATCGGCATTTTCGCCAAGATAACCGAGTAGGCTGTCAATCGGCGTGTCGGCGGCAACGCGACCAAGACCCTTCAATGGGCTATCCGCGGCCTCCGCCACATCGGCAGCACACAGCACTGATTCCCATGGTACATCACGGGTAAATTCGCGGACATAGTCATCAACCGGGTTGAGGATTAGATCAACAGGCCGTCCCACCTGTACAATCGCACCATCGCGCATGATTGCCATCCGGTCAGCGACGCGCAGCGCTTCCTGAAAATCATGGGTGATGAAAACGATTGACTTGTGCAGGACTGACTGGATCCGCAGAAATTCATCCTGCATTTTCTTGCGGATTAGAGGATCAAGGGCTGAAAACGGCTCGTCAAGCAACCACACTTCTGGCTCAACGGCCAATGATCGGGCAATGCCGACGCGCTGCTGCTGTCCTCCTGAAAGCTCGTTTGGAAAATTGGACTCGCGCCCTTGCAGGCCAACAAGCTCAATTACACGCTCTGCCTGCGCATAGCGCTCTCTCCCGCCAATGCCCTGCAATTTCAACGGAAAGGCAATGTTTTCAATAACATTGAGGTGTGGCATCAGCCCGAAGCTCTGAAAGACCATTCCCATTTTGTGCCGGCGGATTTCGATTAGCTCGGCATCTGATTTTTTTAGCACATCCTCGCCATCAAGTAGAACCTCGCCCGCGGTTGGTTCGACAAGTCGGGAAATGCACCGCACGATTGTTGATTTGCCAGAGCCGGACAATCCCATGATAACAAAGATTTCGCTAACATGGACGTCAAAGCTGACATCTGCATTGGCGACAATGTGATCGCTGGTGCTGATGGTTTTGGAAAGTGCAACTGGAGAGTCAACGGCGCCATTGCCAGCCTCAAAAAACTGCGCTGGTTTCTCGCCATAAATTTTCCAGACATTTCGGCAGGAGAGTTTGACGTCTTTTCTGGCTGGTGCTTCTGATGTCATGGTCCCTCTCCAACAAAAGGTTCACCGCCTAGTCGCAGCGCCAATCGGGCCGGTGAGGCCGGAGCCCGATTTACCATCGCAGCTGAAATGGCGGGTGAGCCAGACTAAATCATTTTAAAAAGATCTGTCCCGGGCGGCGCTCATCATAGGTGCCGCCCGGAAATCGGGATTTCAGCTGGAAAGGCGGCTACATCGCAGCTTTAATCCAGCCTCGCCAAACGCTTTCATTTTTCGCCAGCCATTCCTTGGCAACATCCTTGACGTCGCGGCCATTATTGTCGACCTCAAAAATCGCCCAATTCTCATCTTCATTTGTTAGTTTGAAGTTTGAAAACATCTTGTAGGCAGCCGGCCACTTTTCCTCAAAACCACCCCAAACGACCTTGTGTACCTCAGCTTGCTGGAAGCCGCAGGCGGTTTCCTTTTGTTGAGACTCCTCAACACACTCTCCGTCGATTTTGTTCCACTCGACCCAATTAAGGTCGAGATCGGCAAAAATCCAGTGTGGCTGCCAGATCATCATCAGGATTGGCTCCTTCGCAGCATAGGCTGATTTTAGCTCAGCCATCATCGCGCCCTCACTGCCGCCCGGAATTGGTTCAAATGGCATGTTGACGCTGGCAACCAAATCGCGTGACCGTGTTCCCCAGTCAGCTGGGTATGTGATTAGCCGGCCTTTTGGGAAGGTCGATGCGTTGGCAAACGCCTGCTGACATTCAAACAAAGCCTTATAGCTCGGCAGACCGGGGCATTTTTCTTCCATGTAGGGCGGATAGATCCAGCCTTCCTTGGGCTCGAGCCCAAGATTGCCAACAACAACGATATCACCTTTGTCGACAAAGCCCGGATATAGATCGCCAACATTGTTCGTCCAAACCTCGGTCTGGAGATGCAGATTGCCCTGTGCAATTCCCGGGTGCTGTGGCAACGCGCCAGCACTCACATATTCGATATTGTAACCCATTTCCTCTAGTAGACCACCAACAACGGCTGTTGAGAACAGCTGGCCGGTCCAGTCATTGTTGATCACCTTGATCGGATCAGTGGACTCTGGGACATTCCCAGCCTGGGCCATGCCCCCAGCCGAAAACATCATCGTTGCGGCAAGAGCCACCATTTTGAACTTGTGTAACATGTTTCCCCCTTTATCTTGCTCCACCATGCCGACAGGCACGACTTAAAGCTCCGTGGACTTTCCCTTGGTAAGTTAAATTTACTGTTAGATAGTTTTACTAGTCAATAGTGTGTTTTTGATGGCAGGATAGTAAAGACGCGGCGCTAATGTGAGTGAAAGGTTACGCAAATCCATGATGCAGAGGCAGTCAAAATCAATTCGTACGATCAGGCGATCCGAATTGTCGCGCGCCGCCTTTGAAGCGGTTGTCCGCTTTGGCCTGCGTGGCACCACGCTTGAGCGTGTTGGCGAGATTGCTGGCGTGTCAAAGGGTGTCGTCTTGCATCATTTCAAAGACAAAAGCTCGCTTCTCGAGGCGGTGTTCCGCCAGTCCAACTCGATGTTGAGCGATTCGCTTATTGAGTTGAACCGGCACACGCATTCGTCGCATGAGCGGCTCTGGGCAATAGTTTATGCTAATTTCGTCGAGACTATCTTCAATAGGCAGGTCTGCCAAGCCTGGGTTTCGCTGTCGGCTGAGGTTCCCCACAATAAGATGTGCCAGCGTGTTCAAGCTGCGTGCAATGCCAGAATTACTAGTAATCTGCGCCACGAGCTGAGGCATTTCACTGAAGCAGACGATGTTGGCAGGATAGCCCATATCTTGGGTGTGCTGATTGATGGGATCTGGGTGCGCGCAGGGCTATTTGGTGCTACCCCTGACAGCGACGCGGCGATCGACGAGTTTGAGTTTGCGCTGATCCGGCTGCTCGGGTGCTCGCAACAGGATCTAGACCTCCATCGGCAGGCGCGTTTGAAGGTCAAGACAATTGCTGACATGGTGCTAAATACACGCGCATTTAGACAAAATGTGATTTAGCTACTTTGGGTGGCTTTGTGGCGTGCCCTAAACAGATCTGAAACCGGTTCTAACAAACTGGCTGAGGCGATTAGCAGGATACCGGAAATTTCCCGGCCACCAAAGGGTTCACCCGCAAATAACGCGGCCGAGATAGAGCCAAAAATGATTTCCGTCATGAACAGCAGTCCGACAAGCCCGGGGTTGAGGAACTTTGGCCCCCACAAGGAGGCAAACGCACCTGGAAGTACTAATAACACGACGATTGGCACCATCCAGTAGAGAAGTGGGATGATCTGGTCCGCGCTTGGCGTGGCCTCTGGTAACAGAGTTAGACACGCAATGAGTGCGACAAGCATGCTCCAGCCGAAAAATCCACAGGTCAGATCAACCGCTGCATAATTGTCTGATTGTCGCAGCCTGACGGCAGCAATAGCCCAGACTATGCCGGATGCCAAGCCCAGCCAGTCGCCTATATTTTTTGGTATTGGAAAATTCAAACCCAGACCGAAAATTATCAGCATTCCGGCTATCGCTAGAGACATAGCCAGAAGGCGTAGGCCAGTTATTGCATCACCAAGTATCAGGCGCGCTAATATGGTACTCCAAACGGGCGTTAGATAGAATAGTAGCATTGCCCGCACGACTTCGGTGTAGATGAATGAGAATGTGTACAAGGTCAGGGCTAGCCCCGCCGTAAAGGCAGTGATTTGTAAGCTCATACCGCCGGCCACAAACTGGCGCCATCGCCAGATGATTACCGGAATAAGACAACAGGTGGGAACGCCAAACCAAATGAGCGGTGCCCAAAGCCCATGGATGCCGGTTTCCGCTATGGCTCGCAGAGGTATCCAGAAAAGACCCCAAAGTGCACCGGCAAAAAGACAGGCAAAACGTGCAAGTAGATCGTTGCTTTTAGATACGTCTGTCATGTCAATCCTACATCAGCGTTGGCCGCTTCGGTTCAATTCCCTAACTATTGGTAAGTTTCTTGTCAATCGGTCAGCAAATCTGTAATAAAGATCGCAGGGGCGCTCGGAAATAAATTTGTTCAAAATTCTGCAACACAAGTTTCGAGATGAGACCAGCATGGAATATGACTATATCATAGTTGGTGCAGGATCTGCCGGCTGCGTTCTCGCAAATCGTCTGAGCGCGGATGGCAGTCACTCTGTCCTGCTAATTGAGGCCGGGCAAAAAGATGGCGCATGGTCGCTGAAAATACCAGCTGCTGTCCTAGCCAACCTGAAAAGCACACGCCACAACTGGGCATTCAAGGGCGAGCCTGAGCCTGCATTGGGTGGCCGGTCAATGCGGCATGATCGCGGCAGGACGCTCGGTGGCTCCTCGTCCATCAACGGAATGGTTTTTATTCGCGGACATGCGCTCGATTTTGAGAGCTGGCGGCAGGCGGGATGCGAGGGCTGGGGCTATGCCGATGTTCTTCCCTATTTCAAACGGATGGAATGCTATGCTGGCGGTGGTTGTGACTATCGCGGGGTTGACGGACCGCTGAAGGTTCACCGCCCGGAGCCGAACAACCCGATCTATGACGCCTTCTTGCTAGCTGGTAAACAAGCAGGCTATCCTGAGAGTGAGGATATTTGTGGCTATCGTCAGGAAGGTTTTGCTATGCTTGACAGCAGCATTCACAATGGCGAGCGCAGTAGCTCGGCAACCGCCTTTCTAGCACCAGCACGCGGCCGCAGCAATTTGACGGTTATCACCAGGGCGCTTGTCACGGCAATTGCCATTGAGGACCAGGTCGCAACAGGTATTGTTTTTTTTAATTCGGCTGGCGCCCGTGTCACCGCCATGGCTCGGCGCGAAGTGGTGTTGAGTGCGGGGGCGATTGGCACCCCGCATTTGTTGATGCTCTCCGGCGTTGGGCCAGCAGCGCATCTGTGCTCACACGGCATTGACGTCAAGGCTGACCTGCCCGGCGTTGGCCAGAATCTCAATGATCATCCTGATTTTGTATTGAAATATAAATGTCTACAGCCAGTCTCGATTTGGCCAAAGACCCGACTGCTTGGTCGAGCAATTGCTGGCATGCAGTGGCTGATCAACAGGACCGGCGTCTGCGCGTCAAACCAGTTTGAAATGGTTGCTTGTCTCCGTTCAGCCGCTGGAGTTGAGTATCCGGATATTCAACTTACAATTTCACCGGTAGCCGTTGATGATCAAAGCTGGGATCCATTACCCGAACATGCCTTTCAAATCCATGTCGGTCTGATGCGCGCGCACAGCCGCGGTGAGATCACCTTGCGCGATTCTGATCCAAAATCACCGCCGCGCATTCTGGTAAATTATTTAAAGGATCCGCGTGACCGTGATTTGCTGCGGACGGGAATTCGCATTGTCCGTGAACTAGTTGATCAGCCGGCCTTTGCCGGCCTTTGCGGAGCGGAGATTTTCCCTGGTGCTGCAGTGCAGGCAGATGCCGATCTGGACCTTTGTCTCAACAGCCATCTGGCAACACAATGGCATTTGTCTGGCACTGCGCGGATGGGTGCCAGCACGGACACGGGGGCAGTCGTCGATCCACAGGGCAGGGTGCATGGCATTGCCGCGCTGCGCGTTGTCGACGCCTCTATCATGCCGGCCGCAACCAATGGTAACACTAACAGCCCGACCCTTATGATCGCCGAAAAGCTAAGTGATGCCATTCTGGGCGTACCGCCACTGTCGCCGCTTGATGTTGCTGTCTGGCAGAACCCGAATTATGAGACTAGCCAGCGATAATCAAGGGGCGTGACGCAGAAAGGCAAATAGATGATTGGCTATGCAAGGATTGAGACCACTGATCAAGCAAAAGCGACTCTGTTCTATGACGCTATTCTCCAACCGTTGGATCTCATCCGCGTTGTAAAAAAACCCTATAATGTGGACTACGCCCCGCAGGCAGCGCTTGATGTGATAGGATTCTATGTCACGAGGCCCGTTGACCAGCAGCCGTCGCATTATGGTAGTGTTGTGATTATCGCCTTTGCTGCGCTGCGCCGGGCCATTGTTGATCAATTTAATGAAATTGGCGTTTGCAGTGGTGGTGGGCATAAGGGCGAGCCAGGGCCACAGCCATCCGGCAAGCCAGGCTATCATGACTATCTAGGTGATCCTAACAGCAAAAAGATCTCCGGTTTCAATGACTGTAATAAAGCCTAGATGGTCGTTGCCTTGACACGTTTGCCAACTCTTGACCCCGCTAGGATCTACCCGGTTTATGCCGGTAGCAATTCGCTGTCACCTTTTCACTACTGCTATGCCAACCCAAAAACAGTTCTTCGGTTGGCGGCCGGCCGCTTCTTCGCCCATTATAATGGTGAGGACATTGCAGCGACTTATTGGGCGCTGCGCCGGGCGGCGGTTCTCTATGACGTGCCGGAGCGCCCGGTTGAGATATCTGGTCCGCAGGCGGTGCCATTTCTTGATCGGATCTTCACCCGGCGAGTGGCAGAGATTGGTATCGGCCGTGGCCGTTATGTTCTCGCCTGCACGCACGCGGGCGGCTTATTCATGGACGGGATTCTGTTTCGGCTCACCGATGATCGCTTCTGGTTTGTCCAGCCGGATGGTGAACTTGACAGTTGGCTTTTGGCGCATCGTTATGGCTACGATGTAACGGTTAGTGATCCAAAAGCGCGCGTGCTACAATTGCAAGGGCCAAAATCGCTGGTTGTCATGAATGCCGCGTCTGAGGGGGCGATTGACCGGGCGATGGGTTTCTTTCATGCCGGATTTCATACGCTAGGTGGCCAGCGGGTTTTCGTTTCTCGAACCGGCTGGTCCGGTGAGCTGGGTTATGAAATCTATACTCTTGGTGCAGCAACCGATTGCCCGCGTTTGTGGGACTGGCTCATGAAGTGCGGTGCGCCGCATGGGCTGATGTTCGGCAGTATGCAGTCACTAAACATTCGCCGGATTGAGGCTGGAATTCTGGATAGTGGCAGTGATTTCAACAGCTCAATGATGCCAGCTGAAGCTGGGCTTTCACGCTTCGTTGATGCTGGGAACAGCAGCTTTATTGGCCGTGAGGCGATCATCGCGGAACGCCGGGAAAATCGGATTTTTGGTCTGTTGTGTGCAGAGCATGTGCCCGCTGGTGGTAGCCTTGTGCTTGACGGTGATGATGCGGTTGGCATCGTCACTACTGGCGCGCATTCGCCCAAATTTGATGCTGGTATCGGCTATGTCCGCTTTGCCGTGGCCGACGCTTGGGAAGAAAGATGCCTCCGGATCAGATCTGGCGATGGGGTACTGCATGATTGCCGGATTGTCGCGTTGCCCTTCTATGACCAGGACAAGCGGCTTGCCAAAACCGCCCGGCTAGATGGTGACTTTTGAAATCGTTGCGGGTTGCGGAAGAATGAAGATTGCTGGACAAACATCGTTACCTGACACATTGTTTCACTAGATATTGAACAAAATTTGAGAGGCTTATTGTGGGACTTACCAGTGCACATTGGGGCGTTTACGAATTTGCGGTGAAGAATGGCAGGATCACTGAAATGAAGCCATTTGCCGAGGACCCCGATCCATCACCTATCGGCCCCTCGATCATCGACCTTCTCGATGATCCGATGCGCATAAAGGCGCCGGCCGTGCGCGAGAGCTGGTTGAATGGTGGCCCGGGAAGCGCGCCTGAAAAGCGGGGCAGCGATCCCTTTGTTGAAATTGGCTGGGACGAGGTTGAAAGGCTTGTCGCTGCAGAGCTTGATCGAGTTAGGACAACGCATGGCAATAAGGCAATCTATGCGGGCTCCTATGGTTGGGCTAGCGCTGGCCGCTTCCATCACGCACAAAGTCAGGTGCATAGGTTCCTAAACTGTCTTGGTGGCTACACGAAATCGAAGAACACCTACAGCTATGCCGCTGCCGAGGTGATCATTCCGCATGTGCTTGGCAGCAATCTGATGGAAATCCTGACACGCCAGACAAGTTGGCAATCTGTTTGTGGCAATACCAGGCTGATGGTGGCCTTTGGTGGCCTGCCAGCGTTCAACAGCCAGATAAGCAATGGTGGAACCGGGGCGCATATTCAACGACAGGGCGTGCGGGAGGCCGCTGCGATGGGAACACGCTTCGTCAATCTGTCGCCGCGTCGGTCAGATGTGAAGAGTGATATTGACGAGGATTGGATTCAGCTGCGACCAAACACCGATGTTGCTGTCATGCTTGCAATGTGTCACACATTGCTTGTAGAGGGTCTGTATGACCGGAGCTTTCTCGACAGATACACTTTCGGTTTTGACAGATTTGCTGCTTATCTGCAGGGTGAGAGTGATGGGATGCCAAAAACAGCAGCATGGGCTGCTGAGATCAGCGGCATGACGACCGAGCAGATAGTCACCCTGAGCCGGCAGATGGCAGCTGAGCGAACCATGTTGACGGTAAGCTGGTCACTGACGCGCCAGCAGTTTGGCGAGCAGCCATTCTGGGCTGTGGTGGCTCTGGCGGCGATGATCGGAGATATGGGCAAGCCGGGTGGCGGGGTCGGTTTTGGCTACACGATCACCAATTATCTTGGCAACAATGTCTTCAAAATGCCCTATGCGCCGTTTCCTCAGGGGCGAAATGCGGTGTCTGATTTTATCCCTGTTGCAAGGGTCAGCGACATGCTTCTTGGTCCTGGCCAGTCCTTCGACTATGATGGAAAGCAATACGTATATCCCGACATTGATCTTATCTATTGGGCCGGGGGCAATCCGTTTCACCATCATCAAAACCTTGCCCGCATGAGGCTGGCATGGCAAAAGCCGTCGACGGTGATCGTCAATGAATGGTGCTGGAATGCGGTTGCCCGGCATGCTGATATTGTTCTGCCCTGCACGACTATGCTGGAGCGCCGAGATATTGGCATGACGCCGCGTGATCCCTACGTAATCTCAATGGACAAGGCGGTAGAGCCGGCTGGTGAGGCGCGCGATGATTACACTATTTTTGCTGGGATTGCCCGGCATCTCGGGATTGAGAAACAATTCACGGAAGGTCGCAGCGCTAATGAATGGCAGCGCTGGATCTGGGACCAGTCGCGCGCTGCGGCGGCCGAGATAGATGTCGACATGCCGGACTATGAAAGTTTTTGCAGTGCTGGCCACTACAAATCGCCGGCGTTAGATAAGGACAGGATTTTTCTGTCTGAATTTTTCGATGATCCAGTCCTTGCGCCGCTTGACACGCCAAGTGGCAAGATTGAGATATTCTCGCAGACCGTTGCAGATTTCGGGTACGATGATTGCCCAGGACATCCAAGCTGGATGGAGCCATACGAATGGTTGGGGGCATTGGAAAAATGCTATCCTCTTCATTTGCTTTCTAACCAACCACGAACCAAATTGCATTCGCAGATGGACAATGGTGCCTATAGCCGCTCCATAAAGATTAAAGGGCATGAACCGATTGAAATCAACCCACAAGATGCGGCGGCACGCGGCTTGCGGGGAGGCGACACCGTGCGTGTATTCAATGACCGCGGATCCTGTCTTTGCGGCGTTGTGATCACCGATCATGTCATGCCGGGAGTGGTGATTATTAGTACGGGCTCCTGGTATGATCCAGTTGATCCGGCGGTCCACGACAGCATGTGCAAACATGGCAACCCGAATGTGCTGTCGCCTGACATAGGTACATCAAAGCTGGGTCAGGGTCCGGCAGCGCATAGTTGCCTCGTCGAGGTCCAGCTTTATGATGGTCCACCTGTGACGATTACCGCCTTTGACCCTCCAAAAATCAAACGCCGTGGGGATTGATTAAATTGCTCAGAGGCGCGAGATAACTACCGCAGGGTCAGGGCGCGTGCGTTCTATTGGTTGTTTTATTTTCTCGCCGATGTAGATGAAGCCAGCTATCCGGTCGTGACCGACCCTGCCGCCAAGTATCTCTAGCATGCTGTCATTATAGGCGTACCATTCGGTGAGCCACTGTGCTGCATAGCCAAGTGACTGTGCGGCATACAACAGAGTTGTGCAAACAGCGCCTGCCGAGAGATACATTTCCCATTTATTGATTGATGGGTGTTCGACTGGCGAAGCCAGCACGGCAATGACCACATCTGCACGTTGCAGACGGCTTTTTTCTATAGCTGAAACTTCTGGCCTAGCACCTGGATTTGCTGCTTTGAATTCGGGGTGGATCACTGTTTCATCCAACCTCTGTCGCGCTTCGCCGGTGATCACAACAAGCCGCCAAGGCTTTAATGCCCCATGGTCAGGAACCCTAATGCCGGCAGCAAGTATTTGCTCCAAATGCATAGGGTCCACCTTTCCGGGCGCCATTGTCTTGGCAGTAACAGAGCGGCGTGTCTGAAGAAACTCTATTATTTTCGGATCCCGCAACATATACACACCTTTAAATTGCAATTACACAAACAATTGACTCCTAACTAACCGCCAACCACTCAATCACCATGTGATTTGACAGAGAAAGGCATTTGGATTGCTTGCTAGTCAGTCATTGACAAAGGATTACTTTTTTATTTTCGGATAGTCTCATCGTAAAAATCATATAAAGCCATCAGCATGATGATCGTCGATATAACCCAAAACGGTAACCCGCCCCAGAATCCGGCAAATCCGGAACTGATGCTTTCCGCAAGGCCAAAAACAAAAATCATCACTAGCAATGTACCAATGCCGGCGGTAAACAATTTTATCACGGGTGCAATCATGTTTCTGTCCTACTCGATCTCTTCTGCCAGATGCTTGAGCATCCAGTTTGCGGTTCTTAATAATCTATCGTCTTCTTCAGCGCCACCAACAAGTTGTACACCCATTGGCAATCCTGCTTCGCTGGTCAATAATGGAAGTGTAACACAGGGCAGGCCACAAAAGGTCCATATTGTTGAGAAAATTGGGTTCCCGGTACCATCCTCAAATAGCGGTGCTGACCCGGGAGCAGATGGAGTTAAAATAGCGTCAAAATCGTGAAAAAATGAATGGAAATAAGCAATTGTCTCTGTCCGAGTCTTACAAGCTTCAGCAAAGGCAGCATCGCTTAACTTACGGCCGCGTTCGATTGACTCGGCAATCTTGGGGCTGACATTTGCCGGATCTTTATCGAGGGCCCAGCCCAGATTTTCCGCAATCTGATATTCCATGATAATCTGATGTGCCTCGACAAGGCCGCCAAAGGACGCCGTTGCGTCGATTGTTTCGACGTGACCGCTAAGTGCGGTAACAACCTCGAGCATGCCGGTGCGCGCATCCTTATGCAGTTTGTCAAAATAAGGCATTTCAAACCAGACAAAATTAGGCTCGATAGGAGGCTCACTTACTACGCCATTATACATGTTGGGCCGAGGCCTTGGATAGGACAGCGGATCGGAGGCATCATATCCGCCGATCACATCGCAGATCAGTCCTATATCTTCAAGATTGGTAGCAAAAACGCCAACCTGATCTAATATCGCTGACTGTGTAAGCAGACCACGTCGCGAGATTACACCTGTCGTTGGCTTGAACCCATAGGTGCCACAAAAGGCGGCTGGCCTAATAACCGACCCGTTGGTTTGAGATCCAATGGTGATTGGCACATGGCCGGCAGCCACAGCCGCCGCCGAGCCAGCGGATGATCCGCCTGGGCTATGAGCAAAATTGTGTGGATTGTGTGTTTTAGACGGATACATGAAAGCAAATTCAGTTGTCACCGTCTTGCCGATAATCACGGCACCAGCGTTTAGTAGCCGTTCAACGAGGGCTGCGTCTGATTTGGGCTGCCGGCCTGACATTAGCACTGTTCCACATTCTGTCGGCATAGTCTTAGTGTCGACAATGTCTTTCAACCCGATAGGTATGCCATGTAATTGGCCAAGTGGCCTGCCAGATACGCGGACGGCATCCATCTCATCGGCTCTTGCGAGTGCTCCGTCCCTGTCAAGGAATGCCCATGCCTTGATTTCTGCATCGGTTTCGTCAATGCGCGCAAATGACTGATGAACAAGTTCACGGCATGTCACCTTGCCATCACGGATAAAATCAACAAGCTGTTTTGCAGATTTCATGTCACGATCCTGTATCTGCAACTGCCACTAGCTGGCAATTACTGGATGTATTCTCCAAACAGGTAGTCTGGCAGCCAAAGTGCAATTCCCGGGAATTGATAGAGCAGAACCATCGAGAAAATTACGATCCCAAGATAGGGGAGTATGCCCTTAAAAATGTCAACAAGTTCGATCTGCCCCTTAAGAACGCCCTTCAAATAATAAGCTGACATTGCCATTGGAGGTGTTAGGAAGGAAGTCTGCAGGTTTAGCGCCACAAGCATCGCAAAGAAATAAGGATTGACGCCGAAAGTATCCAACATTGGTAGGAAAATAGGCACAAAGATAATGAGAATTTCTGACCATTCGAGTGGCCACCCAAGAACAAAGATGATTAGCTGAACCATCACAAGAAACTGCCAAGGTTCAAGGTTCAGCGCTAGAACCCAATGTTCAATCACATCATGCCCACCCAGATATGAGAACACCGAGGCAAAGGTCCACGAACCAATAAATAGCCAGCAGACCATCGCAGTTGCTTTGGCTGTCAAGAAAACGGACTCTTTAACTTTGGTCCAGGTCAACGAGCGGTATAAGATTGCAAGGAGTAAGCCACCAAGTGCACCCATTGCTGCTGCTTCGGCTGGTGTTGCCAGTCCGCCAAGAATTGAACCCAAAACCATTGCGATCAGTGCGGTCAGAGGTAAGAAGGAGACAATCAAATCCCCATAAATCTTAGATTTTGGTGGAACATCTTCAGATCGTGGCTTTGGCGCTAAATGGGGCTGGAAAAATACACGTGTGATAACATAGACAATGTAAAGGCCAGCTAACAGGAGGCCAGGAAACATCGCCGCCGCATACAGGCGCAGGGGTGACAATTCAGCGATAGCCGCATAAACAATGAGCATGATCGATGGAGGGATCAGGATACCGAGTGTACCACCAGCACAAAT
Organism: uncultured SAR116 cluster alpha proteobacterium; assembly: GCA_902578815.1. GTDB lineage: Bacteria > Pseudomonadota > Alphaproteobacteria > Puniceispirillales > Puniceispirillaceae > MED-G116. The sequence continues at coordinate 35,278 of CACHEI010000009.1, read as the reverse complement.
AACGCCGGAAGCAAATTGCTTGTTGTATCCAACATTTGCCATTGCTGGGAACGCTAATAGGCCCATCAAAGTTACCACCGCACCAACGATGCCTGACGCTGTGGAGAACACTGCGCACGTTAATAGCGCGGCGATCGCCATCGAGCCAGGTAGGTTTCTAGCAGCCATTTGTAGCGAGTAAAAAAGCCTATTAACGATGTTAGCGCGCTCGACGACATATCCCATAAACAAGAAAAGCGGAATGGCGACTAGCGTGTCATTTTCCATTACCGAATAGGTGTTCTGGTTCAACAGATAGAATATATTATTGTTGAGCAGATCGGCAAAAGTTTCTGCACCCCCCTGGTAATAGGCGTAATAGCCAAAACCCACACCCATTGCCAACAAAGTAAAAGCGATTGGAAAGCCCAAAAGCACAAGCACGATGAACAGGCACAGCATCAAAATGGCAATTTGTGGATCGGTCATTTCATTTTATCCAAAAAACTCAAAAAAGTTGCGGCTTATTTGGTTTCTTCCATGAGCATATCTTCGGTCTCTCTAACATCCCTGAGACGTTCCATCCAAACGCCAGATTTCATCGCCCGCCAACAACGAACTAATTCTGCCATACCCTGAAGAATCAATAAAAAGCCAGCAACTGGGATTAACGTCTTAAAAAAGTAAATTTGAATCCGCGCCGGCGAATTCCAACTGACTTCTTTGTAGCGCCAGCTATCAGAGGCAATTTCCCAGCCGTACCAAAAAAGGGCCAAAATGCCGGGGAAGAAAAAAACCAGATAAAGAACGAAGTCGATCCGAGCTTGCCACCTCACCGGAAATAGACGGTATAGCACGTCGCCCCGAACATGTGTGTCTTGCGCCAGCGCATATGGACCCGCCATCAGGAACAGCGCACCGTACATTTGGATCATCATGTCGAATGCCCAAACGGTTGGCGAATTAAGCGCATAGCGGACAAACACTTCGTAGGAGACTGAAAATGTTAGAACAAGAATACACCAACCAAAAGCGCGGCCAACCCATACACTCAAGCTTTCAATAGCATAGACAAATTGTGTCATCATGGACGCCTTCGCTTAAAGGTCACGCGTTTACCCAGCTTAAAAAGAGACCGGGAAATATAGTAACTTTATTTATTAAAAAGATAAACGGCCAGAAGGGGGCTTCCTTCTGGCCGACTGTCAGCTAAGGACGCTTAACCGAAGTGGTGGTTGTATGCCATCTTGTAATCTGGCTGATTCAAGTTCAGGTAATTCATTACCTCCTTAGCATAAGCCTTCTGTGAGTCGATCACCTTCGCAAAGAAAGGGTCTTCGGCTGATATACGGTCAACAACGACGTCCCATGCTTTTAGTTGCTCTTTCATAACCGAATCTGGTGTACGATACACGTTAACCCCCATCGCCTGCAGCTTGCCGAGATCTTCAGCGTAGCGCTTAGTATTATGCCAGTAAAAATTTGAATTTTCAGCTTCGGAAGCGTGCTTCAGGATCGCTTGCAGTTCAGCAGGCAAAGACTCGTATTTCTTTTTGTTGAATGAAATCTCAAAGAATTCCTGTGACTGGTGGAACGATCCAAGATGGTAATGCTTAGACACGTCCTGCATTCCAAAGTCTTTGTCTGAAGTTGGATTGTTAAACTCGGCTGCATCAATAAGTCCAGACTTCATAGCTGGCTGGATCTCACCACCTGGTAGCTGTACAACTGACATGCCCATTTCCATCAAAACGTCTGCTGCGAGACCGACCGTGCGGTACTTCAAGCCGCTCATTTGTGACGCGTCTTTAATTTCTTCCTTAAACCAACCCATCGGCTGCGCTGGCATAGCGGAATTGAAGAACGAAACAACATTAAGTCCTAGTGAGCTCATCAATTCATTGAACAATTCCATGCCGCCGCCGTAATGGCACCAGCCGAGCACCTCCTGGGATGACCAACCAAAACATGGGCCGGTTCCAAACAACGACGCCGCTTTGGACTTGGAGTACCAATACGCAGGAACATAGTGACATGCATCTAGAACCCCACGATGAACTGCGTCTTGCATTTGACTGGTTTTCACCACAGCGTTAACGGCTAGTAGGTCAATTTTTAAGTCTTTGCCCGCCATAGCGTGGACTCGATCAACATAAGCTTTAGCATTTTCTAAGAAAATACCGCCGCCCCAAGCGGCTTGAAGTTTCAATGTTACTCCATGTCCATCGGCACGGACGTGAGGCGCCGCCAAAGTACCTACCGCCGCTACACCAGCAACGGCCGATCCCTTTAAAAATTTTCTGCGATTATTTAATTCGGTCATGTATTCCTCCTACCCCAACTAGTTGGGTGCTATGTTTTGTAAAAATTTCAAGCGCACGACGTTATGAGATTCAATTAGCACGCGCAATGCATTAATTCGGCCCTTTTAACAAAATATTTTTCGAAAATACGCAAAATTAATCCGCGGATTGCGGTACACTGTCGTTAATTCGCTGTTAATAATGAAAATTAAAGAATGAACGCTTTGTTAATTATTCTGATATGGAGATAGGAGCGATTTTCTGAGTAAAAAGCAGCAAAATTGTATAATTATGTGACACCAGCAAGCCTATTCCATGACAATAGGATAAAAAATTTCAGCCATTGACTTCCTGTTAGTTCAATGCTGGCTGGTCCCTGGTTTACTACTTTTTATCATGAATTTTGTGAATGCTTACTTTGTGACATCAGCGAGCATTTGGTCAGATTTTTTAGCGCTTGGGCTTGATACTTTGAGTAAAAAAATCCACGCTTGAATTATCCCCCGACGATGCGAGGTGGTAGCCTATTGAAAATCGCTAAACTTGAAACGTTTACGACACCAGAAATTGCGTTTGTCCGCCTGACCACTGATAGTGGACATTGCGGGATGGGGCAAATGTCCACCTATCACGCCGATATCACGACGCAAGTTTTTCATCGGCAGATTGCCCCCTGGGTTCTTGGCAGGGTGCTTGATCTTGAAGCGCCAATCGCTGATTTTTCCGACATTGCCGCGCTAGTGAATGAGCGTGAGCACAAATACCCGGGCTCTTACGTCCGACGGGCGCTGGCGGGTCTGGACACCGCGCTATGGGATCTTGCCGGCAGGCTGGCCGAACGCCCAGTTGCCAGCCTAATCGGTGGCTCGCCTGGGTGGGTGCGCGCATACGCCTCGTCGATGAAACGTGACATCACGCCGGATGCCGAGGCTGAACGGCTCTGCCGCCTGCGCGATGAGAAAGGTTTTGAAGCGTTCAAATTCCGCGTTGGTGCCGAATGTGGGCGCGGTTGTGATGAATGGAACGGCCGGACCGAGCAGATCATCCCAACTGTAAGCCGCGCGCTCGGTGATGATGTTGTCCGCATGGTTGATGCTAACAGTTGTTTTGGCGTTGCGCGGGCAATTGAGGTCGGCCATCTACTCGAGGATCATGGCGTTACCCATTATGAGGAACCCTGTCCTTATTGGCAGCCTGAAATGACCCAGCAGGTGACAGCCGCACTTGCGATTGATGTCACCGGTGGTGAGCAGGATTGCGATTTGCGCATCTGGCAGCACGCCATTGACAATCACGTTACCGATGTGATGCAACCCGACGTTATGTATATGGGCGGGCTGACCCAAACGCTACGGGTGGCGGCGATGGCCGCGGCTGGGGGGTTTGTCTGCACGCCACATTCGGCAAATCTTTCGCTGGTGACAATCTGCACAATGCATCTTCTGCGTGCAATACCAAATGCTGGCCCTTATGTTGAATTTGCCATTGAGGGCTCGGATTACTATCCATGGACAGAGGCTTTATTCCGAGGCGATCCATTTGCCATCGAGGCGGGGTACGTCGAAGTGACGGACGCACCCGGCTGGGGCGTCGAGGTCTCATCCGAATGGTTGGCTCGCGCCGATTACAGCGTCTCGGCTATGGAGTAAGCGTGAACAAAAAAACGCGAAAGAGGGGTAATGACGACACTTTACAACGCTATCGCTGGTGCTAACTTGGTAAGCGGCACCCCCACCTTTTTTGGGCACGTTAGCTATTGGACCATCGGCTTGCGAAACTAAACGCCAATGGAAATGGTGACGCGGGCGATGTATTTGGTTAACTCGGCGCGATCGGGCTAGATGATGCAGCTGATGTTGCCATCCTCATTGCGACGCTGCTTAAGGCTTGCCGTATTCCCTAGTCAGGGCTGCAAGTGGGTGCCTCACTCAAGCCATATGTGCTGTTGTCAGATGAATGTTACACCTATCTCTATCGCATCACCAAGGCTTAGGCCTGGATGGTTAGTACCAGGCGGACAGTATTCATGGAAACATCATTCCCGGTGAATATAACGGCAAATGTGCTGCGCACGGCGGTGAAGCTTAGCATGGTGGAAGAGTTTTTCCACTGAGAGCTGATTAACTTCACCTTCAGTTTTGGCATTCCCATTGGCACGGGAGATCTCAGCTATCATCGAAGGTCAGTGCAGGCTTGAGTTAAAGCACATGGCTAGTAACAACATTTTTTCTGCCATCCATTTTGACTTTGTGCGATTGAGTCTTCGGCTATTCCTGGAATTATACTGAGGATCCGACTTTCCAGCGCTGTAGCTCAATCAGGCCCGCACCGATGCCATGCCTTGTCACATGCCGGATCGGCTAGTTCCTTACACATGCGTTTCCATGTTTGTTAAGATCGGACGCAAAGCTGTTAAAACAGTTGCGAATTGTCAAGTCGGAGCCATTCACGGTAATCATCACCGGCGCTTCCTTTTTTGCAGCGCCCATTATGTGGTGTGGATGCGGCAAATGCGGTGGGCCAAAGCCGAACACCCCGACCGAGATAGCCGCTTTATAGGGCTCAGCGGGCGCAATGCCGTTATCTTTGGTCATGTCTAGCTGGAACAGCCGGTAATAGACACATTGCCTGCGCATCTCGGTGCTGAGAAAGCCGCCGTCAATGTGGGCGAACTCGGGGCCTCGCGCAGCCGCAGCCCAACCATCCCGGTGCCGCGTCCAGCATCCAGTATGTGGGCATCCCTAGCAAGACCTCGCTTGACAAAGCCATCAACCGCATCCTCGATTGCCTTGTAGCCATGGCCGTTGATAAGATCGCGGTCATAATCATTAGCCCAGGCGGCAGAAACTTCCCTAAACTCGTCGGTCGATGGGTCTTCATAGGTGCGTTTTATCATTCGATTTGGATCATTGCGCTGGCTATGCCGTTCTCGGCACTAGGCTGTCAAGGGCCTTTCTGCTGAGGTTCTTTTAATCGGTGGTTTGGCTGATTTATCAGTAAAATCTGTCATTTGCGGCGCCTTCCCAAAAGGTTAATCAGTCAGATTTAATCTAGCGGCGGATCAAAAAGGTATCGCCACGCCGGTGTAATCCTCAAAAACTCCGCTAGTCTCCATGCTAAGAGCGGCAAAGCGCCGCAAAAGTCCGCCGGCGCTATCGGCAGGGGTGACGGCCGCTTCCTTTCCGCCCATTTCGGTCTGCACCCAGCCAGGATGATAGGCGCCGACTGCAATATTATGGTCTGCCAGTTCAACCGCTAGGCTACGGGCTAGATTTGTCGCTGCCGCCTTGCTAGCACGGTACATAATGGCGTTGCTGCCGCAGCGGGTGCTGCTCCCCATCTGCGATGATATGATCGCCAGCCTGCCAGGGGCATCACCGCGTTCTTCGCTGCCAGCAAGAAGATGCGGTAAAAAATGCCGGGCGGTAAAGAATACGCCGCCTACATTAGTCATCAGCGTGTCTTCAATATTGTGGCTGTCTTGTTCGGGGTCCTGCAAACCGCCGCGCCCACCCAGCACTCCGGCATTGCACACCAGCAGGTCAAGTCGGCGGCCAAATCCAGCGGCAATCGGTTTTATGTCGCGCTCAACCCGAACATCAAGGCCTAAAATACTGACAAGCTCGTTCTCGAGAGCCAGTGCCATCAACTCGGTGGCTTCCATCGGTGTACGACAACATGCGATCACCTCATAGCCCATGGCAGCACTCTGGCGTGTTAATTCTAAACCGATGCCGCGATTAGCGCCGGTGATCATTACCCTTTTTGCCGGGTTGTCATTGATTTTTGTCATCCGTCGAGAGCCTTTTCGCGCTCGCCAACTACTGCCGGATCGAAAGGTTGGCGCGAAAAAACCTCGCGCAGCATTGGTTCAAAATGGCTCAGCGGTTTGGTTGGATAATCTGGGTCAAATGACATTTGGTCCCAGAGGCCACAGAATCTGTCGCAGCTTGCAAACCATTTGTGCCCAGCGAATCGGTCGCGTTCATTTTTATTTACGCCCTCTGCGGCGCCGAAATAATAGAGCTGGAAAATGCCGTGATGCTCGATCACCCATGTGACTTCAGCGCGCACGTAAGGGCGGATTATACTGGCTGCAAGCTGCGAGTGGTTGTGAGGTGCTAGATCATCGCCGAGGTCATGAATCAGCGCGCCCACGACCATCTCTATGTCAGCGCCATCTGCCTCGGCCCGCGTGGCTGATTGCAGCGAATGTTGCAGCCGGTCAATGCGGAAGCCATGGAACGAGTGCTGCAAATCCCTTAATGCCATCAGCAACCGGTCTGGAAGTCCGAAGACATAAGCGTTCTCGAGAGACTCCAGCAGCGCATAATCCGCTGCGCTTCCCTCATCCATGCGGCTAAAACTTACTGTTCGTTGGTACTTGTTCATCATCAAAATCTCAACAATTTTTTGACCTTTTTTATGTGGCTTGACCGTAATACATCCGGACCTTCTTCCCGTTTGTCTGGCTTTCTGTTCGACCGCGTCTTCAGCCTAGGAAATGAAACGTTACAATGTCTTGGCTATTACCTCCAACCATAAATCCGACAAAAAAAGATCATTAGTGGGTAAATGATTGTTGAAAGGCCATTAATTTCCATAGTTAAGTAGGTTATGTAGCTATATAGCCATCCGCGCAAAGGGTAGCGCCGGAAAAGATCTTCTGCTTGGTGCGAGCCATTTCCTACAAATTAACGATTTAGTAGCCCGTGTTGGGACCCCTTGCGTGTCAATCACTGATACACCCGCTGCTTAAACATTGGTAGTCGGCGAAATGATGATTTTGAAAGCCAGGTCGAAGGCTAAGCCGTCCTTCATTATGTCAATATTTATGAAATTGGAATTATGCCTTTTTTCGGCTATTATATTGTTGGAATAACGTCGATTTTACACAGGTAACTTTTAAATAAATGGATTTTGAAAACAACATGGAAATATTGGAAAGCATCTTGCCCTTTCTGACTGATGTGACCACATCGCTGACGGCTCATTTTGATGGGCCGCAGGGTACATTGCAGGCATTAGCGGTTGCTGGTGTCGCGGTGATCCTGTTGTTGTTTGTTGTTGCCTACCGGCAGGGGCAGGCTTCGCAAAGCTCTGCCACTTCGGTCAGTGAACCGACAGTGCTGAAGGAGCTTGCGAACGAAGCTGAATTGAATACCGAGCCTTCTCCAGCTAAGGCGATAGGCAATTTAGAGACTGAAGTGCTTCCGTCAGTTGTTGCCGATAAAGGTGCCAAAGACCCCTCATTGCCCTTGAAAGAGGAAAATAGTGGAACAAACATCGATGGCTTTGTGTTCCATCGCCGCAAGGTGAAAAATGCAGGTAATTTAGCGCAAATTGACGACGCCGATCCGGAAGTTGCGCTAGCTGCTATCGAACAGGAAATGCTAGCCACGCGGCAGCTATATCTCGATGGTGTGATCTCTAAGGATGTCTACGTTACTGAGACAAGAAACCTCTACAACAAGGCCCAGCAAAAAATGTGATATCTGACTGGTTTCACGACACTTTTTGGCCGATTTAATCACTGGCTGACATTCGGTGAGTCGTTTGCCGTGAAGCCGGAGTGCAATAGAGCATTTATCAAATTTTGCTGCATGAGAAAGGCAAATAGTGTTTAACCGCCGTAAAGTGTATTACGATTGGGAGACTGCTTTCTTACTCGAAGTGCGATCACAGGATAATGGCGTGTTAGTCACATAAAAGGTTCATTCCCAAACCATGTTTTGCATCATTTTGTTGAATTAGCAATCTAACATGAAGCGCTGATGAATTGTTTTCTTTGCAAAAGTGGTAAATATTCTATATCAATTTCCTAAGATCGTGGTTAGCCTATTTCTAGTGTCTCGTTTGAGAGGGAGTAGTTTGGAATGGCGAGTGAGGCTGGAAAGGCAATATTCATAGGCAACATCAAGGGTGGTGTTGGGAAAAGCACGCTTGCGGTTTACCTCACGGACTATCTGCGAAAACGTTTTCGGCGACGGTCAATTATGCTGCTCGACACCGACCCACAGGGTAGTTCGTTCGAGATGATGTCACCGCTCAGTAAATCAGGTGATATTAAGCATATGCCTGTTGGCGACCGTTATGATGGCGTGAATATGACAACACTCGATGGAGTTTTGCGCCGGATGCTGGCGCAGGATCAGGCTATCACCATCATCGACACAGGTGCCGGTAAACTCGGCAACATCTGGCAGATGGCGATGTTATGCAACACATTGCTGGTTCCAACATCGATGTCTTGGACGGATTTACGACCAACTATTGATTTCATTAAAGAAATTGACGAGCGTAAAGAGGATTTCGACACCATAAAGCCTCATGTGATTGTCGTACCAAACCGCACCTCGCCGGCACAACGTAATTTTGGTCAGCTATCTGAAGCGTTGCAGGAGGTGAATGCAATTATGGCCCCGCCGATCTCCGATCTATCGATTGCTCGCACGCATAACAATGAATTTGGGGGCGTTAAGGCCGTTGCAGGAACACGCTTTTTAAACGAGATTGAGCGTCTCGGTGAATTCATCGTCGAATATGTAGTCAGCGGCGAACTCGATAGGATCTACGAGGTCTGAGGCTTTACTCCACGCTTACCAAGCCCTTTGGCCACCCATTTGTGAAAAGATGCGTTGCCCCATCCAACACAGCGGAGAATTTTCCACCATTATATCCAGGAGCGCTGCGTCCTTTCTGCAAGCTATCAACGACCTGAACATCTTCAGAAAAGACCGTTTTCCACATTTCGGTATTGATGGCGCGCAAAGCAGCCTAATCTTCACCAGGTGCGGCCTCGTCGGCATAGTAAATCTCGATCTGTTCATTTGTTCTGCCGGTGTCATCGGGTGTCAGGATAATGTTGAAATAATGGTCACTAAGCACACCAAGCAGAACATTTGCAAACAGCGCTATATATTCGGCCCCTTTGCCCCAAATTTCTGAGAGGTTTGAAAAGCGGGGAAAGCAGCGGCCATCTAAATTAATCTGGGGTTGATAGACAGTTGTTCCCTGTCCGGCAAAGCCGGCAATATCTAGAATGTTGTAATGATCCTCTAGCCGTGAATAAGTGTTACGCGATGGATGGATGAAGGGCAGACGATACGCCTCGCAGCAGTTTTTGACCACTAATTTCCAATTACATTCTAGCCGCAGGAAAAGTGAAGTATTGGTACCGCCATGATAGAGTAGCTGGTCAGATTCTCGTCACCACGTCATTAGCTGCGCTGCATATAGCTCAAACGCCGGTGCAGCCTCACTAATACTGACGAAGAACATTTCATTCCAAACATGCGAACGCATGCCGATGAGTAAAGATTCGCAATGTTGGACGGAGTCCACTGTGTTAATGTTGGGTCCACCGATATTTGGCGTCTTGCGCAAATTGCCATTAAGGTCATGAATCCAGGCGTGATAAGGGCAGGTAATCGACCCTCGCAGCCTTTGTGACTTCTCGACAAGAATGATACCCCGGTGGCGGCACACATTCTGAAACACATTTATTTCAAGGGCCCAATCGCGTGCCATGATCATCGGAATGCCCAAAAATGTGATTGGCTTGACTATACCTTGCTCGCTGATGTCCTTGCCAAAACCTAAAGCGGTCCACTTGTCACGAAACAAGGTATTCTTTTCATGTTGGAACATTGCCGCGTGAACATAACATGCGTTTGACAGTCCGCTAGATTTCTCAATAGATGCCAGCGCATGCGTCAGATTGAGCATTGTCTCTCTCCGTTTGGCGCGATGAGCGTCATTGCTGCGCACCCCTAATATTAAGACTTGTTTCCTTCAGCACGATAGGGTTGTCTTGCCCATGCGCGGCATTGCGATGTTGTGTTTGCACCAGAGGAATTTGTATGCCGAACAGATCAGTTTCCTATAAGGCCTCACCGGTCCATCTGATGCTCGACCAGCGTTTCTACCGGCGTGTTAAGGCTGCTGCTTTTCCCGATCATTCGTTGCGCTTTCGCAATGATCGCGTTGCAGCTAGTGTTGGTCTTGATGGGCTTGATGATGAGGCCTGGATTGAGCATTTCGGTAAATTTATCGCGTTGCCTGATAATATCGAAACTCCGCTGGCTCTCTGCTATCACGGTCACCAATTCGGCCATTACAATCCAGAGCTTGGAGATGGTCGGGGATTTCTCTTTGCTCAGATGCGTAGCGGTGATGGCCGTATTCTTGATCTGGGGACAAAGGGTTCTGGCCAGACGCCTTTTTCCCGAACGGCGGATGGCCGGTTGACGCTCAAAGGTGCGGTACGAGAAATTCTGGCAACCGAGATGCTTGAGGCGCTCGGTGTCAATACGTCCAAAACCTTGTCTGTGATTGAAACTGGTGAAGCGCTTCAACGCAATGATGAGCCATCGCCAACTCGCTCGGCCGTGCTTGTCCGCCTTTCCCACAGTCATATTCGCGTTGGAAGTTTCCAGAGGTTAAGCTTTCTAAATGACCTTGAGGGGCTAGAAATGCTGATCCGTCATACCGCCCGTCATTATTTTGCCGAGCAGCTTCAGGTGGATGATGACCTTGAGGTTCTGGCGCCGGCACTGCTCCAGGCGGCTGCCAGCGCTGTTGCCCGCACAGCGGGAGCGTGGCTTGCCGCAGGCTTTGTTCATGGTGTTCTCAACACCGACAATTTCAATGTGACTGGCGAGAGCTTTGATTATGGTCCCTGGCGGTTTTTGTTCCATTTTGATCCCGGTTTTACAGCTGCCTACTTTGACCAGACGGGCCGCTATGCTTATGGACGGCAAGCAGACGCCTGTATGTGGGCTATGTGTCGACTTGCAGATTGTTTCATGGCATTTTGTGACAAAGAGACGCTTGAGGCGCAGCTGCATGACTTCTACCCGAAAATGGAAACCGCCCTCGCGGAAGGTCTAGCCCGACGTCTCGGGGTGGTGCCGGCCAGCGATATTAAGTGTGGTCAGGATTTATGTCGCCAGTTTTTCAGTGCGGCACGCGTTTCGCAGGCCGGATTTGACCAGCTTCTGCATGATTTCTGGGGGGGTATCCAGCGGCGCGGAAACTATCCAGCCGATGCCGTCGCTGGATTTACCGATTGCCTGTCCGGCTTTAAGCCGGCAGCCAATGCCGACCACGCTTTTTTTACAGGCAAGACAGCGCTTTCGATGACGATAGATGAGGTGGAGGCTATCTGGGAACCGATTGCAGCGTCGGATGACTGGTCGGCGTTGCATCGGAAAATCGCCGCGGTGCGGGAAATGGGTGCAGCTCTAAAAATTTAACTCACAACTTGGGGTCAATGATTAACGATGCTATTGCTCCACGATCAAATCCTACCCGTTGACAGGAAAAGATTACGCGTGGGCACTGAGATGATTGAAACTCCCACCATACCGCGTGTTTTTCTTATCTGTTAATCAACATTGTCAGGAACTTTGCCAACAGTAATTCGCATGATACAGCCTCAATACCCTAAAAGCTGCAGCAAATCGATGGCCTTTAAGTTTTGGGGTCCGCAAACACTATTTCCGACAATTTTTGTTAAAATGCCTAATCAAATGTTGGTGTGAGCGAGCTATTGAATACCTCACGCAGGATAAATCTGCTTTCCATCCGCAGGACGCGCGGCAGCGCCGATAGATATCCGCTGTGAACATGTCCCAAATTGGCAACATCCCGCGCGGCAACGCGCAGGATATAGTCACTCTCACCAGCAAACAGAAAACAGGCTAGAACCCTAGGTGTCTGTGGCGCCAGCCTCGAATTTTGGCCATCATTTGAGCTGTTTGACCGCGTAGCATAATCTCCATGAGAACAAGCACATCATTTCCCATCCGGGCAGCATTCAGATTAGCGTGATACCCGTCAATGATACCCGACTTTTCCAACCGTGATACAAGGCGCAAACAGGCGGACTCCGATAGTCCTGCCCTTATTGTCAGATCAACATTTGAAATGCGGGCATTCTTCTATAGGGCGCTGAGAGTCGTGCGGTCAATCCGGTCCATGAAATCACCTGTCATTTGTGCCATTTCAATGCGAAAAAAGCTTGACCAAAAAGCGTCATTGTCACATAACACAGTGCATTAGTCGCTCGCTGACTCTGCTCGACGTTGCGACCTGGTTAACGGGGCCATAGCTCAGCTGGGAGAGCACCTGCTTTGCAAGCAGGGGGTCGTCGGTTCGATCCCGTCTGGCTCCACCAACCCGCAGCATAGTAAAGCCTAGAAAACAAGCCCTCGGCCCATTGGTCGGGGGCTGTCTTTATTTAGAGGCATTAAGTTTACAGAGGCTTGTTGCAAATCATCAAATACCAAAATTGTGATGCTTTAATGGCTAATTGTCATTGCTTGACAGTTTTGTTGGAAGTTTTTGGAATGAAAAATGTGAGCGAGTAACCGTGTGCGACGATCTCTGATTTTCAAAAACTCGTCCGGTATCCCTCCGGTTTTTGATATCGGAAGACTGAAATGTTACATCAAAAGATCAAGGCCTATATTCATTCTGCAGATCATTATTTCTAGATTTATTCGAGGATGTCTAGCTTTCCTGCAGAAATGGAGGTTGAAAGTCGAGGTAAAACATCCAACGAGGATTTTCTAGGTTCGATCCGAAAGAACGTTGGAGCAGGATGACGCATCGCTAGGAAAGCGGTTGCATATGCCGGGCCCGGATCAAAGTTAGGATAATGACGAGCGGTCAAGTCAGCCACCCCGTCATCCGTTGTAGCCTGATAAGCTGTTTTCACTACCAAATCAGAAGGTTTAGAAAGCTGAGAAACAGTCCACCACCGACGGCGTACATGAAGGCTATTACTAAATTCTGACCGAACACTAGCTTACGTGTTGGCACGTTATACAGCCCAGCACAGGATATAACCGACAGGGAGGCAACTGAACTCATTGTGCCGGTTCCCCAGCCAATCAGATGTGCTTGCACCAGCAGGGCTGGATGCACGTCTGCGCCACCTCCACTGAAAATTGTCAGCAATGCCGTACTGGTGATCACCGGGTGCACGCCGACAATCGAGGCGAGGGTGACAAGCAGCGGTGTCAGTATCAGCGCGATCCAGCCCGGCAATATCTCCGGATATACTGCCTGCATTATTTCATTGATGTTATTGTGGCTGTTGACCAGAAAAGCGACCATCATCGCGGCGCTGATGATGATCACATCATCGGCGATGGTGTGCAGAGCCGTTCTAGTCTGGCTGAGGATGCGTCTAGCCTTTTCGCGGTTGCGCAGTATGTGCAATCCGACTAGCCATGGCATTGCCGAAACAACCGCAGCCAGTGCCGTTAGTTTGAACAGCAACGAAACACCAATCACACAGATAAAGACGAAAGCAAGTTGAGGGGCAACAGGTTGGAGACATAGTAGCCCTAGCCGGAGTTGCTTCAGCGAGAAATTACGGTTGATTGCGGGCAAAGAAATTGCCGAGAACAGAGTGGCTGTGATTACACCAAAGCCAATTGCCATCCAGGCATAATGCGGGTCAACAAAGCTTTGGCCAACCGCAAAGCCCACGAAAAAGGGTGACCAGGCGGCCGACGTCACCATTCCCCTGATTGCTGCTTCTGCTGCGGCCCGCCGGGACTGCTCAGGGCTTTTTGGTGGCAAGACGGCGGACAGGATGGCGAAGGTTCCGGTGTTGATTATGCCACCAAAGAAATGTCCAGTGACCTGAAAGCCGCTTGCTGATGCCTCTAAGGGCAGTGCGCCGAGATTTGCTTGCGATTTTTGCACTGAGGGCATGGTCATCGCTGTTGCCTTAACTAGGGCCATTGTCGGTAGCAGAGCAGCAAAAATCAGGACATGTTCCACGGCGCCAAACAATGTCTCAAAGCCTGGTTTTATCGGCAGCAGCATGAATGTTAGCACTACCAGCACCGCAAGAATGATTAAACTGTCGGACCGCAGTCGTGGTAGGGTACAGATGGCAAACAGCATAAAACAATAAACACCTACATCTGTAAGACTTCGCACTGCAGAGCCAAACATTACGGTGAAGAGCGCTGTAAGCCATGCGATTGTGATCAGAATGAGGCGCGCGGTTTCGATCAATCTGTTTTGTACTGATTGGTAGGATTTATCTGACATGGCTGGGATCTGGCATTGACACTCGTGGTTACCGCGGGTTGATTGTCAGGGAAATTTTCTCTGAATGTTTCATTTGTAAGTTTTTTGCAGCCAAAGGGAATTTTATTTAATGTTTTTTTTCGCCTTACCAGACACGCCTCAGCGGCTATGTGCAACAAACAAATGGTCTGCGACAATTAATAGCGTTTTGGGGGGTGACAAAGTAGTACCAAAAAGGCAAACAATAACTCCAACATTAAACTTGATTATTCGCGTGATTTTGATTGCGCGAAAAACGTCTGGGAGGACATGATGGAAATTAAGCGTTATATAGTTGCGGCTGGCGCGATGCTTGCTGTCAGCGTGGCCGGCTTTGCCGGCACAGCCGCGGCAAAAGTTGAAGGTGATACCATTATTCTTGGTTCATCAATCTCGCTCACCGGAAAATATGCAACAAATGGTCTGCACACACAGCGCGGATACGATTTCGCTGTGAAGGTGATAAACGAAGCTGGTGGTGTAAAGGTTGGTGGCAAAACCTACAAATTGGACGTAAAATATTACGACGATGAGTCTACTCCGGCCCGTGCTGCACAACTTGCTGAGCGGCTTATTCAGCAGGACGGCGTAGAATTTATGCTCGGACCCTACAGTTCTGGCATGACAAAAGCGATTGCTCCGGTGTCAGAGAAATTTGGTGTTCCAATGATTGAAGCGGAGGGAGCTGCGCGTTCTTTATTTACTCAAGGCTATAAATATTTGTTCGCTGTCTTGTCTACTACAGATTTGTATTTGCCCATGGCGATTGAGATGGCGGCAGCGAGTACAGACGACCCAAGTAAGCTTAGAGTAGCAGTTGCTTTTGAGGGCGATCCTTTTACCGCAGATATTAGGGTTGGAGTGCTTGAGAAGTTGGCGGAATACAAAATGCAAGTAATTGCTGATGATCAACTGCCCGCTGACCTCTCTGACATGTCTACAACATTAACCAAGGTTAAAGCTCTTAAGCCTGATATGTTGATTGTTTCAGGCCATTCAAAAGGTGCTGCAACTGCTGCGCGTCAAATCGATGAGATGAAAATTAACGTGCCAATTATTGCACTGACACACTGCGAGGCTGCCAAGGTTCAAGAAAAATTTCCAAAAACTGCGACTGGCTTTATGTGTCCAACGCAGTGGGTAGAGAATATCTCCAAGTCGGATAAATACTTTGGGACAGCTGCTGAGTGGAACGCAGGATTTAAAGCCGAATATGGCGAATTTTATCCCACATCTGTGCCGTATCAGGCGGCTCAGGCATCAGCAGCAGTGTTAGTCTGGAAAGAGGCTTTTGAGGCTGCAAATAGTTTCGACAAAGACACTGTTAGGGATGCAATTTCAGCTGTAGAAATGGAAACATTTTATGGTGATATCAAGTTCTCCGCGGAAGGCAATAATATAGCAAAACCAATGTTTATGAGACAAATTCAATCTGACGGTTCCTACAAACTCATCGAAGGTTTTGATGACATGATTTTCCCTCGGAAAGTCAACTATTGAACTAATGATTTCCAACCTCACATGGGGAAGCGCTGGGCTTCCCCTTTTCTTTATTTTTTCTCAAAAAAAACTTTGCTAGGTGCTGATATGTGGGATGAATTACAACTCCTTTTTGTCTGGGCTCCAGTAATAAATATCCAGCTCATTCTAGAGGGAATATTTGTTGGCGCCATATTCGCGCTAAGTGCCTATGGACTTGCCTTGGTCTGGGGCGTGATGAACATCAAAAATCTCGCGCAAGGAGATTTTGTTATTGCGGGCGGCTATATGGCCTTCTGGTTAAATAGTTTAGGATTACCCCTTCCGTTAATTCTGCCAATCGTGCTGGTCAGCATGTTTTTTTACGGGTGGCTCGTTTATTTATTGGTTATTAGGAGGATCCTAGATCAAGACATGTTCGTTTCCTTGCTTGCTACGTTCGGATTATCGTTGCTTATGCAACAGGTCATTAACCGAATTTTTGGTCCTGAGGTTCAGACAGTCGACATGCAACTGCCCGTTTTTGATGCTTTTGACAACATGGTGACCATACCTTCCTCAAAGCTAATCGCACTCGGGCTGGCAGCCATTATTGCAATCGCAGTTGTGTTATTTATGAAAAAATCTCGAACTGGACAGGCAATTCGGGCTACCGCTCAAGATCCTAGAGCAGCCCGAGTGCTTGGCATTAACATCGATAGGGTTTATGCATTCACTTTTGCGTTTAATTCAGCTCTATGCGGGGCAGCAGGGGTCCTTGTTTCTATAATTTTTGTTATCCAGCCTTTTTATGGAATTACCTATTCAATGGGCTCTTTTGCAATCGTTACCGCAGCAGGTTTGGGTAACTTACCGGCTGTGATAATATCTGCTTTTGGAATAGGTTTATTTACCAAATATTGCGGTTTCTTCGAGTCAGCGCTGGAATATGCAGCGCCAGTTGCGGTTTTAATCACCGTTCTTCTTTGGCGGCAAATTACGATGAGTCGGAATAGGCAGGCAGTCAGATGACCACTAACATCAATCTTCCTATTTATGCGACCTTAGCTGTGATTGGAATATTGGGCCCGATATTTTTCCCAGCCTACACATTATCAATCGCTTTTCTTTGGGTGATGGTGATTATGGCCTCGACGTGGGACGCTCTCGGCGGGCAAATGGGATACAACTCCCTTGGAAATATTACGTTTTTTGGAATAGGGATGTATGTTTCTGCGATTGTCCAAGTTTCCTTCTTTTATGAGGGTGGCGTGGGTGAGTACACATCTGCCATGGGATCCATTAAACCCGAATTCACTGATGCTGAGTATTTTATCGGTTTGTTTCTGGGAATTTTAGCCGCGGGTATAGTGGGTCTCGTCATTTCGATACTTTTTAGCTCATTCATGTTCGGATTACGCGGCCCTTATTTTGCAATAGGTTCCCTGGGTCTAGCCATAGCCGCAGCCGAAATTACAATAACTATTGATTACGTGGGTGGACCGTCGGGCATTTTGATGCCCTTGTTCCCAGGTGACATTGAATTTAGATCAACCTTTTTTTATTCAATCTGCTTCCTCTTAGCGATTGCGTCTCATATCCTATTAAGATGGTTGTTTTCCACCCAATTCGGGTTAGCAGCTAACGCAATTCGAGATGATGAAGATAAAGCCGAGGCAATGGGCATTCAAACTTTGTCGTACAAACGAATATCCTGGGGCATTGCCGCATTTTTCATGGGATGCACAGGGGCTGTTGTAGGTAATATGATTGGTTTTATCGATAAGGAAGTTGCTTACCCTATCCCAACTTTTGGTATTTTTATGGTTGCCGCGGCTCTCTTAGGTGGCAAGGGTACTCTGTGGGGACCAGTTCTTGGCGCAATTATTTTCCATATCATAAAGGACGCTGCATGGACGCTACTGTTAGGATTTCAATGGATCGTTCTTGGTATCATACTTATCGTCAACATAGTTTATTTTCAGCAAGGAATAATGGGTTGGTTGCAGGTTAAATTTCCCGAACGCTTTGGAATAGTAATTGATACATCCACCACACTAGTGGACTCACAGCGGGGAGATGATGCTCGATGACTAATGCGATAATAACCGTCAACAACGTGTCTAAATCCTTTGGTGGTGTCAATGCAAATGTCGACATCGACATGCAGGTTGAAAGTGGTTCGATAACAGGAATTATTGGTCCAAACGGGTGCGGCAAAACCACTTTGTTTAATTCTATCGTCGGATACCATCCCATCGACAACGGCTCAATTAAATTTGAGGGTCAAGAGATTTCAAAATTGCGCGTTGGCGAAATCGCACGTCTCGGTATGTTGAGAACGTTTCAGCAGACGCGAATATATCCAAAGATGGATTGCGTCGATAACATGCAGATTTCCATTTCACATCGCCTAGACTCCAAGTCGTCCATCTTTGCTAGTCGCAGGGGTGAGATTAGGGATAGGGCTGAACACCTGCTTGAATTTGTGGGGCTTTACTCCAAGCGAAACTTGATTTCTGGTGATTTGTCTTTCGGTCAGCAGAAGCTGCTCGAATTGGCAATGGCTTTAATGAACGAACCTAAAGCTTTGCTGCTTGACGAGCCAACGGCTGGTATTAATCCGACGCTGATCAACGGTTTGATTGACCGACTACGTCGAGCTAATGAGGACCTGGGTATCACCCTATGCGTCATTGAGCATAATATGCGGGTTATCATGAACTTGGCTTCCCATATATACTGCCTCTCGAACGGCTACATGCTGGCAAATGGAAAGCCAACCGACCTGCAGAATGATCAACGCGTGATTGATGCATATCTGGGAGGTCACTGATGGCCGAACGTATAAAAAAGAAAATTATTAGAAAGAGTCCCGCGGGAAAGAAAACTGGTCAAAAGAAATCTGCAAAGAGGAACCCGCTAAATAGTCAAGCGCCCAAGAAATCCAATAGTAAAGCTAACAACAAAAATGTTAGCGGCTATGGATTAGGTGGTGTAGACGTTGTCATGTCAGTTGACCAAGTTGCCAAGGAGGCGGCGTCAATTGCCGCCTCTGCGCCTTCGGAGGGTGAGCTTCAAGCCCTAGTTGAGGGTGAACTGTTTTTGAGCATTGATAATCTTTGCGCAGGTTATGGCAAAATGGAAATCCTCCACGATTACAGCCTTCGGATTGGACAAGGGCAGTCTCTTTGTCTTATCGGGCCAAACGGGGCTGGTAAATCGACCGTCCTCCATTCTATTTTTGGCTTTACTAATATCTTTTCCGGCTCAATCACGGTTGATGGCAAAGATGTCACCCGCTTGACGCCATCGCAAAAGTTGTCGGATGCAGGGATAGCTTATATTCTGCAGGACAAATCGGTGTTTCCCCAAATGACGGTTGAAGAAAACCTTTTGATGGGTGGTTTTCTGAAAGAGAAGCCCACCGAGGCCAAGGCAGCTGCTGAAATGGTTTTTGATAAATACAGTCGCCTTGCGGATCGGCGTAACAAGCCTGCTGGTGTTCTCTCGGGAGGAGAACGTCGGCTACTAGAAATCTCGCGCGCACTTGTCATGCAGCCACAAGTTTTGCTTGTCGACGAGCCTTCAATCGGTCTCGAGCCTCGTTTTATCGACATGGTCTTTGAAATTCTGGACGATTTACAACGCAAAGATGGCAAAACCATCATTATGGTGGAACAAAACGCAAAAAAAGGTCTGGCGTTCGCCGACATTGGCTATGTTTTAGTGTCGGGAGAGACAGCAATCGCTGATGCAGGTGACAGATTGCTCGATAACCCTGATGTCGGCCGTCTCTTTCTCGGTGGCTGATACCACTGTTGGAGGCGAGTTTTTATGCATGATACATCAATGGCAAAGGGCCAGTTGATCCGTTGCGGTGTTTTAGATGCAATCAACATTCCTGGTTTTGCCCTTGGCAGTACCATGACAGGTTTTGCAGTTATCGCTAAGGAAGCTGGTTTCGACTTCTGGATGATCGTTGCAACCACCGCCTCTGTCTGGGGGCTGCCGGGCCAAGTTGCCTTTGCCAGTCTTTACGCCACCGGTGCATCACTGATGCTGATATTTGTGACGGTCGCGCTTGCCAACATGCGGATGATGCTGATGGTGATTTCAGGCGCTGACATTCTTCATCTTCGCGACCACAAACTGCCACTTTGGCGGCGGGTATGGATGATGCATTTTCTAGCAATTACCAGCTGGGCGCAAATCGGGTTCATGCAAACGCGTTATAACCCGGACCAATTAGTGCACTATTACACCGGTTTCTCGCTGATGATTTTTGTCTTTGGCATGATCGGGACGGTAGCCGGATTCTTCTTCGATAATCTGATTCCGCCAGAATTTCTACGGATCATTATTTTCATCACGCCGATTTATATCCTTATGTTGGTGATTAATTCTCGCCAGACAATAAGTCGTCTTGCTGTCGTTATTGGCGGAAGCTTATGTCCGGTTTTCTATCTTTTTCTCGGCAGTTGGTCAGTTCTTGCCGCGGGTCTGATTGGTGGCTCTATGGCGATGTGGTTATTCACCTATCACCAACGGAGACACTCCAATGACATTCTATAGCTTGACCGAGGGTTGGGCAGCGGTAGCACTAGCTTTTCTAGGCACCTTCATCTGGCGTTTCTTGGGAGTTTTGCTAGCAGAGCGCATCACGTCTGATGGACCGTTGATAAAATGGATCAATGCAGTCGCATATTCGATGGTTGCAGGTGTTATGATGTTGATATTGGTGTTTCCAGGTGGCGTTTTGGGGACGACGCAGCTTGACCACAGGTTGCTTGGCTTTACCGTCGGTATGGTGCTGATATTGGTTACGAAAAGACTGTGGATTGCAATCATTGGTGCAATGGGCACGTTCGCGATCTTTGTCAATTTTATTGGAGGATGAAGATGTTGTCAAACCACCTAACAGGAATCTGCCGGTGGATTTTGGGGTTAGTTGCTGGGTTGTTCCTGCTGGCTTTGCCGGCGTTGGCTGGCCATAATGTAATCGCGCTGTCGACCTACGCTGAATCCCCTTTCGGCAAGATTCTGTTTTTGCGGCATGCGCTGGCACCGGGGAATGGTGATCCGGCGCATTTCACCCTTGCCGATTGTTCTACCCAACGCAATTTGGACACGGTTGGCAGGCGGCAGTCAGTGCAACTTGGTGAGCTTTTTCGCCAGCGTGGTCTTATCTTTGAGCGCGTTTATTCAAGCCAATGGTGTCGGTGTCGCGAGACCGCTCGCCTGCTAAATATTGGACCAGTTCTTGATCTACCGGGTCTAAACTCCTTTTATCAGGAAATTGTGCCGCGGGATGCCACATTAACTGCACTAAGGGCTGCAATATCTGAGCTGCCTGATGATGGCGGGTTGACTCTGATGGTGACACATTATGTGACCATAAGCGCCATCACCGGGATCGGCGTAGCCAGTGGTGAGATTGTGGCGTTCGATTCCACAACAGGCCATGCAGTCAAGGTCGATCTGGCGCAGTAGGGCAGGCTAAGTGGCAACCAGCGATTGTTTTAAGGCGTCACGGTAGAGATGCGCGCCCTTGTAATCCTGCAACTCCTTCGACATCTGATCTAGCATTTCTATCAGCTCGGCAATGGCTCCCGGAGTCGACTGCCATCTAATCACCGGCACCAAATGTGTTCTGATGGTGAACAGTACAAGACCGGTCTTAGGCAATTTGCGCAATGTCTGGTTTTCCACCCGGAGGCAAATGTTCTCATTCGCAAGATCAGCTAAAGCTGCTTTGCGTGTGGATCGCTGAGGTGAAAACAGCTCATCACCTAATTGTAACGACCAATTCATTCGGCCGCTGATGGGGCCAATCTTCATATTTGTGAAAAACCGGTCCATTGGTGTTTCCAGCCGTTCTCGATAATCAGGAACTGGGGCATGAATAGCGGCTAGGGCTCTGTTCATCTTTTCGGCAAGAATCCAATGGGCCGGAAAACACAGCGAAGCGGCTACTAGATACCAGTTGAAATCACCATCGGCACCGCCACGGCCCCTTCGTCGAGGTTCAAGGAGCAACAGATCCTCTGGTAACAGCCGTGCGGCCATATCCAGCGGGTGCAGATGATCGTTTTGGTGAGGGTCTGCCGATTTTATGTCATGAAATTGTGCCAGATGCGACTGCACCATCTCTAAAACTTCACGCCCAGCCGCCTCCGTACCCGGCAAGGCGGCAAAAACCTCATCATGTTTGTCAGTCAGCAGCTGTGCTTTGTAGGCGCGTTGTCTGTCCCGTGCTAAGTGATCGTTAAACAGATCACCGTATGGCAGCCAGTCAGCCTCATCACGGGCGCGTAAACCTAGCTTCAGCTTGAAGCCCAGCCTTTGCCAAGGTGCCCGTTCTGTTTTCATACCCAAATCTGCCAAAGTTTTGATTTACCATTCGCAAATGCCCTGTTCGGGCGTTAGTCATCTATACCAGCTTGTTAGGCTAGGCGCGAGCCTGAACCTTGACAATGAAAAGAACTATATTAACGCAACTGATATGGGAAAGCCTAGAAAGCAGCTGGAACAGAAGGAGTAACTTAATTAAGTAAAAAATGAAGCGATACCGGTTTCAGCGGCTATTTCATGCAAATTTAATTAGCGATAGGATGTGAAGGAAAAACCTGCAAGTGATTTTGCTGTCCCATCTTTGCTTTATGCAATTTGCCGGCTCTGCAGCTACAGAGATTCGGTTGACAGATGGGTTTGCTTGTCCTACTAGGACTGAACATTCCGAACGGTGGTGTAATGGGTGACACCGGATAACATCGTTGATATCCGAATTCCCGAAGAATGAAAGAGCAAAGAAATGGCTGTTCCAAAGTCCAAAATTACTAAATCTAAGCGTAACATGCGCCGCGCACATGACGCCATTTCTGGCGACGCCTATGTTGAAGATAAAACTACTGGTGAATTGCACCGGCCACACCATATCGATCTAAAAACTGGTATGTATCGTGGCAAGCAGGTGCTTAAGGTCAAAGACCGTTTCTAATCCCATGATAGATGAGTGACCGCCAGGACCGGCCGGCGCTCTTGGCGCTCAGGAAAATATGTCCGATAAAAATCAAAAAATCGACGATGTGAAATTTGGCATCGGGGCTATCGTTCGCCACCGGTTATATCCGTTCCGTGGTGTTGTTGTCGATGTTGATCCGGAATTTGACAACACTGACGAATGGTACGAATCCATTCCTGCAGAGGTGCGGCCCAACAAGGCACAACCTTTCTACCATCTGTTGGCAGAAAACTCTGAAAGCTATTACACCGCCTATGTCAGCCAGCAGAACCTTGTTCTTGACGGTGACAATGGGCCGGTTGAACACCCTGATGTCGAAGAGATGTTTGATGGTATTGAGGGCGATAGCTACATGCTGCGTCCCGGATCGTACAACTAAACCTATCGCAGAGTGCTTGCTTCGCTTCTGATACCCGAGCTTGTTTTCTTGGCGAGAGCCCGTAGGAAAGGCGTGCGGTGCGCCGGCTCACGGTCGTCAAGCACAGCGGTTGAAGGAGGACCTGAATAAAGTCATAGGCAACGGCGTGGGACATCATTACCACTACAGTAAAGGCAATTCCCAGACATTTAAAATAGGTTTTGCAAACACTTTAGGGGTGATCAGCGGACAGACATGCTATCAATCTACCATCCAAGCTGTCGTCTGATATCTTCATGTTTTGCTCGCTTTTTTTGCCTTTTTCCAATAGAAACAGGAATCATCAACCACGTGATAAACGCCATTGGCTGGAGCACTTTGGCATAGTTAACAGACTTGTCAATTTTGCTATATCGTCTTATATAACAACCAATCTAGACCAAAATAGTCTTGATTATGATAATCATTCGCAATTGAAGTTTTTACTTGGGTTTTTACAAGTGTTGTTTGTAGTGCCAAAGGCGTGCGGAAGGCAGGGCTAGGACCAATGCTTCGGCTTAATAGGATGACAGATTACGGCATTGTTGTGTTGGGGGCTTTGGCTCACCGGCGTGGCAAATTTGTTGCCACTGCTTCGCTTGCCGAGCTGACCGGAATCAACCAGCCAACGGTTGCCAAGGTTGCCAAGCTGTTGTTGGGGGCCGCTCTTGTGGATACCCAGCGGGGTGCAAATGGCGGATACCGGTTGGCATTACCAGCGGAAGATGTCTCGCTGGTTCGGATCATCGAGAGTATTGAGGGCCCGATTGCCGTGAATGATTGTGTCGATGGAGCGCAGGATCCTTGCGCCGTCGCAAACTGCTGTTTTATGAGTGGTACTTGGAACAAGGTTAATGCACACGTCCGCTCGGCGTTGGAACAGATGAGTCTGGCTGATCTAATTGACCCGACGCAGCTGTTCCCAATCGTTCTTGACGGTGATTACATGGACCCGCCACTACATTCCCCGTTATCACGAGTCGACAGAGAGGACAAGCCGCATGGCCGCAACCACCCAGACAATTGAACAGGTCCAAGAGGTAACCGGTAAGTATAAATACGGGTTTGTAACTGATATTGAATCTGACAAGGCTCCCAAGGGGCTGAGTGAGGAAACAATCCGTTTTATCTCCGCCAAAAAGGAAGAGCCTGAGTGGATGCTGGAATGGCGTTTAAAAGCCTATGCCCGCTGGTTGACGATGACGAGTCCGGACTGGGCAAAGCTAGACATTCCCCCGATTGATTATCAGGATAGCTATTATTACGCTGCCCCAAAGAGTACTGAAAAGTTGGCGTCACTCGATGAGGTTGATCCTGAGCTGCTGGCCACCTACGAAAAGCTCGGTATTCCGCTTAACGAGCAAAAGCGCTTGGCTAATGTCGCGGTTGATGCGGTTTTCGACTCGGTGTCTGTCGCGACAACGTTTCGCGAAGAGCTCAGTAAAGCAGGTGTTATTTTCTGTCCGATATCAGAGGCCATTAGAGACCACCCCGAGCTGGTGAAAAAATATATGGGTTCGGTCATTCCGGTCGGTGACAATTATTTTGCTGCCTTGAATTCCGCTGTCTTTACCGATGGCTCCTTTGTTTATATTCCGAAAGGGGTGCGCTGCCCGATGGAATTGTCTACCTATTTCAGAATAAATGAGCAGAACACCGGACAGTTTGAACGCACGCTCATCATCGCTGAGGATGAGTCGTATGTCAGCTACCTCGAGGGTTGTACGGCACCGCAACGTGATGAAAACCAGCTCCATGCAGCAGTTGTCGAGCTTGTTGCGATGCGGGACGCGGAAATCAAATATTCGACCGTTCAGAACTGGTATCCGGGCGACGAAAACGGCAAGGGCGGAATATATAATTTTGTTACCAAGCGTGGTGTTTGCCGTGGGGCAAGATCTAAAATTTCCTGGACGCAGGTCGAAACAGGCTCGGCGATCACCTGGAAATATCCTTCCTGCGTGTTGCAGGGTGAGGACTCAGTCGGTGAATTCTATTCGGTCGCGTTGACAAATAACTACCAGCAGGCCGACACGGGGACTAAGATGATCCACATTGGCTCAGGCAGCCGGTCGACAATCATCTCAAAGGGGATCTCGGCAGGCAAGTCGCAAAACTGCTATCGCGGACTAGTGCACATGCAGCCAACTGCGGAAAATGCTCGTAATTTCACCCAGTGTGACAGCCTTCTTGTTGGGGACCGCTGCGGCGCCCACACCGTGCCTTATATTGTGTCACGTAATCCAAGTGCAAAGGTCGAGCATGAGGCTACCACTTCGCGCATTTCTGAGGACCAGCTCTTCTATTGCTTGCAACGCGGCATTGAAGAGGAGGGTGCCGTTTCGTTGATCGTCAATGGGTTCTGCAAGGAGGTGATGAAGGAACTGCCAATGGAGTTCGCCGTTGAGGCACAAAAGCTGATCGGTATCTCACTTGAGGGATCGGTTGGCTGATGTCTCACTCAGTCGTGACGTAAGTGGCTGTCAAGTTTCGCTTGAAATAGCCTGCAATCATAAAGCATAAAGACACAAGAAAGCATCGAAATGACTGCATTATTGGAAGTTCGAAATTTGTATGCATCTGTTGGGGATAAGCCCATTCTTAAAGGGATTAATCTGTCTCTTAATGCCGGTGAGGTGCATGCCATCATGGGACCGAACGGTTCTGGTAAAAGCACTATGTCCTATGTTCTCGCTGGTCGAGATGGCTATGAAATCACCGGAGGTGATGTGCTAATAAATGGTGATTCCGTTTTGGAGCTCTCACCCGACGAACGTGCGCGCGCTGGCATGTTTCTGGCGTTTCAATATCCGGTGGAACTGCCTGGTGTTGGCGGCATGAGCTTTCTTCGGGCGGCGGTCAATGCCCGGCGGCTTGAGGCTGGGGAGAATGAGGTAGACCAACTGGCGTTCGTAAAGATGGTGCGGGCGAAGGCTGGTGAACTTGGCATCAGCGACGACATGCTCAAGCGTGCGGTCAATGTCGGCTTTTCCGGTGGTGAGAAAAAGCGTTACGAGATTTTGCAGATGGCACTGCTTGAACCGTCCATCGGCATTCTTGATGAGACGGACTCAGGACTTGATGTGGATGCGCTGAAAATCGTTTCCGATGGTGTCAACATGCTACGTGCGCCTGAGCGCACGATGCTTGTGATTACCCATTACCAGCGTCTTCTAAACCATATTGTTCCCGATCATGTCCATATTCTGGCAGATGGTAAAATTCGCAAATCTGGCGGCAAGGAACTGGCGCTGGAGGTAGAGGAATCGGGATATGCCGGCATTGATGATGCAGCCTGATCTCAGCAACCTTGTCGTCTCCGGCCCTGTCCGTAATGCCGCGCGGACAGCGTGGCAGCAACATGGATGGCCAGGACCGCGCGTTGAGTCCTGGCGCTTTACCAAGTTGGATAGGCTTGGCGCGCGTGACATCACACCAGCGTCGTCGCTGTCGCCGACAACAGCGGGTGATGGCCTTGCCATGGCGCAGGGCATGGGTGCGCACGCCATCCGGATCATCAATGGCATCATTGATCCCGCCAGTCTTGAGGCGCTGCCAACTGGACTTACTGCTGGCAATCTGCATGATGATCAGGACGCGCAGGATGCGATGATGGCACTGGCACCACCAGATCATCCGATCAGCAATCTGAGCATGGCGGTGATGAGTGGTGGTCTTGTCCTCGATGTGGCGGGTGAGGTTCCAAAGTCCCTGGCGCTGATCTTCGAGGGTGATGATGCCAGCCTGTCGGCGCATCCCGTCGTCCTGATCCGTCTGGCACCAGCAGCACGAATGGTGATGGCTGAATGGCATCAGTCAGCCGTTGGCCTGTCTGCGCCGCTGATTGGGCTTGACCTGGCCAAAAAGGCGAGTCTTGATTTTGTGAAAATTCAGACAGAAGACAGTGCAACGTCGCATTTATCGGCCACTGGGGTTTTGCTTGCAGAGAAGGCTAGATTGGCCGGGTTCTCGCTTTCGGTCGGCGGCGAGATGGCGCGTCTTGAAACACATGTGACCATGGCGGGAGAGGGTGCTGATTGCCAGCTTTCAGCAATCTATCTTGGCCGCGGTCGGCAGCATCATGACATCACCACTGTCCTTAATCATGATATCGGGCATTGCACCTCTGATCAGGTGATCCGCGGTGTTCTTGATGATCGGGCGCGCGGCGTCTATCAGGGCAAAGTCCGTGTTGCCAAGGATGCACAGAAGACAGATGGCCAGCAGATGAGCCGAGCGTTGCTGCTCTCGCGCAAGGCTGAGGTTGACGCCAAGCCGGAGTTGGAAATTTATGCTGATGACGTCGTCTGTGCGCATGGAGCGACAGTTGGCGAGCTTGATGCGACGCAGCTGTTCTATCTCACATCTCGTGGCATTCCTGAGGCAAATGCACGGGCGATGCTTATCGAGGCATTTCTGATAGACGCCATCGACAGTGTTGAAATTGACAGCTTATCAAAAATTCTGCTCAATGTTGCCACGCAGTGGATGGCCCAGACTGGTCTGACTTCGCATGGAGATTGACATGGATGAGATGAGAACAAAAATCTTTGACGTCGATGCGATCCGGGCGGACTTTCCCATTCTCTCGCGCGAGGTGCATGGCAGGCCGCTGGTCTATCTCGACAGTGCGGCATCGGCGCAGAAACCCCGTCAGGTCATGGATGCGTTAATGCTAGCCTACACCGACACCTATTCCAACGTGCATCGTGGCCTGCATTTCCTGTCCGAAGCTTCGACCGATGCCTATGAGGCGGTCCGGGGATCGGTGGCATCCTTCATCGGGGCTACCAGCGGTGACGAGATCATTTTCACCTCCGGGGCCACGATGGCGTTGAACCTGATCGCACGCTGCTGGGCCGAGCCGAGGTTGCAACCGGGTGACGAAATCCTGATTAGCATTGCCGAGCATCACGCCAATATTGTCCCCTGGCAGATGGTGGCGGAAAAGACAGGGGCCACTGTTCGCGCTTTCGACATGGGTCCCGATGGTGCCTTCATCATGACGAATCTAGCTGACATGATCACGTCAAAGACCCGGATTATTTCTATTCCGCATGTCTCAAATGTTCTTGGAACGGTGTTTCCCGTTGCCGAGATTGCTAAGCTGGCAAAGCAGGCTGGCGCGCTGATGGTCGTTGATGGCTGTCAGGGTGCCATTCACATGCCGGTTGATGTTGCTGCTCTTGGTTGCGATTTCTACGTTTTCTCGGCTCATAAGCTCTATGGACCGAATGGTGTTGGTGTGATGTGGGGCCGGTCGGAAATTCTGGCTGAGATGCCCCCCTATATGGGCGGCGGTGACATGATCGACCGGGTCACAATTGAGCACAGCACCTATGCTGACCCGCCGGTGCGCTTTGAGGCGGGGACACCGCCAATCGCCGAGGTGATTGCTCTCGGTGCAGCGATTGATTACGTAAGCAATATCGGCATGGAAGCCATCCGCCTGCATGAGCAGGATATTCTGTCGTACGCGCATCAGCGCCTGTCTGCTGTCGAGGGTTTACAACTGATCGGCACTGCACCGGGGAAATCCGGCGTTGTTTCCTTCACCATGGACTGCGCGCATCCACATGATATTTCGACGATTATTGACAATAATGGCGTGGCCATCCGGGCTGGGCATCATTGCGCCCAGCCCCTTATGGACCGGCTTGACCTACCATCGACGGCCCGTGCCTCCGTTGGCGTTTACACCACTAGGGAGGAGTTTGACGTGCTGGCAGAGTCGCTGGAAAAGGTTCGGCGCATTTTTGCTTGAATAGGGACAGCGCGAATGCAGGATCCAATTGAAAATCCCTATCCGCCAAATGGCCCGGGAAGCCGGATGGACGCATCGCTGAGGAAAAGTGACGATGGGCCAGATCTGGCTGATTTTCTGCCCGACGTTTCGACGGGCTACACCGCCCATGCTGGCGCGTCGCTGGCGGACCCAAAAGGACCGGCTGACGCCGCCGCCATCGAGGCAGCACTGAAAACGGTTCATGATCCGGAGATTCCGGTCAACATTTTTGATCTCGGGCTGATTTATCAGGTTAACAGGAACGATAATGGCAATGTTCACATCACCATGTCCTTGACTGCTCCCGGCTGTCCTGTTGCCGGAGAAATGCCAGGGCAGGTGGCCGACATAGTCGCAGGGCTTGCAGATGTTGGTAAAGTAGCTGTTGAGCTTGTCTGGGAGCCGGCCTGGTCGCCTGAGCGAATGAGTGAAGATGCTAAAATGGCGCTTGACCTTGGCTTTTGACAGCGCGAAGTTTGAGTGCGGGCTGGATTTTGAGGACGCTGATTTTTAGGAACAGGAAACACAATGTTTAACACTGGACAACCGATTGTGACTTTGACCGACGCAGCTGCCATGCACGTGAAGCGCCTGATCGAAAAGGGCGACTCAGATGTAATTGGGCTTCGTATCGGCGTAAAAACGGCTGGCTGTTCAGGCATGCAGTATGACGTTCAATACGCAACCGAACAGAAACAGTTCGAAGACAGGATTGAGGAAAAGGGCGTCACCCTGCTCATTGATCCCGCGGCAGTGATGTTCCTGATTGGTTCTGAAATGGACTGGGAGGAGGATAAATTCGCCTCGCGCTTCGTCTTTCGCAACCCCAACGAAGTTGCCCGTTGTGGTTGTGGAGAGAGTTTCTCGGTCGCCTGAACCAACATCGTCTGAAACCTGGGCCGTAACGAACAGGATCTGATGGCTAAGTCAACATTGGCAAAGACCGCAGCGTTATTGCGCGAATTGTGGTTCTATACAGCGCCACGGGGCAATTGGCGGGTTCGTGGGCGGATTGCGGCTGCATTTGGCTGCCTTGTGGCGTCAAAGGGTTCAAACATCATTACACCGTTGATGTATGGCGCGGCTGTTGATTTGGTCAGTGGAGACAGCGGCTTTTCAATGAAAATACTGATGCTGGTTGTTACTGGCTATGCGCTGTCCCGGCTTGGCCAGCAAGTTTTTGCCGAAGCCAAGCAATATCTGTTTGCGGCTGTTGCCCAGCGCGCTGTCCGTGGCGGTGCCATGGCGGCCTTTCAACATCTGCATCGGCTGTCGCTGCAATTTCACCTTGACCGGCAGACTGGCGGTCTGACCCGGGCAATTGACCGGGGCGCCAAAGGCATCGAGTTTTTGCTCACGATTGCCTTTTTTGAGGTTCTACCACTATTTGTCGAGGTGTTATTCGTCAGTGTGATCCTTTGGGGTATGTTTGGCTTCACCTATGCCGCCGTGACCTTTGTCACGGTTATGGCCTATGTGCTATTCACTGTGCGTGTGACCGAATGGCGGATTCGCTTTCGCCGTGAAATGAACAAGGCTGATGAGAGCGCAGCAACACGTTCCGTCGACTCACTGCTTAATTTTGAGACAGTCAAATATTTCAATGCCGAGGATGTTGAGGCCACCCGTTATGACGAAGCGATGAAGCACTATGAGACGATGGCGGTGCGCTCGCGCACCTCGCTGTCGGTGGTGAATATTGGGCAGGGGTTGATCATCGCCGTGGGGTTGATGGTGATGATGAGCATGGCCGGCGCCGATATCAAGGGCGGGCATCTGAGCATCGGTGATTTTGTTGTGGTCAACACCTATCTGCTGCAGCTCTATATGCCGCTGAATTTTCTCGGTTGGGTGTATCGCGAACTGCGCCAGTCGCTTGTCGATATGGAACGCATGTTCGGCTTGATGGATGAAAATCCGGGTATTGCTGACCGGCTGGGTGCTCCTGACCTGATTGTAAGTGATGCCGCCATCTGCTTTGAAAACGTGTATTTTTCCTATGCAGACAGGCCGATCCTTAAAGGGATCAGCTTCACTATTCCAAAAGGCAGGCGTGTGGCCATTGTCGGCCCGAGCGGTTCTGGCAAGACGACGATTTCCAGATTGTTGTTCCGCTTCTATGACCCGTCATCAGGCTCTGTCCATATCGATGGGCAGAATTTGCGCGAGGTGACCCAGGCAAGTGTTCGTGCAGCAATCGGCGTAGTGCCTCAGGATACGGTGATGTTCAACGCCACGATTGGTTACAATATCGGCTATGGCAAGCATAATGCAGACCAGCAGGCGATCGAGGAGGCGGCACGCCTTGCCGCCATTGACGGGTTTATCTCCCGTCTGCCCGAAGGCTATGACACCTTGGTTGGTGAGCGCGGCCTAAAACTCTCTGGAGGCGAGAAACAGCGTGTGGCAATTGCCCGCGCTCTTCTTAAGCGACCATCGATTTTTCTTTTTGATGAAGCGACATCGGCCCTCGATAGTCAGACTGAGCGGGAAATTCAGGCAGCACTCAATGCAGTGTCGAAGGCGCAAACAACAATGGTGGTGGCACACCGACTGTCGACCATTGTCGATGCTGATGAAATTCTCTTGTTAGCAGAAGGTCAAATCGTCGAGCGTGGCACGCACAGTGAACTTCTAGCCCTCGATGGGCTCTATGCTGGCATGTGGACACGGCAGTCGGATGGTTTCAAATCCGGGGAGGCCGGTGAGCAGAAGCCCACGACTCCAGTCGCAGAGATGATGCCCGGGGAGCCCGTATAGTGACGGGATCCGCCAGCGGCAGATGCGACTTTCCCTCAGCGGAGCGTGCTGGTCTTGCCATGCTTGGGGGTGAGGACATCATCACCCGCTTTCGTGGCCATCCCTTGCGTGGCCATTTCTGGCCGGTGCGACCGCTAGACCCCGCCACTGAGTGTGTGACATACAACGGTCTAGTCATCATTTGCCCAGGTTTCACCGAATTCTGCGAGAAACATGGTGGCACTTGCCAGGCGCTGCATGAAAGAGGCTTTGATGTGCTGGTCATTGACTGGCCCGGACATGGCAGGTCTGGCCACTTTGGCAGCCACCCGCTCGCGGTTCATATTGACAGTTTCGAGATTTATCTGGAGGCAATGCATCATCTGCTAAACGCTGCAGGTCTTGCCGCTCGCAATGATTTGTTGCTGTTTGGCCATTCCATGGGTGGTCATCTAGCTCTCAGGCTTGCTCGGCGTCATCGCCACCACGTTCGTGGTGTCATCTTGTCTGCACCGATGATTCTGCCACCAGTCACGCCGGCTGTTGGTGTACGGCTACTTGCTGGCTGTCTTTGCCGGCTTGGCTGGAAACGGTCTTTTCCGCCCTTTCACCAAGTTCAGACGCTTGCCAAGGCGCGCCAGTTCCAACCGAACAATGTGTTGTCGGGATGGCAGCCAGGTTTTGAGGCGCAATTCATCTTGATGGATGACCAGCCAACACTGCGTCGCAGTGGACCCACGGTTGGTTGGGTGCGGGCTGCATATGCCTCCTGTGCCGCCACAACCATGAACCCGGTCTGGATGCGCAATCTTGACGTGCCGGTGCTTGCACTTACGGCTGGTGATGAGCGTGTTGTCCACAAACCCTCAACAAACAGGATGCTGCCTTGCCTGCCACTCTGCGCGACGCATGAGATTGCCAGTGCGAGGCATGAGTTGTTGCAGGAAAGCCCGGCCATCACCGCCAGAGTCTGGGACTTGATAGACCTGTTCCTTGAACGGGGTCGGTCGGGGGTCTAATGCCTATTTTGGTCATTGTGGAACCGTTTTTTTGCTTGTTCGGTCGAGGTAATTAGCAATATTGTGGTTGATCAGCTAAGCGATTTTGATGTCCATTGGAGTGATAGTTTTTTAAACTGCGCCGAGTTGGACGCGGTTTATGCCGGCCGATACATTGATGGCAAAATGGCCCGCCGCTTGGATCAACGTCGACACTTACCAAGATGACTGGCCGAGACAGTTCCACCTGTATGTTGCCCCGATCAAAAGGAACTGTAGGACGGGCGCATTGGCAGTGTTGGTCGCAGCGGCCTCGTAGTCCAGTTTGAAGTTGCTCAGCAGTGCCATTTCGGTCCTCTGTATTGACGGTCTTTTTGGAATGTTCTTACGAATAGAGATGGCTCAGGTGTGCGCCTCTTTACATAATACTGAAGCCTCATGTGAGGAATTGTTCGGCAATTGCCCGGTCGGTAAGGGAAAATCCGGGGTCATAGAGCAGATTGAGCGTGATATCACGCGCCTGTATGATGCGGACCGATTTGACTTGGCGAAATTCGGTGCTGTCAGCGCTGACACTGACTGGCCGGAAATCTGGCTCCAGAATTTCGAGGACAACATGCGAATGCTCACCCAGCAACGCCCCCCGCCACCGCCGTGGCCTGAAGGGCGAGATTGGTGTCAGCGCCATAAGCCCGGCACCAAGGGGAATGATTGGGCCATGCGCCGACAGATTATAGGCGGTTGAACCGGCCGGTGTCGCCAACAGCACACCATCACAGACCAGCTGTTCGAGCTGGCGCTTGTCATCGACTATGATGCCGATATGGGCGGCGTTATGCGTCTGCCGGATCAGTGACACCTCATTGATCGCCAGCGACTCGCTGGTGACGCCATCCATGTCAACGGCTGTCATTCGCAAAGGGTGTAGCGGTACACTTTCTGCCGCGGCGAGCCGTTCTGGCAGCTCAGAGCTGGCATAATGATTCATCAGGAAGCCAAGCCGTCCACAATTCATGCCAAATACTGGTAGTCCAGAATCCATCGTGTCATGCAGTACACGCAGCATGTGGCCATCGCCCCCTAGCGGAACGATATAGTCCGAAGTCTCGATATCAGCCTGACCATATAGTTTGGTTAGGTAGTCAAGTCTAACAGTGGCTTCTTCATGACTTGAGGCGGAAAAATGAATTTTCATCGGCAAACACTGCTTGGCACTGAGTGGGCGCGGATTGGGTATGGCCGCAGCCGGCTTTATAGCCTATATTAACCGGATTTGGTCGGAAAGGCAAAACAGCTTGCAACGTGCGACTTCTTTCGGCCATTTTAGAAACATGAGTAAAGAACCGACATCCCGACCCGGACGAGGCGCCTCATCAGAGGCGTCCGGCTTTCTGATTGCACCAGATCCTGATGCTCCCGGCCTGTCGACGCCTGTAACAGGCGTTGATCAGGCAGGGGCGCCCGTCACCTTGCCCGTGGTGACGGAAAAGCCGGTGACGTTGTTTCTCAACCGGCAGGAGATTGTTACCTCGATGACCATCGGTGACTGGCCGGCGGAACTGGCGGTTGGCTATTTTCTGAACCAGAACATGCTGCGCGCTGATGATGAGATCACCGGCATTGACCATGATGAGGAGCTGGGCGTGGTCATAGTGCGCACCGCGCGTGAAACTGATTTTGAAGCCAAGATGAAGCGCAAGATCAGAACCAGCGGCTGTGCCGAGGGTACCGCCTATGGCGACATGATGGAACGGTTTGCCAATATCCAGCTGGATCCTAATACCCGGTTTTGCGCAAGCTGGCTCACTCCGCTATCAAAGGCGATCAACACGGCACCAAGCCTGTATCTGAGCGCCGGCGCCATTCACGGCTGTGTCCTGTGCGAGGGGGTTCGCCCGATTGTCTATATGGAGGATATAGGCCGACACAACGCGGTGGATAAAATCGCCGGCTGGATGTTTCTCAACCGGGTGGCACCGAATAATAAGGTGTTTTACACCACCGGCCGGTTGACCACCGAGATGGTCATAAAAACCGTGCAGATGCAGATTCCTGTGCTAGTGTCACGCTCTGGCTTCACGGCTGCCGCTGTTGAGCTGGCGCGTGAGGCGGGGCTGACGCTGATCGGTCGGGCAAAGGGCAAACGCTTTATCGCGCTAGCTGGTGAGGATCGAATTGAATTTGATCAGACTGACGGCGGGTCGGGTGATGATCTCGGTGATGCGCCATCGCTGCAGCGCGCCCGGCAGGGCGAGGCGGGGCGGTGAAATGGCACCGGTGAGCGATGTTCTCTATTTGCTTCTTGCTGGCGGTCAATCACGGCGCATGGGCGGTGGCGACAAGAATTTACTTGATCTTGCGGGAATGCCCCTGTTGGGGCACGTGCTGGCGCGCGCCGTACCCGATGATGCGCCGGCGATCATCAATGCCAATGGTGACGCCGCCCGCTATGATGCTTTTGGTCTGCCGGTTGTTGGCGATGTGGTGGATGGGTTTGCCGGA
>CACHEI010000008.1 GCA_902578815.1 uncultured SAR116 cluster alpha proteobacterium | reverse complement strand
AAAAACATACGCTGGAAATGGTGCAGATGGCTGATCGCGTGGGGTTTGAAATTGCCTGGGCAGCTGAACATCATGCGTTGGAAATGACGATTGCGCCAAACCCGTTTCAATTGCTCACCTGGTGGGCCGACCACACTGACAGCATTCGTCTCGGATCCGGTGTTGCCAATGCTGCCTACTGGCATCCGATCAATATCGCGGGTGAGGCGGCGATGGTGGATCTGATCTCCGGCGGACGTCTTGAATTCGGTCTTGGCTCGGGGGCCTATCAGCGCGAATTTGACCGGATGCACCCCGGCCTCGACCAGAAGGACAGCTATCGCTACATGCAGGAGATGCTGCCGCTTGTGCGTCAGCTCTGGCAAGGTGATGTGGCGCATGAGGGAGAGTTCTGGCAGTTTCCAGCCGCAACATCCTGTCCGAAACCGGTACAAGAGGAAGTGCCATTCTGGGTTGCAGCACGATCACCCATTACCTTTGACTATGCAGTCGCCAATGAATGCAACATCATGAGCTGGCCGCTGACGCTGCCGATGTCCGAGGCCGAAACATACCGCCGGAATCTTGATGATGCCATCGCCAAGGCAGACAATGGGTGGGCAGGAACCTTTGCCATGATGCGCCATACGGCTGTCTATGCAAATGCTGCCGACCGCAGCGCCGCGATTGCTGCCATCCGCAACGTGCTGGCGCAATTTGGCAATCTGATGATGAAACGTGGCAGGGTTGATAACGGATTTACCGAACCGATCCCCTTTGCCGCGCTTGAGGGCAATGTCCGGGTTGATCCCGACATGCTCGAAGAAAATTTGATGTTTGGATCGCCCGAGCAGGTGATTGCCAAATTACAGGCTTATCAGAGGCTGGGGGTCGACGCCTTCATCTATTATGCGTCGATGGGCCTTGGGATGGATGAACAGAAACGCTCAATGGAGCTGTTTTGCAGGGAAGTCATCCCTGCTTTTCAGTGATAAGGCGAGGATTTGAGGGGATGTCAGCTGAATGGATAAGGCTGCGATGACAGGGCAAAGTGATGGCAAATGTGGGGGGACAGCCTATTCATGGCATCCTGCCCATGGCCGCGGTGCCGATGCTGGGGTGCCTGATGCCGGGGTGATTGTCCTTATCCATGGGCTTGGCCTGACGCGGGCGACATGGGCTGGGCAGATTGTGGCGTTGAGCCAGCATTACGATGTTCTTGCCTATGACCTTGCCGGACATGGAGAGTCTGATCTGCCATCTGGCAAACCGGATTTGACGCTGTACAGCATCCAACTGCGCCACCTGCTTGACAGGCTGGGCATTGGGGCATGCCATCTGGTCGGTTTTTCACTTGGTGGCATGATCAACCGCCGGTTTGCGATGGATCACCCTGACAGGGTTTTCTCATTGGTGATCCTGAACTCACCCCATGAACGATCGCCGGAGGCGCAGGCACTTGTTGAAAAACGCGCCACGGACACAGAAGGGGGTGGCCCGGGGGCAACCATTGATGAGACGTTGGCGCGCTGGTTTACGCCAGCCTTCCTTACTGAACGCCCTGATGTCGTTGCGGTTATCCGCGATTGGGTTCTGGCGAATGATCCGCAAAGCTATGCTGCCTGTCGTGCTGTTCTCGCGCATGGCGTGCGTGAATTGATCAGACCGGAGCCGGCGATCACACATCCGGCTTTGGTTGTCACCTGCGAGAATGACAGCGGCAGCACGCCGGCAATGTCGCATGCCATTGCCAGTGAAATCACCGGGGCAAAGGTTGAAATCGTTCCCCGCTTGCAGCATCTGGGCCTCATTGAGAATCCTGACCTGTTCACAGCATCAATTCTGCGGTTTATTGAGGGACTATCCCCCAACTGCCAACCCAACCATTCGCCGGCTAATGTCTCGAAGGAAAAATTTTATGGGCAAGACTGTTAACAACATGATCTCAGGTGGACAGGCAGCGGTAACGGCGCTGCAGATTGAAAAGACGGACCATGTGTTTGGCCTAATTGGCTCAGCCACGATGGAAATGTTTGATGCGCTTTATGCTGCGGATGACATCAATTTCATTGGCATCCATGATGAACGAACCGGAACGCATATGGCTGATGGATATGCGCGTGCCTCCGGCCGTGCAGGCGTTGTTCTTGCTGGCCAGAATGGTCCTGGAGCGACGAATCTTGTCACCGGTCTTGCCCAGGCGAAAGCGGCCTTCTCGCCAGTGGTGTCGATTGCTGGTGCGCTGTCGAGCGAGCATCAATATCGTGACGCCTTTCAGGAAGTGGACCAACAGGCGCTGTTTACGCCGGTCACCAAGAAAACCTGGACAGTGCCAAATGCAGAGCGTGTGCCCGAACTTTTCCGCGAGGCGTTCCGTCTTGCACTGACGCCTCGTATGGGACCGGTACAGCTGAATCTGCCGCGCGACGTTTTGGCGGCGCAGATTGACGCTCCAGATTTTCAGGAACCGCATCATTACAGGACAACGTCACGGCCTGCAGGCGCCACCACTGAAATTGCCGCCGC
Source organism: uncultured SAR116 cluster alpha proteobacterium (assembly GCA_902578815.1). Taxonomy (GTDB): domain Bacteria; phylum Pseudomonadota; class Alphaproteobacteria; order Puniceispirillales; family Puniceispirillaceae; genus MED-G116. Next base: position 67,255 of record CACHEI010000008.1, on the reverse strand, counting down.
GGCAGCTTTGCTGGGTGGCGCGATGCGGCCGGTGATTGTTGTCGGAGGTGGCATAAAGAATACGGGTGGCGAGGATGCTGCGCTGGCGCTCGCCACGGCGATCAATGCACCACTTGTTGCAGCTCCAGGTCATGGTGATGCGATTTCCTATGGCCATCCGCTGAATGCTGGCCAGATGGGTCCGAGGGGCAATGCGGTTGCATCACGACTGGTCCGTGAGGCTGACATCATTCTGGCTCTGGGAACGCGGCTTGGCTTCAACTCGACCTTCTATTCTTATGACAATATCAACTGTGATGCCAAAATCATCCAGATAGAGCTGGAGCCAACTGCTATTGGTCGCTTTTTCCCGATTGAGATTGGGATTTGGGCCGATGCTCCCACCGCCGCCCTGCAGCTGGCCGAGGCCGTTTCGGCGCAGCAGGCGCGATCTGCCGTTGACGCCTGGACAGCGCAGTTTCAGGATGATCGAGCGGCCTACCGCGCCCAGCGTGACGCGGATGCGGTACTTGATACGGCGCTGATCCAACCGTCCGGCCTGTTCAAGACTTTGCGTGATGTGCTGCCTGCCGAGTCAGCATTCACCATGGATGCGGGGACTTTGTGTTTGCAGGCCACTGACGCAATGAACTACTGGCACCCAAAATCGTTGTTCACGCCACTGGATTTCGGCCTTGTCGGCTTTTCATTCTCCTGTGGCCTCGGCGTGAAACTGGCAAATCCTCAACGGCCGGTTATCTCGATGATGGGGGATGGTGGTTTTGGCATGACCATTTCTGAGCTTAGCACAGCTGTGGATCATGGTATCAACACTGTTACCATCGTGATGAACAATCAATGTTGGGGGGCAGAGAAAGCCTACCAGAGAGATTTCTTCAATGGGCGTTATATTGGCGCAGATGTATCTAGCCCACCCTTTGACAAGGCTGCCGAGCTTTATGGCGCAGCAGGTTTCAAAGTTGATCATTTGGATCAGATTGGTGACGCTGTTGGCGAGGCTCTTGCTGCGGGTAGGCCGGCGGTCATCGACATATTGGTGGATCCTGCCGCGCTCTACAGTTTCCGGCGGGACAGTTTCAAACACCGGGGTGGGTGATATTACAGTGATTTCATAAGGGCTTTGACCCCGGACGAGAGCGGTACCGCCTTGGTCTTGTTAAATTCCTCGTGGTTTTTTTCCACCACATCGAGATCATAACTATAATTGACCATCAGCCCACCGGCCTGCGTAACTGCTTTTGGTGACCGGTCGCCGCCATAATTCAGCTGTTCCAGAAAGGCGCCATTGCCAAGGTGAAATCGTGCAACGGGATCATTTGGCAAACCATCAGGCCGGCTGGACACGGTCAGATATTCTATGGCGGCCCGTGTGAAATCTGTTTGCAATTCTTCGGCCTTCTCGAACCAGAAGTCATCATTCATGCCAGCAAATTCTGCGGCCAGTTTTGGGTAGGCAGCGTTCATCCACTTCATTAATCCCGGCACCGGAGACAAAGTGACAAAGCGCGACAGGTTCGGCAGTTCCTGGCGCAGCTGACCAGCCACGCGCTTGATCAGAAAATTGCCAAAGGAAATGCCCGCCAAACCGCTTTGACAGTTCGAAATGGAATAGAAGACCGCGGTCGTTGCTGCATTGGCGGTATCGGCGTCGCGTTTCAGCGCTAGAACATCGTCAATGCGCTGGGGGATCTCTTTGGTTAGTGCCACCTCTACGAATATTAACGGCTCATTAGGCATGGCAGGATGAAAGAAAGCGAAACAGCGACGATCTTCAGGAGCGAGGCGTGCACGCAAATCGTCCCATGAAGTGATTTCATGGACCGCCTCATAGGCGATGATTTTTTCTAGGATATTTGCAGCGGTCGACCAGTCGATTGGTTCCAGAACAAGAAAACCGGGGTTGAACCAATTGCGGAGAAGCCGAACAAGGCCCAAATCAATGCGCCGAAAATTTGGATGATTGCGCATTAGTTCACGCAACCTTTCCCGGAAATGGACAAGGCGGACTGTTCCATTGGTGGTCGCATTCAGCCTGCGGAAAAGTTCCATCCATCCGGGTTCGGCCGCATTTGCGATGATTTCAATGCCATCATGTGTCGGGGCGGTGGCATAGTTTGTCGCTGCCTTGGCCAGAGCCTGCGCGTTGATGTCATGGGTGTCGAGAAGGTGTGCAAGCAACGCCGCCAGCTCACCATCATCCAGTGCCTCAATCACATCTAGCAGGTTCTCCGCATAGACCAGCGAGGATACCTCTCCAGTAGCTGACAGCACGGCGTTGACAGCCTGTTGTGGCTCTGAGCTGAGATCGAGGACATGCTTGCGACCAAAGGCAGACAATCCCATTTTGCCGCGCATCAGGTTGGATAACATGTCCTGTAAAAGTCGCATATTTAGATACCCCAACAGAATAAGTCGCATTGTCTGATAATCAATATGTGCATTTGACCCAGTTTTTCCATGCAGTTTTGGTTGCTTTCGCGATGAAGATCTTAATGCTTATTGTTGATTTGTTACAATCGTTACACATTTCAGTATTAATGTGTAAATTCAAAAGACGAGGCGGCAACGTGATGGCAAACCAGAAAACTGTGATCGCTGACTTTTTGTCAATTGCATCAATGACATAGGGATAATGCTTAGTTCCGTGGGATTGGGGTTTAGGATTGGAAGCTATGGCAAATGATATGATGTTTTCAGGGTTGACGGAAGCCATCCTGCCGCCGACGAGTAGGGACATTCGCTATTTCAATCGAGAGTTAAGCTGGCTTGCCTTTAATGAGCGAGTGCTCGCGCTTGCTGAGGATGTGTCGCTGCCCCTAGCTGAACGATTGCGATTTGTGTCGATTTCGGCGGACAATCTGCATGAGTTTTTCATGGTTCGGATTGCCGGGTTGCGCCAGCTGCAGCAGCGTGGTGTGCACAGGGTGCCGGATGATGATACCGAAATTGAAACGCTTCTCTCGCTGCTTCACCAGCGGAGCTTAGCGCTTCTGGCCAAGCAAAACAGGCTGCTTGGCTCATTAATTGCCGCGTTCAAGGCAGAAAATATTCTGATTCTGGATGAAGTGCCAACTGATGGCGAGGATGTGGAATGGCTGGAGACGCATTTTGTCAATAATATTCTGCCACTGCTGACGCCGACGACATTGGACCCAGCGCACCCTTTTCCCTTTTTCCACAATCAGGGAAAGGGCATGTTGTTCGAGCTCGCCGACACTAATAAAAAGCTTGTCCATGGCGTTATTCTCCTGCCGGAAAATCTCGCCCGCTTTGTTAAATTGCCGGGCGACAATCTGCGATTTGTTCTTGTGGAAGCGGTGATCAAAGCCTGCATCTGCAAAATTTACCCAAAGCATGTGCTAAAATCGTCTACAGTTTTCAGCATCATACGTGACTCGGAAATTGAAATTGATGATGAGGCAAATGACCTTATCAATGAATTCGAAACAGCCATTCGCGCGCGAAAACGCGGCAGCGTTGTTCTTCTGACCCTGAACTCTGATGCGTCTGTCTCAACGCTTAACCTTCTTTGCCAGGCGATGGCGATCGGAAAAGACAGATGTTTTGGTGCGGATGGACCGGTGTCGCTCAACAATTTTGCCGAGCTTATCAGCTATATGCCAAAGCATCTGCTTTATCCAACATTCAATCCCCGTTTTCCCCAACGGATCCGTGACTTTGATGGGGATTGCTTTGCTGCCATCCGTAACAAGGATATTATCGTGCATCATCCTTATGAAAGTTTTGAGGTTGTCGTTCGATTTCTGCAGCAGTCTGCGCGGGACCCGGATGTGCTGGCCATTCGCCAGACGTTATATCGCACCACACCGGACTCGCCGATTGTCCGTACATTAATTGAGGCGGCTGAAAGTGGTAAATCCGTCACTGCCGTCATTGAATTGAAGGCTCGGTTTGATGAAAAGAACAATATTCTGCTGGCCCGCGATTTGGAGCGGGCCGGTGTGCATATTACTTACGGGCTAACGGATCTGAAAATTCATGCTAAAATGTCGGCCGTCGTCCGGCAGGAATCTGGGCGGCTCGTCACATACACACATCTGGGAACTGGCAATTATCATCCCATTACTGCAAAGGTTTATACCGATCTGTCATATTTCACCTGTGACAAAGATGTGGGTCGTGATGTCTATGAGGTGTTCAAATATCTGACCAGCCACGTTCATCCTGAAAAGCTAAAGAAAAGTTTCATTTCTCCGCACCAGTCAATGCCACGGCTAATCAGCCTAATTGACGCAGAAATTGTGGCAGCGGCGCAAGGCAGACCTTCCGGTATTTGGATCAAATGCAACGCAATTGTCGATAAAAATCTGATTGATAAACTCTATGAAGCCTCGTGCGCTGGAGTGAAGATTGAGATCATTGCGCGGGGCATATGTTGCCTTCGTCCAGGAGTTGATGGTCTGTCAGAAAACATAACTGTTCGGTCAATCGTCGGCCGTTATCTTGAACACGGGCGCGTCTATGCGTTTGCCAGTGGTGGCAAGTTTGGGTCGCCTAAGAACACGGTATTCATGTCATCAGCTGATTTGATGCCGCGTAATTTGCTTCGTCGGGTGGAAATGTTCGTTCAGCTGGAAAATCCAACGGTGCGCAAGCAGGTCATCAATCAAATTCTGACAGCACTGTTGCAGGATGAAAGAAATAGTTGGTTTCTAATGGATGACGGTAGTTATAGACATTCCGAGACAGCTCCTGATAGTTTTTCTGCACATGATTATTTTATTGCTAACCCAAGCCTGTCTGGCGCCGGCAGCCTTGCGAAAGAGACCAAATGAAATCTTTGGTGGCACCTTTTTTGGATCCGCGGCAGATTGAAAAATCACATCTCCATCAAACTGCGCCGATGGCTATTATCGATATTGGGTCAAACTCTATCCGCCTCGTCATCTACGCATCGCAGGGTAGATATCCATTTCCTATGTTCAATGAGCGTGCAAACTGCCGGCTTGGTGAGGGGATGGATTATGATGGCATGTTACGCGAGGAGCAGATTAAGATCGCGCTAGCAACGCTCGCCAGATTTGCCAAGATTCTCAGCAATATGGGAATATCAAAAGTCCACGCGTTCGCTACGGCGGCGGTCAGGCGAGCAAAAAATGCTAAACAGTTCATCAGCCCAGCTGCCGCCTTGCTCAATAATGAAATTTCAGTTCTGTCACAGCAAGCAGAGGCCTATTATGTCGCCCGCGGGCTGACACTCAATTTGCCACGTGCAACCGGTCTTGTCGCCGATCTGGGTGGTTGCAGCATAGAGATCATCAAGCTGAAGAATGGTCAGATAAAAGAGTCGACAAGTTTTGATTTTGGCCACTTGTCCAAAGTCAAACGCTCCCAGATCAATGATGTCTTTAGAGCTACGGACTGGATTTCTGCCAAGTCATCAAAACGGCTCTATGGCGTTGGCGGATCGTTCCGCGCACTTGCATCAGCTTATATAAAACAGTCGGGATATCCATTGCCTGTGTTGCATGGCCTGACTATTCCAACACAAGCTGCACAGGGACTGCTGGCGGCATTTGCCAGTAAATCAACCAAACTAGATGGTGTGCCACTTGGACGGCAAAAAACCATGCCGGTAGCAGCAAAAATTATTCATTGCCTGTTGGATCATTGTGGAGCCAAGGAAATCTTTACAAGCGGGACAAGCATTCGCGACGGTGTCCTGGCAGAGAAGGGACTGGATTACGAAGAACGCGCTGATTTTCTGCAGTCTGTCTGTGGCGAAATTTCAAAGGTGAGTCATCGATTTGCTGACGTACCAGATAGTCTTTTCACATTTCTGCGTCCTCTTGGCGGCTATTTGGCTGACATGGCTGATAAAAACGATAAATCCAGGAAACAGAAATTTGAACGTCTTTTGCGGACCGCTTGCCAAATATCAGATTTGTGCTGGAAAGAACATGAGGACATACGCGGTGAAATAGGCGTAAGACGCGTTCTTGGACTGCCCGTGAATTGCTTGTCACATAAGGAACGGATCTGGTTGGCGATCGCGATCTATCATCGGTATGTTGGTTACAAAACAAACAAATCACGACCACCAGAACTTAGAGCCATTCTTGGGTGCGAGCGGCGGTTAGAAGCCACCACCATTGGTCTTGGACTGAGATTTGCCCTGATATTTTCCGGTGGAATCCCGAACTGCGTCAATTATCTCAGCCTGACCAATGAGGCAGGGGTTTTGACCCTGCATGTTAAGGAGCAGGGCCGAACCCTGATAGATAAACATACCCGCAGGCGGTTTGCACAATTGGCGCAGAGTGCGTCACTCATTCCCGAGATTGAGCAGGAAAGCGGATGATAGGAAGTGATGGGCAGATCGGAGGTGCGCCAACATTGGAATATGCCAGTGAGGTTGGCGGGTTGCTGGATGATGGTTTACTTTTGGCAAATAGCGGCGGGACAATCTTGGCAGTCAACACTGCGGCTGTCAGACTACTCGGTGAGTCGGTTGTAGGCAAAAACCTCGCCGAAGTTGTTGAGTATGATGAGGCGATTGAAAAACAAAAAAGATTAGCAAATAACGGCATTGATAAAGAATTCTTATTTCAACCCAAATCGACTGTGCGGCGTGAGTTCAAGGTGCGCATCAAACAGCTAGAGAACGGTTTGGTCCTGGTGCTGGTGATGGACATGACGCTGCAACGTAATCTTGAAAAAGTGCGGCGCGATTTTGTGGCGAATGTGAGTCATGAATTGCGTTCACCTCTTACCAGTCTTGCAGGGTTTATCGAAACGATTCTGAATAATGAAATTCAGGATCACGAAACATTGATTCGATTCCTTAAAATCATGGACGAAGAGGCGAAGCGCATGGCGCGCCTTATAGATGATCTTCTTTCGCTGTCACGTGTTGAAGTGGATGAGCATATTGTGCCGTCAGAGATAGTGCCTCTTTTGGAGGTTATCCGCTCGGTCATTCACTCCTTGGAAGATCGAGCAAAGCGTCGCAACATGCGCATTGATTTTTTGGATAACCGCCCAACAAGTTCAGCGAACCTTTACATGTATGGCTATGCTGATGAGATAAATGAGGTTTTTCACAATCTTATCGATAACGCAATCAAATACGGATTTGAGAAAACATCGATCATCGTCCATGTCAACGCGCAGCAGGATGATCACGTGATCATCTCCGTGAGCAATTTTGGTGACCAAATTGCCGAGAAACACCTTTCGCGTCTAACCGAGCGCTTTTACCGTGTGGACAAAGCGCGCTCGCGGCAAATTGGGGGGACTGGCCTAGGTCTTGCCATTGTCAAGCACATAGTCAACCGCCACCGCGGTTTATTGTCTGTTAAAAGCCTGTCTGAGGGTAAAACCACTTTCACTGTTGAATTACCAATCATCAACGGATCAGAAAGAAAAAACGCATCAAAAAGACGGAATGTTTCTTCATAAAAATGTAACAATACACCGGCATACATAGGTGGTTATTATCAACAGGGGCGCAAATAGGGAGATATGAGCATAGCTATTCGGGTTCTTATCGCTGACGACGAACCTAACCAGCTTGAGTTGCTGTCATACAATCTGAGCCAAGTTGAATTTGAGGTGATCCGAGCCAATAACGGTCAACAGGCTCTTGAGATGATCGAGGATCATCGTCCCGATCTTGTGATCCTCGACTGGATGATGCCCAAAATGTCTGGTATTGATGTTTGCCGCACCTTGCGGTGTCGCTCCGAAACCAAATTGTTGCCAGTCATTCTGCTGAGTGCACGCGGTGAGGAGGGCGACAAAACGCTTGGTCTGGATGTTGGCGCCGACGATTACATATTAAAGCCCTTCTCACCCCGCGAATTGATTAGCCGGGTAAGGGCGCTTTTGCGACGCTCACGGCCCGCATTGCTGGATGATGTTCTGGAATATCATGATCTGATTTTCAATCAGGCAACGATGGAAATAAGTCGTGGTGGGCAGGCCGTTAAGCTGGGGCCAAAGGAATGCCGCCTGCTATCGATCCTGATGGAACGGCCGGGACGTGTGTTTAGTCGGGCGCAATTGCTTGATCTAGTGTGGGGCCATGGTGTGTATGTAGAGGAGCGCACGGTCGATGTACATATGAGTCGCCTGCGCAAGGCGATTAACAAACCGTTTAAGGATGGTGGGCAGGTTGCCAACTTGATCCGCACTGTACGGGGGAGTGGCTATGCGCTCCGCGCGCCGGCAGACGTTCGCTAGCTTGCTGGGTCATATAAATATATACGACGATTTGGGATGACCCTCACAATGTCATTGAGGATGGCATTGCCCTGTGTTGCGTGCGATAAGAGAGAAAATCGATCTTCCAGACTGAGAGACCTCAAATGCCTGACAGCAATATACAAAACAGCCAAGCCCATTTTGTGCCGCTCTCCGCGATTATGAATCAGCATGCCGGTCGACTTCTTGACTACATGCAGGAACATAAGGCGCGCAATATCGTCATTACCTTGCAGGTGAGGATTGATATTGCGGGCAAGAGGAAACAGCCTTTTTTTGTTGCCGTCGGCGTTACATTTGATTTTGAGACACCCGAAGCACTTGTCGATGAGGCCCAGCGCCAATGCCCGCATGATCATGACTGTCTTTTTGCGTGGGTGCCTGCGCATCTTTTTGGGAGTGAGGATTTTGGCATTGCAATTGACGAAATTGGGGCTGGAGAAAATCTACAGAATGGCCTTGTTGGCGAGGTTATCGACAAGGCGGCAGTGGAGCAGGCTGTCACCGCGCTGGCCGCGTGCTAGACGGTATGATGCCATGTCGAGGGTGATCTACATCGATGCTGATGCCTGCCCAGTCAAGGATGAGGCGGTGCAGGTTGCCCGCCGGCATGGCCTTCGCGTTTACATTGTTTCGAACGGAGGAATTCGTCCGCACCAGGACCCACTCGTGCAAAATGTTATTGTTCCTGACGGTCCTGATGTTGCCGATAAATGGATTGCTGATCGTGCCACTGATGGGGATGTTGTGGTGACTGCAGATATTCCGCTGGCAGCCCAGGTGGTTGCCAGTGGGGCGACCGCATTACGTCACAACGGTGATGTCTTCAGCACCGAGAATATTGGCTCACAGCTTGCAACCCGCAATCTAATGGCTGATCTGCGGGCTGCGGATCCTTTGATGACCGGGGCTGGCAAGCAGGGGGGACGGGTATTTTCAAAACAGGACAGATCACGGTTTTTGGAGCGTCTAGAGGCCTTGATCCGCAAGGCTAATCACGCTTAGATGCTCGCTTTTTCCAGCGTCCAGCACAGGCCTTAGAGCAATAGCGCACGTTTTCCCATTCGCGCTCCCATTTTTTTCTCCAGAAAAAGGGACGCGAACATGTTGGACAGACTTTTGATGGTAAATTCTTCTTTTTTAACATTTTTGCCATTTAGCAAGGCTATCGCCTACACTTAACAATTCCAAGAGCTAGACGGATGATGATTCCAGCTAAAAATGTTCTTTTTTATATAATGGAAATGCTGCATGATCGGCGGTTGCTAAGGGTATCCTAAGGCATTGGGGTGTGGGCCGCCATTGCGGCTTTTCCACAGGGTCAATGCCAAATGGAAAATCAAGTCCTTCTGCATTGCGGGTGGTGGAGAGACATGGAAACGAGGCCAGCTTTGCGCGGTTGAAGAGCTAGAATGAATTTGCTGGGCCACAGGTACGGATGATGCACATCGTCATCACGGCCTGTGACAATTCTGCGGGCGAAACCTGTCCGATTTGGCTGGGCATGTCGGTATTGGCTCATTGGGGCATTGCCAAACCGGCCCGTGTTACCGGCTCTAACGAAAAAATTGCCGCCGCCTTTGAAGTGACCTATCCTTAGATGTGCCGCCGAATTGAAAGCTTGTTGGCCCTGAGTGATTTGAATGAGACTTCGTAACAAGCTGCACTTGCTGAAATCGGTGATATGCATTGATCATGAATAATTTTTACCGGGCCGTTGTCAGCGAATGGCTCGGCACAATGTTCTTGCTGGCTACTGTCATCGGTTCGGGGGTCACGGCCGAAAATCTGGCGGCAAGAAACATGGCCATTGCCCTGCTTGGCAATACAATTCCAACGGGTGCCATTCTCGTCGTTCTGATTATCATACTCGGTTCGATTTCTGGGGCTCATCTCAATCCCGCGGTAACCGTTGCCTTTTTGCTGAGGGGCGAGATCCAGCCAAGGCTGGCTCTTGCCTATGTCGGGGTTCAGGTTGGGGGTGCGGTTTGTGGGGCCATCCTTGCGCATTTCATGTTTGAGCTTCCACTAATCCAGGAGTCGGCAAAGCTGCAGACTGGCATGGCACAATGGGGGTCGGAGTTTGTGGCAACCTTTGGTCTGCTGCAACGATTTTTGGCACATTGCGGTAGCAGGCAAAGGCTGTGCCAATGATGGTAGGCCTCGATATCACTGCCGCTTACTGGTTTACCGCATCGACCAGCTCTGCTAATCCAGCGGTAACCGTTGCGCGTTCCTTCACAAACACCTTTTCAGGCATTTTTCTGGAACATGCGCTCGGCTTCATAGTTGCCCAGCTTGCAGCTGCCGTGATCGGTGCCTATGCTCTGCGGTGGTTGTTCTCACCGACACGTTAAAGACTGTTCCATTTTGTACTGTTTTGTGGCGCTTTTCCATGTTCAAAGAAAATCCTGCCGACGATGATGTGCAGTTTGTTAGACCAAAGGTCAGATTGCCAATCCCACTGCTAGTAATTCTCTCTGGCCTTGGCCCATTCTCGATTCTTGTTGTTGTTCCTTTGATACCTGCAATTTCTGAGAGCTTTGGAAAAGAGTATGGCTCAGCACAATTGGTACTCAGTGTTTACTTTATAGTTTTTGCATTTGCACAACTAACGCTCGGACCATTATCAGATCGATTTGGCCGAAAGCCCGTTCTTGTTGTCGGTTTAGCAAGTTATGTGATTGGAAGTCTGGTGTGTTGGCAGGCGATGGACCTAGGACCTTTGCTATTAGGTAGGTGTTTCCAAGCTTTGGGCGCAGCTGCTGGTCAAGTTTTGACACGTGTGTTGCTCTTTGATGTATACGGTAAAAAGAGAACAGCTAGCCTGATTGGATACATGACGATCGCCATGGTGTTTGGGCCAATGATTGCTCCTATATTTGCTGGTTTTTTTGCGACAACGATTGGGTGGCAGGACGTTTTTTTAATTCTTCTCATTGTTGGTCTGATTTTGTTTTTTTGGTTACTGAAATCCCTCCCAGAAACAAGGTGGATTGGAGCTGGTCAGTTTAAAAAGCCGCAAAGGGTTTTTGATGGCCTGCCCTTGCTAAAAAATCGTGTTTTTCTATCATTGTGCGGAGTATGGGTTTTTACCTCGGCCATATATTTTTCATTTCTCGCCGGAGCCGCGTTTTTAGTCATTGAAGAAATGGGTAAATCTGAAATTGAATATGGAGCTTACTTCATTATTGCAAGCATCTGTTTTATGTTCGGTAATTTGATGTCAGCGCGTCTCTCAAGTAAGTTCGAGCTTTTTAGATTTATTCAGTGTGGTGCCGGATTAGCAATTTTCTCAGTAATGACGCAATGGTTCCTGGTAGGCATCGACCATCCACTGGTTGTTTTTTTGCCGATGTTTGGTGTTGCTATTGCAAATGGGCTGGTTATGCCCAACGCAGCGACGATGATCATGGGTGTTGTGCCAAAACTGTCTGGCGCAGCATCTGGACTTTCAGGATTTCTACAAATTGGATGCGGTGCCATTGTCACTTGGCTGGTGGGCCATTTCCAATTATACAACTCATTCACTTTGATTATCGTGATGAATATTTGCGCAGTACTGGCTGTCATCAGTCTGTTTCTAGTGCGCAAACCAGCCATAGTGGAATAATTTGTGCAAATTAATGCTTTCACTTGCGCCAGTTTGCAATTAGGAATGCGGCGCGAATAGCAAAACGCACTTACCCAAAGAGAAATTATGATGACCCAGGAATTGCGTAATATTGCGATCATTGCCCACGTTGACCATGGAAAAACCACATTGATCGACAGCATCATGAAACAATCTGGTGCTTTTCGTAACAACCAGTATGTCGATGAACGTGTCATGGACTCAGGTGATCTTGAAAAAGAACGCGGGATTACCATTCTAGCAAAACCAACCTCAGTACAATGGAAAGGTGTGCGGATCAATATCATTGATACGCCGGGTCATGCAGATTTTGGTGGTGAAGTTGAGCGCGTTCTCGATATGGCAGATGGCGTGATTCTGCTGACTGATGCAGCCGAGGGACCAATGCCCCAGACAAAGTTTGTATTGGGTAAGGCGCTCAAACAGGGCTTGAGGCCAATTGTCATCATCAACAAAATCGACCGAACTGACAGTCGAGCTGAAGAGGTTTTGGATGAAGTTTTTGATCTGTTTGTGGCTCTTGATGCCAATGAAGATCAGTTGGATTTTCCTATTCTGTATGCGTCGGGTCGGGATGGTTGGTGCGTGGAGGAACCCGGGGATGAGCGGGCTAATCTTCATCCCCTTCTCAATAAAATCCTAGCGCATGTTAATAGCCCTGATGTTGATTTGCAGAAACCGTTTGCAATGCTAGCGACGCTTTTGGATTCTGATCCCTATCTTGGCCGCTGTCTGATTGGGCGTGTAATCCAAGGAACGACTACTGTTAATGCTTCGGTAAGGGCCATTAATTTGGATGGTGAAACGGTTGAAACTGGCCGTCTGACAAAGCTACTCCGTTTTGAGGGCACCCAGCGTGTTTCAGTCAATCAAGTCATCGCTGGCGATATTATTTGTATTGCGGGTTTAACTAAGGCTTCGGTTTCAGACACTATTGGCACTCCGAACATCACCCAACCCTTGTCGTCTACACCTATTGATCCGCCGACAATGTCTGTGACGATTACCGTGAACGACTCGCCATTAGCTGGTTGCGAGGGTGAGAAGGTAACTTCGACGTTGATCCGAGAACGTTTACTTGCAGAGGCTGAAACAAATGTAGCCATCACGTTTGCTGAGAGTGCCTCAAAGGACGCCTTTGAGATTGGTGGTCGTGGTGAATTACAGCTTGGCGTCCTGATCGAGCAGATGCGGAGAGAGGGGTATGAATTGACGGTGTCGCGCCCACGGGTATTATTTAAGACTGATGAGGTTGGCAATCAGATCGAGCCGATAGAAGAAGTCACCTTTGACCTGGATGACGCGTTCTCTAGCGCTGTCATCGATAGCATGAACCGGCGTAAGGGTGAGATGCTTGACATGCGAGCGGCAGGAGCAGGCAAAACCCGGATGGTGTTCCGTGTGCCCTCACGCGGGTTAATCGGATATCAGAGTCGATTTCTGACCCAGACAAAAGGCACAGGTGTGCTTAACCGTATTTTTCACTCCTATGCATCGTACAGGGGGGATGTCGAGGGACGCCGTAATGGTGTTTTGATCTCAACTGATTCAGGTATCGCTGTTGCCTATGCGCTTTTCAACCTGCAAGACCGTGGGCTGATGTTTATAAATCCACAGACACCGGTCTATCAAGGAATGATTGTCGGCGAACACAACCGCCATAATGATCTTGAAATCAATGTGCTGAAAGGTAAGCAGCTAACAAATGTAAGAGCGTCTGGTAGCGACGAGGCGGTCAAACTTGTGCCTGCCAAGAAAATGTCGCTTGAGCAGATGATGGCATATATTAACGAAGATGAACTTGTTGAAGTAACCCCCAAAAGCATGCGTCTTCGGAAGATGCTGCTCAACCCGCGTGAACGCAAACGTGCTGCACGCTCTTCCTGACTAGCTAGCTTTAGTTCGAGATGACAGGGCGCACGTCGCGTAATATAGTCCGTCAAGATTATTATATGGCTGACGAAAATTAATTGACCTGCCGGAGTCAGTACAATGACAAAAACTTATACTTATGACAAAAATGCTATAGCTCGATCCGTTGCTAGGATGCTGCTGGAGATCAATGCTGTGCTTTTTAGTGTCGATGATCCGTTTAAGCTTACCTCTGGCATGATGAGTCCCGTCTATATTGATTGCCGGAAGATAATTTCCTTCCCAAGGATGCGTGCCGCAATGATGGATTATGGCGCAACTGTCATCACTCACGATATTGGCCATGAAAGCCTCGATGCACTTGCCGGTGGTGAAACGGCTGGCATCCCTTTTGCTGCATGGCTCGCTGAGCGCACTGGGTTGCCAATGCAATATGTACGCAAAAAACCAAAGGGTTTTGGGCTTGATGCTCGGATTGAGGGTTCGATCACCGAAGGCCAGCGTGTGTTGCTCGTTGAAGATTTGGCAACGGACGGTGGGAGTAAGATAGATTTCGTAAGTGCGTTAAGAGAGGCTGGTGCTAAGGTAGAGCATTCGTTTGTTATTTTTTATTATGATATTTTTCGTGACACTCCTGAAAAGCTTGGGGTGAATGGTATTGAACTGCATTACCTTGTTACATGGTGGGACGTTTTAGCTGAATGCAAACAAACAAATAAATTTAACGACACAACGCTCAGCAACGTTGAGGATTTTTTATTTGAGCCTCGTGGGTGGTCTCAAGCAAACGGCGGCATATAAAATCTAGGTTGATAAAGAGATACATACTACCTTTTGTATGTATACTTTTTGGACAATTCGGCACATGCTTTGGCATTAGCATCTAAATACATAGTCAAGGGAACCATTTTTTTTAGTCGCTTTAATTTATCGTTCGCTTCGTTGACGCCTTTTAACGCAGCCATAAAAAAATATTTTAATGATCGTAGAAATGAAGCATCGTCATTCTGGCGTTGGCCATAAATTACAGCCAAATTAAAATTCGCTAAATCACTGCCTTGATCGGCGGCGGTACAAAAAAAACGTTCAGCTATGTCTGTGTTTTTGGGAACTCCTCTTCCATTGAAGTGCATGTTTCCAAGATTATTTGCGGCATGCCTATTGCCGCCGCAGGCCGCTTTTTCGTACCAAAAAATGGAGTCTTGAAAACTCTGCTTTGTACCAATACCCTCCTCAAACATCACGCCAACGTTAAATTGCGCCTTAGGCAAGTTTAACTTCGCGGCTTTAAGGCAAGTTTCAAATGCCAATTTTGTATCAACTTCACCATAAGAATTATCAATTTGCATTTCTGCTAAACTAAACAGTGCCTCTGCGTGGTTATAGTCACCAGCACTTTTAAAAAGCTTGTAAGCAGAAGGCGCACACTTAGCCACTCCAATACCATTCAGGTACATAAGAGCGAGTTCATACATCGCGTCTGCTTGGCCTTCTTTCCGTGCTGCTATGGAACACCACTTGAAAGCCTTTTCAGGATCGCGCCTAACCCCAATTCCCTCTTGATACATGTGACTTAGACTTGTCTGCGCTAATGTCGAACCGCGCTCGGCAGACTTTTCTAAATCACTACGTGCTAAATTAGCCCAATTCGTTTGAAGATAACTGTCACCGTTGTCAAACCTGACACCGTCTTTGTATTGGTAGTCTGCATCCCACACGTTGTCATTGTTATTAACGAGCCAATCAATAGAGGTAGCCTTGGATTTAAGGTTTTTTTCCTGGATCGAAGTGGCCATTTTCCTAATTCCTAAGGTGGATATCTTTCAGCATGCGTCTAACCTGATCGAACTGCAATCTTACCAGGTTCTGAAATGCCCATAGTAGTGTTTTCATTCATGGCAAAGTCAGGAAATCGCGAGTCAAAAAACGCCTGGATGACATGGGCTAATATTGGGTCCTCAGTCCGTTCTGAAAACCAAATATTCACCTCTGTTGCGACGCCCGCAACTTCGGGTGGCATAGAGACTGACATTTTTTTTTCAAAGCCCTGAGGGTTTGCGTAGTCTTCGCTTAGGTTTTCTCCCATAACTGCGATTATAACCTCTGGGTTGTCCTCTAAGCTGCAGCGAGTGAGAAAGGAGCCTTGATCATCGACATATTTCTCAAACACTACTTTTTCTTTTTCTATCATATCTTTGTCGTTCCAAAAAGCTAAAGGGTCGTTCCAAAAAGCTAAAAATCTAATCGTCCAAAATTTTTTCTTCAGTGATAAACTGATAGGCATCATCGAACAGATGCAGTTGATAGCTTCCCAAGAGAGTCCGTCCACTGTCGCAACTGTTGTTATTCAGTAGATCACAAAGAGGAGGCGCAATATTGGCATCAAAAAAACCAAGACGCTGTCTCAATGGTTTGTGTGAATGACCGCAGAAAAACGCCACTATTTGTGGATGTCTGTAGATAATTTCCTTAAAAAGCTTAATCGATTTCTCGCTGCGGCATTCGACGCTTGGATTAAATGTATCCGGCAGAAGGAACAGTGGATGATGCGAAAACAATATTGTGGGAGTTTTTTGATTTTCAGATAGAATATTATCTAGCATCGAAATTTTTTCAAAACTTAGTACGCCTAAATTGTCATCTGGAGAGGTTGTGTCGAAGGATACTAGGTTAATTGGGAATTTTTTAACCGCGTAAGTTATATTTTTTTTCACATTTTTATTGCCAATGCAATCAGCGAAAACATTGAGCATTGTGCTATTGCAGTCTCTATTCCCGGGCGTTACGAAATAAGGAGCTTTGAGCTTCTTAAGGTAACTCTTGACGAGTTCAAGCTCGTCAAGAGTTCCATTATGAGATAAATCTCCGGTGTGTATTACCGCGTCAGGCAATGGATTGAGAGAATTTATATTCTCCACACAGTTTTCCAGAGCCCTCAGCTTGATCTCACTATTTTTTCCTGATGCACCTGGAACGGTGATGTGCGTATCTGATATTTGCGCTAGCAGCATAACTAAAAGCCATATCACTCCGCCGCTTGCTTTACATCATCAACCAGGTGGTAAACCGGGGCCTTTTCCATTTCAAACTCACCGGTTCGCTCATCATATTGAGACAAAGTAAAACAGTGCCAATTTTTGTCATCTAGCTTGGGGTGATCTCCTCTGTAATAGTATCCAGGCCAGCGTGTTTCTTCCCTGAACATGGTGTGGGCTGTTACACACTCTGAAGCTAATACTCTGTGATGTAATTCCCAAGCACGTTGAAGCTGATGCAGCCCGTCTGCACCGAGATTGTTGAGATCTTCTTTCAACATTTTCAGCAACTCGACACCTCTCTTCATCAGCGGCTCATTAACCATGTAACGCTGTCCAACACCCCCACAATATTCATCCATAATTTTTTCAAGTCGTTGAAGACCTGCTAAAGGAAGAATGTAACTTGGTGATACCGTACCAGCAGTTATTTCATTGCGACCAACGCGGTAATTTTCAAGGGGCTGATATATTGCTTCCTTGAGACTAAGGTATTCCTCCTCACTTACTTCTGGGGGATTGGATCCAAGGTCATCAACATACTTGTTTGCGGCCTTTCCAGCTAAGCGCCCTTCCGTAAAGGATCCAGACGAGAATTTGTGAGGAGTTCCACCTAGGGTATCACCGGCACCAAAAAGGCCGTCCACAGTCATCATGCGGTTGTAGCCCCATTGATACTCATCTGGTGCGTAGTCTTCCGGTCCACTGGCCCAAGCACCAGAGCAGGTTGCGTGAGACCCCATTACATATGGCTCGGACATTACCAATTCAGGATTTATTTCTTTAGGGTCAATGTTGTTAGCAGCCCAAACAACGGCCTGGCCAATTGTCATACCAAGGAAATTTTCCCACCCAACGACTTCTTTGTGTGGATCTTTAAAGGCTTCCTTGGTGACCATTCTAATGGGCCCCCTCCCGGCTTCCACTTCCTTCAAGAATGCGTGATTTCTAAGACATGTTGGCACAGGCTCATGGTTCACATAATCACCGACCATGTCCTCGATTGACTTTCTCCATGTTGGCTCATATTGCTCGCCATAACCATTTTCGGTGTAGGTTTTTAAATGGAGAAAATAGGCTCCAACTGGTCCATAACCGTCCTTAAACCTGGTCAGAACAATTCTATTCTCCATTTGAGTCATCTTTGCCCCAACTCGGATTGGCAACGCATAAGCTGAAGCGCTACTCCACGGCGCATACCACGTTCTTCCCATCCCTTCTCCGGCAGAATGTGGTTTGAAAATGTGTGAGGCTCCTCCGGCCGCTACAATTACGGCTTTTGACTGAAATACATAGTAATCGCCGGTTCTAACATTAAATCCGACCGCACCAGCAACCCTATTAAGCTGTTTTTTATCCATCAAAAGGTGAGTTACCATGATGCGGTTATAGACCTCGGTTGCAGCTTTACGCGCCGCTTCAGCTACAATCGGTTTGTAGCTTTCACCATGGATCATTATTTGCCACTTCCCCTCACGCTGATAACGACCAGTTTCAGGGTTGGTCATTATTGGGAGGCCCCACTCTTCGAATTTATGAACAGTAGAATCTACGTGCCGACCAATGTCATAGCCGAGGTCCTCACGCACCAAACCCATAAGATCGTTTCGTTGATAGCGGACATAGTCTTCAGGCTCATTTTCACCCCAACGCATACCCATGTAGCAATTGATTGCATAGAGGCCTTGAGCAACCGCGCCGCTTCGCTCAATGTTGGCCTTCTCGACGACAACTACTTTTTTATCTCGTCCCCAGTACCTAGACTCGTAGGCAGCACCGCAACCACCAAAACCACCCCCGATAACTAGAATATCAGAGTCTACAAATATTGTTTTCTTACCAGCCATCGCCGAATTCCCCCCGTTAATTTATTCCGCTGCATGAGCAGCTAGTTTTTTCGAACTCTTTTTACTTTTAGTTTCTGAGGCAAGTTCATATTTCACAAACTGATCCACAGTCACGCTAGGCAAGCCCTGATCAACTTTCAAAAATTCAGGCTCGTGAGCGAGTTCTTGGGAGTTAATGGCATCAGATAACGGCGCATCATATTCCGAAGCACATTTAATCGAACCCCAAGCCGTCGTCCTTATTGGGGACTCAAAATTTTTCTCTCGCCCATCTCTAAATTTCAAGCGCCAGGAAATCGTCCCTTTGTCTTCTTCTCTTAGAACACGCACACTATGCCCCATCGGAGCAAAGTCCGCATAGCCACGAGCGTCAATGGCGTTTTGTGGACAGGCTTTTACACAAGAGTAGCATTCCCAGCAAAAGTTAGGCTCAATATTCACGGCGCGTCGAGTTACTGGATCAATATGCATAATGTCAGATGGGCAAATATCAACACAGTGACCACATCCATCACAGCTTGTCATATATACAAAAGTAGGCATGGTTTTCCTCCAATATACCTTGTTTTATTTAATAGTTATGAGAATGCCGCTGGGCTTTACCATAAATTGACGGCTTCTCCGACGGCGCAGGAAGGTTTCGCCTGCCACCATTAGCAACTGACATGTTTTTCTGATAAGCAGCGGCAGGTTTGAAAAACATATGAGAAAACTTTGACCACGGAACTGAACCAAATAGTACCGCTGTAGATAGCAGGTACAACCCGAGAGCGAATGTTGACCAAAAATTACCGGTAACCTGCAGGTATGCCCAAATTATTCCCAGCGTTGCACTAACCATCAACGCAACGACAAAAAGGTCTGCGCGAACCATGCGGAAAGGTGAATTCCCTTCTGCAGCGACATCAACACGGATAAAAAACCAAAACCAGTAGCAACCAAGAGCTAGCACGACAACGCCTAGCCACCATAAGTTCACCAAAATTGTTGGCGCTGCCGTAGCTGGTGTTGGATAGGCGAACACCATAACGGCTGTCGAAATTACATATACCAAAAAACCATACATCGTCATTAGGTGCGCGAGCCGCCTCTTGACGTTGCAAAATTCACCCGATGCCAGCACGTCATGTGCCGTGGTACTGACCGCCACGGAGACCTTTTCACCAAAAGGCACGTTGCGGGATCGTCTTTCGGCACCTTTTTTCACCAAACTGAAAAAGTATTTAGCACTTCCTTTATGAATAATATCGAATAAGGTGCCGCCTGCTACACATACACCCATCAAAATCACAAAACCTTGCATGATTGCTGGGTTTATGGATTGTGAGAGCTCTGCAAATGGATTTACGTCGAACATCTTTCCCCCTCAATGCTTCGTTATTTTGTTTTAGTCCTTAAAAAAACTTGTTACTTACTGAACACGATAAAACTGCATTGAACATTTGTTCAATGAGACAAACTGTCGTAGTATTTTTGAAGTACGGCAACGACCTCAGGTCGGCTAAACTCAGCGGGTACTTCTTCTCGATTCGAGAACATCTCTCGGAGCCTCGTGCCGGATATATTTAGCCTCTCACTATCATCAGAAGGACATGTCCTGCCTGTTGCCATTCCGCCACACTTGTAGCTGTAAAACGCTATATCTATTTTCAATGGCTGGGTCTCTAAGCTGTCCTTGGGTATCTCATCAAAAATTTTGTGAGCATCAAATGGCCCATAATAATTTCCTACACCCGCGTGATCACGCCCAACAACTAGGTGCGAGCAACCAAAATTCTGCCTGAACAAAGCATGTAGTAAAGCTTCCCTAGGTCCAGCATATCGCATCTCAATTGGATATCCAGCCTGTATTGCCGTACCTGGCACAAAGTAATTTTTTACCAAAGCATCGATAGCATCAACCCTAACATTCGCTGGAATATCTCCAGGTTTAAGCGCACCAAGCACTTGGTGGATCAGCAACCCATCACATATCTCAATAGCAATTTTGGCCAAATGTTCATGACTGCGATGCATTGGATTACGCGTTTGGAAAGCGGCGACGGAAGACCAGCCTTTTTGTTCAAATAGAGAACGTGTTTCCGCAGGTCGCATGTAGAGGCCAGCGTATTTTTGTGGATAATCACCCTCGTCGAAGACCTTAACTGGCCCGGCTATGTTCACAGGCCCCTGGTCAATTACCTTTGCAACACCGGGGTGATCTGGGTCTTCCGTTCCAAACACCGCCATGCACTCAACATCTTTATTTATTTCATAGATATCATCGACTGTAATGCTGCCGTAAATACGGCCCTTCTCGTCCACCAGGGCGACTTCTTCTCCTATTATTAATGTTTCAGCCTTCTCTTTGGTGGCCGACAACGTGATTGGGATAGGCCAAAACAGGCCGTCAGCCAACCGCATATCCTTGCAAACTCTACTCCAGTCTGCTTTGCCCATAAATCCATCCAGTGGAGTGTAAGCGCCCATCCCAAGCATTAGTAGATCGGAAAGTTCGCGACTCGCCATCGGAATTTGTTTAGTAAAACTCGTCTGGGTTGGAGAAGCCAATAACGGCTTCAATTTATCTGAACCGTGGGGTCGTACTAACATTCCAAATCTTCTCTCACGTTTTACACACGGACACGGTGGTCTCTGAACAGTACCAAATTGGTGCTGTGTTCGATTGTCAGCTATCAAGTCAAAACTAATAAAAACCTTGAATAGCAACTGCAATAAAATAAAATAGGCTAATCCTATCAACTGATAAAAATATAAATTTTCTAAATTATATCGATCGATTTTTTGTGTTATTTAGTAGACCTTAGCAAGATTTTTTTCCCACAAAAGATGGCTTGCGTGCCAAGGATAAGAAACTTTTGCGTCAAGCTTGTAGTCTGACGACTCTGTAACTGAATGAATGGAATACTGTTCCAGCTGACAAATTTTTCGCCTACACTGTTGGCCCCCATCTCTGCTGCAGTATGTGGACGTGTCAGATGCAGGATTTTGACTACATTATCGTTGGTGCTGGGTCGGCTGGCTGCGTTCTCGCAGATAAACTTAGCGCATCTGGGCAACATCAAGTTCTGTTGTTAGAGGCAGGGCCCTCTGACAGGCGATTCTGGGTGAGAGTCCCTATCGGCTACGGCATTTCCTACCATGACGCACAAGTGAACTGGAAATATCAAAGTGAACCTGATCCCGGCATCAACGGGCGCAAAATGTATTTTCCAAGGGGCAAGGTCGTTGGTGGCTCAAGTTCCATTAATGCGCTCATTTACCACCGTGGCCAGGCCAATGATTATGATGACTGGGCAACCGCTGGTAATCCGGGGTGGGATTATAAGTCTGTTGCAAAAATCTATGACAGCTTTGAAAAGGTGAGCAAGGTCGGTGCCAAAGACAGAGTTCTGCCAACTTGCTCGTATTTATCGGTTACAGATGCGACTGCCAGCTACCATCCCCTGACAGATAAATTCGCCGATATGTGTGAGCAGATTCAGGTGCCGGTCTCGCGCAGTCCAGTTATGGAGGGGCACAGTGCAGGACCCTACTTTATCAATACGCGTCATGGTACACGCTGCTCAAGCGCAGTGGCGTTTCTACATCCCGCAACAAACCGTCCGAACCTTACCGTTTTGACCAATATCACCGCACATCGCATAGGTTTCAAAGGCCGACGTGCAACCAATGTGGTTTGCCTTTATCACGGTCGTGAGACCACCTTTAACGCAGGCCGTGAAGTATTGTTGGCGGCAGGGGCGATCAATTCGCCACAGTTGTTACAATTGTCAGGGGTTGGTCCACAGGATGTCATTCGCGACGCAGGGCTTGAGGTTGTTTTAGATCAGCCAAACGTTGGCAGCCACATGCAGGATCATTTAGGAGTTAACTATATTTATAAAGCCAACAGACCGACGCTAAACGATATCCTTGGGCAATGGTCAGGCCGCATTTTTGCTGGAATTGAATATCTTATGCGTAGAACAGGACCACTTTCTCTCAGCGTTAATCAGTTTGGTGGGCTAGTTAAATCGTCACCCGATCGGCCCTTCCCTGATACTCAGCTTTATCTGAACCCGCTCAGCTACCAATCCTTTTACAAAGGTCGGCGGGCACTGACCAAACCCGACAAATTCTCTGGCTTCATTATGAGCTTCAACAGTTGTCGCCCGGTTAGTGAAGGACATGTGCGAATACGCTCGTCTGATCCGACGATGGCACCGGCAATCACGCCGAATTATTTGTCGGCACAAGAGGATGTTGACGATGTTATCCGCATGTCTCGCTTGATCTTGCGGATGCAGCAGACGCCCGCAATCCGTGAAACGCTTTGCGCGCCGCCAATAACGCCGCTGGACACCATGACTGATGAGGAGATTGTGGACGATTTCCGCCAACGATGTAGTACGGTGTTTCATCCTTGTTGCACTGCCAGAATGGGCCCAGATCCGAGGACTTCCGCCGTCAACAGCCAATTGAAAGTGCATGGCATCGAAGGTTTGCGGGTCTGCGATGCGTCGGTGTTCCCAAACATTACCTCGGCAAACACGAATGCGCCAACGCTTGTGGTTGCCCATCGCGCTGCTGAAATGATTTTGGCGGATGCCTGACCCTCGGTGAGATTTGGCCAGTTGTCCTTGTTTAATTTGGTTTTGAGGCCTATATGATTTTGTGGATCGAGCAGGGAAAATCATCAGGAGCTCGTTGAAAATTCCTATGAAAATCAGATCTTCGTACTTATGGGCTGGATTTGTCGCGCTTGCCGTTGTCGGATGGATGGTTTCAGATGATCTATTTTACCAAGATGCTGAAGCCGATAAGGAAATGCCACAATCAGCGATTGTCTTAGGTGAAGAAAATGCCAAGGGCATGGTGCCGCGAGAAATAGTAGAGCGCAGCTTCATCGTCTCTGCTCGTCAGGTCAAAAATGAACCTATCCCGAGGTTGATACGGGCAAATGGCATAATTGAGCCCGAATTTGAAGTGACTGTATCCTCAAAAATTGATGGCACCATTGTTAAGGTTCCAGCAATTGAAGGCGCCAATGTAATGGCGGGCGATGTCTTAGTTGTTTTGGACAAAGACACGTTGCCTTCTCAGATTGATGCGGCTCACGCTGAAATCAAGGCAGCTGAAACAGCTCTGAACGCTGCCAGAGAACAGTCACGCGGCACCTTGGAGGAAGAGTTGGCAGCCGCTCAAGCGGAGGTTGTTGCGGCGAAAACCGCTTACCGGGCTTCGCTGCAACGATCTCGAAGCACAATTGAAGAAGAGCTAGCGGCAGCCGAGGCAAATCTTATGGTTGCTAAAAAGCGCATGGAAATTTCAGAAAAGCTAGCACAACAGAATTTCAGTGCGCCCCTTGAGCAGGTACAGTTAAAAGCAGATTATGAGAACGCCCGAGCTACACTCGCAAAGATCAGGTTGCAGAAAGATTATCAACTTGATGTTGATCAAGCGCAGCTAAAGGCAAATTACGAAAATCGCCGTATGGCGCTTGCGAAAATCCAGATGGCCCAAAATTTCCGTGCGGATATTGAGGTGTCGCAGAACACTGCTCGCCTGGAAGCTGCGCGGTCAAATTTGTCGATTTTGCGGTCCCAGCTCGACGACTCGACCATTGTTGCGCCAACAGATGGCAGGCTCGAGATGATACATGTCGATATCGGTGAGCGGCTACGGCGAGATCAGGAAGCGGCAACTATTCTTGGTATGAACCGGCTTTCAGTCGTTGTTGCGGTGCCGCAGACCAGTGTTTCACAGATTTCGATTGGTGATATGGTTGACGTTGATATTGCGGGTGCTGGCAGGCATCAAGGAGAGGTTGCAAAAATTGCATCTAAGACAAGTGCTGCCACTCGGACGTTTGATGTTGAGATCGTTGTTCCCAATGACGAAGGTAAATTGCGAGCAGGGGCAACTGTTGAAGCTGCGATTGACATTGGGTCTGTGAGCGCGTTTGCAATGTCTCCGGCACATCTCTCGGTCGCTGGAGATGGATCGCTCATGGCGAAAATCAGTCATAAAAATACTGTCCGGTTGGTCCCGGTTGAATTGGTGCGTTCAGGTGCTGAGCGTGTTTACGTGTCTGGCTTGAAGAATGGTATGATCCTCCTCACCGTAGGCCAGGCATTTTTAGACGAAGGTGACGCCGTACACTACGCATTGGGTGATGGTTTATGAATTCGTTGATTGCGGCAGCATTCGCCCGGAACAGTGCAGTTTTGCTGACGTTGGTGCTTATGTGTGCCATTGGCATCATCTCTTACATACAGATCCCTAAAGAAGCACGACCGGATGTCGACATACCGGTAGCCTATGTGTCTATCAGCTATGAGGGCATTTCGCCAGATGACGCAGAAAGATTGCTAATTAAGCCACTGGAGAAGCACCTCCGCACGGTTGAAGGCCTCGATGTGATGAAATCTGTAGCGTCTGAGGGGTATGGTTCCGTTGCGCTGGAATTTGCCGCTGGTGAGGATATTGATCTGGCGTTGGCAGATGTCCGCAAGGCTGTCGATGACGCCAAGCCTGATTTGCCTGCAGATGCGGATGAGCCAAAGGTGATTGAGGTAAGCCTCTCACTTTTTCCTGTGCTGACTGCAGCCTTGTACGGAACCGTATCTGAGCGTGACATGGTGCAGGCTGCCCGTGATATAAAAGACAAGCTCGAGGCATTGCCAGGTGTACTCGAGGTTGAAATCGGTGGTGACCGAGAAGAAGTACTGGAAATACTGGTCGATGCAGCGGCGATGGAAGCCTATGGTCTCGATCCAAACATGGTCACTGGGCTGGTTAGCGGCAATAATCAGCTAGTAACCGCCGGTGCTATCGATGATGGTGGTGGGCGCCTTCTAGTTAAAGTCCCCGGTGTCATCGAAAACATAGATGACCTTATCAATATGCCCATCAAGGCGAGTGGAGGCACAAGTATCAAGTTTGGCGACGTTGCCATTGTGCGCCGGGCTTTCCGCCAGGCTGAGGGTTGGTCCCGGGTCAATGGTGAGGCCGCCATCGTTCTCGATGTGCGCAAACGCGTTGGCTCCAACATCATCAGTGTTATTGAGGCCGCCCGTGGGGTTATTGATGAGGAAGCATCGAAGATTGGTGATGATGTCAAGGTTAGCTATCTATTTGATGACTCCAAGGATGTTCGCAATCTGCTCAGCGATCTTGGCAACAATGTCGGAGCGGCGGTGATCATCGTGATGGTGGTTGTTCTTGCCGTACTGGGAATTCGCAATGCGTCACTTGTGGGGTTGGCAATTCCCGGCTCTTTTTTCATGGGCATAACTGTGTTGAATTCGATTGGCGTTACAATGAACATTATCGTTCTTTTCTCGCTTATTCTGGTCGCCGGTATGCTGGTTGATGGTGTGATTGTCACAACGGAATACGCTGATCGCCGAATTGCCATGGGTGATAGCCGCCGCAACGCTTTTCGTATGGGTGCGCAGCGAATGGCCTGGCCGATTATTTCTTCGACTGTGACAACATTGATGGTATTCATGCCCCTGCTGTTTTGGCCCGGAATTGTTGGCCAGTTCATGAAATACCTGCCGATGACAGTAATTGCAGTATTGTTGTCATCACTATTCATGGCCTTGATTTTTATTCCGGTCCTAGGTGGAATGATCGGTAAGAAAACCGTGGCAAAGGGTGCAGTGTCCGCTACAGCCCCACGATCTTACCGGCGTCTGTTGAAGTTTGCCGTCCGGCGACCCGCCATCACTATGCTGCTCGTAATCACAGTAATTTTATCCGCGTTTATGGGTTATGGTCGTGCTGGTCATGGCGTTTCCTTTTTTCCTGATATTGAGCCTGATCAGGCACAGGTTCAGGTACTTGCAAGGGGTGATCTTTCAGCGCGTGAGCGCGATCTCCTAGTGCACCAGACAGAGCAGAATATCAGCACCGTCCAAGGAGTGCAGGATTTCTATGCGCGTTCCTTTCGTTCGGGTGGGGATGGCAATCAGGCACCAAGAGATTCTGTTGGCACAATACGTACAGTATTTTCTGAATGGCATGAGCGGGAAAAGGCATCCAGTTTGATGGACCAGATGCGAGCCTTGTTGGTGGACCTTGCTGGTGCCGATATCAGCATCACAAAGGAGCAGGAAGGTCCGGGTGGCGCGTTACCAATCGCCATTGATATTCTTGGTGACGATCTTGATGACATCGCCGCCGCCACAGACGACCTGGTTGCTCGCATGGAGGAACTTGGAGGGTTTGTTGATATCACTGATAGTCGCCCACTGCCGGGCATGGAATGGACGCTTGTAACTGATCGGGACGCCGCAAGTCGGCATGGTGTGTCGATCGCTGGCCTTGGTGCGATGATAAAAATGCTGACGCGCGGTGTCCGCATATCAGACTATCGCCCTGATGATTCGGAAGATGAACTGGATGTTGTCATGCGGTTTCTTGGCGATCAGCGTAACCTTGACAGGCTAAAAGAGCTACGTGTGCCAACGGCCGCAGGCGAATATGTGCCATTATCGGTTTTTGCGACATTGCGGCCACAACCCAAACGCGGTGACATTGAGCGTCAGGATGGCCAAAGGTACATGTACATCAAGTCGGATGTAACGACAGGTACGCTGGCTGGTGAGCGGCTTGAAGCCATAAAGACCTCACTCAGTGAACGCCCACTTGCGCAGAACGTACAGGTGAAATTTGGTGGTGAAGACGAGGACATTGCCGAAACACAGGCATTTTTAGGACAGTCATTCATGATCTCTCTGGTTCTCATGGTCATTATCCTGATGATACAGTTCAATTCTGGTTGGCAGGCTTTTGTCACGATGTCGGCGATTGTGCTGTCTACGGGTGGTGTTGTTCTGGGTCTGTGGGCTGCAGGTCAGCCTTTTGGTATCGTGATGTGTGGCCTTGGTGTTATTGCGCTTGCCGGCATTGTCGTGAACAACAATATCGTTCTGATCGACACGTTTAACGAATACCGTGGCCGTGGCTACAGTGCCAGACATGCTGCATTTCGGGCTGGCCTTGTAAGATTTCGGCCGGTGTTTTTGACCGCTGTAACTACCATCCTTGGTCTGATGCCGATGGTTTTTCAATTGACAATCAAGATTCTTGATCGGGAGATACTTGTTGGTGCACCTTCATCGCAATGGTGGACACAGCTATCAAGCACCATTGCTGGCGGCCTTACATTTGCGACCATCCTGACTTTGGTTGCAACGCCGGCTATGCTGGTTATTGGCGGCGCTTTAACACGTGGAGAAAAACCTGCGTCTTCTGGTCTGATCAAACGGGTCCTGTCATTGCGGTCAAAAAGGCTGGCGCCATCTCCTGGCTAGCCGCGAATTGTAGCCTCAGCACCGGCTGCGATGGCCAGCAGACGCCTATCATGTTTATGTAAACCCATAAGAGACAATCCCACCGGTGCGGTGCCGGGTTTGTGGCATGGAATTGTAATTGTTGGATTATCGAGAAAATTCGCTAACGCAGTATTGCGCAAAGCCATGCCGCTCATTTTCAGTTTAGCGTCAATTGTGGAAAGCGCTTTAATCTTTGGGGGAATGATTGGGGATGTTGGCATCAATAACACGTCAAAGAAACGTGTCTGCTGCTGCACCAGCCTCATTGTCTGCCGACGTATCGCAAATTGATTGATATAATCTGCCGCAAGAATATCGCCACCACTTTTGATGCGAGATGCCACAAAAGGATCATACTTTCCCTGCGCGTCACTTAGTAGCCGTTCTCGGTGTAGGGCAAAGGCCTCAGCAGCAACAATGCTTTTGGGATTGTTTGCAGGGCGTAATTCCTCGATTACGTCAAGACGGATCTCGCTAATTGTTGCACCAGCCGCACTGAGCCTCTGGACAGCTTCGTCAAAGCTGGTAGCAACCGCATCATCCAGCCCGTCAAATAGATAGCCAACTGGCATCCCAAGGCGCAGACCGGCAAGGGGAAAGGATGTTTCCGCCGCGCCGACACCACCGGTCATGATGCTGTCCATGATGGCGGCGCAATCAACGCTGTTGCTCATTGGCCCTGCTGCATCAAAAGAGGTTGATAGAGGATAGACCCCGTCGCCCGGCATTCGGGTCGAGCTCGGTTTGAGGCCGACGATGCCACAAAATGCTGCCGGGGTTCGGGTTGAGCCACCTGTGTCTGAACCAATAGTTGCCGGTGCCATGCCGTCACTAATTGAGACGGCGCTGCCAGATGATGAACCACCTGCCACCCGGCCGCCATCCTTATCACGCTCAAAAGGGCTTCTGGGGTCGCCGTAATGTGGATTCATTCCAAGGCCCGAAAAAGCAAACTCTGTCATGTTGGTCCGTCCAATGAGAATGAAGCCGGCAGCTTTCAATCGACTGACAACAACGGCGTCTGAAGTGGCCGCGGTATGGTCTGCGAGAATAATTGAGCCAGCACGAGTCACTTCACCCCTTACATCGAACAAATCCTTTACTGAAAGTGGGATGCCGGCGAACGGAGGCAGCGCGCGACCTTCCTGTCGCACTTGGTCAATCTGATCGGCCTCAACGCGCACACGATCCGTATAGACCTCGATAAAGGCGCGCTCGCCATCTTCGCTGGTAATTGCCTCGAGGCAGGTTTCGGTCAGCGCACGCGCGGTAAGATCACCTACGGCCAGCGCTTTGGATAATTTACTGAGATAAAACGTCATGCTATCACTATGGCCTTACATTAGGGAAAAATCATCCCGTTTTTACCACCTTGCAGGCAGCTTGACTTGGCTGGCGTGACTGCAGATAGTCATGCCATGGAAACGCAGGATTTCGATTATATTATCGTTGGTTCAGGATCAGCAGGCAGTGCTATGGCCTACCGTCTTGGTGAGGGTGGAACTCACAGAATTTTGGTTCTGGAATTTGGCGGCTCTGACATTGGTCCATTGGTACAGATGCCGGCAGCATTGTCCTATCCGATGAATATGCCACTCTACGATTGGGGATATGTTACTGAACCTGAGGAGGGCCTTGGCGGCAGACGGCTTGTCTGCCCCCGAGGCAAGGTCATTGGCGGATCCTCTTCAATAAATGGCATGATTTATGTGCGTGGCAATGCAGGTGATTACGCACATTGGGAAGAAGCGGGTGCAACCGGGTGGAGCTATGCAGACGTGTTGCCATATTTTCGTCGTATGGAAAATTCACACGGTGGAGAGGCGCCTTGGCGTGGAAGCCAAGGACCGCTACATGTGACGCGCGGACCCCGCGACAATCCATTGCATGATGCATTTGTTGAGTCTGCTGTGGCCGCAGGTTATGTCTACACCCCGGATTATAATGGCTACCGCCAAGAAGGTTTTGGCCCGGCCGACATGACCGTATGGAAAGGGCGTCGTTGGTCCAGTGCGAATGCCTATCTGCGCCCGGCGCTTAAGAGGGGAAATGTGGCGCTGCAAAAGGGTGCCTTGGTCGACAAAGTGCTTTTTCAGGGCAAGCGGGCCGTTGGTGTGAGCTATCTAAGCAACGGCCGACAACGTGTAGCCAACGCATCTGCTGAGGTAATTCTTGCATCAGGAGCGATTAATTCTCCTCAGATTCTGCAACGCTCAGGTGTAGGGCCAGGAGATGTTTTGCAGGCGGCTGGTGTGCCCTTAATTTCTGAGCGCAGAGCTGTTGGTGAAAACCTGCAGGATCATCTAGAGGTCTATTTTCAGGTTGCCTGTCTCCAGCCAATCACGCTTTACAAGCATCTTGGGCTGGTCTCGAAGGCATTGATTGGCGCCCGATGGCTGTTTTTTAAATCTGGCCTTGGAGCCTCGAATCAATTTGAAACTTTAGGCTTCATAAGGTCGCGTGCCGGCATCACCTATCCTGACATTCAATATCATTTTTTGCCAGTTGCGATCAGCTATGATGGCACCGCACCAGCTGCTGGGCATGGTTTTCAGTTGCACGTCGGGCCGATGCGCTCCAAGTCGCGCGGCTATGTACGTATAAGGGATGATTTGGCCGAGAGTGCGCCTTCCATTAAATTTAATTATATGAGTCATGAAGATGATTGGCAGGAATTTCGTCGTTGCATAAGGCTGAGTAGAGATATTCTACATCAGGCGCCTATGGATCCTTTCCGAGGACCTGAAATTCAGCCAGGTGACGACCAAACATCAGACGAGCAGGTCGATGCCTTCATCCGTGAAAATGCGGAGAGCGCCTATCATCCCTGTGGGACGGTGCGAATGGGTGCCGCGAATGATCCAGGAGTGGTAGTTGATCCTGAATGCCGTGTTATTGGTGTGGACGGGCTACGCGTCGCCGACTCCTCTATTTTTCCCCGGATTACAAATGGCAACTTAAATGCTCCGTCGATTATGACTGGAGAGAAGGCAGCTGACCACATCCTTGGTCGCCAGCCTTTGGCGCGCGCCAATGACGTCCCATTCGCCCATCCAGATTGGAAAATCAGCCAACGGTGAGCCAATGTTCAGGGTGAATGCTAGGTTTTAATGCATTTAACTTATCTTTTTGCTAGCTTTAATAACGTGAGCTCTCAATACGCTAACTCTCTTCACTAGTTAGTAGAATCTAATAATATTTTCTGGTTGGGATCGTTACTACATTACAGGTAGTAGGCTTATCGAACAGGTGACTTTAGCTCTTGAATATTATGCTCCGACCAGTTTTTGGCTTCCGCAAAACCAAAATTTTGCGAAAAAACTACATGTAATTGACGTCGTCATTACTATTCGCAATTATTTATTTAGCGGTGACAATTGGAGGTAAGCCCTTGAGAAACCTTTGGACAGTTTTTTTCTTCGCTACTATTTTGTGTTTAAGTCATGCAAGAGCGGATAACTTACTTGATGGTGCTGATTTGGGCTACGGAGAGTACTTATCAGGTGAATGTGTGACTTGCCACAGTAAAGATGGAGTTGATAAGGGAATTCCAGTAATCAATGGCTTGGATGCAGAGGTATTCGCTTCAATTATGCATGCATACAAAACTGGTGACATGGATCATCCCGTTATGATGATGGTTGCTAGTAGGTTGGACGCAGAGCAGATTGCTTCACTAGCGGTATATTTTGCAGCAATGCCCGGTACAAATTAAGGGCCAAACGTCATATGCAAAAATATATATGTATTAGCCTTAAGTTTGGCCTTTCCATGCCCAATCGGTACGCTTTTTAACCATGAGTGGATTTTTAGTAAAGAGGGAGGAAATGGTGACAAAGTTTTCAAGACGACAATTTACCGGAGGAATACTCGCCGGCACGACAGCCTTGGCAATGCCCTCACTGGCTTTTGGTGCAAGGCCTCGTGTAGCAGTTATTGGAGGCGGCGCTGGTGGTGCTACAGCCGCGAAGTACATCGCGAAGGACTCTAAAGGTGCAATCGATGTTACTCTTATCGAAGCTTCAAAACGGTATTATACCTGTTTTTATTCTAATCTGTATTTGGGTGGGTTTAGATCATACGCTTCTATCGGCCATAATTATTATGGACTTTCCGTCAACCGCGGTGTGAATGTTGTGCATGAATGGGCCAATTCGGTGGATACAGCCGCAAAAGTGGTTAATCTAGGGCATGGCGGCCAAGTTAAATATGATCGACTTGTGCTTTCACCTGGAATTTCTCTGAAATATGACAGCTTGCCAGGGTATTCACCGGAGATGCACAGCAGAATGCCGCATGCTTGGACTTCTGGAACTCAAGTTCAATTGTTGAGGAGTAAAGTGCTCAATATGAAAAAAGGTGGAACCTTTGTTATGGTGCCTCCACCGAATCCATATCGATGCCCACCAGGTCCTTATGAGCGGGTTTCTATGATTGCTCATTTGTTGAAGGAGCGAAATCCAACTGCGAAAATAATTATACTTGATCCGAAGCCAAAGTTTTCCAAACAGGGATTATTTATGGCTGGTTGGGAAAAACATTACCCTGGTATGATTGATTGGATTGATCCGGATACGCATGGGGGCATCAAATCCATTAATGCCACCTCAATGGAGATTGAGACGGATCTTGATACCTTTAAAGCTGATGCGGCATCTGTGGTACCAGCCCAGCATGCGGGTTCAATTGCAATGGCTGCGGGCGTAACTGATGGAGATTGGTGTCCAATAAACCCAGCTAATATGACAGCCAAGGCAGATCCAAACATCTATGTCTTGGGAGATGCTTCGGTTGCGTCATCGATGCCAAAATCTGGTTTTTCAGCTAATAGCCAAGCTAAAGTTGCCGCAAATCATATTCGTGGTGAATTGACTGGTAGCCGTGTTTATGAGGCAAGGTATGCAAACACTTGCTGGTCGCTTGTTGCAACTGATGATGGAATTAAGGTTGGTGCGAATTACTCGGCTGGCCCTGAAAAAATTGACGTCGTGAGTAAATTCGTTTCGCAAGGTGATGAGAGTGCTGATGTCAGAAAAGCGACTTATCAAGAGTCTATTGGCTGGTATGAGGGCATTACCACTGACATGTTTTCATAGATAGACGCAAAAATTTGTTCAATGTAAAGGCGGCTCTTGTTGAGCCGCCTTTACATATTTTGCCGCATGAAATTAAGCCATTCCATCAATAATTATAGATTGATCGCCAGAGGGTGTAACTACGCCCTTGCCAGAAATGTAGCTTTCAAGAAGATCATAGATAGCGGGGCCCTTTGTATCTGGATTTACAGATGCCCAGCCACCAACAGTGTATTTTTTCTCAGGCTCAATTGGCGCGCCCGTTCGAGTCAGCACCATGTTGTTGATGCGGCTTCCCATTAGGGCCTTTGGTGCGCAGCGATAGCTCATGCCGCCGACACGGACCATGTCGCCACCCTGCTGGAAAAAGGGATCTGGGTTAAATAGATTATCACATACATCTTCTAGAATGTCCTTTAGTTGCTTGCCAGTAAATTCCATGCGGTAGACAGCTGGGTAGTTCATGCTGGTCTGAGCGTACATATCGTCAATTGTAATGTCCTGTCCCGGCAGTAGTGTCGTTCCCCAGCGGAAGCCCGGGCTCAGTGCAATTTCTACATCGCGCTCGAAGCGGATAGCATCACAAATTACATCATCCCAGCTGCCATTGAAATTACCGCGGCGGTAAAGAAGTGATCCTGCCTTACCGATGACACGATTACACTCCGCTTCATAAGGAGCGCGAAGCATGTCTATATGTGCTGACATCTCGGTATCGGGCGAGATCACGTCGGAAAAAATTGGGATTAGGGTGCTTGCAGCATCGACCACTCGCCCATTTTCGACTTTGAGATCGATCCGCCCAAGATATTTGCCATGCGAGCCTGAGGATAGCAGTAGCGTATTGTTAATTTTGATGGCTTGTGGAATGGCATCATGCGTGTGGCCAACCAAGATAACATCTATCCCGGAGACTTTAGTAGCGATTTTCTGATCGACATCGAAGCCGTTGTGAGACAGCAGCACCACTAGCTCGGCGCCCTTCTCGCGGGCAGCATCGACATTCACTTGGATCTGCTCAGGGCGAATACCAAAAGACCAGCCTTCGACCATATGACGTGGATTGGCAATCGGCGTATAGGGGAAATGTTGACCAATGACAGCGACTTTCACCCCACCACGCTCAAAAAATGCTGTACTCTCAAAAACCTGCTCGTCCCATTCTGTATCGAATACATTGCCGCCAAGGAATGGATAGCCCATCTCTTTGGTTAACTCCTCAACTCGGTCCTGGCCAAAGGTGAATTCCCAATGGCCGACCATAGCGTCGGGCTTCAAAATCTTCATGGCTGACACCATGTCTGCACCCTGCGTTTTTAGTGAAGAGTATGACCCCTGCCATGTATCACCGCCGTCAAGCAGCAATACTGCATTTTCACCTCGCTCAGCACGAATTGCTTTAACTAAGGTTGCGGTGCGATCAAGCCCCCCGAGGCGACCATAGGCGCGTGCTAGCGCTTCGTAATCGACCATGGTATGCGCGTAGGCGAGGGCAGTGCCGGGGTCGATCCCAAAATGACTTAGGAAATCTTGGCCCACGAGATGTGGCGGAACACCCTCAAAACTACCGACACCAAAATTTTCTGAAGGTGGACGGAAATAGACTGGTTTCAATTGGGCGTGAATATCAGTGATATGCAGAAGGGTTAACTGGCCTTTGGCATCAAAAGACAGCAGGTCATCTTGGGTTATTTGCTGCCGCGCCGCGGCGGCGGTAAAGCTCGGGAAAGTTGAAAAGACGCCTGCGCTTACCGCCGCAAATTGAAGGAATTCACGGCGCGAGCGCATAAGAGACAATTCCATACTTAATCATTTGTAGCCCTTACCACCTTTATAAATCAGCAAGTAGTTTCTTTAATTTCTTTTTGCTCTTACCCATGGCTTTAGCCTTTGCTATTTCATCTTTATTTGACATATCACCGCCAACAACCACAAGCCCAATCATGCCCATGCCCTTGTGTGGGGTACACCAGTAATAATAAATGCCTGGATCTTCAAAGGTCACCTGAATTTTTTTTCCGTTTTTTGACTTCAGCTTCATCCTGTTAGGAGAAGCAATCATTTCCACATTGTGACCCTTAGTAGTTGGAACCCAGGTGATAGTGTCGCCAACATCGACGCGGGCAATTTCTTGGCTATAAACCATCTTGTTGCCATCAGCATCCTTATTTAGCATTTCTATTGTAATTTCGGCAGCAAGAGCCGGGATGGATGTCAACATCATAGCGGCCACTGTGAAAGTCTTCATTTAACTATCCTTGATTTTTAATTCGCTAATTAACGAAATTCTTTTGCTGATTATTTTTCTAGCTTTCAGATTCAGGCGTCACATCAATATCGCGAGCTCGTCCAATGATATTGGTGGCAACCTTACAGTTGCTCATACAGGGCTCACCGCTGATGGGCTGTGCATCTGGCCTTGGATCTGGTACGAAAAAGCCGTCTTTATTAGGCATTTCAATATTACCTATATTCTCATGGCTGACGTCGAAGTCATCGTCAATTATATCATTCATGTAGAGGAGGAAAGCGACGATTTGATATGTCTCATCATAGCTCAATGACTGTGCTTCTCCAAAGGGCATTGCTCGGTAAATGTAGTCATACATTGTGGATGCATAAGGCCAATAGCTACCAGTTGTCTTTATCGGATCATGCGTGTCCAGAGTATCTTCACCACCCACTAATGCTGGCCATCTATCAATGGCTTCACCAAAATCACCATGACAGGCTGCACATCGGTCAGCGTAGATCACTTCACCATCTATGGCGTTCCCCATTCCCACTGGGGCGCCAAGCCCATCAGGACGGACATCAATGTCCCAGCCAGCTACTTCCTCAACGGTTGCTAACCTGCCTAGATTAAAAGGACGATCGGAAGCTTCGGAGAGCCCAGCGCAAAATAAAATTGCTAGGCTGATTGATAGCGCTAGTTTACCCAAGCCGAACATTGTCGACACTCCCATCGCCATTAACTAGCCATGTTGCGATCGCGTTGTTATGGTATATTGAGTTCACGCCACGCTCCTTCTGGAGAGCGTCAATGGTAGGTTGCACGTAACCTGTTTCATCAATCGATCTCGATTGCAACATCAGCTCTTCACCATGCCATTCAAATGGCATGGTGAAGCGGGTGAGGCACTTGTCAAGAATTGGGCCGTGTAGCTGCGCTGTCTTCCAGTTCGTTCCCCCATCTAATGATACGTCGACCCGTTTAATCTTACCACGACCTGTCCATGCCAAACCACGTAGTTGATGCAAACCTTTTTTAATAATTGGTTTCTCGGGACTTGGTGAAGTAATTACAGATTTGGCTTCCATTACCCAAGTAAACATACGTGCCCTGCCGTCTTCCATAAGGTCAGTGTATTTAGCTGTCTCTTCTCTCGCCATATAGGGCATATCACCAAATTCTAGGCGGCGGATCCATTTTACCCACATATTGCCTTCCCACCCAGGAACAACGAGACGAGCTGGATAACCTTGCTCGGGACGTAAAGCCTCGCCATTCATTGCCCAAGCAATCATGCAGTCTTCCATGATCTTCTCAAGCGGAATTGAACGGTTCATCCCGGATGAGTCGCCTCCTTCTGCCATAACCCATAGCGCCTCAGGCTTAACTCCAACCTCACGAGCCAAATCTTTCAATAACACACCGGTATATTGTACGTTGTGCACCATTCCAAAGGTGTACTGGCAGCCATTTAGCTGCGCACCCCGCCACTCCATACCGCCGTTCGCGGCACATTCTAAAAAGTAGAATCTGTTTGTCTGTGGAAATCTTTTTAAATCATCTAGGCTAAAGATCATTTCTCTATCTACTAAACCATTTATCATAAGCCGATAGTCGGTCGGTACGACTTCAGGAACGCCTCCATGGTGACGCTCAAAGCACAAACCATTAGGTGTTACAAAGCCTTCCAGTTCATGTAGTGGTGTAAAGTTGACTGAAGATTCAGTGCTGGCTGTCAGCCATTCGACGTTGCGCCGAACTACGTGTTCTTCATATGGCGAGGGCATACCGTAGGGATTAGCATCAACACCATCACCAAGATAAGGCGTCCACTCCGATACGTTTGGTGGCAGATTGTCAGGATTGGCTTCAGTACTGACGGCTGCCTTGGCCAACCCAACTGAGCCCAGTGCCGCAGCACCACCGATTAATGAGCGCCTAGAAAGGGACCCATCTTTGGCCTTGTCAACGCCCATGTTTGCCTCCCCGTGAAACTACTCGTCTTGATTAACCAATGCTAATCTTTTTGGACTTGGTGTATTCTTTGCCGCCATCCTCTATCCAAATAAAGTCAAACGTTCCAGAGGCTGTTGCCTTGAAAGGGAAAGTGAAGAACGGATTTGCGGATACTGACGGTTTTAGATCCACTGACATCACTAGCTTACCGTTGAAGGAAGCCCGGAAGCTGTGGATGATTTGACGCGGCACTAAGTTGCCATCACCATCTACAGCGCGACCACTATGCATTGGATGCGAGATCAATGTTTTGATCTCAATTATTTCACCGGCATCAGCGGTCTTTGGGACTTTAACGCGAGGTTTTACTTTCGCCATCGTTTCTCTCCTTATCCACCACACCCGCCAATGGTGACTTTAACGGTCGCCGATGCACTTCCATAACTACCATCACTAAAGGCAGCGACAACATAAACCTTTTGGGTTTTTGACAAACGCATACGGGTGGTTGCATAGCATGCACCCATTGCAGGCGAGAAATTAAAAGTTGCCACTTCGGGCTCGGGGTTACCATCTGCCAAAATGTGAACCGCCTTCACGTAGTTTTCTTCTGTCATTGGGCTGTCGATGTCAAACGCCACTTTTACAGCATTTCCATTTTCAGCAATTTCTGGCAGGTCCAAAATTATCAGGGCATCATCACCTTCCGCGCCGCCAGTGATTTCATTGATACGCGCAGCAGCTTCGTCGGTACCCGCCAGCGCAATTTTTGAGACCATTGCGCTGAAACCCGCAGCGCCCAACCAATGCATTGCTTGGCGTCTGGATATTTTTTTCAACCTATATTGTTGCAAAACCCCATTCCTCTTCATTTGCAACCGGTTTCGGCACTTCGAAGTCAATTTATTTTATTTTTTGCCGCAGACGAAGTACTTTCAAAAAATACCAACCGAGCCCGCTATTTCATATTGGCTTTACCGAAGTATGAAAAATTTTGCATACAAAGTCATGGGTGTGGGGTGCGGTACTTCGTCACTCTTTAAAAGAGGATAATTGCCACCAAAACATCTCTGAATCGGTAAATCCTGTGATGCGGCCAATTTCCTGTCCGCTCTTTATTATAACGAAGGTTGGGGTCCCCCTTAAGGGTTCATTAATCACCAGCCAAGGTGGTGCACCGGCCGAAAAATTCACTCGCGTTAAAGGAAAATCGACTTGATAATCTGACTTTTTGTAAACAGATCCAATTTCGCGTTCCCAAGCTTGGCAGGCTGGGCAATCTTCTGAAGTGAACATTATCAGGTGGAAATCACCTCCTTGTGCTTCATTTTGGCTCAAATGAAACAACGCTGCCGATAACATTGCGACACAAGCAAACAACCTAATATTTTGGTATAACCAAATGTTCCAAATTGCCTTAAAGTGATTTAGCAAATTTACCTGCCTTTTGTTCTTCATCCAAATCTGAGATCGGTCGAGAGTTGGCGCTTGCTAAATTAGACATACTGACCGTGAGAATTCTTTGGACCTTAGTGTTGATAAGTGCATAAAAAACATGCCTTGCTTCTCGGCGCGTAGTCACGATTTGGGCTTTCCGTAGGACCGCAAGTTGCTGTGATATTGCGTATTGCTTCATATCCATTAACGTACATAAAGCTCCAACTGAATACGGCTGAACCATTAATATTCGACAAATTTCTAACCTGACAGGGTGTGACAGTGCTTGAAATACTTCTAACACATTATTTAATGTCTCGTCAGAACGCTGAGGACGCTCATTTTCCATATCTAACTCAATATTAAGAACCTACTATTTTAGTTAATATATTTGCTAGCCAATCGTTGGTCTCAATTGTTTCATGTTCGAAGAAGTTTGCGGGTAAGACTCGTCAGTACGCCAATCCACGTGTGTAGGAATTTTTCTGGTGTGTATCCATTGAAGCACTCTTAACTTTTTAAATCTCATCAATTAAAGGCCCGCGCGCGTTGAATAATAGATCATTGGCCTCACAAGCGGTAATTGACGATCTGCCTAGGGAGGATCAGGTGGAAAAATTAGAGGCTTATTTCCCAACAAGGGAACCGTGTCTGATTTTGTATCCAATTTCCATTTCTGTTTTATTTTTCCTTTTCATCTTCTGGCACTAAACTGAAGCTACTACAAATATTGCATAACAATCTTGAGACGGTAATTTATTACAAGACTGGGGACTTTCAGCCAAATATTACGTAATTTAAATTTAAAATTTATGAACTTTTGCAATTGAAACATCAGGTGCAAAACCCAAGTCAGGTATGTTGTAACCCAAGTAAAAGCATTCCAAAAACAACTAGCACCAATCCCGTAGATCTGGCACTAAAGACTGTCGCGGCGTTGGCCATTAAATACATGATTATAGTTAAGAATGCCATCGCAACTAGGTTCATCAGGCCAAAAACGAACATAACAAACATCACGGGAGAACAGCTATAAACGCAATTTCCTCCCCTTTTTAATCCGGCCCTGAAATAATCGGAGAATGATGCTGAGTTTATTTGGGTGGAATTTAGAAGTTTGGACCAACTGGGTAATGATACCAATTTTGGTTTAAACAGTTGAATGCTTCCAATTAATAGAAAAACCGCTGCCGAGGTCGATGGATTGATTATTACCATCCAATCATTCAAAACCTCGGAGGCTTGCAAACACCATTGGATTGTCACCGCAAAAAAACGAAAAACAAACCAAATACAAACATAGCCAAAAAGAAAAACAATACACCCGGTTATGTTAACCGAGCGTGAAAACCCGGGTATTAACAAAGTTGGGACCATCATTGCTAGAACCATACTAAACCACATCGATATAGAACCGCCAAGGTTTTCTAGTGTCCACGAGAGCCCAAAACCGCGGCACAAAGGAATAGATGAAATCAAATTCGACATTGCATTTGTCTGTTGGCCGCTCAAAAACGTGAGAATATCCATACCTGGCCCAAATCGAGAAAGATTCACCCCAGGGTTTAGCGCAGCAACTTGAAAAAAACTGTAAATCCAGCCGATTGCGATAATCGTAAAGAGGATTGCTGGATTTTTCTTTTGTCAAAGAAAATCACGAACTGTATCGAGTGAGCGGCAATTCATTATTTTTTTACCTTTTAAATTAAGCTCGCGACTTTGGCCCAAGCGGATGAATTTTAGTAGAGCTTGCCTTAGCTCTTCAATTCAACACAAATAATGAATTCATTTATGTTTTGGGTTGCATTGACAAACACTTGTTGCTTGATAGAGTCGAACAAGGAGAATTTATTATTCGATAGAATCTATAATTAAAAAATCCTTGATTGATTAGCTTCAAGAATTGCAAAAATTCCATAGGAGGGGAAGGTCAGATGTCTCTTGCACCTGCAGATTACGATTTTGGAAACGCTTCAAACTATTCATTCGCCACAACGATTACTTGCGGCAATGAAGATGCGCGGAAAACTTTTGCTGAAGCCTTTGGGCATATGCTGAATTTTAACCATGAGCAAGCAATCGCTTGCTACATGAAGACTACCGAATTGGACGCAACCTGCGCAATGGCATGGTGGGGTATTGCATATTGTGTTTCCTCAAATTACAACTGGACGCCCGGCCTAGGCTCGGGCTTTGATCCAATTCAAAAAGCTGTCTCTCTCAAAGCTGGATGTTCAGAATTAGAGCAAGATCTTATCGACGCACTAGCCCAGCGCCATTCTAAAGAAGCGCGTGACGCAGCTGACCCGTCAGTGCTTAACATGGGTAACACTCCAGAACTCAATGCTGCGTTTGCGGCTGCCATGGCTCCTATTTACGAGAAATATAAAGGTAACTTGGATGTTGCCGCGATTTATGTAGAGGCCCTAATGAACCTCAAGGCATGGCAACTGTGGGATAAAAACACTGAAACTGGTGAAATCACCCCGGCGGATGACAACACATTAACCTGCGTTCAGGTTATGGAAGATGCATTTGAGAACATTGATGGCGCAAAAGAACACATTGCACTATGCCATTTGTATTGCCACTGTTTGGAGCTTTCCCCATTTCCAGAGCGAGCCCTACCCGCAGCCGATGTGTTACGCACTGCCATGCCCAGTATGGGTCACCTTGTACACATGCCGTCCCATATAGATGCTTGGGTTGGACAATGGAAAGAGGCTGTGGAGTGTAACATCAATGCTGTAGAGGCCGATGATAAATACGTCGAACTCACGGGCAATGAATCGCAGTTTTACAAATTTTACAGAATGCATAATCACCACTTCGTAGTTTGGTGTGCAATGTTTGAAGGTCAGTATGAAGTCGCTATGAAGTATGCTAGAAAAGCGGCTGCTGCAAATCCTGCAGGTGACGAGAACTCAGGCGTGCAATTTATGCTTGCTGGTATCATACCAATGGGTGCAATTTTCCTTGAGTCTTATGTCGCCTTGCCATTTCACGTCATGATTAGGTTCGGTATGTGGGATGATATAATCTCTGAGCCAACTTTCTCTGATAAGGAAGTTTTCGCCTCCACTATTGTAACACAACACTATGCTCGCGGAGTAGCCTATGCGTCAAAGGGCATGGTCGCAGAGGCAGAAGCTGAACAGGCTCTCTTTTATGAGGCACTTAAAAACCCAGCGCTTGCCGGCCGTGTGCTGCATAATAACTTGATGTACCAAGACCCAAGCGACGGCCCGTGTATTCATTTGGTTAATGCTGCTGTTTTGGATGGTGAAATCGAGTACCGTAAACAGTTCCTAGCAAAGGCTCACGGTGAAGCTTTTGATTTTACCGCTGCTTTTGAGCACCTGCGTCGTGGTGTCAATTTATCACTCAACCTTGCCTATAATGAGCCCTGGGGACAGATGCAACCTGTGCGCCACATCCTTGGTGCACTCCTTTTCGAACAAGGTGAGATCGAAGAGGCAGAAGCTGTCTATCGTGCTGATATTAAACTTTGGAAAGACAACATGTGGGGTTTGTTGGGTCTAAAACTTTGTCTTGAGGCACGTGGCGATGCACCTGAAGAGCTTGCCGAGGTCACTGCTCTGTTCAATGAACGCAGTTCTCGGGCTGATATCATGCCAGCAAAAACCTGTTTCTGCGCTCAAGACAGTCTCGCAACTAGTTGTTGTTGATAGAATAGTTCCGATTTGACGAAAAAAGGGAGGACTGGGTGATACCGTCCTTCCTTTAGCTTAGGACGGTGCAGACGGTCATCTAAATTTGTATTTTAGTTAGCTGTTGTGTGAATTCCGTTGTTTTTGATGCTTCTTTCACATTACAGGTTCGCATTTATACTTAGGATGAATACAGTTTATTGAAAAAACAAGAGGGTACCTGCATCAAACGTCATAAACTAACCCATTAAAGTGCGAACAAGATTTTGACAATGAGGAGTAATTCACAAGAGACAAGGAGGCGCTTCGGCGAGGTTTATCTCACAGATGCTTTCTCTAAAACGTAAAAAGCCAATAAACTGTGAAAATTCCCAATGGTTTTTCTAAAACGAGCATCGCCGTTAAAGTCAGAAAAAGTCCTTACTAATTAAAATAATTTGGGTAGCCAATCACCATATGGTTTCTGCTAGGCCTTTAACTTTCTGATCTCTTCCGCCAGAGCAGGCATAATTTCCTGAGAATTACCAACTATACCGAAGCGAGATGATTTAAAAATTTCTGCTTTTGGATCAGAATTGATCGAAACAATGGTCTTAGAGTTGCCACAGCCTGCCATGTGGTGACTAGCACCAGAGATGCCAACCGCGAGGTATAGTTCAGGTGCCACTGTGCGCCCGGACAAACCGATCTGGTAAGAGCGTGGGCACCAGTCCAAATCACAGGCGGCGCGACTGGCGCCAACAGCTCCATCGACTAATTCTGCAATTTCATTAAGTGTTTTAAATCCCTCTGGTCCGCCTAAACCTACCCCACCACCAATCACAATTTTTGCGTTCTCCATCTTTACTCCACCAACTGCTTCTTCTTGTTCGCGGCTCACAACACGAGTGCGTATGGAATTCACATCAAGAACTGAGATAACATTTTCGACCCCTCCCGAACGCTCTGTTGTTGGTTTCAGAGGCTGTTGGCTTTTTGAACGAATAGTGGCTACCGCAGGTGACTTAGAAAAAGTGACAACTTCGCGAGCAAGGCCACCGAAGCAACTTCGCGTCATATGTGGTCGCCCGTTTAGGATATCAATTGACTCACACCCAGTAGCTACATCAACGTCGAGGCGGAAAGCTAACCTTGGGGCTAGATCTGTACCAGACTCTGAGTGTCCAATGAGTACAATAGTGGGCGCCAACTCAGCAACTATTTTGGCCAGATCAGGCAACCAAGCTTCAGCGTGGAAGTTGGCAAATATTTGGTTATCATTTATTAAAACTCGATCTGCCCCGTAGGCAATCAGCATCTCACCAATGGTTTCCAGGCCAGTGCCAAAAGCGACGGCGGTGACTGACCCGCCCATACTGTCAGTGAGTCGCCTTGCCAATGCTAACATCTCTAAACCCAGATCGATTGGCTGGTTGTCCTCCACCTCTACAACTACGAGAACACCATTGTTATTGTCAGTCATTTTTATGATCCTATATCAAGTTGGCTTGGCGCATGTGCTGAGCAAGGGTGGCAGCTATTTCGGCTGGTGTATCGCCATCAATGAATTCACATTCTATATCGTTAACTGGGATATAGAGGCGCTGTAGCTCATGACGCATAGCTTTAGAGCTCACCTGGTTGTCATCGAGACCAATATCTTCTGGCATCCATTCCTTCACTGGTTTCTTGGCTGCGCGCATAGTCTCGCGCATGGATGCATGGCGGACTTTGCCTAATTCGTTGGAGATGGTTACCAGTGCTGGCAAATCTGCTTCAACTGTTTCAATGCCATCTTGAAGAACGCGTTTTACTGTAACGACCCCTTCATCGGTCTGGAC
Organism: uncultured SAR116 cluster alpha proteobacterium; assembly: GCA_902578815.1. GTDB lineage: Bacteria > Pseudomonadota > Alphaproteobacteria > Puniceispirillales > Puniceispirillaceae > MED-G116. The sequence goes on along the minus strand of CACHEI010000008.1, from coordinate 23,123 downwards.
GTCACAAGCAAAAGTAATAGCCGGAATATCTAAGATTTCAGCAATCCCAAGCCCTACAACACCAGCATCCCCGTCGGCAGCTTGACGTCCAGTTAGGATTAAGTCCACGTCACCAATTGCGCGGATTGTCTCAGCTAGGTTGCGAGCAGTGACATACCCACCACTTCCATCAAACGTCGGTTCATTCAGCAAAACAGCATTGTCGGCACCTAAAGCGAGTGCTCCTTTAATTGCCGTGCGAGATCCTTTTGAAGCAATAGTCACAACCGTTATCTCTATGTCTGAGTTTTCCCCCGCCCTATCACGTATTCTCAACGCAGCTTCAATTGCTTGTTCATCGAAAGGGCTAAGGACAGGTGACAAACCAGATACAGGGATTAATACCTTTGCTTCTTCGTCAATGCGAAATTGAGCCGCTGGGATCTCAGGATTCTGAATCTGTTTAACACACACCACAATCTTCATAAAAAGATCACCCTTTCTCTACAATGATATTTTCAGGCACGATACCGTCAAAGTGCTTGCGCTGAAAGTTCCAGTCCATAGTAGGTTGAACTCTGCCTTTTTCGTCAGTTCCCCTTGCCATTATTTTGTATTGTCCTGGTTCGGAAACATCCCACACATAGTGGAAACGCCGCCATAGCCAACGGTCATTCGACTCCTCTATAATTGCATCGTTCCAGCTTTCACCACCATCCGTGCTAATTTCAACACGAACGACGGCACCCTCGCCACTCCAAGTACGGCCAGTTATAGCATGCGAACCACACTTTATTGGGCCATCCTCGTCTCGAGGTGACGTAATTAACGCTTTTACCCCAAGAACCTTCATAGGCTTTTTATTGGGATCATCCGGTGACTTACCGCTCACAAAATAATGGGTTTGATAATAGAAATCTGGCGTGTGATCGAGTATTTCTATCCTATCAATCCATTTCACCCACCAATTTCCTGCCCAACCCGGCACAACTAATCGCAATGGCGCACCGTGCACATGAGTCAAGTACTCACCATTGTGAGCCCATGCCAGAATTGTGTCTTCGTGAAGAGCTTTTTCTATCGGCATCGCCTTTGCATAATTTATGACGCCGGGGTCAACTACATCGAAGTCAGTGCGGCCGGCTGACATGTATTGTGTTACTGGGTCAGGTCTGCCTTCATCCCAGCCATGAAGGGCGACAGAAACTGCACCATCTTGGATGCCAGCTAGCTCAAGTAAAGTCTTAAACGGTACCCCAGTCCACTCACCGCCACTGACTAGACCCGTTGTGGGAATAGACTCGAGGATATTCTCGATTTTCATAGACTCTTCGTCGTCTCCAGATTGGCGCCAGCCACCCTCTTCAGCTTGAACAACGCGCAACGATGGCTTCCGAGTATTTTTTCCCTCTTCGATGTAGTCCCAAAATTCACCGTCATTGCCTGCACATTCGGTCACGGCACGCACAGTGCGTCCTGGAAACTTTCGAATGTCTTCAAGGGCATACTCGATTGGATTGTTAACCATTCCGCCGATTGAAAAAGAGAAGTCATCTGGATGAACCGGATCAGGCATGTTAAGTTGAGCTATCACATAATAAGCGTCAGTTGGTGTCAGGACTCCCTCAAGATCAAGTACTGGAGAGCGTGCGAATATAGTCCGCCCTTCTGCATCTTTGCTTGGCATTACGCGGGCCCGTTTACGATCGGGCCAACCCATTACCCATTCACCTTCAAGTTCCATCTCTTCTGACATAATTAACACTCCGCATTATTATATATCTATTAAAGTCTTTTGGAAAAGTTTTCCGCGTTTCAAAGGCCTTTGAGCGGCATGGTGTAAGTTGTTGCGGTGCCGCCAACACATAAATCACCAGCACTGTCGGTGATAGAAGTTATCAGCTTGCAAATGGGTTTGTCGTCTCTTACAGATTCAATTTCAACGCGAGCAGTCAATTTTTCTCCGATACCTACAGCTTTTATAAATTTTAGTTCAGTGGATAAAAACACCGTTCCAGGTCCGGGCAAGTCTTCAGCAACACAGGCGTTAAGAAGACCGGTTGTTACACCACCTTGTACTATAAGCTTGCCAAACGGTGTTTTTTTCGCAAGTTCCTCGTCATAGTGAACTGGATTCTTGTCACCAGTCATCTCGGTAAATGCTTTGATATCCTCCGACCTAGTGGTACGAGACCGTTCACTAGATTGCCCGATTTTTGGTTTGCCGTTTACAACGCCCTCCCAGCCATTTTTTCTTTCTGCGACAGACATACAACGCTTTCATAATTTTAATTAGGTGTCACAAAGGCCGAAATGAATAAGCACGATCTATTTAAGGTAACCAGCAAAAGACGGTACAGACCAAACGGTACAATACAAGTGTCAAAAACGTCGCAGAATGCTTTCTTTAATTTTTCCACGGCGTTCTGATTTTATTGTACAGACCAAACGGTACAATGCAAGTGATAATAAGGTTTTGCATTTATAATTTTAACCATCTGTGAGGGAGGGCAAAAAACTATATCACCCTGCTATTTTAGGAGGTTAGTTCGAAACAGTCTAACGCTTTAGCAACAAAGAATTTTTCATTCAATATGAACTCTATTGAGGCTTGATAACCATGGATAACCATTAAGCAATCCAAGAAAAATTTCCAAGTCTAACGAAAAAACAGCTCCTATTGGTTAGTTGAAAGGAACTCTTGCTCGCTATCCAACAGTTAAGCTTAGCGCGTCATAATTCCTGATCTAAAAAGTGGCATTGACCTATCAATTTTTGGCGAAGAAATAATTGGGATATGCTCATTCGGGGTGCTAGTCGAATCAAGAAAGCCAAACAATGTTGAAATTAAGGGCGCTGGCAGAGATTCTAAATTTAATAATGTATCAGATGGGCGCTACTGGCATTTAGTGGACAGGTGAAGTAGGTAAATACCTGTGCAATTCATAAAAACCGGAGCAGATAGTCAAAAAGGTAAATTTTTCTAGCAGTACAGTTTTAATCTGGCAAATATTGTTAGGCTCAGGTGCTAAAAAATATTGTTAGGCTCAAGTGCTGAAATAGTTGAATTATTTGGTTACGAAATGAGACAATTCGAAGCAAATTCATAATTGCACGTTTACGCGTTGTAGGAAGTCAAGGTACTACTATCTGTCTGGGAAGGTATTAAAGTCGGGAAAGTCGCGGTGTTAAGTATTACATTTGGAGGATATGGTGAAACCGACTTACCAATTTAATGTTAATCGGTGGAAAATAAAAAATTGAAAGAAACAGAACAGGCAAAGAAGATAACTAAGGTGGCGGCCTCGTTGTTTGCAAAAAAAGGCTACAATGGGGTTGGCGTCGCTGAAATCGGGGCGGCTTCGGGGTTTGGTCGCGGAACTCTCTACCATCACATAGAAAGCAAAGAAGACCTTCTTCACGAAATTGCTTCACAGTACATTTCAGAACTTGTTCAGTCTGGCCATAGAATAGCAAAGGAACACCCAGATCCTATCCAGCGTCTGAAAGCGTTGAGCCGACACTTAATGGCTGTGATTAGTAGTAGTTTAGCAGAGATAATTGTCTGTTTCCGCGAAGTACAGTCTTTGACCGGCTCAAGACACCATGACGTTATGTGCATGCACGCAGAATATCAACAAATCTGGTCTGAAACAATAGAGGAAGGTGTCCAGCAAGATGTGTTTAGGCCAGTTGATAAAATCGCTGTGAAAGGCTTGTTAGGAATGTATTTTTATTCATGCCTGTGGCTAAAACCTGATGGGCTTCAATCTCCCGGGGATATTGGGGATGTGTTCAGTGATCTTGTCATCCGTTCTCTCTCTCGAGGGGCGAATGAATAACGAAACTTTACCAAGTATTCAGAGGCTTACACGCTTGTAATAAACGACTCCCAAAAGGTGCATCACCACCTTGGTCGCCTAGCAACATCAATATTATATTAGTGCCAGACTATTAGTGGTAAGTGAACCAGACAAATCAACTTTCTGGTTAATTCTTCACCATAATTTAATTTTTTAAACTTAGGAGCTTCATGGATTGGTTGCGTGATCAACAGTGTGAAAATTGGATGTCTTCATTTTTGGGAACGATGTAATATTTTCTTCCCACATTTTTGTAATTATTCTTGCACTAGCAGGTATATCGCTTAGGGTGATGGGACTATCATCAACTTAGTCAAGATTTGCGCGATAAATGTTCTGGGTGACCATGGTAGGCCTGTTTTCGTCAAGTTTTATTTTCGGCGAGTAATCAGGCTTTTCAGTCCCCGTGTCGGGGTAGACAAATTTTTTTAAACTTACTTTATTGCCGCGTTGATTGCCTCCTTAGAGAAAGCAGAGCTAGCCGAAAATCTTTAATTGATTTTTTACACATTTGGTAAAGAGTGGTTGAATTACCTTAATTTGGTATATGTCAGACAAATTATTGCACGATGCAACGAGTTTACGTGTTCATTAATTGGTCAGTTACCTGTTTTTGGATGTCAATTTTTTCATAGGGTTTATTGAATGCCCAAAGTCACTATCCAAAATCACGAAATATCATACAGTTTCAATGGTGTTATTGGAGATATCAACAGTCCGAAAATTGTTCTAATTCATGGCGCGGGTGGACAAGAAATTGATTGGCCAATGGCATGGCGCTGTGTCAACGATCAAACTAGATCAGCTGGATTAACGCCAAGCAATCACGGTGTCATCAGGCTTTTTAATGCTGGGTTAGACGATTATTCAGTCTACGCTGTTGATTTACCTGGGCATGGAAAATCGGAAGGCAAAAATAAAACCAGCATAGATGAATATTCGAGTGACATCATGGAATTTTTGGATGCCATGGACCTCGAAAACACATGCTTAGTAGGACATTCTATGGGTGCCGCAGTCGCATTAAACGCTTCACTAAGTCACCATCGGCGTATTTGTTCGGTTGTGGCGATTGGTGGTGCGAGTAAGATGATTGTTAACGATTCTATTCTTGAAGGTTTACAACACACTTTTGAAGCAACTGTCGACAGTATCGTTAGATATTCATGGCATAAAAAAACTGGGGCTGTTGCGGACAGTCCGCAGATGGCGGCGTTTTTCAGGGAAAAAGCCAAGCAAAGAATGCTTGATGCGGGCTCAAAAACTGTATTTGGGGATTTTCTCGCCTGTAGCAGATTTGATCTGAGTAAACGTGTGGGAGAAATTGTGGTTCCGGTGCTCGTAATCGCCTCTGACTGTGATCGAATGGTGCCGTTAAATGTAAGCTGGGAAATGGCAGAAGTTTTAAAAAATTCTTATTTCGTGTGTTTGGAAAATTGTGGGCACTTTCAGCACATTGAGCAGACCGGCAGAGTTGCTACAGAATTAGTAAATTTTTTGTCAAACTTTCAACGAACTTCCGGCTCATAGTTCTTTATTTAAGATTAGGGAGTTAGCTGGACAGACGCGGTCAATCCACAAAAACTGCCTTGAATTTTGCCTGAGTGTCGTGTCATCGTTCTTGAGTGAGTGAATTCAACCAAATAACATAATAACTTTACATGTTGGGGAGTGGGAATATGAAGACGAGAGCCGCAGTTGCTTTTGAGGCAGGTAAACCACTTGAAGTCATGGAGGTCGACCTTGATGGCCCTCGCTCTGGCGAGGTGCTGGTAGAAATTATGGCGACCGGCATTTGCCATACGGATGAGTTTACTCTCTCTGGTGCCGATCCAGAGGGTATGTTCCCAGCGATTCTTGGGCATGAGGGTGCAGGCATTGTGCGCGAGGCAGGCGCGGGCGTGACTAGTGTCGAGGTGGGTGATCACGTCATCCCGCTCTATACTCCGGAGTGCCGCGAGTGTGACTATTGTCTCCATCCAAAGACGAATCTTTGTCAGGCTATCCGCACCACGCAGGGTCAAGGTGTGATGCCTGATGGTACCAGCCGTTTCTCAATCAATGGCAAACAGGTTCTTCACTACATGGGAACTTCTACATTTTCGAACTTTACTGTGCTGCCGGAAATAGCTGTTGCCAAAGTTGATAAGGCAGCGCCGTTTGACAAGATCTGTTACATTGGATGCGGCGTGACTACGGGCATTGGTGCCGTGGTTAACACCGCCAAAGCAGAGCTTGGTTGTAATGCGGTGGTGTTTGGCCTCGGTGGCATCGGGCTGAATGTTATTCAGGGTCTTCGCATGATTGGGGCCAATATGATCGTGGGCGTCGACCTAAATAATAGTAAAAAGGAATGGGGTGAAAAATTTGGAATGACGCATTTTGTCAATCCAAGTGAGATCGAGGGTGACCTTGTTGCCCATCTTATTGAGTTGACTGGTGGTGGCGCTGACTATTCCTTTGAATGTATTGGTAACACTTCTGTTATGCGCCAAGCACTTGAATGTGCGCACAAGGGATGGGGAGAATCAATCATCATCGGGGTGGCCGGGGCAGGGCAGGAAATTTCAACGCGCCCGTTCCAACTGGTGACGGGGCGCAGCTGGCGTGGCACAGCCTTTGGCGGTGCGCGTGGCCGGACCGATGTGCCAAAGATTGTCGATTGGTACATGCAGGGAAAGATTGATATTGATCCAATGATCACGCATACGCTGGCACTTGAGGATATTAATAAGGGCTTTGATCTCATGCATGCTGGTGAGTCAATCCGGTCGGTTGTTGTATTCTGATGGAAACTGTCTCAAAAGCCCTGTCTTATGGTGGCGTTCAAGGTGTCTATAGGCATCAGGCAAAAACCACTAGTTGTGATATGACATTTGCTGTCTTCATGCCGCCGGATAGCAAAGGGCCTGTCCCTGTTCTATGGTACCTGTCAGGCCTCACCTGCAGCCACGCCAATGTCATGGAAAAGGGCGAGTACAGACGCATGGCTGCCAAACTTGGCATTGCCGTAGTCTGTCCGGACACCAGCCCGCGTGGAGATGAAGTGCCCGATGAGGCTGACAACTGGCAGTTTGGCTCAGGAGCTGGCTTCTATCTAAATGCTACGGCAAACCCCTATGCTAAGCATTACCAGATGTACTCGTATATTCTGGGCGAATTGTCGGAACTGGTAGCGGCAAACTTCGCTACTGATATGTCGCGTCAGGGCATCTTTGGCCATTCGATGGGTGGTCATGGTGCGCTGATTATGGCGCTTAGGAACCCGGAGAGATTTAAGAGCTGTTCAGCCTTTGCGCCGATTGTTAATCCGATGACGGCAGACTGGTCGGCAACTGCCTTTGGCAAATATCTGGGAGATGACATGGCCAGTTGGCGCGCATATGACGCTGTTGCCTTGATCGAGGACGGGCACCAAGGCTCTGATTTTCTGGTTGATCAGGGTGATGCCGACAGCTTTCTGGATAGCGGTTTGCGCCCATGGCTGCTTGAGACGGCGTGCCAGAAGGCCAATATCAATTTAACTTTGCGGATGCAGGCTGGCTACGACCATTCCTATTTCTTCATCTCGACGTTCATGGATGATCACCTGCGCTGGCACGCCGCACGCCTTTAGCTATTGACTAAAATCGGTAAAGGTTTTGGCGATGAGTGAAGATGATCTATTCCAGCCACTTGGTGGCAATGAGATGCCACGTTTTGCGGGTCCTGGAACGATGATGCGTTTGCCAACAGCAGACAATGCCGCCGGGTTGGATGCGTGTTTTATTGGTATTCCCCTGGATGTAGGCACTTCAAACCGGCCTGGCACTCGCTTCGGACCAAAACAGATACGTGCGGAGTCGGTGATGCTGCGCCCTTACAATATGTGGACCCGTGCCGCGCCGTTTGACTCGCTGCGGATTGCCGATATTGGCGATGTGCCAATCAATACATTTGATTTAAAGGATGCCGTGCGCCGCATAGAGATGTTTTATGACAATGTCCTCACCAATTCGGTCATTCCCATGACGCTCGGAGGGGATCATACACTTACGCTGCCAGTGCTGCGATCACTTGCCAAGAAACATGGTCCTGTCGGTCTTGTTCACATTGATGCACATGCTGACATCAATGAACATATGTTTGGTGAATCCATTGCCCATGGAACGCCGTTTCGTCGGGCATTTGAGGAAGGGCTGATCGATCCTGATCATACATTTCAGATTGGGCTGCGCGGCACTGGATATACCGCTGAGGATTTTGATTGGGCGCGTGACAAAGGTTTTACGATCGTTCAGGCAGAAGAATTATGGCACAAATCAGCAACGCCACTGATTGACAGTATTCGCGCTAAAATGAGGACGCGCCCGGTTTATCTGACATTTGACATAGATTCGCTCGACCCAGCCTATGCACCTGGCACTGGGACACCTGAAATTGGTGGCCTAACTTCAGTTCAGGCGATCGAACTTATCCGTGGATGTCAGGGACTAAATCTGGTTGGCTGTGATCTTGTGGAAGTATCTCCACCTTATGATTTACAGGGAAACACGGCGCTTCTTGCAGCCAATTTGATATTTGAGATGCTGTGTGTGCTTCCTGGAGTTGCCCACAGGATGAGCGACTAGCTATTACAGGTGAGACAAACGGTCATGGCACCTGCGTTTTCCAGAGCTGAGTATAATAATAGGCTGGTCAGGGTACGTGCTGAAATGGTTGCGCGTGGGCTGGAAGCTTTGATCATCGGCGATCCGGCCAATATCAATTGGTTGACAGGCTATGATGCTTGGTCGTTCTACACGCCTCAGATCATGCTTGTCGATTTGCAGGACGGGCCATTTTGGATAGGGCGCCCGATGGATGCGGGATCGGCAAAATTCACTACCTATCTGACAGAATCGCAAATTCTTGCCTATCCAGAGCCGCTGGTGCAGCGTCTCGACACTCATCCTATGGAGTTTCTGGCAGATTGGATGGCTGGCAATGGCTTTGCCACGGCGCGAATCGGCTTTGAGGATGATGTCTATTACTTAACACCACGTGCTGTTGGAGCGTTGCAGGCTGGCTTGCCGAATGCTAGCTGGACAGGGGCTGATTTACTGATGAACTGGTTGCGGTTCGTCAAGAGTGATGCCGAAATTGCCATGATGAGGCAGGCGAGTCAGATTGCCGAAGTCACGATGCAGACGGCATGGAATGGTGCGCGAATAGGCGTGCGGCAATGCGATCTGATGGCTGAAATCACCGCCGCGATGATCAAGGGAACGCCAGAATTTGGTGGAGACATGCCCGCCTTGCACCCCCTGATTCTAGCGGGTGAAGCGGCGACAGCGGCGCACCCAATGTGGAACGATGCACCACTTGAAGCAGGGCAAACCGTGGCGTTTGAGCTAGGTGGGTGCAGAAAACGCTACAATGTCGGGTTGGCCAGAACGGCGCACCTCGGCGATCCATCGGACAGGCTGATGCGGACGTCGGACGCAGTTCAAGAGGGAATGATGGCAGTGATGGAGGCGCTAAAACCTGGTGCTATTGCGAGTGACGTTCATCAGGCATGGCAGAGGGTGCTGGATCGTCACGGTCTCGAGAAAAAAAGCCGGATTGGCTATTCAATAGGTAATGCTTACGCACCTGATTGGGGCGAACATACATTGTCTTTACGGCCTGAGGACCAGACAATTATGCGTCAAAACGCGGTTGTCCATGTGATTTTGGGGATGTGGATGGATGATTGGGGAATGGAACTAAGCGAGACTCTGCACATAACAGAGACGGGCTGTGTCCGGCTGTGTGACTTTCCACAGCATGTTCATGTGATCTGAGCGATGTCCACGCGACTTGAGAGAACAATCGATCTTTTGGCTGATCTTGTTGCCTTTCCTACAGTGAGTGGCGAGCCGAATGGTGCGATCATCAGTTACATAAAAACCTATTTGGAGTCGCATGATATCGATGTGTTGCTGGATGTAACGGATGATGGTCAGCAAATGAACCTGTTTGCCACGATTGGCCCTGCTGTCGACGGTGGCATTATCTTGTCAGGCCACACAGACGTCGTGCCGGCCTCTTCGCAGGGGTGGCGGAGTGACCCTTTTGTTCTCAGGCGTGATCAAGGAAAACTTTATGGGCGCGGTGCCGTGGATATGAAGGGGTTCGTTGCCATTGTGCTGGCAATGGTGCCAGATTTTGTTGCCGCGCAAAAAAGGTTGAAGATACCCGTCCATCTCGCTTTTACTTTTGATGAGGAAGTCGGCTGTTTTGGATCCGCTCGGATGCCGGAATTTCTGGACCGCCATGGTATTTCCGCCGAAATGGCCATCATTGGCGAGCCGACAAATATGCGGCCCTTCATCGGTCACAAAGGTGGCATTGAGCTGTTAGCAGAAGTTACTGGAACACCCGGGCACGCATCAAAGCCGGCGGGCAAAGTTAATGCCATTTTCTACGCGGCCCGACTGATTGAATTTATCAACCAGACCGCTCGTGATCTTGCCAGCAGGCCAGATCCTGCATCACCGTTTGATCCACCATACACCAGTGTCTCTGTAGGTTTGATCAATGGTGGCGAGGCGCGAAATGTCATTCCGGCATTTTGTCAGTTCGATTGGGAGATACGACCTCTTCCGGGGGACGATCCGTTTCCTATTCTGGCAAATATCCGCGCCTTTGCTAATGATGTCCTTGTGCCTGAAATGAGAGCACTTTCACACAATGCGGATATCAAATTGACAATTGTCTCGGATGTTCCCGGGATGGAGCCCCGTCCAAATTCGACGGCCGCTAAACTTGTAGCGCGCTTATGGACAAATGAAGAGCCGGGTGTTGTCTCATTCGGCACTGATGGTGCCTATTTCCAGAAGGCTGGACTGGAGACAATTATATTCGGCCCGGGTGAAATGGCACAAATGCATCAGGCAAATGAGCATATAGAAGAAGCAGCTATGGAACAAGGGTTACAGTTTCTTGACCTTGTCCTTGATCACCTTGAATCGGCCAAGTAAGATTTAGGCTCAGAACCCAATTGAAGTGATGCTACGACGATGACGATCAGACATACCCTGATTGCACTTCTGGTACCGCTAACATGGGGGTTTGGCTTTGCCCTGGCAAAGGGTGGGCTGGATCATTTTTCTCCGTTATTGCTTATGGGCATGCGCTTCCTTATTGCAGCGACGGTGTTGGTCTGGTTTGTTCCAGTCCCACGTGGCTATCTGAGAAAGATCTGCGGCATCTCATTCATCGCAGCAACATTACAATATGGCCTGACATTTTCCGGGCTTGCACGGATGGAAGCTACTCCAGCTGTTCTGTTGGTGCAGGCAGAGGTGATTTTTGGCGTGATTATTGCGGCATTGCTTTTGGGTGAAAAACCATCAAATAAGCAGGTTTTGGGCATTGCCATCTCCTGTCTTGGCATTTTGACGATAGTTGGCGCACCCTCACTTCAAGGTCAGTTTTTTGGTGTGGTTCTGATTCTCGCTGGCACGTTGGCGTTCGCGCTTGGACAAGTGTTGATCCGACAAATGAAAGGCGCAATTACAGGATTTCAACTGACAGCATGGATGGGCGTTATGGCTGGCCCGCAGATGATTTTTGCCGCTACGCTTTTTGAGGGTGACCTCGTGATGCAGATTCTGACAGCGCCAATGGTGGCTTGGGGGACTGTACTCTATTTGGGTCTGATTATGACAGTTGTTGGTTATTCTGCATGGTACTTTATTCTGGCCAGGTATCCGGTTCCAATGGTAATGCCTGTTTTGCTGCTATTACCTGTGGCAACTATCCTAGGGGCGGTCACTTTTTTGGGTGAGCGCCCGGATATAGTTGTCTCGCTTGGTGGTGCCGTAGTGATTGTCGGGGTCGGCACTGTAATTATTGACCCATCGGCCTACATCAGGCGGCAAAAGTCATAGCTGGTCAGCCGTTAAAGGCTTGAATCCCTGTGATAGCACGTCCCAGTATCAGCGCATGAACATCATGTGTGCCTTCATAGGTATTTACAGTCTCAAGATTCACTAGGTGACGCATGACATGATATTCCTCGGCAATACCGTTACCGCCATGCATGTCGCGCGACATGCGCGCGATGTTTAACGCTTTGCCGCAGCTATTGCGCTTGATTGTAGAAATATTCTCTGGTGCGCAATTGCTATCGTCAAGTAGGCGGCCGACACGAAGACATGCCTGCAAACCTAGGCTTATCTCGCTATGCATGTCTGCAAGCTTTAGTTGGATTAGTTGGTTTGCTGCAAGTGGCCTGTCGAATTGTTTCCGTTCGAGTGTGTATCGCCTTGCAGCATCATAGCAAAACTCCGCAGCGCCAAGGGTGCCCCAAGCAATGCCATATCGGGCCTTGTTAAGACATGAAAAGGGCCCTTTCAGGCCAGATATCTCGGGAAAGATGTTGTCATCGCTCACAAATGCATTGTCCATCTGTATGGACCCAGTGATTGAGGCACGCAGCGAAAGTTTACCCTCAATGATGGGCGTTGTCAGCCCTGGTCCGGCTGTCTTCCGATCAACAATAAAGCCGCGAATAATACCATCCAGTTTTGCCCATACAATGGCAATATCGGCAACTGGTGCATTGGAGATCCACATTTTCGACCCACTGAGGTGATAGCCACCATCCACTTTGACAGCCTTAGTTGTCATACCACCCGGGTCCGAACCGTGGTCGGGTTCGCTAAGGCCAAAGCAGCCAACCATTTTGGCTGTGGCTAATTCTGGCAAATATTTTATCTTCTGGTCTTCAGTTCCAAAGCTATGGATGGGGTGCATTACCAATGATGACTGGACTGACATGGCAGACCGATATCCTGAGTCAATGGCCTCTAATTCACGTGCCGCCAACCCATAGGCCACATGACTGACGCCTGCACCACCATATTTCTCAGGGATCGTCGGTCCCAACAGGCCAAGTTTTCCCAGTTGCTGCATCACCACGGGGTCGAACCTCTCCTCCCTGTAGTCATCGACCACGCGCGGCAAAAGAACGTCGCGTGAAAATTGGCGGGCAGTGTCACGGACCATGCGTTCTTCATCAGAAAGTTGCTGGTCGAGCAAGAACGGATCTTTCCAGTCAAAAACGGGCTTGGACATACGTGCTCCTTTCAAAAACGCCTCAACATATAGGAATTTCCGCTGACTGAAAAGATTGGGTAATGCGGCAAAACCTCGCTGTGATCTTTCCTTTACTTATAGAGTTTTAACTTTAGCGAAAGAGACTTTTGACCGGATGGACAGCTTGTGTTCTTTCGTTTCACACTTTATCAAGTGATACTCCTCCAAAAACGATGGGTTGTTAATTTGGCGGTCTTTGAAGGGGCAGACAATTGGCAAATGACATTATTATAGCGCCATCGGTCCTTGCGTCCGATTTCGGAGAATTGGCGGCAGAGATTGTTGCGGTTGATGACGCTGGTGCTGATTGGATTCACCTTGATGTCATGGATGGTCATTTCGTACCCAATCTGACCTTCGGCCCACCGATTATTAAAGCGGTCCGCGCTTCATCAACCAAGATTTTTGATGCACATTTAATGGTATCTAATCCTGATCGTCTTCTTGAAGAGTATGCCGAAGCTGGTGTGGATATCATCACTGTCCATGCTGAAGCCTGTCCACACCTTGACAGGACGGTGTCACGTGTTCACGAGCTTGGATGCAGGGCAGGTGTCGCATTGAATCCTCACACGCCCCCGGATTGTTTAGCCTATGTTCTTGACCGGATTGACCTTGTCCTTGTGATGACGGTCAATCCTGGCTTTGGGGGACAATCCTTCATCAGCACGATGACGGATAAGATCGCTATTGTCAAAGAGATGATTGGTGAGAGTAACATCACCATTGAGGTTGATGGCGGCATCACCATGGAAACGGCCGGTGTCGTTGCCGCTGCTGGTGCCACTGCCCTTGTTGCCGGATCCGCTATTTTCAGGGGCGACGGCACCGCCGCCTATGCGAAGAACATTGACTCCATCCGTCAGACTGCTGCATTACATAGTAGTAAGGGGGCCTAAAATCATGGGATTGCTAATCGATGGAAAATGGTCTCCTCAATGGTATGATACCAAGAAGAACAATGGACATTTTGTTCGTGATACCGCCCGCTTTCGGAACTGGGTGACCGCCGACGGTTCCGCAGGTCCAAGTGGTAAGGGTGGGTTTGCTGCTGCGTCGGGGCGATATCACCTTTATGTTTCCTATGCCTGTCCGTGGGCCCACCGCACGCTTATTTTTCGCCAATTGAAGGGACTCGTGGAGCATATCTCCGTTTCGGTTGTGCATCCTTTGATGTTGGATGAGGGATGGACCTTTGAAACAGATTTCGAGGGTGCAACAGGTGATGATGTGCTGCAGATGGCAAGGCTCTCTCAGGTCTATCTTCAAAGCGATCCAAAATCGACTGGGCGCGTTACGGTTCCCGTTCTATGGGATCGGCAATGCAAAACCATCGTTTCAAACGAATCCTCTGAAATTATCCGCATGTTCAACAGTGCCTTTGATGGCATAACGGGAAATGATCTCGACTTCTGGCCAGCGACATTGCGGGCGGAGATTGAAGAGGTCAATGCCGACATTTATCAGAATGTGAATAATGGAGTGTACCGGTCAGGATTCGCAACACGCGCTGATGCGTATGAACAGGCAGTCAGCCAGCTATTTGCTTCACTGGACAAACTTGAGTTGCGTCTTACTAAGAAGCGCTATCTCCTTGGCAATACCCTGACTGAGGCAGATTGGCGTCTGTTCACAACATTGGTACGTTTTGATGTCGTCTATGTTGGCCATTTCAAATGTAACATCCGGCGTATTGCCGATTATCCTGCACTCTCAGGCTTCATGCGTGAACTCTATCAGATGCCTGGCATCGCAGACACTGTGAACATAAAGCATATCAAATATCATTATTATAAAAGCCATCTGAACATTAATCCTACTGGAATTGTGCCGGTTGGGCCGGAGCAGGATTTTTGCGCGCCCCATGGCCGTGACCATCTTTGAAAAACTTGCCCTCAATCAGCGGTTAGACGGGTTATTTCGTCTTCAATGATGTCAGCGATGAGATCACAATCCTTGATGGTGAAGGTCAATGGCACCCGCATATCGACTGTCTTTTTCGAACCCGCAATGTTGTGGGCAAAACAGGCAGATTGTCGATGTACTGCCAGCTGGCATAACGGCTGGTAAAGGCTTTTGATTGATCATCACCAAACATTTGAGCTCCACTCCACGTGCAGCACATGCTTCGAGAAATGACGGGATTTGATCTTTTGGCAGAGCATTGGAAAGGAACTGAATTGAGGAACCAACATAGAATTCATCCTGCTTTCTCTGTGGCATAGTCACCCCATTCATTGCCGAAAAACGATTATGCAACCTGTCGTACAGGGTGTTCCAGTGATTCAGGTTTTCTTCAAAGATCGGCAATTGCGCCCGGAGCATCGCAGCCTACATTTTGTCCATTCTGCCAGAGTAGTTTGGCGAGTGAAGGCGCACCCTCTGAAAGACCTCTTCTGTTGGAATTGCACCATGTCGGCCATACAGCATGTAAGACCCTCATGAAATAACAGCGCGCGCGGCGATTTCCGCATCATTCGTTGTCAGAAAGCCACCCTCGCTGGAATTCATGTGTTTGTATGTCTGGGTTGAGAAGGTGACGGCCTTGCAAAAATTGGCTGACCAAATGCCCCGCCATTTGGCTTCCATGGTGTGTGCGCAATCCTCGATCAGACAGATGCCACGGGTAGCGCAAATTTTGACCACTTTGTCCATATCGGCAATATGTACCCGCATGTGGGAGAGTAACAGAAACTTGGCATCACTTTCCGCTGCTTTTGCATCGAGATCCCCAAGGTCGATGTGGTAGTTCTCATCAATATCCACCAGAATAGGATAAGCGCCAACATTGTGAATGGTACCGGCAAGGGTGCCAGCGTATGGGCATTGGCAAGTATCATGTCGCCTTGCTTTACGCCGCAGACACGCAAAGCCAATTGGATCGCATAGCCACCGGAGGTGCAAGCGAGGCAATGGTTAGCGTCCTGCCATTTTGCATATTCCATCTCGAGGCAACTGACCTCGCTGTCCTCATCGCCCGCCAGATCATAGCAGTGCAGCCGGCCACGTTTGATGATTTAGACAGCCCGTTTAATACCAGTGTCGGGGATGGCCTTCTGCTGGGTGAAGGGTTTAGTAAAAACTGCCTGTGTCATGGGTGATCTCCATTACAATGGATGTCATCTGGACATTGCATTAATCACATTATTGAGTTGTGAACGGCAACATATCGGCCCAGAGCTAGCAGCATGCAAGCTATTTTTGCTTGTGGTGGGGGACACCGAGATGTTCTTTGCCCCGTTCCTTTGCCAGCTTGATCTGTCTCTGCCTTTCGGCAAAACGTATGGTACGTGCAGGGTCCTGAGTAGATTTGCAATGATGGCAACTAATGCCATCCTCAAAATCCGGATGCGTCATTTCTGCCTGTGACAGGGGCATACGGCACGCGTAACATATGACATATCTTCCCGGTTGAAGGTCATGATTGACCGAGACACGGCCATCGAAAACAAAACACTCACCCCTCCATTTGCTAGCGTAATCTGGCACATCCTCAAGATATTTGAGAATGCCGCCCTTAAGGTGATAGACCTCGTCAAACCCTAGATCCTTCAGCAAGGCGCTGGCCTTTTCACAGCGAATTCCGCCGGTGCAATACATTGCTAGCTTCTTCGGTCTTCTGTCGTCGTCCTGCTTTGCCAGCGCCTGAGCCCAGGCCGGAAAATCACGAAAATTTGTGGTCCTTGGATCGACCGCGCCCTCAAACATGCCAATGGCTGTTTCATAGGTGTTACGAGTGTCCACCACCATGACGTCGGGATCGGCAATCAGTTTATTCCACTCATTCGCATCAACATAGGTTCCGGTCTTTCGCGCAGGGTTGATCTGGGGAACACCCATTGTAACAATTTCATTTTTCAGGCGCACCTTCATACGAAGAAAGGGCTGTTCGGTGGTGAAGGAAAATTTCAGCGAGAGCTCTTCAAAACGGGGTTCGCCAGCAAGCCATTCAAGAATGGTTCTCATACCTGTTTCAGGGGCGCAAATGGTACCGTTCAAACCTTCTTTGGCGATCAGAATGGTGCCAAGCGCCCTAGCATCGTTGCACAACTGTTGAACCCCTGGTTGAATCTCTCTGTAGTCTGGCAGGTCAGCAAATTTGTAGAGCGCAGCAACCACAAATCCATCTTCATTCGTGGTCTGTCTTACCTTTGCCATCATCTGCTTCATTTTGGCGATGTGGTCATTCATTGATCCAGCTTTTGTCTTTTACGATAGTAGAAAAAAGGTAGCCTAATATTTCTAGCGCAAACTAGCATTCGGTCTCCAGTTTTCCAATAGGACTGCTTAAGAAGATAAAGCCGCTGCGGCAGGTTAAGAACCCCTTCCGCCTGCCTGGACTTGCCGCAGGAGTTAATGATTGGCTAGAATGATACAACAAAGGAGCTTTGACCATGTTGAGTGATTTGACCCTGAAAGACGATTGTCTGAGTGTTATTATTTCTGGTAGTGGTATTGCTGATTTTGATTATTTTTGGTTGCGCGATAATGCGCGTGATCCAATCAGCTTCGACAGCCGATCCCATCAGCGAGAGCTCTTCACCTGCGAGGTTGATGCTAATATCAAGCCTTTTACGGCAGTGCTTGTGAATAATGGTATGGCGCTGCAGATTAAATGGCCAGACATGGATGATTCAGTTTGTTACGAGGGAAATTTCCTGGCAGCCTATGCTCTTCCCACACCCATGTTGGCGATGCCTGAACCGACGATTTGGGAAGCTGCCAGACTCGAAGATGATGCTATCCGAATAGCTCACCTCGAGGTGATAGCGGATAATGGTGTGGGCAGGTTGCTCGACATCATTTCGAAAAACGGCTTTGCCGTGGTCACTGGAACGCCCCGGAATATGGCTGCGGTGTCAGATTTAACTGATCGTATTGGCTACGCCAGGCACACTATTTTTGGTGGCTTATGGGAATTCGAGGCTGATGAGAACATGTCGGACTCTGCTTATACAACAAAAGAACTTCGACCCCATACGGATGGCACATACAGTCATGACGCCCCCGGACTGCAAATACTGCTCTGCGTGGATTACGATGCGATGGGAGGTGCCTCAATCATGGTTGATGGATTTTGCATTGCTGCCGAGTTAAAGAGATTGACTCCGGAAATCTATGCAGATCTCACGCGCATTGATGTCACCGGCATCTATAAGGGTGATGGCGTGATTCTGCGGGCTCAGCGCCCCATTTTCCGGACTGACCGGGACGGAATTCTGGTACAGGTCAGTTTCAACAATTACGACCGCGATACTATAACTTTGCCAAGGGATGACATGCGTGCGCTTTATGCAGGTATTAGAGCGTTTGACCGTCTTGCAAATGATCGTCGCTTCCAATGGCGTTACACGCTGCAACCTGGTGATATGCTAGTGTTTGACAATTGGCGTGTCCTGCATGGTCGTGGTCCTTTTTGTGGCCGACGTAAGATGGCCGGTTCTTACATAAACCGTGAGGATTATGAGAGTGCGGTGCGTGTCAATGGTCTTATCTGACGTGATGGATGGCTGGTTTTATTCATTGAGTGATGAAAGCTATTCTGGCACGCCCCGCGGCGTGTGCATCAGTTGTCCTGACCGTGGAGCCCGGGGTCGCTGGCCCATACTTCTGCGAGCCATTCCTCAATAAGATGATTGTCACCCAGATCAATAACCGCATTTCGCAGTTTTCCGGCAAGCCCAGAAAAGGCCATAATTTTTCCTGATATGTCAGCTTTCTGGGTAATTTTTGCTACTGCCCCGGATCGATGGCGGGCGTAGGCCGCAAAGGCACTTGTGATATCGGCATATTGCGTGAGTGACTGCATAAGACACGCCGCATCCTGAAGGCTTTGGCCCGCCCCTTGTGCCAGATGTGGAGGCATGACATGGGCGGCATCACCAGCAAGCACCACTGTACCGCGTCGCCAGCAGATGCTGTTGCTTGATCGGGGCAGAGGCGTTGAGGTCCATTCGATCGCTGGATCAGCAAGAAGTTGCAGCGGTGAGTTGTGCTGGAACAGCCGCTCTTGCCATTTGCTGTAGGCAAGTGTTTTGGGCATGGTAGCGACAATGTTCGAACTATCGCCAATTGGATAATGGACAATATGAACGCCGTCGCCAAGCCAAAGATTGCTGACCGCCTGAGAGAAAAAGTTTGTTAGATCAGATAAGTGTATTGTTGACCGCAACGCCACTTTGTCTGTTGTCAGAGAGGCCTTTACCTCTGCCTCAGACTGGCCAGAAATAAATGTGCGACCAAAACCAGCAACGCCGTCGGCGGCGACCAGCCCAGCAACATGATAAAGGCCTGCGTCCTTGCCAATGATGTTGACACCGTCATTTATCAGGCTCGTCTGTTTAATAGTTGTGTTAGTCTGGCGAAACCGGTCAGAGTGCTCAATTTTCTGCTTAAAGATATTTGCCAAATCAGCCTGTGCCACACTAGCGTAGACATCCTTGAGCGGCAGCCTTGCAAGCGTCGCGCTATTTATCAGGCTGCGGACGGTGATCTCATGCAGACGCGTTGCCCGCGAAAGCACATCCTGTGCCAGTCCCAAAACCGATAGAGCGGCCCATCCATTTGGAGCAAGTTGCACCCCACCCCTCATTACCTGTGTGGATGGTCCGAAGAGCAAACAGTTGCGGTCTGCTGCGATGACGGCCGTGGCAGCGGCGAGCCCGGCAATACCAGTTCCGCTGATAGCGATTTCGTTGTCCATTATATTTGTGCCTCTTTCCTGGCAGGTACCCATGCTGATTATCGAGCGGCTAACCTGGACTTGAATTGCGCCTGTCGGCGCTTTTTTTACTCTTGATCATATGGTGATCAAGACAAGAAATGATACCTATCATTTCCAATCTCGTGTCAATCCCAGATAGAGGGGCAGCTTTCCTGAATTAGCAAGATATTGAGGGGCACCGACTCAGGTGAAAAACATTGATTTAGTGATTAAGGAAATCAGCCAAAGTTTGGATAGCCCCTAAGCTAAATTCGATGATTGTAGGATTTATATTTATTTTTTTATAATTGCTGGGACTCATCTTTGATCTTGTGATGTGGTGGGCAATTGCGAAGATCATTCCGTGGCGTGGAAAGGGCTAAGTGTCTTTGCGGCGCGCGCTTGCACCTTTGTCAAACTAATTTCATACAAAAAGGGGGTCAGAGTCCCCCTTTTTATGTTTTAACAGATATCTATTTTAACTGATCAAGCGTTTTGCGGAATTTATTGACTATCTCATCGATGTGCTTGCGTTCGGCAATAAACGCAGGTGCGATGATGGCATTGTCGCCAGTCCATTTAATATGCAGCCCGTTCCAGAACATCGCTTTTTGCATTTCCATGCCGCGTGCACCGGGTGTTGCCCCGGGATGTACCTCGACACCAGCCATCATGCCTATGCCACGGATGTCAGCAACCATCGGATGATCCTCGAGGCTCCAGATGGCATCAAGGAAATAGGACTCCATGCTGGCTGCCTGTTCGAACAAACTCTCTTCTTGATAGATCTTCTGTGAAGCGATTCCAGCTGCGCACGCTGCTGGGTGCGCTGAGTATGTGTAGCCATGGAAAAATTCGATGGCATTTATTGGTGAGGCATCATTGATAGTGTTGTAGATTTCGTCAGTTACTGCAACGCCACCCATCGGTATGGAACCATTGGTTAGTGCTTTCGCCATTGTAATGATGTCAGGCTTAACATTGAATTTGTAAGTTGCGAAAGGAGTTCCCATTCTACCGAATCCGGTGATCACCTCGTCAAACACCAGCAACAATCCGTGGTTGTCACAGATCTCCCGGACTTTTTCCAGATAGCCGACTGGTGGAACCAGCGTACCAGTTGATCCGGCAACAGGTTCAATGAAAACCGCGGCTAAGGTATTGCCTCCAAGGTTCTCTGCAATGCGCTCAAGGTCCATCGCCATTTCACCGCCTGTTAGTGGCTGCCCCTTGGCAAAGCGCTGCTGCTCGGTCCAAGTGTGGCGAATCATCGAAATGTTGGGTAAAGTGAGTCCGAACGTCTCGCGGTTCTTAATCATGCCGGCTAGCGAAACACCACCCATATTGACTCCGTGATAAGCTCTTTCACGACTAACTAGACGGGTTCTTTGCGCCTCGCCACGCGCACGGTGATAGGCGAGAATGACCTTGATTGCAGTATCTACGGACTCGGAGCCAGAATTGGTAAAGAAAACATGATTGAAATCATCTGGAAGTAATCTGCAGACACGTTCTGCAAGCTCGAATGACCCTGGATGACCAAGCTGAAAATGCGGCGTGTAGTCATTGTTGAGCATTTGGTTATAGACGGCCTCGGCAATTTCGCGGCGCGCATGACCAGCAGGCGTGCAAAACAAGGCCGACGAACCGTCAATAATTTGTCCACCCTTGTAATCCCACATATACATACCTTCAGACTTGACCACCATGCGGGGGTTGCTCTTGAAGTCACGGTTTGCCGTAAAAGGCATCCAATGGGCCTCGAGTGAATTCACATCAAACGACATCTCTGGGATCCTCACTTTACAATTAGCTTGGGTGGTTTTTACGGCGGAACATTTGAAGATCAGAAAAAGATCGCAAGTTGACCTTTAACTCATCCGATAACACGACGTAAAAAGGTAACTAGATAGTTGGGCAAACAAATAGAACCAGATAAGGCTTTAACTGGTGCCAGATAATATGCTTAATTTGAGCTAAGCAAATTGTTGGAACAGTTTATGGCGACAAATCAGTGCAAGATCATATTGTCATCACATTGGACAGCACTTCTGGTATCAGTCTTCAGTCACAGATAAGACAGTCTGTCGTAGAGGCCATCCTTGCCCGAGCTATCTTGCCTGGAGATAAATTACCGTCAAGTAGGGCCCTTGCTAAACAACTTAAAGTTTCCCGTAATACAGTCATTTTGGCTTATCAGGCCCTTGTTGACACAGGTTATCTTCAGCCACGTGAACGCTCAGGGTATAGAGTCAGTCATGATGTGCCGGTCTCACAAGTTTCCGAACTGACCTTAGACCGGGTCAATGTGATTGGTTCTAACGATAGTGTGATCGATTGGGAGAGTAAGTTGGTTCAATCTTGCACTGATATCCAACCTGTCCAAAAGCCATTAAATTGGCGTGAGTATCCCTACCCATTTATTTATGGGCAGGTAGACAATGAATTATTTCCGATGTCAGAGTGGCGTGATTGCGCCCGCCAGGCCCTTGGGATGAGAAACTTTGGAAATATGGTTGGCGATTTTGGCATGAATGATGATCCCATGCTGGTCAATTATATATGCTCACGCAGTTTACCTGGCCGTGGAATAAAGGCCCGCCCTGAACAAATTCTCGTGACCCTTGGAGCACAAAATGCACTCTACCTTGTTGCCCAATTGATTGTTGATTCTGAGAAACGTGTTGTAATTGAAAACCCAGCATATCCTGACCTGCGTGACATCTTGCGTAAGCGGACCTCTAATATTGCTGAACTGCCAGTTGATGATGGCGGTCTTGTCCTCGATGAGGCTGTCCTTAAGGGGTCTGATCTGGTTTTTATCACTCCTAGTCACCAATGCCCAACAACGCGCACTATGCCTGCCTCACGCAGACGCCAACTGCTCGGTCTGGCAAGTCAGCATGACTTGTTGATAATTGAAGACGATTATGAATTTGAAATGAATTTTTTAGAATCTGCTACCCCTGCGCTTAAATCACTGGATGACGAGGGGCGAGTAATTTATGTTGGCAGCCTATCCAAATCCGTATTTCCAGGACTGCGGCTTGGCTATCTAGTTGCCCCTGAGAGCCTTATTGCTGAAGCGCGGGCACTTCGGCATTTAATGTTGCGGCACCCGCCCGGACACGCTCAACGCACCCTAGCCTATTTTATGGCACTTGGCCATTACGATGTACAAATTCGGCGGCTTCGGCGGCACTTAGCTTCACGTCGTTCTACTTTGCAAGAAGCAATGGATAAGTACAAGTTGTTTAGTCAGACCGGTAGTCATTTTGGCGGCACGAGTTTTTGGGTGAATGGACCAACATGGTTGGACTCTCGCAAGCTTGCGGCAAAGGCCCTGGACAGAGGTGTTTTGATTGAGCCTGGCGATGTTTTTTTCCATCCAAAGCAACCACCTCTTAATTATTTTAGAATTTCGTATTCCGCTATTTCATCCGAAAAAATAGAGGAAGGCATAGCCCGCCTCG
>CACHEI010000007.1 GCA_902578815.1 uncultured SAR116 cluster alpha proteobacterium | reverse complement strand
CATCTGTTCTTGGCACTAGCGGTAAAGTTGTTTTGGTTTTAGTTGCGCAATCGCTTAATGGCGTTTTCCAAGGCGTCAGAAAGTGCACCAAACAGGCCTTTATCCCTCATTTTCCCAACCGTCCGGGTTAGTTTTTACCAGCTCGACGTGGCTGCAGTTAATCAGCTGCTTTCCTGCATTCGGAAAATTAACTGTCACATTCATGCCAACGATTGACTGAACCTGTCCTGGTCCCCAGTCCGTCTTTTCCGTATGGATTACGAAATCGCCAAGCGCAAAATACAGCATACCTCGTCTCTTCCTCCGAGTTTCTCCTCCAATACTCTAGGCAATAAGCGAGTGCCGGTAAATAGTCGGTGTCATCTGCGGCGATTGGTCCCTTTTAGGTTTGCTTTAGCGCAACAGATACAAAAAGCCTCGTTACATGCGAGGGGGGGCTGTCGTGTCCACATGTGACCCTGAATGGTAAGCTGCGTCATTGTATCGGATAAGTCACCGCAGCCACGCTTGCATCAGGTCGCGCCAGCCGCAGCTCATCGCTATCAGGCACATTGATGTCAAGCAGATCGGCATAACTGTCTTTGTGCTGCAATTATGCCAGTTCAACGTCAATGGTTTGGGCAATGGAAAAAATAGCTGGCTTCAAGAAGTTTGATGCCCGGAATGTCAGCGATGATGGGATCAAATTTTGACATACGCATATATGGCATACGCGTGTTCATTATCTTCAAACTACTTTTTGCAAATTAAGATTTTTCTATTAAAAACCAAAAAAATGGAACGATGAGCTTAGCAGTTATATGGGATTTTAATTGGGGTGAGGTAAACTTTTTAATTTCTCAAATCGCACATGCATGTTTTATTTTTTGATAATGATTAAGCATGTTTGCGAGCCCAAAACACTGTCCTTTTAAGTTATTTTTTCCCTTGTCTATGCTCCTCTTTCGGTGTAATTGGGGCCAAATTATTGAAGCCCCGCGCCGCGATTTTGTACCTCTTCGCTTTGGGCCAGGGCTGTTTTGGGAATGATCTGACCGGTTGTCCGGGAAAGAGGTGGGTTAGAGATGACTGAAGCAACAAAAAAGAC
Source organism: uncultured SAR116 cluster alpha proteobacterium (assembly GCA_902578815.1). Lineage (GTDB taxonomy): Bacteria > Pseudomonadota > Alphaproteobacteria > Puniceispirillales > Puniceispirillaceae > MED-G116. The sequence continues at coordinate 75,121 of CACHEI010000007.1, read as the reverse complement.
AGCGTATACACGCACCAGTACCGTTAGGGCGAATAAGAAAAAAGCTTCCAGGAAAGCGCCCAGGAGAGCCAATTCCAAAATCAAAGGTTCGGCATCACCTGTGCTACTGCCTGAAGGCTATCACCCGAGTGATGATGAGGAATTTATGAATCCTCTCCAACTATTGTATTTCCGCAAAAAGCTGGAAGCCTGGCGGGCTGAGTTGCTGGATGAGGCGAATGAGACCATTTCTGGCCTCTCGCAGGAAAATCTGCATCAGCCTGACCAGATGGACCGCGCGCAGATTGAGAGCAACGCTGCGCTGGATCTGCGGACACGCGACCGTGAGCGCAAGCTACTCCAGAAAATCGAATCTGCCCTTCGCCGGATTGACGATGGCAGCTACGGCTATTGTGTTGAGACCGATGAGCCAATCAACCTTCGCAGGCTTGAGGCACGGCCGATCGCGTCGCTAAGCCTGCATGCCCAGGAACGTCACGAGCGTATGGAACGCGTACATCGCGACGACTAATGGTGGGTTCTATTGTAGGAGCTGGCAGACGGCCGCACCACACCATGATATGCCTAATCCTTTGTACGATGCACTGGACTGTGAAATCGTTGAAACTCAACTTTGGTGATTGTTTCTCCCCAACAGGGTACGGACGACGCGCCAGCGTTCTCCGCGTTATCCCAGAAAAGTCCTTTTTCTCTGTACCTTTGTAACTGATAAGAACAAACCATGAAAATTTTCATTGCAAACAGAACAAATCAAGTACATACTAAAAAAATCGAAATTATGCGGTTGCATTCCGGCGCCGCCGTTGAGTGGGTATGCCAGCCCCTTTTCACCATGGACAGTGATCGTTGGCTATGTAACTAAGGAGACAGATATGGCTGGAGTCGTAGTGGACTTGAAAATGAACAATGATGATAAGAACAAGGCATTGGAAGCTGCCATCGGGCAGATTGAAAAGGCGTTTGGCAAGGGCTCCGTGATGAAGCTTGGCCAGCGTGAATCAGCGGTTGATGTGCAGGCAGTATCAACCGGCTCGCTTGGCCTTGACATCGGGCTGGGCATTGGTGGATTTCCCAAGGGGCGGATCGTTGAGGTATATGGGCCGGAATCGTCTGGTAAGACCACGTTGGCGCTGCATGCAGTGGCCGAGGCCCAGAAGGAAGGTGGCAATTGTGCCTTTGTCGACGCCGAGCATGCGCTTGACCCGGTCTATGCCAAGAAACTTGGCGTAAATATTGATGATCTGCTGATTTCCCAGCCGGATGCCGGGGAACAGGCGCTGGAGATTGCCGACACGCTAGTGCGGTCGGGTGCGATTGATGTGCTGGTCGTTGACTCGGTTGCGGCGCTGGTGCCGCGTGCTGAGCTTGAAGGTGAGATGGGTGATCACCATGTCGGCCTGCATGCCCGCCTGATGAGCCAGGCGCTGCGCAAGCTGACATCGTCTATCGCCCGCTCGAACTGTCTGGTTATCTTCATCAACCAGATCCGCCTGAAAATTGGCGTAATGTTCGGCAATCCAGAGACAACAACTGGCGGTAATGCTCTGAAATTCTACGCGTCTGTCAGGCTTGACATCCGCCGCATCGGTGCGATCAAGGACCGGGATGAGGTGGTCGGCAACCAGACCCGGGTTAAGGTCGTGAAAAACAAGGTAGCGGCACCCTTCCGCACCATCGAGTTTGACATCATGTATGGTGAAGGCATTTCGAAGATGGGCGAACTGCTTGACCTTGGCGTTGCTGCCGGCATCGTTGAAAAGGCGGGGGCGTGGATATCTTATAAGGGGCAGCGCATCGGCCAGGGCCGTGAGAATGCGAAGAACTTTTTGAGAGAACATACTGAGCTGGCCAATGAAATCGAGGCGGCGATCCGTCAGAATGCCGGCCTTGTCGGTGATCAGATGCTCGACAATTCGATTTCCGAAATGTCTGAGGCCGCCGAACCAGCCTCGCCTGATGAGGTGCCACCATCTGGCTGACCCCGCCCTGTTGCCTGGGTTGATACTGCCTCCGTCACCGGTTATCTGGCGCGGGGGCTTTTTCATCTGACAATGCCGAATTGCCGGCAACAGCCGGGTCTCCAGACGCAGAAAGTGGCGTGATCTGGCGAAAAACTGTTACTTTGGCTGGACAGGGGGCAAGCCACACGCTTAAAACAGGGCCAGATCACCGTCGGGCGTGGTGTCACGCCCTTGTTTCAACCCGCAGCATGGATCGCCATTGGCCGGGCATGCTGCCTTAGGGATACAGGACTATGAGCAGCGTCAACGACATCCGTTCGACCTTTCTTGACTATTTTCACAGGGACAAACATCAGATCGTCGATTCGAGTCCGCTGGTCCCACAGAATGACCCGACCTTGATGTTCACCAATGCCGGCATGGTGCAGTTCAAGAACCTGTTCACGGGACTTGAGACACGCGATTACAACCGGGCTGTTACGTCGCAGAAATGTGTTCGGGCTGGCGGCAAGCATAATGACCTGGAGAATGTCGGCTACACAGCGCGGCATCACACGTTTTTCGAGATGCTGGGAAATTTCTCCTTCGGTGACTATTTCAAGGATCATGCCATCGAAATAGCCTGGAAGCTGATTACTGGGGAATATGGTCTGCCAGCCGAAAAACTGCTTGTCACCGTCTATCACGAAGACGAGGAGGCCGCCGGGCTATGGCGTAAGATTGCCGGCCTTGACGATGACCGCATCATCCGCATCGCCACCTCGGACAATTTCTGGGCGATGGGTGACACCGGACCCTGCGGTCCCTGTTCGGAGATTTTCTTTGATCATGGCCCACACATCCCGGGTGGGCCTCCGGGATCTCCTGATGAGGATGGCGATCGCTTCATCGAGATATGGAATCTCGTTTTCATGCAGTTTGAACAGACGGCAAGTGGTCGGATCAACCTGCCGAAACCGTCAATCGACACCGGAATGGGGCTGGAGAGGATCGCTGCGGTGCTGCAGGGAAAGCACGACAACTATGACATTGACCTGATGCGCGCGCTGATCGAGGTGTCAGCTGACGTCTCCAACACCGATGCCGATGGCAAGAAGAATGTCTCGCACCGGGTTGTTGCCGATCATCTGCGCGCCACATCTTTTCTGATTGCCGATGGCGTTCTGCCATCAAATGAGGGGCGCGGCTATGTGCTTCGTAGGATCATGCGCCGCGCTATGCGGCATCTGCACCAGCTTGGCTGTCAGGATCCGGTGATGTGGCGGCTGGTACCGGCACTGATTGCCGAAATGGGCGCGCATTATCCCGAACTGGGACGCGCACAGCCATTGATCACCGAAACGCTCAAACTCGAGGAGACGCGCTTCAAGGAAACGCTGGATCGCGGCCTGCGCATTCTCAATGATGAGGTGGCTGGCAAGCCAGCAGGCGGAACGCTTGATGGCGCGACCGCCTTCAAGCTCTATGACACTTTTGGCTTCCCGCTCGATCTGACGCAGGATTTCATGCGAGGTTTTGATTGGTCGGTCGACCTTGACGGATTCAACACTGCCATGCAGGCGCAAAAGGCTGCCGCCCGAAAGGCATGGAGCGGTTCCGGCGATGCCGCCACGGAAACCATCTGGCTGGATCTTAGCCAGCGGCATGGGTCGAGTGAGTTCCTCGGCTATACATCTGACACCGCCGAGGGCGTCGTTCTCGCGATTGTCGCCGATGGCGCCAAAATCGACAGCACCGGCCCGGGCAGTGCTGTCAACATCGTGACCAACCAGACGCCTTTTTATGCCGAATCAGGTGGCCAGATCGGTGATGCCGGCGTCATCGAATGGGTCGAGGGCGAGGCCACGGTCACCGATACTTTTAAAACACCGGCGGGGATGTTTGTCCACCGCGCTGAGGTGCGGCGGGGAAGCCTTGCCATTGGCACCCCGGTCAGGTTGGTGATTGACACTGAACGCCGCTTACGGCTGCGCGCTAACCATTCGGCAACACATCTGCTGCATGAGGCGCTGCGCCATGTCCTTGGTGACCATGTGGCGCAGAAGGGCTCGATGGTGGCGCCCGACAGGTTGCGCTTTGATTTCTCACACCCCAAGGCTGTTTCCGTCGAGGAACAGGCGCGGGTACAGGCGATTGTCAATCAGCGCATTCAACTGAACACCGAGGTCTCGACCCGGATCATGACACCTGAGGCAGCAATTGAGCTGGGCGCATTGGCCCTGTTTGGCGAGAAATATGGTGATGAGGTGCGTGTCGTACAAATGGGCGGAGCGGCTGAAACAGCAGGCCGCGGCGCGTGGTCGATCGAGTTGTGCGGCGGGACGCATGTCGCCCGTACTGGCGACATCAGTTTGTTGAAGATTATTTCAGAGTCAGCTGTTGCCGGTGGTGTTCGCCGGATTGAGGCGGTCACGCAGGCAGGCGCCATCGACTGGATTGAGGGGCGGGAGAAAATTCTTACTGAGGCTGCTGATATTTTGAGGATTGCGCCGGAGAAGCTGGCCGGGCGTGTTGCCCGTCTGCTTGAGGATGCGAGGAAAGCCGATCGCGATATCAGTGCGCTACGCCGCAAACTTGCGACCGGGAGCGGGACTGGTAGTGGCGCGGCCGAAATCGTCAATGGTGTGAATTTCGTTGGCCGTCTGCTTGAGGATACGCCGGCACGCGAACTCAAATCGATGGCTGATGAGTTGAAGGCAGGAATGGAAAATGCGGTGATCTGTCTGGTCGCAACCTATGATGGCAAGGCGTCGATCGTTGTTGCGGTGACGCCTGATCTGGCAAATAGCTACAATGCGGTCGACCTGGTGCGGCTTGGCTCGGCGGCGCTTGGCGGCGGTGGTGGCGGTGGCCGGCCTGACATGGCGCAGGCGGGTGGTCCAACTGCTGGTAACGCAGGCGCCGCGCTCGCAGTGGTCTCGGAAGCGCTTTAGACGCCGATTCAGCAACAAAAAGCTCCGCCATTAAGGTTGGCGTTCTTGTTTCAAAACAGGCGGGATTATCAAATGCCCATTGCCTTTTGGAGATTTTCGTCAATCGCATCAAGGAAGCCATCGGTCGTCAGGAATGGCTGCTCATTCGATATAAGGAGGGCAAGATCCTTGGTCATATGGCCCCGCTCTATTGTCTGGATGCAGACTTTCTCGACGGTGTCGGCAAATGCAGCAACATCCAACGTGTCATCAAATTTTGCACGATAGGACAGGCCACGTGTCCAAGCAAAGATTGAGGCGATCGGGTTAGTTGATGTTGCTTTGCCTTGCTGATGCTGGCGGAAATGACGGGTGACAGTGCCATGGGCGGCCTCGGCCTCGACGGTCTTTCCATCCGGGGTCATTAGCACCGATGTCATCAGGCCGAGCGAGCCAAACCCCTGGGCTACGGTATCGGACTGCACATCGCCGTCATAGTTCTTGCAAGCCCAGACAAAGCCGCCTTCCCATTTCATCGCGCAGGCCACCATGTCGTCGATGAGGCGGTGTTCATAGAGCAATCCGGCATTCTTGAATTTTGCGGCAAACTCAGTCTCGTAGACCTCTTCAAACAAATCCTTGAACCGACCGTCATAGGCTTTCAGGATAGTGTTTTTGGTCGATAGATATACAGGCCAGCCAAGATCAAGTCCATAATTCATGCAGGCTCTGGCAAAGCCACGGATTGACTCATCGAGGTTGTACATCGCCATCGCCACGCCGCCCTCTGGGAAATCAAAAACATCATGCGTGATAGCCGAGCTGCCATCGGCTGGCTGGAAGGTCATCGTTAGCTTGCCGGCACTGGGCGTGACAAAGTCGGTTGCCCGATACTGGTCGCCGAAGGCATGGCGACCGATGACAATCGGCCTTGTCCAGCCGGGCACAAGTCGTGGCACATTCTGACAGATTATCGGCTGGCGGAAAACGGTGCCGCCGAGGATATTGCGGATCGTGCCATTTGGGGATTTAAACATCCGCTTAAGGCCAAATTCTTCCACCCGGGCCTCGTCCGGAGTGATCGTTGCGCATTTTACGCCAACGCCATATTTCTTGATGGCGTTGGCGCTGTCGATAGTGATCTGGTCGTCCGTCTCGTCACGCTTTTTGATGCCCAGATCGTAATATTCCAGGTCAATATCTAGATAGGGATTGATCAGCTTATCCTTGATTTTCTGCCAGATAATACGCGTCATTTCATCGCCATCAATCTCGACAATCGGGGTTTTGACCTTGATACGCGACATGGGAAATCCTTCGGTAATGCTTTTTCAACAGGCCTTCAAATAAGCGGGTGCGACTCGTCGCTGTGGACAGGCTGCTGGCCCGGCTGCAACGACATTTGACAATGGAGGAACACGTTTTGACGCGTTTTAGCGAGTTGCCGTTTAGATGGCCTGTTTCTAGACTGGAAATGTGTCATGTGCAAGGGTGGAAAGCTGTAAAATCAGTCAGGAGTCGTGGCGTTGGTTGTCGACTTGACAATGCTGCCATTGGCAACGCTGTCAAGATGATCGGCAATTTCATCAATCGTGTCGGCCTGTTCGAGATGTAGCTCATTGCCGTGATGCATGAAGCCGGCATCAATGATGTGCTGGATCTGGTCTAGTAGGTGCTGCCAATAGCCTTTAAGATTGAGAACGATGATCGGTTTTTGATGCAGACCAAGCTGCCGCCAGGTGGCAATCTCCATGGTCTCGTCGAGCGTACCGAGGCCGCCGGGCAGAACAATGAACGCATCGCTCTCAGCATACATCATTTCCTTGCGCTGGTGCATCGTGTCCATGATATGCAGTTTGGTGACACCGGCGTGACCGATTTCAACACTCTCCAAAAAGCGGGGGATAATCCCTGTGACATGGCCGCCCGCCTCGATCACGCCATCGGCGACCCGGCCCATAAGGCCCATCTTACCACCACCATATACAAGGCCAAGTTGCCGTGAGGCGATCATCTGTCCCAACTGATAAGCAGTCTCAGCATAAATCGGGTCTTCTCCCATTGCGGCACCAGTAAATGTACAAACCTTTTTCATTAGCAGTGACTATCCAATTGTTGAACAAGTGGTTCTTAAGCATTACTCTTGAGAAAAATTAAAGCCAGAAAAAAAGGAAGTCTTTGGTGCGCTATTTTACCTATATATTGTTTGGATTTGGTGGGTTGATAGCGCTTGCTGCACTTGCGGTGGTGTTTCTCGGTGATGACGAGCCGACAGCCGTCGCTCCCCAGGGCGATGCAAATAGCGAGATTATTGTCGATGTGGGATCTGAAGCTGCCACGGGTGGTGGTGAAGAAAACGCCACTGATCAGGCTATCCAAACTGCCACAAGCGATGAAACTATGGTTGCTGTCAGCGCCGATCAGGATCGGCCGTATTTGGCTGTTGATCTGGCCCAGGTGAAACCTGACGGTCAGGCAGTGTTTGCGGGGCAGGCCATGCCGGGTGCGATTATCAAAGTTTTTGAGGGGGACATTTTACTTGGCGACACAATCGCCGATGATAATGGTGAATGGGTTGTTATCCTGGAAAAGACACTTGCCCCGGGTCAGCATCTGGTATCGGTCGCTATGGAGACTACAACAGGCGATATAGAGCTAGCAGATGTCACCCTGGCGATTGAAATTGCTGCCTCTAGGAATGAGCAACCACTTGTTGCTGTTTTGCCACAAACCGAGAATCAAATGCCAAAGCTCTTGCAGTCACCGGATGAGAAGCCGGTTGAACCCGCTGCCATTGCCGTGGCTAAAGACGGAGACAGCAGCAGCGAGTCCGAGGTGGAAAATCAGGCCGAGATGGAGTCTGGTAAAATTTTGGCGCCGGCCATTGCCCCGCGCGCTCTTGCTTGGCGGGGGAATAACCAACTGGCGATTTCTGGCGTGGCGACAGGTGGGGTCCGCGTGGTAGCCATCACTGACAGCGGTGATTTTGCAGAGGCAATGGTCATGGCGAATGGTGACTGGACAGTGTTTGGGACAATTGACTCATCATTTGTGCGCACCGAATTCCAGTTTTCACTAAATGATGATAGCGGTTCCAGGGTCGCCAGCTACGTATTGCCTGTCACCATGCGCGATCTGGATATTGGTCTTGATGGCAGTGAAATGGTGGTAATCAACAGAGGGGATGCGCTGTGGCGAATTGCCTATCGCAGCTACGGTGAGGGGGTCCGCTATGTGGATATTGTGCGGCGCAATGCCGGGGTGATTACCGATCCTGACCTTATCTATCCCAACCAGATTTTTGCGCTTCCGAAAAAGTGATGTGCCGGCATTACCGCCGATCGCGCCAGTTGCGCATGACCAACCACATAGCAAAAGAGGGCCAGCATGGCTGACAGCAGGGTAGATCAGCAAAAACCATCCTATTTCTGGCAGATTGCCGATGATGGCTGGCCAGTGCTGGCGCTTGGCGGGCTGCTGACGATTTTACTGACCATTCTGTTTCTGCCGCTTGGCACCTTTGCACTGGGAATGCTGATCTGGCTGGCGCATATTCTCCGTACTCCCAGCCGCAGGGCGCCAACATCTGATGGGGTGGTGTTGGCTCCCGCCGACGGGCGCGTAACTGAGATTGATATAGTTGAGCAGAAACATGCGTTTGATCCTGAAGCGACAGAAGCGCTGCGCATCACCATTCGAACATCACTGAGCGATGCGCAGTTGCAGATGGCACCTATTGATGGGCGGATCACTGATAATTTTTCCATCCCAGGACTTTTTGGCGGCTATGAAGACATGGCTCTGGCGCGAGCTGAAAATGAACGCCGTGAGATCACCCTGGCAAATGATGATGGGTTCAGTGTAATGCTTGTTCAGCTTGGTGGAAAGACGGCAAGACAGCTTGTCTGCCGGCATCATGTCGGGCGTTTTGTCACGCGTGGCACGCCACTCGGCATGGCGCGACTGGCCGGTGTTGTTGATCTGCTTGTTCCCGCTGACTTTAGCCCTCAGATTGCCGTAGGCCAGCATGTTTTTGCTGGAGAGACCATTGTTGCCCGTTTACTACTTCGCGGGCTTGATCGGTCGTCAGATTGATGTTTGACGCGGCGCTTCGTCCCTACCTCGACAAGATTGTTGACCCTATTGGCCGTATGTTCGCGGCGCGCGGCATCTCGGCAAGCACGGTCACCGTCGTCGGTTTTGCCTGCGGCCTTGCCGCCGTTGTCTCTGTTGTCATGGGGATGATGCTGGCGGCGTTTGTGCTGATCCTGCTCAACAGGCTTTGTGATGGGCTGGATGGGGCGATTGCTAGGGCCACGGCTCCCACGGATTTCGGTGGATTTCTGGATATTGTGTTTGATTTTATTTTCTACGCGATGATTCCGTTTGGATTTGCCCTGTATGATTCAGCCAATACCCTTGCCGCCTGCTTTCTAATTTTCAGCTTCTTCGGCACGGCTGTCAGCTTTCTTGCGTTTGCAGTGATGGCAGAGAGGCGTGGGCTTTCAAGCCAGGACCGCGGTGTGAAGTCGCTCTATTATCTGGGTGGCTTGACCGAAGGTGGTGAGACGATCATTCTCTTGTTGGCGATGACCGTGACACCGCAATGGTTCGTCTATTTTGCCTATGTGTTTGGTACGCTCTGCTGGGTCACCTCAGCAAGTCGCATTTTCAACGCAGGAAAGTTACTACGCTGACCGTCTGGTGTTGAGGAGGTTCGATCGATGAAAATGAAAATTGGCGAACCGACGCTTCGCCTCGAGGATGAGCGATTGTTGCGTGGTGAAGGCTGCTTTACCGACGACATTGACCCCGGGGAGGGGCTTCGTGTTGCCTTTCTGCGCGCGCCTTTTGCCCATGCGCGACTGAAAGCGCTTGATCTTGACAGAGCGCGGGCACTCCACGGGGTCCATCTTGTTGCCTCTCAAACCGACCTGGACGCCGATCAGGTTGGTGACATTACCTGTTCGCTGAACCTGCAGAATGAGGACGGGAGTGACATGGTCAAGGTCTCCAAGCCGGCAATGGTACGGGACATTAACCGCTCGGCTGGGGATATTGTTGCGATGGTCGTCGCCGAGAGCCAACAGATTGCGAATGACGCACTTGAGTTGATTGACGCCCACTATGACGCCATGGATGCGGTTGCCGATGTCTATGCGGCGATGGCTGACAGCGCACCGCAGCTCTATGCGGAATATAAAAACAATATCGCCCTGAACTGGGTAGCCGCCGATCATGCCGGAACACGCGCCGCGTTTGCCACGGCTGCAGACAAAGGGCTGGATTTAGTTGAGATTGAAGTGGTCAACAGCCGTGTCATCATAAACGCGCTCGAAACGAGGCCAATGATTGCCGGCCCGGGGGAACGGCCGGGCACGCTCGATATCTGGTGTGGCACACAGGGACCGGTGCCAATCGCGGAAAAGTTGGCGGCGGCTCTTAACATGCCGATCGCTGATGTAAGGGTGCAAACCCCCGATGTCGGAGGCGGCTTCGGATACAAAATTTTTCTCTATCCCGAGCAGTTGGCAATTGCCTGGGCGGCGCGGCGGCTTGGCCGCAGGATCAGATGGCAGCAGGCACGATCCGATGGATTTTTGTCGGATCTGCAGGGGCGTGACAACCGCAGCCGCATTCGTGCTCTTGTCGACCATAAGGGTCGGGTTCACGCGACTGAAGTGACTGTGCATGTCAATTTGGGGTCTTGGCTGTCCAATTTCGGACCCGGCGTGCCGACCCTGTCTGGGTCGCGGGCGCTGACAACAAATTACCGCATTTCATATGCCAGCCTCCGGGTGCTTGGTGTTATGACAAATACACCGGCGGTCGATGCCTATCGTGGGGCTGGCCGGCCGGAGTCGAACTACCTGATGGAACGGTTGATGGATCATGTAGCAGCGCATGTTGGCATCAGCCGTGTTGAGGTGCGGCGCCGCAATTTGATCAGACCGCAAGACCTGCCCTATCAGATGGTCATTGGTGGCTCGATTGACACTGGCGACATGCCGGGCGTGATGGAAGAGGCGTTGGCGCGCGCTGATCATTTCGGCTTTGACGCCCGTCGCGCGAGGAGCATGGCTGCTGGAAAGCTGCGTGGTTTTGGTGCGACGATGTATCTTGAACAATGTGGTGATGGTGGTGGTGAGGAGGGCGTCGAGATCCGCTTTCAGCCTGATGGTGCTATTGTCCTGCTGGCTGGCATGCAGGACAATGGTCAGGCGCATCGCACTACGCTAACGCAGATCCTGTCTGACCGACTTGGATATGACGCTGGCAGGATAACTATCCGGCAGGGGGACTCGGCGCAAACGCCCCCCGGCACGACTGGTGGTGCCAGGATGAGCATCATCAACGGTTCAGGTGTTGCCCATATTGCTGCCGAGACGCTGCGAAAGGCGATACCCCATGCGGCAAACCATCTTGGCTGTACCCCTGCCGATGTCAGCTTTGCAAATGGTCTGTTTTTTGCCCGGGACAGTAATCTGACGATTGGGCTGGAGGAGCTTGTGATCAGGCTTGCGCCGGCGCAGGGTGCGCATCCGTACAACATGTATCATGCTTATGAGTCTGCCGGGGCGACCTATCCCTACGGGTGCCATGTTGTTGAGATAGAGGTTGATCCCGACACCTGTCTTGCCCAGATACAACGCTACACTGTTGTTGATGATTTTGGCGTCATTATCAATCCAGTCACGCTGCGTGGCCAGATTCATGGCGGCATCGCGCAGGGTGTTGGCCAGGCACTCTATGAATATGCTGCTTTCGATGATCAGGCGCAGCTTCTTGCCGGTTCACTGATGGATTACACGTTGCCGCGTGCTGATCACCTGCCATCGATCGACTTATATTTTCGCGGAACGCCTGCTGGTAACAATCACCTCGAAATCAAGGGTGCAGGTCAGGCGGGGGCGATCGGTGCGACGCAAGCGGTAATCTCGGCACTTTGCGATGCGCTTGGCGTTACCCATATCGACATGCCGGCGACACCAGCGGCCATTTGGGGGGCGTTACAGGAAAAATAACAGGGAAAGGCAGAACGATGTCTGACAGAATTGAAAAGAGTGACGCTGAATGGCGGGCGCAACTGACTCCGGAGCAATATCAGGTTACCCGCCATCACGGCACCGAGCGAGCTTTTACAGGCAAGCTGAATAAAATCTATGACGAGGGCACTTATCATTGCGTCTGCTGTGATGCCGAGTTGTTTTCCTCGGCAACAAAATATGACTCAGGGTCAGGCTGGCCAAGTTTCTATGATACTTTGGGCAATGACGCGATCGCCGAGACTGAGGATAACAGCTTCATGATGCGACGTGTAGAAGTGCATTGTAAGCGCTGTGAGGCACATCTGGGTCATGTCTTTCAGGACGGGCCACAGCCAACAGGGCTTCGCTATTGCATCAATTCCGCGTCACTGGCCTTTCAAAAAAAAGATGGGGATTAGGCCATTTGTGAGGCGATGAGGGTGACGAGCAAACAAACATGACTTGTAGCGAGAGCCAGCTCCGTTGCAACGCAACAGCGTTTGCGGGCCTCCAGACCCAGCCCTGTCGACCGCGTGGGGGAAATCGCAAAGTCGAGGGCATGGCTTTTTTGGGAGTTGGTTCTATCCGTGGTTCTGGCCATAATCATGCTTGCCACGCCCACCCTGATGGCGTTTCGGCATTTCGTTGCCCTTGAGCATGCCGTCACCATTACTGTCCATTGCCTCGAACATGACGATAAGGTGAGCGTTGAACTCATCCTCGCTGATGCTGCCGTCCTTATTGCTGTCGAGTCTTGTAAATCGCCTTGTATTGTGGCTCAGCAACTCATCCTTGCTGAGAGCGTCGTCGTTGTTTGAGTCAAGTTTCACCGCGTTGATTTTGCCGTGATAGCCAAACCCTTTGTGTTCGGAAAAGGTGGCAGTTGTCGCAAGGCCGACTACAAGAGCACTGGAAATAAAAAGGAAGATTTCAAGAATAGCTGATCTACTGATTTTTTTCATGGGAAATCCTGTCTGATACGGTTAGAAGATGCAAGCGACATCAGCAATCAACGTCGCAAAGTTGATAAAGGCGTGGTCGATTACTGATGTTGGAAGTTAAGATGGATCCCAAAAAAGGCACAATAGGGGCGGTGGCATGGTGATTTTTGAAAATGCTGCCGAATGCAACTTGAGCCCTGTATGAGTGCTCCTGGAGTTATACGATGACTGGAAAAATGCCGTGGATTACTGGCGCAACAAGAGTTTTTGGGGTGATTGCCCACCCCACCGACCATGTCCGTGCACCAATGGTGTTCAATCAGCTATTTGCCGAGCGGTCGCTTGATCATGTCATGATTCCAATTTCTGTTCCGCCGTCCGATCTCACGGCGATGACTCGGGCCCTGCAGTCCCAGTCTAATTTTTGCGGACTGACCGTGACCATTCCGCACAAGATGGCGATGGCTGATCTATGCGATACGCTTGGACCCGCAGCCCGTGTCAGTGGCGCTGTCAATGCGGTTCGTCTCAATGCTGACGGAACAATTTATGGTGATAATTTTGATGGCAAGGGGTTTGTTGCTGGCATGATCAATCAGGGGCACGAAATCACCGGCAAGACCGCCTTGTTGTTGGGGGCAGGCGGCGCAGCGCGAGCCATCGCCACCGCTTTATGTGCCCATGGTATCAGGGAGCTGAAAATTCTTAACAGAACGCATGAGAATGCCACTGCACTTGTGTCAGCTCTTGAGGACAAAGGTGGCTTTGAGCAGGCGTGTGCGGTAACTAGCCATGATGGTAGTGACGTCGATATTGTGATCAATGCCACCAGTATAGGTCTACATAACGGTGATGCGTTGCCGCTGCCTCTGGACATGGTGGCCGATAGTACGTTGATCGCTGAGATCATCATGAAACCAGAGAAGACGGCCTGGCTCACCGATGCTGAAAAACGAGGCCTCGCAACCCATTATGGACGCCACATGCTTGATTTTCAGGTTGAGTTGATTGGAAAATTTATAGGCGCGCTTTAGCTGAATTGCCCTTTTTTACTTCCGCTACATAGGGTTCTGTTTTATTGCTGGGGCGCGACAAGAAGTGAATTGAGTTTGGTGTTCGACAGCGATATAACACGGTCAAGATTGACATGACTACCCGCGCCGATGTGGCAGCGCCCTTTTGGCGTGCAAGCAAGCGATTTGGGCAAAAGGGGGCAAAATGGCTGAGACCACGAATTCTTGGACTGAAGAGCGCTTGGACAAGCTGCGGCAATTGTGGGATGAGGGGCTGTCCATCTCACAGATTGGCGAGGCACTGGGTGTGTCACGCAATGCGATTGCAGGTAAGGCGCATCGCATGAAGTTGCCAAAACGACCCTCACCGATCGCCAAGAACGCGTCTGAGAAAAAAGTGCCAGCCAAGGCCGCAGCACCAGACAGAAATCTGCCCCTTCGTCTTGAGTTGCGTCGACTCGAATGGTCTCGCAGCAAATGCTGCTGGCCGTCAGGTGACCCCAAAAATAACGGGTTTTCTTTTTGTGGTGACGCAATCGTGCCAGGCAAGCCCTATTGCCTTGCACATTGTGAGGAAGCGTACACGACCTCTCGCGAAAACCGTTAGCCGATGTTGAAATTAAGGTCTGATTATAAGCCACCCTCATGCCGCGTTGTTGACTCACGGCTGAATATAGACATTCATGATGACCATACGCTGGTGACAACGACCCTGTCGCTTGAACGGCTTGACTCCGCGCCCTTTCTACTGCATGGCCGAGACCTGGACCTGCAATCACTGCGGATAGGCGATACGATCATCGCCGAGCCCGACTGGCCGATGACCGATGACGGCCTGATGTTGGCCGATTTGCCTGAGCAGGTGGTTGTCGAGACCGTTGCCATTTGCCACCCAGAGACCAACACGACGCTCGAGGGTCTATATCTGTCAGGTGGCATGTACTGCACACAATGCGAGCCAGAAGGGTTCCGACGGATTGGGTTTTACCCTGATCGTCCGGATGTAATGACAGTTTTCACTGTTCGCATTGAGGCGGATCGTGCCTTTCCACAATTACTGTCGAACGGCAATCTGGTGGAAGCCGGTGATGCGGCCAACGACCGGCATTACGCCTTGTGGCATGACCCGCATCCAAAGCCAGCCTATTTGTTCGCGTGTGTTGTTGGTGATCTGGATTGTGCGAGAGATAGTTTTGTAACCGCTTCAAATCGTCATGTTGACCTGCATATCTATGTTGAAAAAGGCAATGTTGACCTGATCGGTCATGCAATGGAGTCACTGAAGAAATCTATGAAATGGGATGAGGAGCGTTTTGGCCTAGAATATGACCTTGACCTGTTTCAGATTGTTGCCGTCAGCCATTTTAACATGGGGGCGATGGAGAATAAGGGCCTCAATATTTTCAATAGCAAATATGTGCTGGCTGACGAAAGCACGGCTACCGACAACGACCTGGATAATGTCGAGTCGATTGTCGCCCATGAATATTTTCATAACTGGACGGGCAACAGAGTTACCTGCCGTGACTGGTTCCAACTGACCCTGAAAGAAGGTTTAACCGTTTACCGCGACCAGCTCTTCTCGGCTGATATGCATGATGAGGGGGTACAGCGTGCCAGCGATGTCAGCACCCTGCGTGCTGCCCAGTTCCCTGAGGACAGGAGTCCGACAGCGCATCCCATCCGGCCGGAAAGCTATCGTGAAATCAACAATTTTTATACAGCCACCGTCTATGAAAAGGGTGCTGAGGTAATCCGCATGCTGGCTGGCTATCTTGGCCGTAAGGGATTTCGCCGGGGGATGGATCTGTATTTTCAGCGGCATGACGGAAAGGCGGTGACCTGTGACGATTTTGTCGCCGCGCTTGCCGATGCCACAGCGACCGATCTGTCTGCCTTTGCTGGTTGGTATGCGCAGGCAGGAACACCGCACCTCTCGATAGTACGCAAACAGCTGGATGATCACTGTCTTGAAATGACGCTGACGCAGGACATTCTGGAAACGGCAGCCGCCACCCCACGCGATCCGCTGCCAATCCCCGTGCGTGTTGGCTTTATCGGTCCAGACGGCCAGCCGGTGGCGACGCGTTACAATGACGAACAGACAGTGCGGGATGAGCATGTGCTGCTGATCGACAAAGCCAGCCAGACGGTGAGGTTTGACGCCGAAGTGATGGTGGGCGGGTTGACACCAAGCCTGCTGCGTGGTTTTTCCGCGCCTGTTATCTTGGCAGATGATTTGACGCGTGATGAACGGCTGCATGTAATGGCGTATGACAGTGACCAGTTCAATCGGTGGGATGCTGGCCAGACGCTGCTGGTGGATGCGGTCATTGGAGCAATTGACGGCAATGTAGATGTAGAGGCGCTTGCCACGGGATATCGCCAAATAGTAGCGGATAGCCGCCTGCGAGATGATTTCAAGGCTGGAATGCTGTTAATACCCGGAATTCCGGTGCTGGAGAGTCGGATGAGCCCAGCTGACCCGGTTGCGCTTCATGCTGCCAAGCAGGCGCTAATGGCGGCGCTTGGTGAGGCCTTGCAGAAGGAAATAGATACCGCCCTGTCTCCATCTGGCCGCGCGCGACTCAGCATCAGCGCTGGTGGCCGCGCATTGCTGAACCAGATGTTGGCCCTTGGGGTTGCGGCTGGAAACGCGACAGCAATTGTAGTTGCGGAGGTGCAGGTGCTGCATCAGAACATGACCCTCTCGCAGGGTGCTTTGCGCGCCTTGATTAATTGCGAGAACAAGGCTCGGATGACAGCGCTGCAGGCCTTCCATGACCGTTGGCAAAGTTCGGCACTGGTAATGGAAAAATGGTTTCAGATGGAAGCCATGTCGGCCGTTGGCGGCACCATCGAGCGACTTGCTGCCCTGATGAAACATCCTGCGTTTGACTGGAACAATCCAAACAAGCTCCGCTCAGTGCTCGGTGCGTTCATGGCTGGCAATCCAATGCGTTTTTATGCGACCGATGGCTCGGGTTACAGATTCGTTGCGTCCTGTCTGATCGATATCGACAGGCGTAACCCTCAGGTGGCAGCACGCATGGTTCTACCACTGACGCGAATGGCCGCCTATGATGCTGAACGTCAACTTCGGATGACGGCGGCGCTGAAGACGATTGCTGCAGCCTCTCCATCAAACGATCTTGGTGAAGTTGTGGACAAAGCTCTGACGGCAAATGGCTGAATGCCTAGCGCGTCAAAAATGCTGGAATATGGCCTGTATCCTCAAGCGTGTTGCCAACACAATCTGGTGGTGACGGTAACTCATCTGCGCGGTTCCGGTTGGCGCTAGAATTCGCCTTACCACCCTTTTTCGACCTGCTGCTCTTACCAACGGGTTTGCTGGTGGCAGCTATTGTATCATTTTTTTTGTCTGGAGTGGTCTCTGCGGCTTTCCCAGTTTTGCTCCGGCTGCGTGATTTCTTTGACGCTGGCTTTTCAGCGGCGCCGCTGGCGCCCGTATCTGGTGTATCACCAAACAGCGGAATGGATTTGCCGATTAGTTTTTCGATGGCGCCAATATATCGCTGGTCATCCTTGCTGGCGGCGATGGTGAAGGCGCGGCCTGACTTGCCGGCTCGTCCCGTGCGTCCTATTCTGTGAACATAATCTTCGGCGCTAGATGGAACGTCAAAATTGAACACGTGACTGAGACCGGCAATATCGAGCCCCCGGGCAGCAACATCAGATGCGATTAGCAGCGGCACCTCGCCATCCTTGAACTTTTGCAACGCTTCTAGACGCGCGGATTGGCTCATATCGCCATGCAGGGCAACAGCGTCGAACCCATGCCGCGTCAGCGACCGGATCAACACCCCGATGTCACGCTTGCGGTTGCAGAAAATTACCGCATTCTTTACATCTTCATTGCGCAGCAGGCGGCGCAATGCATCGCGCTTGCCCTTCATGTCGGTCCAGGTGAGATGCTGCGCCACTGTATCGGCTGTGCTTGCCGGCGGTGCAACCTCTATTACCTTTGGGTTGCTTACAAATTTTCCACTGATCCTGTGAATGTCCTCGGACAGGGTAGCCGAGAAAAACAGGGTTTGCCGGATTTGAGGGAGAAGGCTCACGATCCGCTCAACGTCGGGAATGAATCCCATGTCGAGCATTCTATCAGCCTCGTCAATGACCAGAATTTTCACGTCATTGAGCAACACCTTGCCCCGCTCGAAATGATCTAGCAGGCGTCCGGGTGTGGCGATCAGAACATCCACGCCTTTGTCGAGGGCGGCATTCTGGTCGGCAAAGCTCACTCCACCGATCAGCAACGCCATCGTCAATTTGTGATAGGTGCTAAATTTTTCAAAAGATTCGGCTACCTGCGCCGCCAATTCGCGTGTTGGGGCGAGAATGAGGGAGCGGGGAAGCCGTGCTTTAGCGCGACCTGAGGCTAGAATTTCAATCATAGGGAGTGTGAATGAGGCAGTCTTGCCTGTGCCGGTTTGTGCCGAGCCAAGAATGTCACGTCCCATCAGCACTATAGGGATTGATTTTTCCTGAATGGGGGTTGGGCTCTCATAGCCTAAATCAGCTACCGCCTTGCTCAGCTCGTCGCAAAGCCCAAGGTCTATAAATTTCAATGATAATGTCCTTGTCGGAAGTGGATGAGATTGCAATCACAGGTCATTCGAAAAGTGCTGTCCCGCGCTGGCCGCGCACCGCGTGTGCTTTGCGCTGGGAATCTCTTGATGCACGTGATACAGAGGATTGTCGTAAAGGTCAATAATTCATTGGCCATGAGGAAAACCACCCGGTTCACCTTTTTACAGTGGCACTAATGAATGCATGGTTTGATTACACCCGTCCTGATCCCCGGTTTGCTCTGCACGGCGGAGCTTTTTCACGACCAATTGCAGGCGCTTTGCGATCTGGCAGTGAGAGATCCAGCGGTTAATGCGCCAGAGGTTGCCGACACATTATCGTGCGGAAGTATTGAGGCGATGGCGGCTGCGGCATTGACGGCAACGAAGGGGCCGGTGGTTGCCATCGGCCTTTCGATGGGTGGTTATGTGGCGCTGGAGATGGCCCGTCTTGCGCCTGACCGTGTTCAGGGATTGGCCTTGCTCAGCACCAGCTATAAAAGCGATACGGCAGAAAAACGCGCCCAACGAATGGCGACAATCAAAATGGCTGAAAGCGACAGGTTTCGGGGTGTCACCCGGCATCTGCTTGGCAGCTTTCTGTCACCTACAGCGCTGGCAGATGCGGCAATGGTAGCGCGCGTTCTGAGGATGGCGCAGGATGTTGGGCGTGATGTCTTTATCAGCCAGCA
Source organism: uncultured SAR116 cluster alpha proteobacterium (assembly GCA_902578815.1). Taxonomy (GTDB): domain Bacteria; phylum Pseudomonadota; class Alphaproteobacteria; order Puniceispirillales; family Puniceispirillaceae; genus MED-G116. Next base: position 55,982 of record CACHEI010000007.1, on the reverse strand, counting down.
GACAGCCATTCTGAACCGCCGTGATCAGAGTGACACTTTGGCAGCCTATCAGGGTGAGGTGATGATCCTGTGCGGACTTCTGGATGAGTTGACACCACCTGAACGGTCGCGCGAGATGGCAGCGCTGGCGCCACGCGCTGATTTGCAGCTTCTGCCTGAAATTGGCCATCTCTCCAGCCTTGAGGCACCACAGGCTGTCAGTAATGCGGTGATTGAACTGCTTCAGCGCGCGTGATTGCTGGTGCCTGACCCTAAACATCCAGCTCGGCAAGTACTTCCTCAGCGTGATCGCGGATATAGCCGAAGCGCAGCTCGGCTTTCTTTCCCATCAGAGTGTTGACAAGCTGGTCGGTGTCGCGGCGCGAGTCAGCCCCTACCGTATCCCGTCGTGGCAAATCCACGCGCAGCAGGCGTCGACTCTCCGGGTTCATCGTAGTTTCCTTGAGCTGTGCTGGGGGCATCTCACCAAGTCCCTTAAAGCGGCTGGTTTCAATCTTGCCCCGCCCATCGAAGCTGTTGGTGATCATTTCCTCACGCTGGTCATTATCAAGTGCATACAGTGTTTTGCCGCCCTGCGTCATGCGGTAGAGCGGTGGCTGCGCCAAATAAAGACGACCAGCCTCCACCAGTTGCGGCATCTCTCGATAAAAATAGGTCATCAGCAGCGCCGCGATGTGTGCACCATCAACATCGGCGTCCGTCATGATTATTATGCGGCCATAGCGCAGGTCATCAAGTCTAAAATCCTTGCTGGGGCGTACACCTAATGCCAACGCCAGATCAGACAGTTCCTGATTTGCGCTCAGCTTTTCTGTGGTTGCGCTTGCTACATTCAGTATTTTGCCGCGCAGCGGAAGTACTGCTTGAGTCTTGCGGTTTCGCGCTTGCTTTGCTGACCCACCTGCTGAGTCGCCCTCGACAAGGAACAATTCGGTTATTTCGGTATCGCTAGCTGTGCAGTCGGCAAGTTTGCCTGGAAGGCGTAGCTTGCGGGTTGCTGATTTGCGCGCAACTTCTTTTTCTTTCTTGCGGCGTTTGCGTTCCTCGGCGCGTTCAATTGCTGCCTCCAACAAAAACGTTGCGCGGGCAGAGTCGGCGGAAAGCCAATGATCAAAACGGTCGCGCACCGCCTGCTCGGTCAGGCGGGTGGCATCACTTGAAACCAGTTTATCCTTGGTCTGACCCTGAAATTGGGGATCACGCAAGAAAACCGACAGCATGACAGCACTGTTAAAAAGAACATCATCGGCGGTGATGTCGGCCGCTTTGCGATTGCCAGACAGCTCACCAAAGGATCTTAAACCACGCACGATCGCCTGCCGAAACCCAGTCTCATGGGTGCCACCATTTGGTGTTGGCACGGTATTGCAATAGGAATTGAAAAACCCATCCTCACCAATATCAAGCCATGTGATCGCCCACTCAAATTTCTGACCATCCAGTTCGGCCAGCTCGGCAAAGGGCGTCGAGATCATCAGCGCTCTGTGGGCAGTGGCATCATTCAGATAATCAGTAAGTCCGCCCGGGTAATGCAGCACCGCCTCAGGCGGCACAGAATCATCATTGCCTAGCAGCGTTGAGTCACATTTCCAACGGATTTTCACGCCGGCAAACAGGAACGCCTTTGATTTTGCTAATCGGAAGAGAGTGGCAGGCTTGAAATGCGCCGTGTCACCGAAAATTTCGGTATCGGGAGTGAAGCTCACTTTTGTTCCGCGCCGGTTTGGCGCGCTGCCAATCTCGGTTAGCTTTCCCCGCGGCAGGCCGCGTGAGAACGTCTGACTATAGAGCTTTTTGTCGCGGGCAATTTCTACCGTTAGGAGCGAGGACAGCGCATTCACCACCGATGCGCCAACGCCATGCAAGCCACCCGAGGTGGCATAAGAATCACCAGAAAATTTGCCTCCGGCATGTAGCGTTGTCATGATTATTTCGACGGCTGATTTGTCGGGGAATTTAGGGTGCCGGCCAATTGGCATGCCACGGCCATTATCACGGATCGAAAGCGTGTCAGGTGATTCCAATGTAATGTCGATGCGATTAGCGTGCCCGGCAACGGCTTCATCCATAGAATTATCAAGGATTTCGGCTGCGAGATGATGAAGAGCACGGTCGTCAGTGCCGCCAATATACATTCCCGGGCGATGCCGCACCGGTTCGAGCCCTTCCAGTATCTCAATGTTGGACGCGTCATAATTGTCATCAGGCGCCATCGCGCCAAACAGATCAGTCATGTTTTGAATTCTTAAATTGGAAATAATGACCTATGTTTTGAGCCTACCATATGTAGTGCTCTTGTTCAACACTCCCCCCGAAATATTGAGCCTCAAAGTCAAACCCCCCCGATGTTGTTATCGGGGGGATGCATTTTAGGCCGGGCTGGGGCTGGTGTAATCGCCTCTGCCTGATTTTACTTGTTAGAGCTTTGGCCTAGTAAGAGTAATACATTTGGAACTCGACTGGGTGCGGTGTGTGTTCTAGCTTGATAACTTCTTCCATCTTTAACTCTATATAAGCGTCTATTTGCTCGTCGGTGAAGACGTTGCCCTGGGTAAGATACGCACGGTCTGAATCAAGTGCTTCCAGCGCTTCACGCAGCGATGCACTAACTGTTGGGATTTGCGCCAGCTCTTCAGCTGGCAGGTCGTACAGATCTTTGTCCATGGGATCGCCTGGGTGAATCTTGTTCTGGATACCGTCAAGGCCGGCCATCAACATAGCTGAAAACGCTAAGTAGGGGTTAGCTGTTGCATCGGGGAAGCGGACTTCAATGCGCTTGCCATTTGGCGAATTCACGTGCGGGATACGACATGAGGCGGAGCGGTTGCGCGATGAGTACGCAAGAAGCACTGGTGCCTCATAGCCGGGAATCAGCCGCTTGTAGCTGTTCGTCGAGGCATTGGTGAATGCGTTCAATGACTTGGCATGCTTGATGATGCCGCCAATATAAAACAACGCGTTCTCCGACAGGTCAGCATAGCCATTTCCTGCAAACAGTGGCTTACCATCATTCCAGATTGACTGGTGGACATGCATGCCTGACCCATTGTCACCGGCAATCGGCTTTGGCAGGAAGGTTGCTGAAAGACCATAAGCATGCGCTACTTGATGCACAGAATATTTATAGAGCTGCAGGTTGTCAGCTGTCTCGATTAATGTACCGAACTTAATGCCAAGCTCGTGCTGCGATGGAGCGACCTCGTGGTGGTGTTTTTCGACATTGATTCCCATGTCGGCCATCACTGATACCATCTCGGAGCGAATATCCTGTCCGGAGTCAATCGGTGGTACAGGGAAGTACCCGCCCTTGACGCCTGGACGGTGGCCCATATTACCTTCGTCATATTCGCGAGAACTGTTGTACGGCCCTTCAACGGAATCGACCTCGTACATAGCGCGGTTCATTGAAACGTCGATCTTCACATCCTCAAATAGGAAAAATTCGGCCTCCGGACCAAAAAACGCTTTGTCGCCGATACCCGTGGCTTCCATGTGGGCGAGAGCGGCTTTCGCTGTTCCACGTGGGTCGCGAGAGTAGGGCTCACCAGTGTTTGGCTCCAACACATCACAGAAAAGTGCAAGGGTTGGCTGAGCAAAGAATGGGTCTACATAGGCGCGATACAGATCCGGCATCAGTGTCATGTCAGACTCGTTTATGGCTTTCCAGCCAGCAATCGACGATCCGTCAAACATGAAGCCCTCCGCAAGGCTATCTTCATTAATGGTATCGATATGCTGGGTCACATGCTGCATTTTGCCACGCGGATCAGTGAACCGCAGATCAACATATTTGATGTCTTTTTCACGGATCATGTCCATGATTTGTTTTGCGTCAGACATTTGGGTATCCTTCCATTGTTCTGTGCAGTTGGTGTCGGCTCATGCCAACGTCTTGATTGAAACAACCGTGCTATGTGGATTATCGAGTCAAACAGCTTCGGTGCCTTTTTCACCGGTGCGAATTCGGATGGCTTCGTCTATACTTGAAATAAAAATCTTGCCATCGCCGATCCGGCCAGTCTGAGCTGCCTGCTGAATGGCGTCGACAACCCGTTCACACATCAGCTCGTCTACAACCACTTCGATTTTAACTTTGGGCAGGAAATCGACCACGTACTCGGCGCCGCGATAAAGTTCAGTATGACCCTTTTGACGACCAAACCCCTTAGCTTCTAAAACAGTAATCCCTTGAATACCAATGTCGTGAAGTGCCTCTTTCACCTCGTCGAGCTTGAACGGCTTGATAATGGCTTCAATTTTTTTCATCGTCTTCACTCTCTGTTGGTTGGTTTTACCGTCAAGGAGGGGTTTACACACTCACATAACACCTGTCCCCAACAAAACACGCAATCACTAAGGACAACCCGGCGCCGTTCGCATAGGCGAATCAGCTGCCATAGCGCGGTTTTTGTGCAGATTGCCTAAAAAATATGCAAATAATTTGGCGGCGTTCTAAAGCTGCCAATCGGCTAAAGGTTAATTGGCGTTGGGAAAAAACAGTAGTTGGCTGTCACGCGTTAGGGTGCCGATGCTAGTCTGGCCTTCAGCGGACAACAGCCAATCGACAAATTTGGCGGCAGCAGCTGATTTAACTTCTGGACACCGCGCCGGATTGATCGTTACGACGCCATACTGATTGAATAGGCGTGGGTCTCCCTCAAGAAGTATTTCGTGCGTCATCTTGTTGCCAAAAGCCAGCCATGTAGCCCGATCACTTAACGTGTAGCTGTCAGACTGAACCGCAAAATTCAGTGTCGCGCCCATACCGCGTCCAGTTTCGAGATACCAGCCATTGATACTGCTGTCTGGCTTGGTGTCGGTTAGTGCCCAAAGCAGTCGCTCTGCCTCGTTCGTTCCGCTATTGTCGCCGCGTGACGCAAATTTTGCATTCTTAGATGCGATTATGGATAGAGCTACGCCGATGTCAGAACCGCCTCTGATGCCCGCAGGGTCGGATTTCGGGCCGAGAAGGATGAAATCATTATACATTAGATTATGACGAGCGAGGCCAAAACCAGCGGCGACGAAGGCCAATTCGTGCTTTGTTGAATGGACGATTAGTAGGTCACCATCGCAATTGCGGGCATTTTGCAGTGCTTGACCTGTGCCAACAGCAACAACTTTTACCTTGATGCCGCTCGCTTGCTCAAAAAGCGGGACTATATGTTCATAGAAACCCGCGTTCTGTGTCGATGTTGTCGATTGCACGATAATCGACTCAGCGTTGACTGTTGCAGCATTGACGGAACTGACGCAAAACCCTGTCCCTATAATGAATACTGAGAGCACACAACCTAAAACACTGTTACACATTCTTTCCAAACTCCGAAAAAAAGCGAATATTGCCGCAAGGTACCCTTGCCTGCGTGAGAACGTTGATCCACTCTCTTGTTGTTCTTTTTGGTGAAATTGTAAAGTCGTTATGTCAAAAATGACATAACGGTAGAATGGATGTCGATTATGAACGAAGCGAATGCCAGGAGACCGCGGACACCCGGTATCCGCGTTAAATGGTTTGTTGCCGACGAAACCATCGGCATCGGCAAAATACGCCTTTTGGAAAAGATTGACGAGCTTGGGTCTATTAGCGCTGCCGCCCGCGAGTTAGGTATGGGTTATCGGCGCGCCTGGTTCCTAATTACCTCGTTGCAGCAGGGGTTTGATGCAGCGCTCATTGAGACGGTGCGAGGTGGAAGCAAACATGGTGGGGCGGCAATCACTGAGCTCGGTAAAGAACTCGTGCGACGATTTAATAGCCATGAAGCAAAAATTCAGTCAGGGTTTGCTGGCCTGTCAGAATGGTTGCAGACTGTTCAGGCAACGGCCAATATCGGCAAAGCTAGCCTTGATGATGTGGAGGGGCCAGAGACACAGCGGAAATTGTCCAGAAATGGTAACTTAGTTCGAGTATGGACAGGGCAAGGGGAAGAGTGATGACGGCTTTAGACGAAAAATCCGCGTTTCCAAATTGGCATGATCGACCGGAAACGCGCGAACAGGCAGGGGCAAACAGTGGCTGCCTTGATGGTGATTCGTTTGTCCGGCTAGCTGACCAATTCATTTCGTTGGCCAATCAACGCAGTAAAAAAGTGGCAGCCACAGATCTGCAACTGGTGATGATGTTTGCTGCCGCCAGATACGCTGCACATGTCGGCAAAAATGTACTGGCTGTAGATGAACAGGAAAAATTCATTGATCACATGACCAAACAGTATCAGGACATGCTGCGCACTCACATGGCAGATCCGACCGTCTAGGGTCTATCATTCAGGGTCCGTAATAAACAATCAAATGGCAGGAGGAAGACGATGCCAAAACGAGATTGGATTACACGGTTGAGCACGAAGTTTAGGCAATGCCAACAATCACCATTCTGGCATGGTGCTGTTGCCTTGCTTCTGTTCTATTTACCGCAGACAGCTGGCGCTGACTTGATCGCCGAGGGCCGAGCGATCGTGGCTGAGCATTGCACCCGTTGTCATGTTGTCCCCGAAATCAATCCCAAGGGCGGTATTGAGTCCACTCCGTCATTCAAGGGAATGAAGCATCTCGCGGATTGGCGTCGCCGGTTTGAAGTGTTTTTCACACTACCACCGCACCCAGCCCTCGTAACTGTTGTTGGGATCAGTGAGGAACGTGACAAATCTCGTCCCGCTTTTGTGCAGGAAATAAAGTTGAGTGTTGATGACTTGGACCGCATACTTGCCTATGTAGATACTGTCAAAAATTAGAAATCTGGCCTGACTTTAACATCGGTGGTCTGGAACGCGGATCTAACGATACGATTGTGAGTGTTATAGGGAGAAAAAATGAGTGATAAATCCAATGGTCGCAGAAACCAAGGAGAGATGACCGCTTCAGAGATAAGTATGCGCAAATTTCTGAAACAGCTTGGCGTGACCGCACATCAGGAACTCGAGGCAGCTGTGGCCAAGGCCGTTGCTGACGGCAAACTTGCCCCAGGTGGCAGCATTGACATCACAGCTGAGTTAAGGATTGCCGAGTTGGGGTTGTCGCACAGCGTTTCGGCCCAAGTGATCGCACCTGACGGCGAGAATTGATCCTGGTGATGGCGGATATCACCGAACACCAGGTTCTGACGGCGCTGCGTAAGGTCGAGGACCCCTCGCAGGGCAAGGATCTTGTCACGCTCGACATGGTGACTGGCCTGCATGTCAAAAAGAGCAATGTCAGCTTTGCCCTACAGGTTCCACCGCATCGTGGTCCGGCAATGGAGCCGGTGCGCCGTGCCGCTGAAGCTGCTGTGCGGGCGATTCCGGGTGTGACCAGTACCACAGTAATGGTTACAGCCCATAGCAGCGCGGCCACTGCTGAGACACCGCCCGACACTACCGTTGAAAAAGTGATCGAGAGTAGGGTGCGCCGCTTCATTGCCGTGGCGTCGGGCAAGGGCGGTGTTGGCAAATCCACGACAGCCGCAAATTTAGCCGTGGCGCTGAAACTTGAGGGGCTGCGTGTCGGCATTCTGGATGCCGATGTTTACGGTCCCTCGCAGCCGCGGATGCTTGGTGTGAGCGGCCGACCAGCAAGCGCCGGTGGCGACATGGTCGTGCCGCTTGAAAATTACGGTGTAAAGCTAATGTCGATGGGGTTGCTTGTGCCTGATAACACCGCGATGATCTGGCGTGGACCAATGGTGCAGTCGGCGCTGACGCAAATGCTGGACAATGTTGCTTGGGGCGAGCTTGATGTAATCATTGTCGATTTGCCCCCTGGTACCGGCGATATACAGATTTCGCTTGCGCAGCAGGTCAATTTGTCGGGTGCAGTGATTGTGTCGACGCCTCAGGATATTGCACTTCTTGATGTAGTCAAGGCATTGACTATGTTTGAAAAAGCAGAGGTGCCAATCCTTGGGATGATCCAGAATATGGCAATATGGAAATGCCCTGACTGTGGGCGTGAGGATCACATTTTTGGTGAGGGTGGTGTTGCTACTGAAGCCCGAAGGCGCGGTGTTGAGATGCTTGGTGAGGTGCCGTTGTCCCTCTCAATTCGTGTTGGAGGTGATGGAGGATCACCCGTTGTGGTTACTGAACCACGTTCAGTGCAGGCAAAAATTTTTCGCACCATTGCTCGCCGTCTGATCGATGTTGCAGGGCTCCGGCTCGAGGCGGGGCGATGAGCATTTATTATACACCCGACCCGGATGATTATGAGGGTGAGCCACGATTGCCTCCTCTGTTGACACCCTGTGAGGTGGATGCAGATGCGCTGGCGCACCATGGCGATGTCCATGCCCTTGCTGTATCGGCTGCCAACCAGAGTGAGGTTGGCACCGTTTTCTATGCGGCGGCTGGCGGGCTCGCCCAGCTGTCGGTTGCGTTGGCACCGGACGTGACCTCATTGAAGGCGGCGCAGATGTTCCACGCGCTGATAATCGGTGTCGGTGACGCAATCGGGGCCATCGCTCCACCCGAGGTTGAAGTTAATTATCTCTTCCCCGGTTACATTTTGCTCAACAAGGGAAGGGCGGGGCATGTTCAGATTGCCTCTGACCCGGCTGCAGAGCTCGGTGATGAACCGAGATGGATGGTTGCAAGTGCCGCCATCCGGATGGATACCGACATAGAGGCAACGCTGGCCTCTGGAGTGCATGATGAAACCTCGCTGATCGAGGAGAGCGGCACTCACATTTCTACCACCCGCATCATCGAGGCATCTAGTCGGCATTTTCTGGCTTGGATCAATCGCTGGGAACAGGATGGTTTTCGTCCTCTTTTTGACGCCTGGCAGAACCGGGCGCTGACCAATGCGGTTGTCGAGCTCGGGGCTGGTTCAGTCGCCGATTGGCTAGGACTAGATGAAGATGGTCAGGCGCTACTGAAAATTGATGGTCAGGTCATCAGCATACCAGCCCACCGCTTTGCAGACATGACGGGCCCGATGAGGCCACTATGAAACTGGCCCGGACAATCCGCTTCGACGCGTCCGACCTGAATGTCTTTCCGCATGTTGCCGAGGAGGGCGAATGGGCGCTTCCGGGTAGTTTTGTTTTCTCCTCAATGCAGGCTGACCAAATCACCGGCAAGTGGAATCAGGCATTTGCCAATGGGTTTGTGGGGTGTGAGAGCCATGGGTTTTCGACCCTGGTTAGCGTGGCAACGGCGAAGCCGCGGGATGTGGAGGCACTTGAGGCGAGTCTTGCTGATTGGTTTGAACAGGTATTTGGTGCACCCTCTCGACAGGACGCATTGGCCGCGGCAGAGCAGGAAATCAGCTTCATGGCTGACCTATGCGAGTCGCACAAGATTGGCACGTTGCTCTGCATTCAGCGCGAGGCTGGTGAGAATGGCATCACCGAACAATTCCGCAGCCTACCAAAACCGGAGTCGTGCGCCGAGCAGAAAATCTGGACGATGGTTGCAGATGATGATAGCGGAAACGAAGGTGGAGGCCAATAACACGGGTCCGCCAAGAAATATAGGACATAGCTTATGGCAAAAGATTTTTGGATCACCTCGGGGTGGCATCTGACTGACAGGACGTCTGAGGGTAGAGCGATGCCGTCGGTGGATTTCATGGCGGCATATTTTTTCCGTGATGAAGTTGCGCCGGTTGAGGAATCCTGTGATGCCGAGCGGGCGCTACATGCACGTCTTGTTGAGGACCCGTTTGGTGCGGTTGATGAGGTCGAACTGGCAGCCATCAAGGACTGCGACGTTGTTCACAATTATAAGGCGGTTCTGCGGTTTCGCGATTTTCTGGCAAAATATGACACCATAGAATCTGCCTACTTGGCGCTGATCCGGGGTGAAGCACCCAGCGGCATTCCACCATTGTTCACCGAACAGCTTGTCCAGGTCATGCTGCGTGGCATTCTGGACGGTGTGTCCGATCCGATGCAGATCCGCGCAGCGGAGTTGTTGTTCCGGCATCAGGCGGTGACATTGGATGATGGACGGATCATGGTTGCTGACCATGCGACAGTGCAGCTTCATGCTGGCTATCAGAAGGCGCTCAAACAGAGTGAGCGTCCGGATGAGGTGATGATTGACATTCTGTCCTCAGAAAATGCCGATGAATATTGGTCCCGTTCAGACATGTTTAATACATCGGTCGACATCGCGTTCACCCAACCAGCGCTGGATGGACTGTGCCGCGTGATGGAAAAGTGGGTTCAGCATTTCCTTGGCCAAACCGTGACGATCATTCCGGTGGTCAAGATCGAGGAGGAAAACTGGAAATGGCACGTCGGTCTCGATGCGGATGCCACCGGTATTTTGAATGATCTCTATGAATACAGGGAAGTTGGCGAGGACCGGCTGGCGCAAATCCTATGCCTGTTCAAGCTCACCGTCGAGAGTGGCTTTGTTCCGGAGATGCAGGGCCATCCGGTTTATATGGCGCTGGCGATGGACCGTGCCGGGGTTTCCCGCATGAAACCGCAGAACCTCCTTGTGAATTTGCCAATTGTCAGCCAGTAAGAGCCTTTCTGGCTAAGATCAGTTGAGGTAATCGTCGGTGGTGCGTGGTTTTGGCCGTTCGCCGACATCAAGCATTTTATCATCATGTGTGAACATGACCTCGACTCGGCAATTCTCGCAAAGTTTGAGCATATCGGTGCCACCTTTCTGCTGGAACATGCTGTGGTCTGAGAGTTTTGCGATCACCCGTTCAATTGAGCGGGTGGAACCAAAGGCCTTGCCGCAACCCTCACAATGAAAAGGCGTATCCTCAATAACCATTTCGGCTGCCATGGCGGTATCGGACAGATTGAATTGTGGAACAAGGCTGATCACATTTTCTGGACAGGTCTTTGCACAGATCCCGCATTGTATACAGGCATCCTCGCGGAAGAGCAGTTGTAGCGCATCCGGATTGTCTTGTAGCGCCCCAGCCGGACAGGCACTAACGCAGGAAAGACAGATCGTACAGTTTTCTGTGTCGATACTGACACGCCCATACGGTGCACCCTGCGAGAGGGCTATTACATCCTCGTTGGCGTTGTTATTGGAGCCAAGCCCGCGCATCGCCAGTCGCACCATGCCACGCGGTGTCCCTACTGGGCCAAAGGGCGCTGGTTTCGCTTTGCTGGCACATTTGGTACCATAAAGAATATTGGCGATGGCATCAGGATCGCTCTCATTGATTAGAACAAGTCGGCCATCTGCATCGGCATTTACGCCAGCTAGTAGGTCCCGGGCGAGTGCGATCTGCGCGCCGACGGGATGCGCTTCGTCTGTCTTGCGCGGATTGGCCAGAATAAAGACCTGATTACAGCCAAGACCAATTGCGCCAACCATTAAATCATGTCCTGCGCGACCAATGTCATGCAGGGCCAGCGGCAGCACGTGCGCGGGCAGGCCACGGCCATACCGAGCCATCATTTCAATTGCTTCAACGCCAAAACTCTCGTCGTGCAAAAGTAGGGCGGGGGCCTTTCCACCAGCCTCTATATAGGTGTCAACGAGCCTGTCAACATTGCCCAGAAGCGCATCAATAGGTGGATAGACCGTTTGCGCAGCACCAGATGGACATACGGCACCGCAAAAACCACAGCCACCACAGATTGCCGGATCAATGGATACTGTGTCTCCAGCGCTGGTAATCGCGCCAGCAGGGCAGACGTCGAGGCAACGCGAACAGCCGTCAATTTGGTTTCTGGAATGGGCGCAAAGATTTTCATCAAAATTAACATAGATAGGTTTTTCAAACTCACCGATCATTGGCATGACCTTTGCCTCAAGGGCGGTGAGTTCAATGCTGTCATCTGCTGCCACACGAAAATAGCCGTCGCGCTTTTCCCAGCCAGTGAAAAGCGGTTTGCCACCACTTAAATCGATTAATATGTCACAGCTTGTTTCAACACCATCACTGCGCCCGCCAAAAATAAGGCTGTCGCGTCCATGAGGTAGCGCTTCTGCAAACTGGTCTATGACAAGTTTGAAATTTGTGAAATGACCGATGGCTGAGCGGATTGTGCCGATTGTTACGCTAGCCGGTGCGCTCTGCGCCATAATTGTATCAGCAGGGTTTTTGATTAGTACCGTGACACCAAGGCTACCCTCAAGCTTTGCTGCCAGCGCAAAGGCTGCGTCTGAATTAGATGAATGGGAACCGCCATCGGTGTAAATCAGGCACCGACCATGCGACTCCAACCCCATGCTGCGGGCCGATGGCTTAACAGCTAGGGCATCAGCAATCAGGGCTGCCATTTTGGGAGTGCTTTGAACCCCCTGATCAGACCAGCCGGCCATCTCTCTGATATTGACAGTTTGTGGCACCGGCGTTGCGATTTCCTCGGCGATCTGGGTGAATTTACCCAGTTCTTGCGTACAAGTGACAAGAACGTTTCTACCTGCAGCCGCCGCCGCCTGCATTGCAGAGGCCAGCCTTTCCGTCTGTGTGCGGCACAGGCTTGTTGATGGGCTGCACTCGCCGGTTGCGCCGCAACCCTTTGCTAACGCCTTAGCGTCAATGGTCATGGTGTCGCCGCAGTCACACACCAGCACGTCAGTGTCATTTACTCTCATCGGAACGCTCTTGACTTTTACAGTTTGGGCACAATACCTACTGCATATGATTGTAGTGTGCGGTGGCCGTAAAACAACCCATTGCTTTCAGTGCACCAAGGCCATGAGAGGCTTGCACTTGGGTCAGGTGTTGATGGAAGCCAGAATTAGACCCGTGACAACTTGTCATTTTATGCTAATTGTAAAGTCCTCTGTTTCGGTGTTTATTCTTCCAATAACTAATTTGGGGATCACCCGTGAATAGTGTTTCGGCTGATGAAAAACACGTGTTGTACTGCGTGCGCGTAATTGTGGAGCGCCAGAAGATCGACAATGTCTGGCAGTCCCACAGGTGGGTAATTCATGACCTGATGCCGTTAGACCGTGTGGCGGGAAATGGCACGCCACCAATCAACGATATCCCGCTGATACCCCTACGCGCTGGGGATGATGGGCTTTCGATGTTGTTTACTGCTGACGCATTGCTAGATTTGCATCATGCCGAGTCTGAAGCCTATGCTGAAAATTTGGCATCGTCTGATCCCGCGATTTATCTGGTGCTGCGCAAGAACGATAACAGTGATGACTACGCGGATGTTGAAGCTGACAAAGACGCCGCTGATGTACACGTAGCCGAAATTAGCTTGTCTCCCTATCACATACAGGATTACGAGGATTGTGGCGAGGATCAGGTCGAAAAGCTCCAGTTGCAGGGTCCGATTGCTGAATTTGTTGAAGCGTTCGTTGCAAAACATTTTCAGCCTGAGCCTTTCAAAAAACGCCGGCGAGACAAGGCGCATGTGTCGTTGCGAGATGCGGGGCGCGGTGATGTTCGGCGTAGACAGAGCGGTGATGTCTTTCAAACGCCACCTCGTCGCCGCGATTACCAATAAACAAATAGATTGCACCACGGCTTAACAGAGGAATACGGAACATATGGCAAAGCCGACAAATCCAGAATCTGAGTCTTTGATAGACCGGTTTAACAGGCGACGGGAGAAGGTCGCGGCAGAGGCCCGCAGTGATCAGACCGATGAAGAGCATCTTGTTTCCAAAGATCTTGACGACACGGATATTGCAGATGAGGAAGACGCGCTCAGCGACAGTGAGCTTTTAAAAAGATATGAGCTGCCTGACCCGGAAACGGTTGAGGATGAAGCGGCGTTGGACCAGTTTTTCGAGGGAGATATGCCAGAAAGGCTCAAGCGTTTGGCTTTGCGTCGCGTCTGGCGATTAAATCCGCTATTTCGCTTTGCTGATGAGATGGTTGAATATGGGGAGGATTACACAGACGCAGCGACCGTAGTTGAAGGCATGCAAACCGCCTATGAGGTAGGCAAGGGGTATTTGGCAAAGGTCAAAGAAGCGCTAGAGGGGGAAGGTGTCGATGATAATATCATCGACGGGGAAACAAGACCTAGCTTGGGAAATACAGAAACGGGTTCAAGTAAGACTCTTGATCCCCAAAATAAAAAGGTCAAAACGGATGGTCTTGAGAACCATGGTGAAAAAGAAGTTGATCTAGGAGGAGCTTCAAAATCCGGTCCTAATGCGAATAATGATGGGGGAAATATAGAAAAAAAAGTTGACAGAAAAAATGCCTCCAAGCCGCAGAAACAGGAAGCTTTCGATCTCTCAGCGCGCAAATTGTCGCAACATGAAAACGAAGAGAAAAATGTTGAGAGTCTAAATTCCCAAAAAGCTAACGACGGTAGGCAAAAAGAGGATCAAATTAGTACAGTTTTAGAAGGGGCCGAAAATCAGAATGTTAGACCAAAAAAAATGGTCTTCAAAATTCCAAAAAGCTGATCGAAACAACTAAAGATCAGGGTGCTTTGACCCGCGTATAATAATGATAACTGTTATCATTCGCAATATTATTGCTTTCATGCTGGCATAATTAACACTTTATAACATTAATTCATTGGAAGTCCTTAAACACTGTGTTACACCTTTATTGTGAGTAGGGGGTCTTTGATTACGTGTCTGCGGAAATTGCTGAAAACATGTCTATCGCAGAAGAGGATAGATTAAGAGCCGATATGTACGGTTTCCTCGCGTCTTTGTTGCGGTCCGAGCCAACAGACGACCTTCTTGATCGAGTTGCATCGCTAGAGGGTGATGATACTCCCATAGGAAACGCATGCGCCACAATGGCAAAACTAGCTGCCTCAATCGATTATAGTATGATACGAAATGAATACGTTGAATTATTCATTGGCGTTGGGAGAGGTGAGGTGTTGCCTTTCGCGTCATATTATTTAACCGGTTTTTTGAATGATAGACCTCTAGCTAATTTGCGAGGAGACATGAACGCGATTGGCATCAAGCGCGCTGACGGCGTTCGTGAACCGGAAGATCACATTGCGAGTCTTTTTGATATGATGGCTGGTTTGATTAGGGGTGATTATGGCCGTGCATTCAGCGTTGCTGAACAGCAGACATTTTACTCAAAGCATATTGAACCATGGGGTCAACTTTTAATGCGCGATGTAGAAGGGGCGAAGACCGCCATCTTTTTCGCCCCAGTTGGCACATTGGGGCGTGTGTTTTTAGAAGTTGAAAGCAAGGCTTTTGAAATGGATTTGACCGATCGTGACTAACGGCCGGACAAATGGTCTCAATGTTGAGATAAATAAGGAGGTAAGAATGAAGATTGACAAGGATGAGGTAACACAATCCGGCCGTCGTGACTTCTTGAAGCTGTCTGCAACTGGTGTAGCGGCCGCAGGTGGAGCGATGCTTGTCGGAAAGGCGGCTGCCGCTGAGACGGTCGAGGCACCGAAAGGCGCAGGCTACCGGCTGACCAACCACGTCAAGACATTTTACGATCTTGCGCGGTTCTAGTTGAAGCGAATGATAGTTTTGTAAACACCTATTTGTTGGAGGAAACAAATGCTTAGAAAGAAGACGTCCGGGGTTGCGAGAGGCCCCCAGTCATCATCTTTTCTCGGACAGGCTGTCGAGACAGTCGTTGATAGACGCACGTTTTTGCGCGGCTCGGGTATAGCGGTTGGTGGATTGGCTGCCGCAGCTACACTTGTTGGCCCGAGCGTTAAACCGGCACTTGCTGCTGGCAGTTCTGCTGCAGCTCAGATAAGAAAGTCGGTTTGTACACATTGTTCGGTTGGATGTACCGTCGTGGCAGAGGTGCAAAATGGTGTCTGGACCGGTCAGGAGCCCGGTTGGGACAGCCCAATCAACCTTGGAGCACATTGTGCAAAAGGCGCTTCAGTTCGTGAAACCGCCAGTGGAGAGCGCCGTTTGAAATACCCAATGAAGCTTGTTGGGGGTAAGTGGACCCGCATGAGTTGGGATGATGCGATAAGCGAGATCGGCGATCAGATGATCGACATTCGTGAAAAATCAGGCCCCGACTCTGTGTATTGGCTCGGTTCAGCAAAATTCAGCAATGAGCAGGCTTATCTTTTCCGCAAGTTTTACGCTTATTGGGGTACCAACAACGGTGACCATCAGGCCCGTATTTGTCACTCAACCACAGTTGCGGGTGTTGCAAACACTTGGGGCTATGGGGCGATGACTAACTCCTACAACGATATTCACAACTCAAAAGCTGTTTTTATAATCGGTGGCAACCCGGCAGAAGCGCACCCTGTTTCGCTTATGCATGTATTGAAGGCCAAGGAGCAGAATAATGCACCAATTATCGTCTGTGACCCGCGCTTCACTCGTACAGCAGCTCACGCAGACGAGTACGTGCGTTTCCGCCCTGGCTCAGATGTGGGTCTGATTTGGGGTATTATGTGGCACATATTTGAAAATGGGTGGGAAGATAAAGAGTTTATCCGCCAGCGCGTTTATGGGATGGAAGACGTGATGGCCGAGGTCAAGAAATGGACCCCGGAAGAGACAGAACGCGTCACTGGCGTTCCTGGATCACAATTGAAGCGTGTAGCCAAAATTATGGCAAACAACCGCCCTGGTACTTTCATTTGGTGTATGGGTGGAACTCAGCATACAAATGGTAACAATAACACCCGTGCGTACTGTGCGCTTCAGCTCGCGCTTGGTAACATGGGCGTTTCCGGTGGTGGCGCAAACATATTCCGCGGCCACTGTAATGTGCAGGGTGCTACCGACTTCTGTGTGCTCTCGCATTCACTGCCCGGTTACTATGGCCTTTCGGCAGGTGCTTGGAAGCACTGGGCCCGAGTATGGGGTGAGGATATCGACTGGCTGAAAGGCCGGTTTGACTCGATCAAGGGGTCTGATGGCAAGAAAAAGAGCCTGATGAACCTGAAAGGCATCCCCGTTTCGCGCTGGATCGATGGTGTTCTTGAGGACAAGAACAATATGGATCAGCCGGACAATCTGCGGGCGATGGTGTTTTGGGGGCATGCCCCGAACTCTCAGACGCGTATGAAGGAAATGAAGACGGCGATGGAAAAACTCGATCTGATGGTCGTGATCGATCCATATCCGACGGTTTCCGCTGTGCTGTCTGACCGTACCGATGGTGTTTATCTGCTGCCCGCAACAACGCAGTTTGAGACCTATGGGTCAGTCACTGCATCGAACCGTTCTTTGCAATGGCGTGAAAAGGTTATCGAGCCTTCGTTCGACTCTCTGCCTGATCACACCATCATATATAAGTTTGCAAAGAAGTTTGGTTTTGCAGACCGAATGTTCCGCCAAATAAAGGTTGATAATGATGAGCCTTACGTTGAAGACGTAACTCGTGAATTCAACAGTGGTATGTGGACCATCGGATATACAGGGCAGTCTCCGGAGCGTATTAAGGCCCACATGGCAAACCAGTTCATGTTTGACAAGACTACACTGCAAGCAGTAGGGGGCGAACTCGACGGAGAATATTACGGTCTGCCTTGGCCCTGTTGGGGAACAGCAGAAATGGGCCACCCAGGCACGCCAAATCTTTATGATACTTCGAAGCCTGTAGCAGAGGGTGGTCTGTGCTTCCGTGCCCGTTTTGGTGTCGAGCATGAGGGCAAAAACCTTTTGGCAGAGGGTTCATACCCTGTCGGTTCAGAAATCAAGGACGGGTATCCGGAATTCACCATGGGCATGCTCAAAAAGCTAGGCTGGGACGGTGACTTGACTTCAGAAGAGCGGTCCGCAATCGATGCTGTAGCTGGTGATAAAAC
Organism: uncultured SAR116 cluster alpha proteobacterium; assembly: GCA_902578815.1. Taxonomy (GTDB): domain Bacteria; phylum Pseudomonadota; class Alphaproteobacteria; order Puniceispirillales; family Puniceispirillaceae; genus MED-G116. The sequence continues at coordinate 38,380 of CACHEI010000007.1, read as the reverse complement.
TAACTGGAAGGTTGACCTCTCAGGCGGTATCCAGCGCGTTGCGATCAAGCATGGGTGTGCACCATTTGGTAACGCTAAAGCACGGGTGAAGGTCTGGACATTCCCTGACCCAATCCCATTGCATCGCGAGCCTCTTTACACCTCGCGCCGTGATTTGGTTGCTGATTATCCGACCTATTCAGATCGTAAGCTTTACCGTTTGCCAACACTCTATAAGTCAATTCAAGATGTTGATCATACTGAAAAGTTTCCCATGATCCTCACCTCAGGACGGCTTGTTGAATACGAAGGCGGTGGTGATGAAACCCGTTCCAACCCATGGCTTGCTGAACTTCAGCAAGATATGTTTGTTGAAATGAATCCGTTTGATGCCAACACAAAGCAAATTCGTGATGGTGACATGGTGTGGGTAATGACCCCTGAAGGCGCTCGCATTAAGGTGATGGCTATGGTCACTGAGCGTGTTGCAAAAGGTGTCGCCTTCCTTCCATTCCATTTTGGTGGTCACATGGAGGGTGAGGACCTTCGGTCCAAGTATCCAGAGGGGGCAGATCCTTACGTGCTTGGAGAAGCAGCTAATACAGCTTTTACATACGGCTATGACTCCGTGACATTGATGCAGGAAACAAAATGTTCTCTGTGTGAAATTGAGCGGGCTTAAAGGAGGTAATAATGGCACGAATGAAGTTCCTTTGTGATGCAGAGCGTTGTATCGAATGTAATGCTTGCGTTACCGCTTGTAAGAATGAACATGAGGTTCCTTGGGGTGTTAATCGCCGTCGTGTGGTGACAATTCAGGATGGTAAGCCTGGGGAGCGGTCGATTTCCGTCGCCTGCATGCACTGTTCTGATGCGCCTTGCATGGCTGTTTGCCCGGTAGATTGTTTCTACCAGACAGATCAAGGGGTTGTGTTGCACTCAAAAGACCTTTGTATTGGTTGTGGGTATTGCTTCTACGCATGCCCATTTGGAGCGCCTCAATTTCCACAGGCTGGAAACTACGGATCACGTGGGAAAATGGACAAATGTACGTTTTGCGCGGGTGGTCCGGAGGAGGACCTGTCTTCAGCAGAATACCAAAAGTATGGTGGAAACCGCCTTGCTGAAGGCAAGCTTCCCATATGTGCGGAAATGTGTGCGACCAAAGCTTTGTTGGCGGGTGACGGTGATCAAGTTGCTAACATCTTCCGCGAGCGCATCGTGGCGAGAGGCTTTGGATCCGGCGCATGGGGCTGGGGTACCGCTTACTCCATCAAGAGCTAACAAAAATACATTGTGCGAAACCTCTCTTAAACACCGGGGTTTCGCACGTTTTGTTTAAGAACTGTCCCCAACGCGGGGCTCTAGACTGTGGGCGGGTTTCTATGCGTCATATTTTGACAAGATCAGTTTTTCTGCTGTTGGTGATTTCTTTGGCTTCTGGCATGTCTGCCTGCCGCGAAGAAGAGCAAGGAAGACCCCTCAATTATGAAAAAGGGACGTATTTAGGCAAGGTGGACTCGTCTTTGAATAATGAACAGCTTAGAGAACTGAATAGTAGAACGCGTTTCCAAAGTAATTATTGATTAGGTTCCCAGGGAGGCTTTGAAATGAACAGCAGAATTCTCTCCGTAGTCGCCGTCATCGTAACTCTTTTTTCTGGTATTGTTGCCTTGAATTCTACCGCTGTTGCACAACAACAGGGTGAAGTCCCTGGCCAGGCTCTAGGCCTAAAGTCTGATGCCGATTTATGGCGCTTTGTGCGTACCGGAAATGCTGGGTCGGTGTCGATGAAAAATGAACTGGGGGCTGTGATGATCCAGTCCGAGGGTGACAATTGGAGGTCTTTGCGGAATGGGCCTTTGTCGACAATCGGAGGATTTTTAATCTTCATGATGCTGTTTGTCCTCACAATGTTCTATATGATCAGGGGTAAAATCAGGATCGAAAAAGGACCTTCCAATAAAACGATAGTAAGGTTCGGTTCAATAGATAGGTTTGCACATTGGTTGATGGCTGGATCGTTTGTGGTGCTTGGTCTCACCGGTTTAAATTTACTTTATGGACGATATGTTATACTCCCAGTGATAGGTCCGGAGGCATTTTCGGCACTTACTACGGGTGGTAAATACGCACATAACTACTTAGCGTTTGCGTTTATGATTGGCCTGGCTCTTTCCTTCGTTTTGTGGGTGCGTCATAATATCCCCACCAAACTTGACTTGCAGTGGCTGCGCATGGGCGGTGGCATTTTTAAAAAAGGGGTTCATCCACCGGCAAAAAAGTTTAATGCAGGCCAGAAAATCATTTTCTGGGTAACTATGATTGGCGGTCTCTCTGTCAGCTTGTCAGGGATTGCTTTGATGTTTCCATTTCAGACGACGATGTTTTCTGATACTTTCGCATTGCTAAACACTGTGGGTTTAGGCCTTCCGACCGATTTTACACCGATGCAAGAGCAACAATATAACCAACTTTGGCATGGACTAGTTTCTCTTGTGCTTATTGCGATGATCATCGCTCATATTTATATCGGATCAGTTGGTATGGAAGGTGCTATAGATGCCATGCATACTGGCGAAGTCGACCTAAATTGGGCTAAGGAGCATCATAATCTGTGGGTCGAGGAAGAGCAGCAGAGGGCTAAGAGCTCGCCGTCACCCGCCGAATAAACCTTTCGTTGGCTCGTCATGTTTGTGCTGACAAGAGGCAATAGTAAGCTGTTTAGGTGGGTCGGATGTGTATATCTCTCTGCCTGCTTTGTGGCTGCTTGTCTTTTGCCATTCTCCACCCGTGCCATGCAGACATATACTGCACATGGCGGACCAGTAAAAGGGCTTGCTATTTCACCTGACAATTCGGCAATGGTGAGCGCCAGTTTTGATTATACTGTAGTTGTCTGGTCGACGGACCAAATCGCACCGCGAGCGACGCTCTTTGGCCACGAAGCGGCAGTCAATGTGGGCACCTTTTCTCCGGACAGCGCAATTCTGGCAACTGCTGGAGATGATGGACTTATTCTCTTATGGGACATGGATGACATTGCAGCCAACAAAGATGACGCCGAACCAGTGATACTTTCGGGTCATAAGGGCAAGGTTGTGGGACTGTCTTTCTCGCCAGATGGGAGCCAGTTGGCTTCGGCAAGTTGGGATGGCTCGATTGGTCTCTGGCAAATGCGAGGGGATGCTGCCCCGCGTCTGGATCGGTTTATCACAGGCCATCAAGGCCCTGTTAACATGGTGCAGTTCTCACGTGACATGGAGCACTTGTACAGCGCCGGCTATGATGGCTCGATCCGCCGATGGCTTGTGGCTACTGGCGAGTATCAGCGTTCTCTTGTGCGTAATGGCTGGGGTGTGAGCGTTTTTGAAATTGATGAAGAACGTGACATGCTCGCCTATGGAACAGCCGATGGCGGAATGTATGTCGTGAGCTTTTCCGACCAGACGGAGTTATTGCGTTTTGGAGACGACCGAGTTCCGGTTCTCTCACTACACTATAATGCGGCCGATAATATGATCGGGTTTGGGACAGCAAAGGGCCGGATCATGCTTGCCGACACCCGGGACTGGAGTATTTTTCGTGAGTTCAGGGCGGCCAATGGTCCTGTCTGGAGCATGTTGGTTATGCCAAAGGGGGATACATTGGTTATCGGTGGTCTCGATGATCACATCACGGAATGGTCGATTTTTGAGTTTCCACCCGAATTTCTTGAGTCGCCAGGAAAACCGCGTCGATTTCATCCGAGTGTAGCCATGACTAATGGAGAAAAGCAATTTGCCCGCAAATGTAGCGTTTGCCATACGCTTGAAAAAGATGGCAAGCGTCGCGCCGGCCCAACATTGTTTGGTGTTTTCGGCAGAGAGGCTGGAACACTTGATGGTTACCCCTATTCCGAGGCACTTTTGGCATCGCGGATCATCTGGGATGAAACCACAATCAGCCGTTTGTTTGATGAGGGACCCGATATAGTAACACCCGGCACAAAAATGCCAATTCAGCGGATGAAAAATCCGCAGGATAGGCGTGATCTAGTAACTTTTTTAAAATCGGCCACGATGCCCGACGATTGAGCCTTCTATCGATCAATGTTATAAGAGAGTTTAATTGGGAGTATCGAAATTATGAAAATGGTTCTGATTAGTGGCTGCGTAGCCGTAATTATCGCTGTCGTCGCCTATTATGTGTTGATAAGTACAGGAATGGACTCGGCATCTGTTTACAGCGGCGAAAACGTCCGTCTCTAGCCGACTGTCAGTTCCCGCAGTATATCTAATTTTAACTGCAGACTCGCTTCGTTCCTGTAAGGTTCACCCTGCAAAATTTTTGGGGCATTTGGTCATGCGCGCGGAAATAATTTGCGACCTGAAATCAAGCATCATTTGCTTTTCGCGCCTGTTTCATGTTTTTGTCTCACTGGTACTTAGCGCTTCTGTTACTGCGACTGCTGATCATGGTCCACGGACTTGGCAAGCGGCTCAACGATCTGTGCTGATGGTTGAGCCGACTTGGCCGGGCCATGCACGTCCAGGTTTTGGCGCACCACCTGGTATCGCCCCCGCTGGCACCGGTATTGTCTATCCACTGGAGACAGCGACAGGCAGTTACATCCTGACCGCAGCCCATGTTGTGGCAAGGGCTGCTAAAATTGAGGTGGTTGATGCAGCAGGGACGCGGTACCCGGCAAACCTGCACGGCATCGATCGACGCCGTGATGTTGCTGTACTTCATGTTGATGAAGTCTTTCCAGCAATAGAGCTATCCCTTGGGGATCCAACAGTCGGTAGTCATGTCTGTGCCCTGGTCAATGCGTTTGGAATAGGGATTTCGTTAACCTGTGGTGTTGTCTCCGCAACTAGGCGCAGCGGTGTTGGTTTCAATCAGATCGAAGATTTCATCCAGACGGATGCCGCTGTCAATCCGGGTGCGTCTGGCGGGGCGCTGGTGAGCCCTGGTGGCCAGTTGGTGGGCATGGTTGATGGTATTTTCACCAAAGAGGCAGATATTGATGGTGGTGTTAATTTTGCCGTCAGCTTGCCGATGATCGAACAGAGTTTGGAGGCAATGCGTGCCGATGGTGTCCGGTTCTGATTGGCGTTGTGGACGCCACTTGCGCGCGCTTAGGCCGTTTATTATGGTCTGAACAAATATCAAGAGGGTAGTCACTTTTTGGTGTGGTGGGCTATGATAGTATCGGGGTATAAATATGTTTGATTTATCCGGCAAGACAGCGCTTGTAACAGGCGCAAGTGGTGCGATTGGTGCGGCAATTGCAAGTGCACTGCATTTGCAGGGTGCCAGCGTCGTCCTTCATGGCACCCGAGCGGAAAGGCTGGCTGCGCTGCAAGCAGAGCTTGGAGAACGCGCCTATACCGTCACCGCCGATCTTGGCAACCGTGAGGAGGTTGCCGAAATCATTGGGGAGGCTATCCAGAAGGCGGGGTCAATCTCCATTTTGGTAAATAATGCTGGTATTACCCGCGATAATTTAGCTATACGCATGAAGGATGAGGAATGGGAAAAGGTACTAGATATCAATCTAACAGCCAGCATGATGCTATGCCGCTGCGCAATGCGCGGGATGATGAAGGCGCGCCATGGGCGGATCATTTCGATATCTTCAATTGTTGGCTTTACTGGTAATCCTGGACAAACCAATTATGCGGCCTCAAAGGCAGGTATAATTGGCTTTAGCAAATCGCTTGCACAGGAGGTTGCCAATCGGGGTGTGACGGTCAATATTGTTGCTCCCGGTTTTATTGAAACACCGATGACGGATGTATTGAGTGATGAGCAGAAAACGTTGCTGCTTGGCCGTGTCCCGGCGGCGCGTCTTGGCCAGGCTGATGAAATTGCTGCCGCTGTTGCCTATCTTGCCAGCGACGAGGCGGGCTATGTTACCGGCGCTACAATACATGTGAATGGCGGAATGGCTATGCTATAAGATTGGCGTTGCTGAATCCCGCAGCGATGAATGACATTATTCGGGGTGGCGCCGAGTAAAAAACTATGTTATTGCCGCGCAACTTCCAAATTTTCCCCGTTTGAGGGGGTAACTGTAACCGTCTGAATGGGGGCATAAATGAGCGATATCGCAGATCGTGTGAAAAATATTGTGGTTGAACATCTTGGAGTTGATGCCGAAAAGGTAGTCGATGGCGCGAGCTTTATTGATGATCTAGGAGCAGACAGCCTCGATACTGTTGAGTTGGTGATGGCGTTTGAGGAAGAGTTTGGCGTTGAAATTCCAGACGATGCTGCCGAGCGTATTCTAACTGTGAAAGATGCTGTCTCTTTCTTAGAGGAAAGCGCTTCCTAAGCCATTGACTTTATATTCGGCCTCTGGAGTTTCTCACGCGTACGCGTTGATTGGAGGCCGAATACAATATTGATTGAAACCTGTCCGGAGGCTTGCCTTGCGCCGTGTTGTTGTTACCGGTCTGGGTATGGTTACACCACTCGGGGTTGGTGTTGCCCATAACTGGTCCCAGATTACAAATGGGAAGAGTGGAATTTCACGCATCGGCAGCTTTGATGTGAGTGATATCACTTGCCGTATTGCAGGACAGGTACCGGCCGCTGATGCTGTTGGTGGTCTCAATCTAGATAATTGGATCGAACCGCGGGAACAGCGAAAACAGGACCGTTTCATCCAGCTTGGCCTTGTTGCCGCTATTCAGGCGGTCGAAGACGCAGGGTGGAAACCAAAGGATGTGAAGGCGCAGAACCGTACCGGAGTAATGATTGGCTCAGGCATTGGTGGCCTTGACACAATTGTTCAGACAGATCAGCTAATGAATGACAGGGGGACGCGGCGCATTAGCCCGTTTTTCATTCCCTCTGCGCTGATCAATTTGATTTCAGGCCACGTCTCCATAAAATATGGATTTCGTGGGCCAAATCATTCGGTTGTGACTGCCTGTTCAACAGGGTCGCATGCAATTGGTGATGCTGCACGCATGGTTGCGCTGGACGATGCAGATGTGATGGTGGCTGGTGGCGCTGAAGCTGCGGTTTGCCGTATCGGTATGGTAGGTTTTGCTGCGGCGCGAGCGTTGTCATCAGGCTATAATAAGACGCCAGAAAGTGCTTCGCGGCCATGGGATAAGGGACGTGATGGTTTTGTAATGGGTGAGGGGGCTGGCATTGTCGTCCTCGAGGAACTTGAACATGCAAAAGCTAGGGGCGCGACCATTTATGCTGAAATCAAGGGATATGGCATGTCAGGGGACGCGCATCATATCACCGCACCGGCAGCGGATGGTGATGGTGGCTTCAGGGCCATGCAAGCGGCGCTCAAACGCGCAGCTTTGGCACCTGAGCAGATTGACTATGTCAACGCCCATGGCACTTCAACTCCACTTGGTGATTTGATTGAGGCTGCCGCGGTGTCTCGCCTGCTTGGCGATTCCATCAAGACCGTGTCCATGTCTTCTACCAAGAGTGCCACGGGCCATCTGCTTGGTGCTGCCGGCGCGATTGAGGCGATCTATTCAATCAAGGCGGTGCAGACTGGCGAAGTGCCGCCGACACTTAATCTAAATGATCCTGAGGATGCAGTAGCTGGCTTAGATCTCGTGCCGTTGGAGGCGAAGCAGCGCCGGGTGCGTAATGCGATGTCAAATTCATTTGGTTTTGGCGGTACCAATGCCTCTTTAATTTTTGGCGAAGTGACCTGATGGCATCCCGTGCCGTCCGGTATCTGATCTGGTCGTTCGCGGGTATTGCTGTTGTTGCCGGTCTTATCACGATTGGGTTGTGGAGTTGGCATGCTAAGGTGTTGCAGTCCCCCGGACCGCACAGCAACGATGTATTTGTCGTCGTAGGGTTTGGAGATGGGCATACTACGATCCGCCAGCACCTAAAACGTGCCGGTGTCATCACCGAGCTATTTCATTATGATCTGGCCAAATTCCTTGCTGGTGATAGCTATCTGCCAAAAGCAGGCGAATATTTGATTCCAGCTCGCGCCAGTCTCGGCGTCACGCTGGCACTGATTCATCAGGGAAAGAGCTATCAGCGACGCCTTACTATTGTTGAGGGAATGACGGTTGCCCAGATAGTTGGGCTTCTTAATGACTTGTCAACGTTGACGGGCGAGGTAAAATCCACACCTGATGAGGGCAGCCTCTTGCCCGAAACTTATTTTTTCACCTATGGAACCTCCCGACAAGCATTGCTGGACAGGATGCAGCAGAAGCGTGAAATGGAGTTGATTGAGGCCTGGTTAGAACGCAGCGCCGATCTGCCTCTCAAGACACCACAGGAAGCGGTAATTCTCGCGTCTATTGTCGAGCTCGAGACGGGTGACAGTGCAGATCGTCGTGAGGTGGCTGGGGTTTTTGTCAATCGGCTACGCTCTGGCATGCGCCTGCAATCTGATCCAACTGTTCTTTATGGAGTGGATAGCAATAATTCGCGATCCATCCGCAAATCTGACCTGAAACGCAGAACAGCATGGAATACCTATGTCATCAAGGGCCTGCCACAAACCGCTATTTGCAATCCTAGTCGGGAATCAATCGAGGCTGTGTTGCACCCTGCAAAGACAAAGAATATGTATTTCGTCTCAGATGGCAAGGGCGGGTTGTTATTTGCGAAAACACTGGACGCCCATAACAAGAATGTACAACTATTTCGCCAACGACAGGTAGCCGCGCCTCAATAGGTGGTTCTGTCAAAAGCATATTAGAGATGTAGTAAGAAATGAGTGACTCCAACAACGTGATTGGCCGACGTGGCCTGATGCTAGTGCTGTCATCCCCATCAGGAGCCGGCAAAACATCAATCGCCCGTAGGCTCCTAAATGAGGACTTCACGCTCGAAATGTCGATTTCGGCGACCACCCGAAAGCGCCGCCCAGGTGAGGTTGAGGGGCGAGATTATCATTTTGTCGACCGTGACAGTTTTCACATCATGATCAACAATCGTGAATTTCTGGAATATGCCAAAGTGTTTGACCACTATTACGGCACGCCCAAGGGAGCGGTTATGAAAGCACTTGAGGGAGGACGAGATGTGCTGTTTGATATAGACTGGCAGGGGACGCAGCAGATCGCCGATGCCAAACGTGAAGATCTCGTCTCGGTTTTCATTCTTCCACCATCAACGCGTGATCTAGAAATCCGCCTGAGTAAGCGAGCGCAGGATTCCGCCGGGGTGATTTCAGCCCGAATGGCCAGAGCATCCGATGAAATCAGCCATTATCGCGAATATGATTATATTGTCGTCAACCATGACATTGACATTGCGGTAGCATCGGTCAAAGCCATTTTGACGGCGGAACGGCTAAAACGCGACCGTCAGGTCGGCTTGACAGATTTTGTTAAGAGGATGCGCGCCGGCCTATAAAGGAACTTAACGGGGCTTTTAGGGCCGTTTCTGGCGGTCTCTAGCCTCCAGGCAGCGTGCGAGCGCGCAGAATTCAGCAACTTCTAGTTCCTGCGGGCGTGCCTTGGGGTTTATGCCCGCTTCTGCTAGCAACTCTTGCCCGCCTATATGTTTGAGTGAATTGCTCAACATTTTGCGGCGTTGTCTAAAGGCATGGCGTGTCACATTTTCGAGATAGCTCTGGTTGCAGTCAAATCGTGGCTTCGCTAGCGGGATAACCTTTATTACTGAGGAGATAATCTTTGGTTGTGGTACAAAAGCCGATGCCGGAACATCAAAAAGGATTTCGGTTTCGGCTTTCCAGTTGGCCAGAATACTCAAGCGGCCATATTCGCTATCACCAGGACGGGCAGTGATGCGGAGCGCTACCTCACGTTGAAACATCAGCGTGAGCGAGGTAAAATCAGATGCATGCTCCAGCCATTTGATGAGCAGTGTCGTTGCGATGTTGTAGGGCAGATTTGCAATAACGCGCCTTGGCGTCGTTCCCATCTGCCAGATAGCACATTTTAGCGCGTCGTCCTCAACCAGCGTCATACGTTTCCCGGCAGCCATCATCAGAGATTGCAGAAGAGCACTGGCACGCCAGTCCTTCTCAATGGTTATTAGATCGTTGGCGCCCTCAAGAAGTATTGCTCTTGTAAGTCCACCCGGCCCGGGCCCAATCTCGATTGTTGTTCCCGTCAGTGGTTGCGCCGAACGGGCGATCCGGCGAGTGAGGTTCATGTCGAAGAGAAAATTCTGCCCCAGTGATTTGCGAGCTTTAATATCTAATTCATCGACAAGTGTGCGTAATGGAGGCAGCGCATCAATCTGTTGATTTATCTGTTCCATTTCGGTGGTTGATAACTCATTGTCTGTCATCAGGCCATGCCACCGTCATAATGTGTTTTCTCGCGCGACATTGAATGGGCTGTCCGAATTGCGGCAATCAGGCTGTCAGGTCGGGCCACTCCCTTGCCAGCAATTTCAAAGCCCGTACCATGATCTGGTGATGTGCGGATGAAATCAAGCCCCAATGTGATGTTAACACCACCAAAAAAATCTATTGTTTTCAGTGGAATAAGAGCCTGGTCATGGTACATACCAAGTGCAACGTCATAGGTTTTTCTGGCGTCCTCATGAAACAAACTGTCGGCAGGATGCGGGCCCGTCGCATCGATGCCATCGGCACGTAGCTGGTTAACTGCAGGTTTAATGATCGACGCGTCTTCCTCGCCCATACGTCCCTGCTCACCAGCGTGTGGGTTTAACCCACAAACGGCCAGACGGGGAGATGGGATGGCGAAATGCATGCGTAAGGCATGCGCCACAAGGCGGCCCTTGTCGATAATCAGCTCAGTTGTCAATGCAGATGCAACCGCCAATAGTGGGATATGAACAGTTACTGGAACGACCCGAAGTATATCACAGGCCAGCATCATCGTGGGTCCACCGGGACAGGCCGGGGCCATGCTTCCCAGAAATTCGGTATGCCCGGGATAGGCGAAGCCCGCATCACAGAGTGTCGCCTTGGCAATCGGATTGGTTACCAACGCTGCAACAGTTCCATGCTGCGCCCATCTTGCGCCAGTTTCTATTGCTTTGATGACCGTTTGAGCATTGTCAACATCAGGACTTCCCGCAACGGGTGCTACCGGCCAGGCAATATCGAGAATTTGCAGGGCGTCACTGTTGGGACGAAACTCGGTAGGATGTGAGATTTTCTCTACCTCTACGTCAAGGTCCAGCGTCTGTGCGAGCGCTGTTATGCGGGATGCATTTTCGATCAGGCAAAAGTCGTCGCAACCGGCTTTTTTGGCGCGGAGCGCGATCTCGCCACCGATGCCAGCAGGATCACCAGGTGTTACCACAACAGGAGGTTGCGCTTCAGTTGCCATGATCTGTCAATTGCGCATGTCGATCAAGGCACTACGACGCAATCTAACCAGATGTCGTTCGCTCAGATCACCAAACAAACGGTTGAATTGAAGCTTACGAATTTCCTCGCGGCTTGGCAAATTCAGCTTGGGTTTGTCGCGGCGGCAAACCATCATGATTGCAATTCCCTCCGAAAAGGCAATTGGCTCGCTCGCCTGATTGTTTTCTAGCGTGCTCACTAGTTTCTGCATTTGTGGTGCGAGGTCGGCCAAAACCATCTCATTAAGACGGGCCTCAGCGTTGGAGCCATAGCTGGCGTTGAGTTCTACAAGCTCGTCGCAACTGTTTATGGCTGCGGTATCGCGCTCAATCCGGGCGCCAGCCTCAAGCCTGTCAGCATTGGTTGCATCCACGGATAATGGAATAAGGGCGCGGGCAAGCCAAATCCTAGATTGAGACTCGTCTGCCAATCCCATTTTTCGCTCACCGTCTTTTTTTAAGATATAAATGGCGCCATCAAGTTCAATTGGGTCGGTAGTCCCACCGTTGGCGGTGGCTGTTAGTTTTTCCAGAAAAAGAGGGGGCAAACGATTGGCTACAAGCCAGCCTACACGACCTCCCTGCTTGGCACTGCCGGCACCAGAATATTGCTGTGCAATGGCGTTGAAATTTGCACCTTTTCGGATGGCAGCAACCAACTGCGTTGCCAGATTAAGGGTTTGCTTAAGATCGCGGTTTGGCGCTGGTGCTAGAACAATCTCGCTGAGCTTGATCTGTGGGTTGCTTGCATTTTTTTTAAGGCGTGCCAGTTCTGCATCAATTTTGTTGTCAATGCCAGCAAACTTGTCACTGTAAATCCGCTGAAGATGATCTGACCAGATAAGGTCACTGACGAATTTCGATTGGACTGTCATTGGGTCAATGCCAATCTCCCGCAATGTTGCTGCGCCTGTTTTGCCATCTGCAGCAAAAGAAGCTTCGATAAGTTCATTCGCCTTGGCGATGGCGGCAGATTTCAGAGCATCGTTGCCATGAATTGCTACCTGCTGCTTCAAACTGTCGTCAATCAACATTTGCAAGGCGTCATCACTTATCCGCTTTTCTGTCTGGCCATTAATTTCGATGTTTGTTGCGTCCTTAAGCATCAGAATTCGTTGCTCAAGTTCATAGCTGGTGATTGGTTCTCCATTCACTGTTGCAACAATGCTGACTGATGCCAATCCGGCAAAAGTAAGCCTACAAAACACTATAAGCGTGATAGCAAAAGCAATCATTTGCTTCATAAAAGAATGTCCCTAACTTTCATCGAGTCTTGCCAAAAGCGCCGCGCCAATAAGCAGAATTGTGATTGCGGGTGTCCAGCCGGCAACAGCCGGCGGTACCCGAAAAGTTGAACCAAGGATTTGCATTAAATAGCCATAAATGAAAATAGCCGTTGCAATCAAGATGCCCCGAGTGAAAAGCTGCCTACGCCTGCCCTGGTTTACATTTTTCAGGGTAAAACGTGCACCCAGCATTGTGATGCCGACCATCAAAAGTGGCAGCGCCAACAATTGATGAAAATGAATACTGTGATTGATTGTAGGCAACCCTGTATTTTCCAACATCTGAATGAAACTGGGAAGTGTGTAGACTGGGATTGTGTGTGGCGGTTCGGTTGACCGTTCAATGTCAAGAGTGGCGATGTTTGTGGCAAGCATCAGAGTTCCAATCTCTTTTCTGCTGCCATCATTGTCCCAGGCCATCGCATTTTCAATCATCCAACCGCTGTCCGTAAGCAACACGGCGCTACCGCGCAGACGGGTCTGCAACTCTCCGGGTGCGGCAAATTGATAAATTACCGGATTAATGATGCTGACGTTAGCGGTATCCAATGCGTCGCCATGAATGATTAACTGGCGACCTTCTTGCTTATCACGCAACCAAATGCCGTCTGCCGTCACCGAAAGGTTACGATCTTCTTTGCCAAAAATGGCAACCATTTGTTTTTCATATTGTTTTGCGGTAAAAGACCCAATCGGATTTATCACCATTACATAGAACAATCCAACCCCAAAAGCCGCAAGAAAGGACGGGCTCAGGGCGCTCCAGATGGATGTCCCTATACCGCGCGTAACAACAAATTCATTTGTTTTATTCAAGGCATTGAAGCACAGCATTGAGCCGCTTAGCACCGCAAAGGGCAAAATAACATCTATAACTGCAGGTAGGTTCAGCATCGAAAGAATCAGGAAATTGACTTCAACATTATTGTTTTTCAATGTGCTGACGCGTCGGATTAATTCCACTGTCTGGATTATTGAGACAACAGTGGTAAGGCCCAAAAGACAGAGACCAGTCCAGAAAAGGTGCCGTTGGGCAAAATAGCGGAACAGCAATCCGAAAACAGACATTTTGCTCATGTGCTAAACTCGTCTGACATCTAACCACTGGATGTGGCAACCCCACGGGTTGAGTTTAGTGACCAAAGACAAATGGTAACTGGGATAAGTATACTGGCATAGAGCAGCGGAATAAATTGAGGCGTTGAGGTTGCTATGCTCCGTGACATAACCAGAAGGATGATTGTGCCAATGCCAAGAACGATATTGGCGAGAGCGCGCTGCCCCCAGAGATCACGCCGTATCTGGCCCCGCAGGGTAAGTGCTGTCGCAATAAGTATCATAGCAAAGCCGAGAAAGGGTGACATGATTCGATAGTGACCCTCCGCGCGCCGTTCATAGAAATAATTGGGACTTGGAGATTTTGTCGGATCCAGAAGATTGGAGATCGTGTCCTCGTTCATGTCGATCGGCATGCGCTTGGATTTTGATCCTCCCGTGACGGCAATTGACATAGTGTGACTATCAAAATATAGCATGGCACTGTTGTTAGTGTCATCGGTCAATTCCACCCGCTGGCCATTTTGCAGCACAAGAGAAGGCGCGCCATTTGTCTTGATGAACTGCCCAGTCTCAGCAATAACAGTGACAATTTTGCCTTCATTCCTGGTGTCGTGAATGAAAACATCGCTGGCAATACCATTGCTTCCATGCCTATCGATCAGCATAGTCATGCCATCGACAACATCAACAAACACATTGTCTTGAAGAAAAATTGCGGGAATGCTGTTGCGGATTTTGAATTGTTGTTCTTTGTATACGCCGAAGGAACTCGGGAGAATGAAAATGGAATTGCCTAACATGGCTGCGCTGACAAGTGCGCCAAGGGCAATCGGTGCGCGTGCAATTTGCATCGGGCTCAGGCCGATTGCCTGCATTACCGTGAGTTCACGGTCGTTGAGTATCCGGTGAAAAACCCAGTTGACGGCGACAAAGGCACCGATTGGTAGGGCAATTGTCAGCCAAAGTGGTATCACCGCGAAGGACATCAGGAGGAAATCAGAAAATGCTGCGCCCCGGCTGATCACCATTTCGAGAAGGCGGATTGTCTGGAAAAGCCAGACGATGCCGATAATCACCAAGGTAACTGCACATGTTGTGCGCAACAGCTGCGCAAAAATATATCTGCTGAATTGCATGTTTTGTCCATTGACGTTGAGACGTCTAGATAACACATCCATTATCGAAAACGCAAAAACATTGATCGTTTCTGCACTTGGATTCAATGGCCTGATGTGAATAGGCAGAAGTAACAAGCACGGGATTGGTTGACCCGGTTTGACAAGGTTGTAACAACTCTGTTCTATCGTTTGACGCAACAGTGTCTGCAAGCACTCCAAAAACATAAAATATTAAGGTGAATTTATGGCTAATAAGTTGAAACTCGTTCTTTCTTCTGCACTACCCGAGGGTGATGTTGTGACGATCTGTTTGATTGGCACAAACTCAACGATCATTCCACATCTCGATAAGACAGCAGCGGCTTGGCTAATAGCAGCAATGGGCGCGGCCCAATTTACCGGCAAGAAGGGCAAGAGCCTGACACTTTATGGAGCGGCTGGAACGTATTTGCTAATTGGCATTGGTGATGCGCTGGATGCTGGACGCGATGCCGAGGACATTGGGGGAGCCGTATTCAAAGCACTCGAAGCAACGGCGCAGAAACGTGGGTATATGCCTGAACATCAACTTGCGCATGAGATTACTGCCGATCTTGTCCTTGGCATGCGGCTTGCGGCCTATCATTTCGAAGATTACTTCACTGTGTCTGAAAGCGTCATTGAAACAGTCTCACTCACTCTCACCGCCAATGGCATTGATGACCAGCACCCCCTAATCGTAGATCGGTATGCACTGGTCGATGGTGTCTGTCTCGCCCGTGATCTCGTTTTTGAACCTGCCAACAAACTGTATCCAGCTGAGTATGCTGATCGGTGTAAAGCACTAACCGGGCTAGGTCTCGAGGTGGATGTGTTGGATGAGACGGCGATGGAGGAGCTTGGAATGGGAGCCTTGCTTGGTGTTGGTCAGGGTAGCCGCCGCGAGTCACGTATGGTTGTCATGAATTGGAAGGGGGGAGGTAGCGAAGCTCCTGTGGCACTTGTGGGCAAGGGGGTGACCTTCGATACTGGCGGCATTTCTCTGAAACCTCCAAAAGGCATGGAAGACATGAAGTGGGATATGGGTGGATCGGCTGCGGTGACTGGCGCGATGTGCGCACTTGCTGGACGGCGGGTAAAGCGTAATGTTGTTGGCGTGATTGGTCTTGTTGAAAACATGCCTGACGGCAATGCTCAGCGCCCGGGTGATGTTGTTACTGCAATGTCTGGCAAGACGATTGAAGTCATAAACACCGATGCCGAGGGGCGCCTCGTTCTGGCGGACGCTTTGCATTACACTGAAACTAGATTTAGACCACAGGCAATGGTCAATCTTGCTACATTGACAGGTGCTATTCTGGTGTCACTTGGTAAGGAATATGCCGGCATGTTTTCAAACAGTGATGATCTTTCGGCACAGCTAAGCGTTGCGGGCGTGGCAACCGATGAGAAACTCTGGCGAATGCCGATGGGCGAGGCATATGACAAATTGCTGAAATCGCATATTGCCGATATGAAGAATATCGGTGGCCCCTACGGTGGCTCAATAACCGCAGCCTGTTTTCTTGAGCGTTTTGTTGATGGCACCCCCTGGGCCCATCTCGATATTGCTGGCAAGGCCTGGTCTGACAAGGCTACAGCAACCGTGCCAAAAGGTGGCACAGGCTTTGGTGTCAGGTTGCTGAACAGGATGATTGATCATTGGACGGATGTCAGCCTCTCAAGGGAGGAATAGACATCAAGACGACGATGTGAAGCGGCAACATGACCCAAGTTGATTTCTATCATCTAACGCATTCTGATCTTGAAACAGCGGTTGTTGTGCTGTTGAAAAAGACCATCGCGGCTGGAAAGACTGCATTGATCTTGTGTCCAAAGCCTGCTGCTACTTCATTGGACGAAGCGCTTTGGACGTATGAAGCAGAATCGTGGATTCCGCATGGGGTAGACGAAGCCGAAGGTATTGAAGTTGCCCCTGTCTGGATTTCGACGGATCCGGCGCTAAACCCCATTAATGCGCCATTCCTGTTTCTGGTCCATGGGCAGACACCTCCAAGCCTGGAGGGCTTTGAGCGGGTGTTCAACCTGTTTGATGGCCGCTCTGAAACGCAGACGACCGCCGCCCGCGCTCAATGGAAAAAGTGGGGAAAAAATTCTTCATTACTGCTTGGCTATTATGCACAAGCTGATGACGGAAGATGGCAGAAAAATGCCTGAGAGCCCGGCGCTGGCCAGGATTCTGTGCGGCAGGTTAATTGGAGCTTGTAACCACGCTTGGCATCGCCTATTACGGCGACTTGAGGGTATTGGCGGCTTTAGCTTTGAATGAGGTCAGCCACTGCCCGCGAAGTTTATTGAAAGCCTGAGCCACTCGACGCAGTTATTAGAAATGAAAAGGAAGCACAATGGCCCTCGAAAGAACCTTCTCCATCATTAAACCCGACGCAACACGCCGCAATTTGACAGGTCAGATAAATTCCCGTCTTGAGGCTGCTGGCCTACGCATTGTTGGCCAGAAGCGCAAGCAACTGACTGAGGCCGAAGCGAAAGCTTTTTATGCGGTTCATGCTGAGCGTCCATTTTTTAATGACCTAGTTACATTTATGACTTCTGGTCCGGTTGTACTGCAGGTTCTTGAAGGTGAGAACGCGATTGCAAAGAACCGTGAGGCAATGGGAGCAACAAACCCGGTTGATGCGGCTCACGGCACTATTCGAAAGGAATTTGCCGAGTCAATTGAGGCCAACTCTGTACACGGCTCTGACAGTCCTGAGAACGCAGCCATCGAAATTGCCTATTTCTTTGCCGGCTTTGAGATCACTGACTAGCCAGCAGAAAAGTCAGGACATATTGCTGAAAAAGGAGGACAAAGCCCGCTTTTTTATAAATGATTGCGGCAGTTAAGCCACAGCTACAGCAGAGTTGCCGCCATGATGACCAATGTAAAAATGATAAGACCCGTGATGATTTTGGATGCTGTCATGAAATTGTGATAGACGGCTAGGTGTGCTTTTGCCTGCTTGTCCAGATTGCTTGTGTCCATTTCCAATAACTCCCCTGGGCAAATAATAATTACTACTATCGCGCATTACCTGACTGGAATCAATTCATGCTTCTTTGATCAGGCGATCGGTCGCAGCCCGCCTGGTAACGGCCGTCTCGGGATCATCTGGGCCAAATTGCATATTCTTCAAGAAAATCAAGCGTCACCGCGTCAATTGTGGCAAAAATCTCGTTGCGCTCTGCCCAGTGTGGGACGGCATTGCTAATTGTCAATTTGCCTGTGGCAAGGCTCGCCAGCACAAATGGAAGAAGGAGATGCTCTAACTGGAGAACGCGCTCAGCTAATGTTTCGGCCGTCTCGTATTCATTGATTTTTAGGCCAGCCTGAAGAATAACTGGTCCATCATCCAAGGCAGCTGTGACAATATGTACAGACACACCATGCTGTGATACCCCGGCATCAAGCGCCCGTTGATGGGTGTCCAAACCCTTGAATGCAGGCAAGAGAGACGGATGAATATTAAGTATTCGGCTGGCAAATCGCTCGACGAAATCAGCGCTTAAAACGGCCATGTAGCCTGCAAGGAAAATCCAATCGGCTGCCGCTGTTTCGATGGTTTTGGCAAGGGCTGTTTCCTGTGCTTGCCGGCTGTTATGGGTCTGCGGGTCAATCATTGCTGTTGGCAGGCCGCGGGCCGCAGCAAAGTCAATTCCAGCGCAGGGTTTGTTGCTAGCAACCAGAACTATTTCGACAGAAGGCAAGTGCTGTTCACAGGCCTGGATGAGGTTCTGCATATTGCTGCCTCGGCCGGATACAAGAATGGCAATGCGGGTCTTGATCAAGAGGCCCAACTCTCGTTGTTCTGTAGAATAACTGCTGGTTGAGACCCCCGCTCTATCAATTTGCCAGCAACCCATGCGTCGGGTTCGGGTCCCTCCGCTAAAGCAGCCAAAAGGGCGTTGGCGCTGTCAGGTGCAGCAAAAATCAGCATGCCAATGCCGCAGTTGAACGTTCTGGCAAGCTCATATGTCTCAATATTGCCAGCTGCCTGTAACCAAGAAAAAAGTGGTGGCAGTGATTTTGTAGCAAAATCCATCACAAGGCTGACATCATCATCATAGACGCGTGACGGGTTTTCGATCAGACCGCCGCCGGTGACATGCACTATTCCATGAACGCCGCCTGTTGCCAATGCGCAGCTGACGGCTTTCTTATACAGGCGCGTTGGTTCAAGCAAAGCCTCGCCTAGGGTTTGGCCCGTCTCGCCAGGTGCTGGCGCAGCAAGGTCCGCGTTGGTAGTTTCAATAATTTTACGAACAAGCGAATAGCCGTTCGAATGGATGCCAGAAGAGGGCAACGCGATGGCAATATCACCTGCTTTTGCCATCCCCGGGCTGAGCAGGGTACTGCGCTCCGCCGCGCCGACACAAAATCCGGCGAGATCATATGATCCAAATGGATAAATGCCGGGCATTTCGGCCGTTTCACCGCCAATCAATGCGCATTCAACCTCTAGACAGCCATCGGCGATGCCTGCCACGACTTCTGCCGCCACCGCGATATCAAGCTTTCCGGTGGCGAAATAATCGAGAAAAAACATTGGCATAGCGCCTTGTACAAGAATATCATTCGCACACATGGCCACCAGGTCAATTCCAAGACCCCGATGTATGCCTAACTGTCTCGCTAGCTCAAGCTTTGTTCCGACGCCATCCGTTGCGGCCACCAGTATCGGATCATTAAAGCCGGCGGCGCGCAGGTCGAATAATCCGCCAAAGCCGCCAAGTGAGGCATCAGCCCCCCTTCGTCTAGTGCGCTTTGCATGGGGTGCAATTTCGGTGACAAGCTGATCTCCAACATCGATATCAACGCCGGCGTCCCGATAACTCAGCGATTCACCGTTTAGATTTTTGTCTGGCATACTGGCTTCATCTGTAGGTAATGGTATAAAGGAGGCAACCTGTCGTATCATAGGGCGTTGCGGTGGTATTTGCAGTATTAATTTTCAGGCGAGGTGGTGTTTTGTCAGTTATCCTGCGCTCCATCAAAAGCCATTTTTTGGTCCTTGTCCTGTTGTTGTTTGTCGGGTTTCAAACTCATGCCGAAGAGTGTAGCACCCCCGAGTTCGGTGTTCAGGATGTCAGTATTGACCAACTTGCTGATACTGCCGGTGAAGCGCGTGAGCTGGGGACGCGAGCTGCCGCTGAGACGGCTTTCGCCATTTTACTTGAGCGTCTCCTGAACGATCCTGAAAAAATCAGCCAGTTTCTAGAGCGCTATGATCTTGATCAGTTTTCTGATTTCGTTCACATCACCGAGGAGAATAGTCTTCAGGGCCGTTACATCGCACTGCTTGATTTTTGTTTTGATGCCAACCGCCTGCGAGCAACCTTCCGCAAAGATGGTCTAAAATGGACCGAGCTCCGCAGCCCTCCCATACTCGTTATTCCCGTTTGGCAGGGGCCGGACGGCGCTCGCGCCTGGCAGCGTGAAAACAGCTGGCTGTCTGGATGGCGAGAGGCTGTCGAGACCTCAAACGGGTTAGTAAATTTTGTGCTGTTGGAGCCGACGATCATCAATGAGCGGAGCCTTAGGGCCGAAGATCTTGCTCAGGCCAATCCCGTGACACTGACCCATGCCGCAACGTTGGCTGAGGCGGAGCAGACCATGCTAGTCATTGCGCGTCTTGATTATGATGGTTCAACCCCGGTCCTAACAGTTGATGGCCAGCTGTTTTCCCGTGATGGTGAATTGATCACCACTTTGGCAAGGATGATCGATCTGCCGGTGTCGAGTGATCTTGTTGGTAAATTGGCTGTTGCCCGCTCGCAGATTTTGCTGGAGATGCAGGCCAGCTGGTATGCGGCTAACGCCATTTCGGGCAGTGATACCCAGAAGATAACGTTGATCCTGCCCATCAGTTCACTTGAGGAGTGGGCGGCGCGGCTGGCAGTTTTTGACAAGATTGCAGTATTCAATGGTTACCAAATCCGCAAGCTCGATGTGACCTCGGGCACGGTTACGGTCAATGTTGAGGGAACAAAGGCCGCTGTGAAGAATGCACTTATGGCGCATGGTTTGTCACTGGTCATAACAGAAGATGGCCATCAGTCGGTTATCCCGCTGACTGGCAATTAGAGGGTAGCAAGCCAATGCAGCAACTTCCCCTTGATTTGCAGATTCGCAGAACTGATGAGCATGGTGATTTCATCATTAGCGAGTGTAACTACATTGCCGCCGAATGGATTGATCGCTGGCCGGATTGGGTAGGTCAGTTCTGTGCGCTAAACATCGCCGGCCCAAAGGCAAGTGGTAAATCGCATCTGGCGGCTGTCTGGCAGGCAAAAAGTGGCGCGGTACTGCTTAGTGATCTTGATGACGATCTTGAAGGTCTTGGTGATGCGTTGAATTTCGTCATCCACCTCGGCAGAGTTTCGCTGGCCGAAAAGGGGTTGTTTCATCTCTTCAATCATACGCGTGACATTGGTGGATCACTGTTGATCATAAGCACTCAGCCAGTGGCCAGGATGGCTTGGCGGTTACCTGACCTTGCGTCACGGATACGGGCCGTCAATCTGGCGATGATTGATGGGCCTGATGACAGACTTCTGCACGCCCTGCTACATAAGAAATTCGCCGAACGGCAATTATATGCGCCGGAGAATGTAATCCGTTATCTTGTCGCCCGCATGGAACGTTCCTTCTCTGCTGCTCATGATGTTGTCGTTAGAATGGACAGTCTTTCATTGGCAAACAGAAGCCACATCACACTGTCCCTGGCAAGATCTGTCATGGAACCAGGTCAGGTTGATTTTCGGCAGGAGAAACTGCCGCAATAGATGCTTTGAAGCAGGTCTACAAATCAATCAACCGGATTTTTTTGTTCTCAATGGCAATGGCAATGTCGCCGTTTTTCAGTTTCAGGGCCGGCGTTCCAAAAATATCACGCCGCCATCCATCAAGTGCCCGAATGGGGGCATTGTCATCAAGTGCTAACGCCTCTAGATCCTCGGCCGAGGCAATAAGGCGGGGTGCGATGTCATGATAGTCAGTAACATGTTTAAGCAGAACGCGAAGTAACTCCAAAATGGCAGCTGGTGGCCGCTTCTGTCTTTTACTTTTGTCCTGCGTTGGGGCATCATCCGGAGATGCTGTTGCCGCCGTAGCGAGAACCTTAAGAACTGGGTCGATCAACTTGCCATCAGTACCGCCGGGAAAATTCCTAATCTTGGAAAAGGCGCCGCGGTTTTCGGGGTTGCTGCCGGCGAGATCAATCAATGTTTCATCACGTAAAATGCGGTTGCGTGGCAGATCACGTGTTTGGGCCTCACGCTCGCGCCATGCGGCGAGATGAATCAGACGGAGCAGCGCAGGAGGCTTCATATGGCGGATTTTGATACGCTTCCATGCGTCCTCAGGTATTGTCCTATAGGTATCAGGGCTGGCTAGCCGGTCAAATTCATCTGCCAGCCAGGCGACCCGTCCCTGTTTGTCTAACTGGTTGATGATGATAGGGTATAGTTGTGCCAAAAAAATCACGTCATCCAGCGCATAAGCAATTTGCCGGTCACTGAGAGGACGCTTTGACCAATCTGTAAACCGTGATGTTTTGTCGATGTCATGGTCTAGAACGGCCTTGACAAGCTTGTCATACCCAACCTGATCACCCTGACCCATCACCATCGCCGCGATCTGCGTGTCATATACAGGGCGGGGCAGGTCACCCATCAAATTCAGGAAAATCTCCAGATCCTGATGCGCCGCGTGAAACACTTTGAGAATGGCCTCATCGCGCATCAAACTCCACAGTGCATCCAGTTCCAGACCCTGTGCCAACGGATCGATACAGACCGCCTTCTTGCCATCGCTGATCTGAATCAGGCAGAGCTGCGAATAATAGGTTTTTTCCCGCATGAATTCGGTATCTACTGCTAGAAAAGGCGCTGACTGGTAGCGTTCTACAATGGCAGCAAGCGCCTTTGTGGTGGTAATTGGCTCATGTGTATTTGAGGTGGGGATTTTTGGAGCTTTTGGGGTGCGTGACATACTTACCACTATTTTTGGGGCCTGCGTTCACTCTGGAATGACGGAGGTATAGAGGAAAAATTGCAGCAGGTGAAGGCAAACCTATTGAAAACACCAATTTCCAGCCATATTTCGAGATCAGATGATGAGGATTGATGTGATTAAACTGAAATATCGGAACCGATTACTGATCGGCGTACTTGTCGGCCTTGTGGTAACAACACAAGCGGCCAATGCCGGTAGTATCTCTGCGCACAAGGCGTTCTATGAGATGCGTCTTGGTGATCGTGTCCAAAATTCACGCATCGTCAATGTTGTTGGCAGGTCGGCCTTTATTGTTGAGCGCGATTGTGATGGATGGGTTTCGGTCGAGGATTATATGATCGAATTTATAAATGACACTGGCGGCAGCGACCGAATTCTCTCACATTTCGAATCCTGGGAAGCCGATAGCGGTGATAAATTCAGCTTTGATGTCACGGAAGACAGTACTTTTCTTGGGCGCAAGGATTTTGGCGGTTTTGCTGACCTGTCCGCCAAAGACAGTGGCAGCGCCTTTTTCTCGCTGGACCCGGAGGCTGAGTTGAAGTTGCCGCAGGGTACCTATTTCCCGGTCCGCCATCTGGAAAGCATTCTTGATGCTGCTGACAGTGGCAAAACGATGATTGCTGCGACGATTTTTACCGGCGGTGAACCAGATGATGCGCTGATGACCACCAGCACCGTGGTTGGTGTCTGGCAGACAGTTGAAGATGCAATAGACCTCGGTGGACTTGGAGAAGATGGATTCTGGCCTATACAGGTGGCTTATTTTAAGCCGACGGCAAAAACGTCCGAACCCGAATATGAGATAAAATTTTCAATGCAGCCCAATGGTGTTGTTCGCAATTATGTCATTGATTACGGCGATTTCAGCATTGCGGCCGACCTGACCAAAATTGAAGATATCGAGGCGCCGGTCTGCCGTTGACGAGGGGCGTCACTCCTTTGTTTTTGCCAACAATGTCGCTTTGGTCACTGCTGCCTTGAAACAGCATTGCGCTGGCACAAGCCTCTTCACTGGATTTTGTGCTATGACATAGCCAGGCCATTTGCGAGGCACTGTCCTGCACATTTGCTCCATCATTCCCACCATACCACCGATCACTACCACCTCTGGGTTAACTATTGTGATCAAGGCGGATGCGGCGCTTCCAAGCCGGTCCCTGAGCACCTGCAACTTAATCTTTGGTGAGGATATCGCTGTTGGCGGCAGTACTTGCAATGGGGGCGGCAAAGGTCCGGCTTTCGATGATTTTGAAGTAATCCTGCTCGACACCTTCAGCCGAAACGATTACATGCAACCAGTGCGCCGGCACCAGCAATCATGCCCGTCCAATTCATCGGGGGCCGAGGATGGAAGCGGCAGATGCGCCCAGTTCACGGTGATGGTTCTAGCACCAGCAAGCTAGCGTCCGCCGGCCACAAATACGCCGGTGCACTTGGCATCGATATGCATGCTGAACAAGGTTTCTGCGTCATAGCCCGCACCGTACAATGCTTCATAGAGAGTGAAACAGGTGCCATAGCCTACAATTACGATTTCGCGCCCGAGGCTGTCCTGCAATCCTGGTTGATGGGCTTGCGATTCAAACAGCCAAGTGGCGCGTTTTGCATTATTTTATCAAGAATGACAATGGGAAGTGCTATGCCGGTGGGGCGGTGTGACGGCGCTTTGGATTTCAGCGTAGTGACGTCGTCGCTTACTGCCAGCAGGCAGTCAAGATAGCTGTAAGCAGAGGTGGGAGTCTGAAAGTTGGAAACAACGTCGTCGCCATCCAATAGAATGGCGGCATGAAACATATTCTTGTCAACGGACAAGCGCAGCATCTAGGCGCGGACAGTCGGCTTACTTAATTTTGGCTTCACGAAACAGCACATGCTTTCGCGCACGTGGATCATATTTCATCACTTCGAGTTTTTCTGGTTTTGTGCGCGGATTCTTTTTTGTGACATAAAAATAGCCCGTGTCGGCTGTGCTAACGAGCCGGATCTGCAGGGTGGCTGGCTTTGCCATAGCTATTGCTCCTAACAAGTGTCGCAGATCCCCAATGATTGTGCCGCGTGGGGCTGCGTGAAACTGATATTAACCGGCAACGTGCGCGATGGCGTGGCTTTTGTCAAGTCAGGATCATCGCCTTTTTCGTGCGCCTTTGCGCTTGGCACCTTTGTTGCCGAAAAGCGCGCCCGCCTTGGCTCCTTTGGTCTGTCGGCGGGAGGAGGAGGCTTTGCGTTTTTTCTTTTCGGTGATCGTGCCACCCTCCATCCAGCTTAGCAGAATGCCGCCGCTGATCGGAGTGACCTCCTCAACCTTTGCCTTCAGAGTTGTGCCAACGGTAAAGCTCCAACCGCTATGCCGCCCGGTGAGACACGGCCCTGCCGCGTCAAGATCGTAGAAATCATCGGGCAGGCCGGCCAGAGGTAAAAAGCCATCGGCTGCGCCATCCTCAAGCCTTACGAAAGCACCAAAACCAGTTATGCCGATAATCACCCCCTCAACGACATCGCGCAGCCTTTTTGTGAACAAAGCAGCGGCAAAGCGGTCGATGGTGCGCCGTTCGGCAGCAGCAGCGCTGGCCTCTGTCTCGGAGATGTGAATGCAGATTTCGGCAATCTGTTCGGCTGGCAGCCCATTCTGGCCATCACCCGGTGGCTTTTTTGCACTTGCGGCGTCAATCAGAGCGCGATGGACCAGCAGATCCGAATACCGTCTGATCGGCGAGGTGAAATGCGCATAATTGCGTAGGGATAAGCCAAAATGCCCAATATTATCAATGCTATAAACAGCCTTTGTCTGACTGCGCAGAACCGCCTCATTGACCATCATCTCATCCGATGTGTCAGCCACTTTTGCAAGCAGACTGTTGAATTGACGGGGACGCAACACCTGTCCTTTGGCAAAGGGAGTTCCGATTGTCGCGGCCAGCGCGAACAGCGTGTCTGTCTTTTTTGGATCAGGCGCACCATGTACACGGAAAACGCAAGTCTGGCGCGCGCCAAGCAGACTGTCGGCCGCCGCGACATTGGCAGTGATCATGAAATCCTCGATCAACCGCTGCGATTCGCTTTGGCTGCGCTGGCTGATGGCTATGGCTTCACCATCCTCATTCATTACGACCCGGCGTTCTTTGAGATTGAGTGCCAGCGGTTCGCGTTCATGCCGCGCCCGATCAAGGGACCGCCAGGCACCGAACAGGTTGTGCAAAGTGCCATGCCCAACCCCGACATCAGCCTCATCGAGGGTTCCCTCAAAGACCGACTGCACCTGATCATAGGTCAGTCTGGCATGCGAGCGGATCAGCGCGCGGTAGATGCTGAAATCTCTTCGCTTGCCATCCTCGTCAATGTTGATTTCGGCTACCATGACGGCGCGGTCCTCATCAGGGCGTAGCGAACATAAATTATTTGAAATATCCTCTGGCAGCATTGGCACTACCAGATCTGGCAGATAGACTGAGTTGCCACGAAGGCGCGCCTCTTTATCGAGTGCGGAACCTGGACGCACATAATGGGCAACATCAGCAATTGCCACCAGCAGCCGCCAGCCACCATTATCCATTGGTTCGGCGAAGACAGCATCGTCGAAATCACGGGCATCGGCGCCGTCAATTGTGACCAGTGGCACGTCACGCAAATCGCTGCGACCTTTTGCTGGTGGTACCTTCAGCCCACGGGATTCCGCCAGAACCGGTTCTGGAAAGACATGTCGGATGCCAAATTCGGCAAGGGCAAGTGCGCTGAATGCACCCTTCTGGTCAACCGGTCCGAGATTGCGGATGGCGCGTGCTGTCTTGCCAAGATAGCCACGCGAGGACACCATTTCAGCTTCGACCAGATCACCGGCATTGCAGGGAAGGTCAGTGAAAGACTGTAAACTCACGGGATGCCGTTTGCCGCGCTCGGCCGGGACCAGCATCAACCCTTTGGCGGCTGTTTCAACAACGCCAAACAGACGCTGTTGCTGGCGTTCGAGAACACGGATTATACGTGCCTCGTAATGTACCGGTCCAGTCCGGGCAAGGCGGGCCAGGATTGTCTGGCCAATAGCGGGCGCACGCCCTGCCTTGCGGCTTAGAATCACCCGTATCTCCGGTAAATCACCATCATAACCCGCTGCTGGTCGGGCGAGACCATCGCCATTGTCATCAAATGAGACAAGTTCGAGAACTGTGACTTCTGGTAGTTGGTCCGGGGTGGCGACGCGTCGCCCCTCACGTCGGTTGATTTTGCCGGACGCGGCCATCTCGCGCAACATGCGCCGCAGGGGGGCGCGTTGATCAGCGGGAAGTTTGAAAGCCCGGGCGATGTCGCGCGCTGAGGGTGGTGTCGGACAGCTGTTTATGAATTCGATGATTGCCGCTTCATCAGGTAGATCGGCTTTCGTCTGGTCCCGTTCTGCCACTAGCTGGCCTTTGGTTCCGCTATCTTTTTCGTGGCGGTTTTCTTTGCGGTGGTTTTCCTCGCAGCTTTCTTGGCAGTTTTTTTCGTGGTCTTTTTTGCTGCCGGTGCTGTTGCTGCTTTCGCCGCGAGCAACGGCAGCGCTTCCTCAAGCGTCATCTCACTGATATCACTGCCCTTTGCCAGTGTCACCCGCAGCTTGTTATGTTCGACATAGGGGCCATAGCGCCCGGCCTTGACATGCACATCCCCGCCGTCGGGATGCTGACCCAATACCCGCCCCTTTTTCTTGGCGGCCTCGGCGAGCAGGTCAACAGCACGATTCAGTCCAATAGTCAGTAGATCGTCCTCGGCTGGCAGGCTGGCAAAGCTGCCCTGATATTTCAGATAGGGGCCAAACCGGCCAAGACCAGCTTGAATCATGTCGCCGGTTTCTGGGTGCGGACCAACATCGCGCGGCAATGCCAACAGGCCGATGGCGCGTTCAAGATCAAGATCAGCTGCCGACAGCCCCTTTGGCAGCGAGGCACGTTTTGGCTTTTTCGTCTCCGGATCTCCAAGCTGGACATAGGGGCCATATGGTCCGCGTCGCAGATAGATCGGCAGGCCGGTCGCAGTGTCATCACCAATGTTCTTATCACCTACGGGCGCATTATCCTCATCGGCGTCATCACCGCTGGAGAGTTGACGGGTGAATTTACACTCCGGATAGTTCGAACAGCCGACAAACGCGCCAAACTTGCCAAGTTTCAGGCCGAGCCGGCCACCATCACAATTCGGGCAGGTGCGGATCAGCGTACCATCATCACCCTTTTTGAAGAAATGTGGCCCCAGCTCTTCATCCAGCACATCCAGCACATTGGTGATTGTCAGATCCTTTGTATCATCAATGGCGGATTTAAAATCACGCCAGAAGATACCCAGCAGTTCACGCCAATCCAGCTCGCCAGCCGATACTGCATCCAGCTGGTTCTCTAGTTTAGCCGTGAAGTCATACTCGACATAACGGTCAAAGAAATTGTTCAGGAAGGTCGAAACGAGGCGTCCACGGTCTTCTGGAATAAACCGGCTGCGATCCTTGATCACATAGTTGCGTGTCTGCAGAACCTGCATGATTGACGCATAGGTCGATGGTCGGCCGATACCCAGCTCCTCCATGCGTTTGACAAGGCTGGCATCGGTGAAACGAGGTGGCGGTTGAGTAAAGTGCTGCTCAGGAGTGACTTTACGGGTGGCCAGCGCCTCGGCCTTAGACATTTCCGGCAGAATGGCACCAACGGTGCTGCTGCCCCCCTGATTGCCGTCTGCTGACTTTTCACGGTCATCCGCCGCATCCTTGCTTTCACGATAGACCGACATGAAACCGTCAAACACGATCACCTGTCCATTGGCCCGCATTGTCACGCTATCGGCGGCGTCACCAATGTCAACACCTGTCTGGTCAAGCTCTGCTGACTGCATCTGGCTGGCGATTGTCCGCTTCCAGATCAGTTCATAGAGGCGTGCCTGATCATGGTCGAGATAGGACCGTATTTTGTCCGGGGACCTTTTGATATCGGTCGGTCTGATGGCCTCGTGAGCTTCTTGTGCATTCGCGGCCTTCGTATTGTAGACACGGTGTTTATCCGGGACATATCGCGCGCCATAGCGGGTGCCAATATCATCGCGCAATGCGGCGATGGCCTCCGCGCCGAGCTGCACACCATCAGTTCGCATATAGGTGATGAGGCCGGTGGTCTCGCTGCCAATATTAATGCCTTCATAGAGCTTCTGGGCAATCTGCATTGTCCGGCTTGCTGAAAAACCAATTTTGCGAGACGCCTCCTGTTGCAATGTCGAGGTGGTGAAGGGGGGTGATGGATTGCGGCGGACGCGCTTGGTCTCGATGTCCTTGACAAACAGCGCGCAGCTGTCAATTTTCGCCACCGCCGCCAGCGCCTTGTCTTTCCCTCCAATGCTCAGCTTATCCAGCTTTTCACCATCCAGATGGGTCAGCCGGGCAATGAAATTGCGACCATCGGCCTTTCCCAATTCAGCCTCAACACTCCAATATTCGTCGCTGACAAAGGTTTCGATTTCTGCCTCGCGCTCACAGATCAAGCGTAGGGCAACCGATTGCACGCGGCCGGCGGAACGTGATCCCGGCAGCTTGCGCCACAACACTGGCGATAACGAAAAGCCGACTAGATAATCAAGGGCACGGCGGGCGCGGTAGGCATCGATTAGTTCCGTGTCCAGGTCACGCGGCTGGTCCATTGCTTTCAGGACTGCATTTTTGGTCACTTCGTTGAAAACGACGCGTTCAATGGCTTTGCCCTCAACGAGCTTCTTTTCCTTGAGATGCTCCAGTACATGCCAGCTGATAGCCTCACCCTCACGATCCGGATCAGTCGCCAGAATCAGTTTGTCTGCCTTTTTGAGCGCAGATTTGATTTCCTTGAGATGTTTTTCAGAATCGCTTGAGACCTGCCATTTCATTGCAAAATCATCGTCTGGCGCCACCGAACCATCTTTGCTAGGCAGGTCACAGACATGGCCGTATGACGCTAGTACCTTGTAGTCGTCACCAAGGTAACGATTGATGGTTTTGGCTTTGGCGGGGGACTCAACGATGACGAGCTTCATGCGCTTCCTCGGGGATTGATGTAGGCCATCCGATAGTACGTTAAGCAGAATTTGTCAAAACTCTCGTGAAAAAAAATTACATTGTGACAAGTTTTGACACGCGGTTTTCATGATGCCTTGTGATCTTTTCGGCGAGTTCATGCTCGAGCAGTGCGACCTGCACGCAAGCGGTTGGCGTGGCGTACCATTACACCAAATTTCCAATGTCTGTTGGCTCTGTGCCAAGCCCCGCGAGCAAGATTTTACGGCAATCAGCGATCTCAGCCTCTAATCCGTAAGGCGGGGCAGGCGCGTCCAAATCAGCCGACACCGACAGGCTCGTCTCGATTGAACGAGACAGTCATTCAATGATGTCAGCACAGTTTTGCACAAGTGTTGCGCTGTCATGGATCACGTTACTGCACCCTTCTGATCTCGGATCGAGCGGCGAGCTTGGAATGGCCATGACCTCGCCGCCACGTTCCGAAGCTTCATGTGCAGTGATCAGCGACCCAGAGCGCGAGGTTGCCTCGACCACTACAACCCCAAGTGCAAGGCCGGCAATTATCCGATTTGCGAAAAGGTATGCACCATGCGATTGGTTGTGTGCAAGGAGCATTTTTGCAAGTAGCAGCTCTGTTTCTTCGATCATCTGTTATAAATCTGTATTTTTTGGCGGGTAGTAACTGTCGATACCGCCGGCAATCACTGCGATGGTACCTCCTGCAAGCGCACCATTGTGCGCGGCTGCGTCAATGCCATGTAAGAGGCCAGAGTTGTTGACATAGGTATCCTGGCAAATGCGCCGGCCAGATTTAGCATGTCATAGCGCATCGGGAGAGGCGTTTCTCGCGCTAACCATCGCAATAGTTGGTCGAGACAGTAATTGTTGATTGCCTTTGAACGAGAGTATCGCGGGCGCCTCATCAAATTGGTCAAGGTGTTCAGGAAAACGATTGTTGCCGAGAAACAGCAGGGTGGCGTTCGCTGCATTATTAGCTGCAATTTCAGCCTAGACCATGCTGAGGGCAACTGGTTCAAGTCTACGGCCGCCGCGAAGCGCCAGCTCCGGAATCACCCATAATGCCTCCCGCGCCGAACCTTAACAATGCATCAACGAGTAATGGGTAAAGGGGCCTAAATTGCGGGTTGGGATCGAATTTATTCAGGTCAGTTTTTCGCTCATCCCCTTCCAACGTGTATAGAGTATGTAAATGAACAAAAAGGTAACCAAAGTGGATTGTCTGCAACTATTCCCTGCCGATCTTTGGCTCAGTACCGGCAAGAAGACGGCCAATATTCTGGTGGTGGCGGGTCCAGATCAGTCCGGTCAACACCAGCATTGAAATGGCAATCGGTGCTGGCAGCTGCAGCACAAAACTTGCAATGCCACAGGTCATTGTGGCAACGAGCGCCGCCAAAGATGAAAAGCGCAGAACAAGCGCCATACCCAGCCAGATAACGCAGAAGAGCAAACCAAGACGCCAGTCAAAGGCAGCAAACACCGCCAGGCTTGTGGCGACGCCCTTACCACCCTGAAAACGCAGCCAGACCGGGAAGCAATGGCCAAAAGTTACGGCAAGTCCAGCCAGTGCTACTGCCACATGATTGCCAGAGAAAGCGACCAACAGGGTGATCGCTGCACCCTTACCAGCATCAAGACACAGGGTAAGGGCTGCCAGTTTTTTGCTACCTGTACGCAGAACATTTGTTGCACCTATATTACCGCTGCCGACGGCCCGGATGTCACCCCTGCCAGCCATTTTTGTGAGGATCAGGCCAAATGGGATTGACCCTACCAGATAGGCAATGATGGCCACCAATGGATAGGAACCTGTGATCATTTCCATGAGCTCGTTGCCCTATAATCAAAATCGCGTATCGAATCGCCCATGAGTCCCTGATCAGAGAATACTCGTACTGTGGTGTTGCCTATGTGTGGCGGTTAAACACGCAGACACCATTAACATAGGTTGCATCGACAAGGCCCTGAACGGGCTGCCCTTCAAACGGCGTTATTCTGGACAGCGACTTAAAATCAGCGCCATGCACTAGCCAACCGCTATTTGGACGGAACACTACTATATCTGCTGCGGCGCCGGGCAGCAAGGTGCCACCGGTAACTTCAAGGATGGTCGCAGGAGCAAGGCTCAATGCCTCAAACGCTCGCAGCAAAGAAATTTGGTCCTGTTGGACGAGCGTCATTGTCAGGGCAAGCAGCGTATCCAAACCAGACGCACCCGGCTGGGCAGGGCCGAATGGCTGAGCTTTTGCATCACCATCAACCGGCACATGGTCCGAGGCAATAGCGTCGATGGTGCCATCGGCAATCGCCTTGATTACTGCCTGCCTGTCATCTTCTGACCGCAGGGGGGGCGAAAGTTTGAAGGCGGTGTCATAGGTGCTAACAGCAATTTCATTAAGCAGAAAATAGGGTGGTGCCGTGTCTGCCGTAATCGGCAGACCGTCGGCCTTCGCTCGGCGCACAGCATCAATACCAGCCCGCGTGGACAGATGTGCAACATGATAGCGTGCACCTGTCAGACGCATCAGCTGGATGTCCCGCTCGACGATCACGGCTTCAGCAATCGCTGGAATGCCGATAAGACCAAGACGAGTCGAGGTCTCGCTCTCATTCATCTCACCATTAGCTGCAAGGCTGGAGTCCTCACAATGCTGGATCACTGGCTTGTCAAGCATATTGGCGTATGTAAGCAGCCGACGCATTACTAAAGTATCGCCGATGCTTGTTGTCGCATTGGTGAAGGCCACCGCTCCAGCTTCTGCCATCAATCCGAGTTCGGCCATTTCCTTGCCGGCAAGCCCCTTGGTTGCGGCGCCGTATATATGCAGGCGCGGTCCTGTCGCGCGAGATGCCCGCAGGCCAAGCGAGTCGACCATCGCCGCATTATCGATCACCGGCTGCGTGTTTGGTAGGCACCCAAGTCCAGTGATGCCCCCCGCCGCAGCTGCGGCTAGCAGGGTGGCAAGGTCTTCCAGATGCTCTGATCCGGGATCGGCTGTCTGCACCCGCATATCAACAAGACCGGGTGCAATGCAAGCGCCCCTGCAATCAATGACCTTGTCGGCCTTGGCTGAATTGCTGTCAGCCGTTCCTGCACCAACGGCGCTGATTATACCATCGGTGATCGCAAGCTGGCCGCTAGCATCCAAATTCTGCGAGGGGTCGATTAGGCGGACATTTGTGAAAAGGATATCGGTCATGACCCATTTCCCCGTTTTTCGGTCTCGCTGGCCAGATTGACAGCCATCGCCTCAAGGCAAGCCATGCGGGCGGCAACGCCCATTTCCACTTGGGTGCGGATCAGGCTTTTCTGCGCGTCATCGGCCATCGCCGAGTCAATTTCGACCCCGCGATTCATCGGACCGGGGTGCATGATCAGGGCATTGGGTGCTGCCCGCATCAATTTTGAGCGGTCAAGGCCAAAGAGGTTGTAATATTCGCGTTGGGATGGCGTCTCAGTGCCGGCCATGCGTTCTGTCTGCAAGCGAAGCATCATCACGATATCTGCATCGCAGATGCCTTCCTGAAGGTTGGTGGCAATGCTTACTCCCATCTGTTCGATCCCGGTGGGCAGAAGGGTTGCCGGGCTGACAAGGCGAACCTCAGCCCCTAACGTGCCAAGCAGGTGGATATTGGAACGTGCAACGCGGCTATTGGCGACATCTCCGCAGATGGCAATCTTTAGCCCCTCTATGTGGCCAACCCTGCGCCGGATTGTCAGCGCGTCAAGCAATGCCTGGGTGGGGTGCTCATGCCGCCCGTCCCCAGCGTTGATCACCGCGGCATCAACTTGATGGCTAAGCAGCCGTGCTGCGCCAGAGCAATTGTGACGTACGACAAGAATATGCGGGTGCATCGCGTTGAGTGTTGTCGCTGTATCCAAAAGCGTCTCGCCCTTTTTCACCGATGATCCGGCAACGGCGATATTCAGTACTGCCCCACCAAGCCTTTTCGCCGCAAGCTCGAAGGAAACGCGCGTTCGGGTTGAATTCTCATAGAACAGGTTGATAATTGTCTTGCCCCGCAGAACATCACTCAGTGGACTTAGATCATCGCCGGATTGCTGCATCGCATCGGCGAACTGGTCGCCGCGGTCGAGCAAGGAGCGGATTTCAAGAGGGTTCATTCCCTCAATGCCGAGGAGATTCCGTGTTGGCAGCATCGCTGCATTACTCGCATGCAGCGACGAGACAGCGATCGCAGAGGTGGTATCGGTCGATTTGGTCATGAAAATCAGCTTATAGGTCAAACCGCTATGGCTGGTCTAGCCCTATTCAATATGGTGCTGCAGATATCTGCGTCGAAATCACGGGCTGGGGGAGGTTGAGATAATCCGGTTATCATGCAACCGGTCAAGTGCCGATTGCAGTATCCAGACCGCGGCTAGAGCGTCGCGGCGCCGGGCACGTTTTACCCGGGTCATATCGGCCTCGACCATGGCGCTCTCCACCGCCTGTGTCGAAAGCCGTTCATCCTGAAAAACTACGGGAATGTTACGGATACGCATCATTGCATGAGCGAAGTCACGCACCGAGTCGCAGCGTGGACCGGCACTTCCATCCATGTTTGCCGGCCAGCCAAAAACCATCGCGCCAACCTCTTCGGTATCGGCAAACTCAAAAATTGAGTTCACATCGGGGGTAAATTTGCTACGCCACAGGATTTTCACCGGCGACGCAATGGCGAGACTTTTGTCGGAAAGCGCAAGACCAATGGTTTTCTTGCCAATATCCAGCCCAAGTAGGCGTTGGCCGTCAGAAATCACGTCTTTTACATGGTTAAGCTTGCAGATCGGCATTCTGAATGATAGTTGCTGTCATTAAATTTTCGATAACAGCAAAAAGCACAGTGATATGTCTGTTGACAAGACCACAGTTACCAAAATCGCTCGTCTTGCACGCATTCATGTGTCGGATGAGCGCCGGCAGGCAATTGCCACCGAACTGAATGGAATCCTCTCGTGGGTCGATGAACTTAATGAGGTTAACACCGATAATGTGGAGCCACTGGCAAGTGTTACTGGCCATTCGTTGCCAATGCGTGAAGATGTTGTGACAGACGGTGACCGTATTGATGACGTGCTGGCTAATGTTCCAGAAACAAAAGGTGGCTTTTTTGTTGTGCCAAAGGTGGTCGAATAATGGTGGACATACTCGATCTTGGCGCTGTTGAGGCGCGTGCTGCGCTGCATGCCGGCGAGATTTCAGCAGTCGAGCTTGCCTCGGCCTATATTGCGGCGGCAGAGGAGACAGCCGGGCTGAATAATTATGTGGCGCTAACCGCCGAACACGCACTTGAAATGGCCGCCATTTCGGATGCCAGACTTGCCAAAGGTGAGGCTGGTCTGCTTGAGGGCGTGCCAATTGGCGTTAAGGATCTTTTCTGCACTGCCGGCTACAGCAGTACCGCCTGTTCCAATATTCTG
Source organism: uncultured SAR116 cluster alpha proteobacterium (assembly GCA_902578815.1). Taxonomy (GTDB): domain Bacteria; phylum Pseudomonadota; class Alphaproteobacteria; order Puniceispirillales; family Puniceispirillaceae; genus MED-G116. The sequence goes on along the minus strand of CACHEI010000007.1, from coordinate 3,147 downwards.
AGAGGGTTTACCCCGACTTATGAAAGCACCGTAACGGCCAATCTTTGGCGTGAGGGTGGGGTCATGCTTGGAAAGCTCAATTGTGATGAATTCGCTATGGGATCGGCGAATGAGACAAGCGCCTACGGGCCTGCAATCAATCCGTGGCAGACTGCTGACGGTACAGATCTTGTGCCTGGTGGCTCATCGGGTGGCTCGGCCTCGGCTGTCGCAGCGCGGTCGGCGCTTCTAGCCACAGGCACTGACACAGGTGGCTCTATCCGTCAACCAGCCGCGTTTTGCGGAGTCGTTGGTCTGAAGCCAACCTACGGTCGTTGCTCGCGATGGGGAATTATCGCTTTTGCCAGCTCGCTTGATCAGGCGGGTCCATTCAGCCGGAATGTCGCTGACAATGCGCTGATGATGCAGGCAATGTCGGGATTTGATCCGAAGGATTCAACTTCGGCTGATGTGCCACTGCAGGATCTGTCTGCCGCGGTTATGATGGGTGTGAAGGGCATGAAGATTGGCATTCCTTCCGAATATGTTATAAATGGCATGGATCCCGAAGTTACCACCATCTGGCAACATGGACAGGATTGGCTGCGCGCTGCCGGGGCTGAGCTGGTCGATATTTCGCTGCCCCACACCAGATATGCGCTGCCCGCCTACTACATCATTGCACCCGCTGAGGCGTCGTCAAATCTGGCCCGTTATGATGGTGTGCGTTACGGCAAGCGTGTTGAGGCGGATTCGCTGGATGAGATGTATGCGCTGACTCGAGCCGAAGGTTTTGGCGAGGAGGTGCAGCGCCGCATCATGATTGGCACCTATGTTCTGTCTGCTGGATATTATGACGCCTACTACCTAAAGGCGCAGCGTGTTCGCAGGCTGATTCGCAATGATTTTGACACGGCTTTTGAAACAGTCGATGCCATTTTGACGCCGGCAACACCAAGTGCCGCCTTTCCGGTTGGCCGTAAGGTGGATGATCCAGTAACCAATTTTCTTAACGATGTCTTTACCGTTCCGGCCAATCTAGCCGGATTGCCCGGAATGGCGGTGCCGGCCGGGATGAATGGCGATGGCCTTCCACTTGGGTTGCAGCTTCTGGCCAGGCCCTTTGATGAGGCGACACTTTATGCTGCCGGCCAAGTGCTTGAGGATGCCGCCGGCTTTGTTGCAAATCCGACCCGGCGTGCAGGAGGTGTATAATGACTAGCAATCTTGTCAGCGGTGCGACTGGTGACTGGGAGGTTGTCATCGGTCTGGAGGTGCATGCCCAGGTTTTTTCCAATGCCAAGCTGTTCTCTGGGGCTTCAGCCACCTTCGGTGCAGATCCCAATCAGAATGTATCGCTTGTTGATGCCGCGATGCCAGGAATGTTGCCGGTGATCAACCGTGAATGTGTGCGCCAGGCGGTGCGGACAGGTCTTGGCTTGAAGGCCAAGATCAATCTTGTAAGTGTTTTTGACCGGAAAAACTATTTTTACGCCGATCTGCCGCAGGGCTATCAGATCAGTCAGTTCAAACAGCCGATTGTTGGTGAGGGCATGCTTAGCATTGATCTGCCTGACGGAAGCAGCCGTGATATTGGGATCGAACGCCTGCATCTCGAACAGGACGCTGGAAAATCCATGCATGACCAGCACCCAAGCAAAAGCTACATCGATCTGAACCGAACCGGTGTGGCCCTGATGGAGATTGTCTCGCGACCGGACATGCGCTCCTCAATCGATGCGGTGGCCTATGTGCGTAAACTGCGCTCAATTCTGCGCTATATGGGAACCTGTGATGGCAATATGGAAGAGGGATCGTTGCGGGCGGATGTGAATGTGTCGGTGCGGCGTCCGGGAGAGGCGCTCGGCACACGTACTGAAACCAAGAATCTGAATTCGCTGCGGTTCATTCAGCAGGCGATTGATTTCGAGGTGGTGCGCCAGATCGAGGTTCTTGAGGATGGCGGAGAGATTGACCAGGAAACGCGGCTGTTTGATACAACCACTGGCACCACTCGGACGATGCGTTCGAAAGAAGATGCGCATGATTACCGATATTTTCCTGATCCTGATCTGCTGCCTCTGGTGATTTCGCAGGATGAGGTCGACGAACTGGCAGCGGCTCTGCCGGAACTGCCGGACCAGATCAAGGACCGGCTGACCGATAACTATGGTCTATCTGCCTATGATGCAGCGGTGATTACCGACGAAAGGGAAACCGCATTGTTTTACGAGGCGGCGAGCCATGGACATGATCGCAAGCTTGTTGCCAACTGGATGACGGTGGAACTGTTTGGCGCTCTGAACAAATCTGGCCAGACTTTGGCTGAATGTAAAGTTACTCCAGAAAGCCTTGGTGGCTTAGTCGAACTGATCAGCAATGGCACGATTTCCGGCAAAATCGCAAAGGATGTCTTTGCTGTTATGTTCAAGACTGGTAGAGACGCAGCCAGCATTATCGAGGAAAGGGGTCTCAAGCAGGTCTCGGATAGCGGCGTGATCGAAGCGTTGATCGACGCGGTGATTGCGGCGAATGAGGACAAGGTTGCTGAATATCGAGCAGGCAAAGAAAAGCTATTCGGCTTTTTTGTTGGGCAGGTAATGAAACAATCCGGCGGTCAGGCCAATCCTGGGATCGTGAATCAGATTCTCCGCACTAGGCTCGATGGATGAGACTTATCTGGGACGTCTGAAAAGCCGCCTTGGCTTGCCGTGACCAGCTACCGTGGAACGCTTTGCCAAAACCGCTGATCAACTGATTTCAGATTTGACAGCATCGGTTTTCAAAGCTACGAATGTGGCTGCATACGCCGTGAATTGTTTAGTGCGGGCGGAGGGAGTGTTGTGGCCCTCTTGTGCGCAATCCCCGGCGGAGGGGTGGCCGAGTGGCTGAAGGCGGCGGTTTGCTAAATCGTTAAAGGAAGAAATTCCTTTCGGGGGTTCGAATCCCTTCCCCTCCGCCATTTCTCTCTACATTGCTAACTAGCATTAACTAGCGAATGACCATTTACCCCCTGTCTATATGGGATTTTATGGAAATTTATTTTATCTTTTGTCTAATGACATCCAGTCCAATCCAGCCTAAGCGCAGGTGGATAGCGGCAAATTCAAATAAGTTGATAGCCTTGAAAGTCAAAAAGGTGAATGCGGTTGGTCGATACGCTGACGG